>NZ_CALJPG010000001.1 GCF_937980635.1 uncultured Campylobacter sp.
TAACGCACAAAGCCCTAAAAAAGGCGATCGAGGCTTTAAAATTTCTACAGCCAGACGCCAAAGAGGGCGCGCACAAAAATCTGCAGGTGCTGCTTGCGGTTAAAGAGGCGATGAAATCGGACGAGCACGCGAGCTTTTGCGCTAGCTTTATCTTTGAGGATACCGCGCCGAAAAGCGTCGAGAGCGTCTATCTCAAGCTTTACGCGCTTTCGCTAAATCTCTGCGAGCCGCGCACGCTCAATCTAGATGGCGCATTTAGCGTGCTTCCGAACGTCGCGTGGGACGAAAACGCCCGCCCGATCGAGCTTCGGTGGCTGCGTGAAAACGAAATCCATTTAAAAATGCAAGGCCGCTATCCGCGTATCATCAGCATCGATAAATTTCCGCGCTATCTAAGCCACGTCGTACCGCCGCAAAACGTTCGGATTTTAGATGACGCAAAGGTGCGTTTGGGTGCGTATATCGCTGCGGGTACGACCGTGATGCCGGGTGCTGCGTATGTGAATTTCAACGCAGGCACGACCGGCAGCGTTATGATCGAGGGGCGCGTCAGCAGCTCGGTCGTCGTGGGCGAGGGCAGCGATATAGGCGGCGGCGCGTCGATTTTGGGCGTGCTAAGCGGCACCAACGGCAATGCCGTGAGCATCGGCAAGCACTGCTTGCTGGGCGCAAACTCCGTCACGGGCATTCCGCTAGGCGACCGCTGCATCGTGGATGCCGGTATCGCGGTACTTGAGGGTACGAAGGTTTTTATCGCGCAAAAGGATCGCGAGGCGCTAGCAGCGCTAAATCCAGGCTTTGCATTTGATCGCGAAATTTATAAAGGGCTTGAGCTTGCTGGGCTTAGTGGACTGCACTTCCGCCAAAATAGCCAAAGCGGGCAGATTACGGCAAGTATTAGCAAACGCGCGATCAAACTCAACGCGGAACTGCATTAAATTTATAAATTTAAACAGCGGGCGCGGATTGGCTGGAGCTTTTCAAAGCTGCGTTAAATCTATAACTGAAACGGCGAGTTTGAAAAAGATACGGATGATCTCGCCTCGCACCGCTTTGAGCGAGCGCATGTGATCCGCCATAAAATTTCCGCTCATAGAATTTCACGCGGAATTTAAAGAATTTTTGCCGCGATTTAGAAAATTTCTAGCGGTGATTTATGGGGAATTTACGTCGCTAATTTAACGCAAGGAATTTTGACGGCTAGCGGATTTGCGTCGCGCAAACAGGTCTTTAAATTTCAAAAATAGATTGAATTTAAAATTTTAATATGATAGATTTCAAATAAAATTAGGAGGTTAAAATGAAAAAATTTATACCCGCCCTGTTCGGCGTATTTATCTGCACCGCGACGCTCGCGGGAGATGTAGATGCCGATGCCGAGCGCTGCAAGGCTTTGGCGGACGCCGTAAATGGGCACAGTCATCCCGCGACTAAAAATATGGAGTTGGGCGCGGCTACGTGCGAAGGCGATAAATTTGTAATTCCCACGATTCTAAAAAATGAAATTTGGGATAAAGTAGATCCCAAAATCAAGCAAAATTTTGAAAGCATTTTGCGCGCCAACAGGCAAAAGGACGTCTGCGCGATGATGAAAGCGGGCGGTCTAAATCGCATAGGCTTACGAGAATTTCTGCAAAGCGGCGAAAAAATCGCCGATCTGACCTATACGCGCAGCGATTGCGGCTTAGAGTAAAATTTCAAAGGAGAGATAATGGAAGTGCCTCAAGCGGCGTATAGCAGAGATAAAATCATCATTCGCACCGGCGCGATCGGTATCATTTCAAATGTAATTTTAGCGGCATTTAAGGGCGTCGTGGGGCTGATTTCGGGCTCGATCGCGATCGTGCTAGATGCCGTAAATAACCTAAGCGACGCGCTTTCGTCCGTCATTACGATCGTGGGCGTGCACCTTGCGAGCAAGCAGCCCGATCGCGCGCACCCCTTCGGGCACGGCAGGATCGAGTATCTAAGCGCGATCGTAATCGCCGTCATCATCCTCTACACCGGCGGCGTCTCGCTCGTCGAATCGATCAAAAAGATCATTCATCCGCAAGCGGCGAATTATAATGCGGTTTCGCTCGCCATCATCGCCGTAGCGGTCGCGGCGAAATTTAGCCTAGGGCTTTACACGCAAAAGACGGGCGAGCGCGTAAACTCCGACTCGCTCATCGCTAGCGGCGTGGACGCCAAATACGACGCGCTCGTATCGCTAGCCACCCTCGTAGCGGCTTTTATTTCGCTTATTTTCGCTCTGAGCTTGGAAGCGTATCTGGGCGCGATAATTTCGGCTCTTCTAATCAAAACGGCGTATGAAATTCTGCGCGATACTATCAGCAAGCTTTTGGGCTCGCGTCCGAGCCTGGAGCTAACGAATGAAATTTACGACGTCGTGCGCGGCTTTGAGGGCGTTATCGGCGCGTATGATCTGATGTTTCATGACTACGGGCCCGATAAAATGGTAGGTTCGGTGCATATAGAGGTCGCAAGTGATACGACCGCGGCGCAGATCGACGCTCTTACGCGTCGCATCCAAAACGCCGTTTTTGCGAAATTTAATATCATCCTGGATACCGTAGGAATTTACGCGTTTAACAGGAACGATCCGCGCGCCACCGAGATCTACGAGCATATCAAGCAGATGGCGTTTTCGCACGAGTTCGTCTCGCAGATACATGGATTTTATCTCGACGAGGAAAAGCGCTCGATCAGCTTCGACGTTATCGTCGATTTCGCAGCGCCCGATATGGAGGCGACGTTTCGCGCGGTGTGCAAGCAGGTGCGCGCGGCGTATCCGAACTACACGCTCATCATCACTCGCGATAGCGATTACAGCGGTTAAAATTTTAAATTGCTCTAGCGGTTTAAATTTAATCGCGCTCGCCTGCGCCCCTTCTGCGAAATTTTAGAATTTTAAGCTACAATAGGAAAAATTTATCGCGGTTTGCCGCGGCGTAAAAGCCGCAATAAAACGTGATATGAAATTTGCGCGCAAAACCTAGCAGAAGCCCGCGCGTAAGGCAACGCAAAGAGAAATTTAAAAGGAAAAATATGGTTGAAATCAAAGATCTAACGATGCGCTTTGGCAAACAGCTGCTTTTTGAAAACGTAAATTTAAGCCTCGATAAGGGCAGGCGCTACGGTCTTATCGGCGCAAACGGCGCGGGCAAATCGACGCTACTTAAAATTTTAAGCGGACAGATCGAAGCAAGTAGCGGCGAAATTCTAATCCAAAGCGGGCTTAAAATCGGCGTTTTGGGGCAGGATCAATTCGCCTTTGAAAGCTTCAGCGTCAAAGACGCCGTGCTTTACGGCAACAAGCGCCTCTATGACGCCGTGCGCGAAAAGACGCAGCTTTACGAAGCGGGCGAGTTTAACGACGAGATAAACGAGCGCCTCGGCGAGCTTGAGATGATCTGCGCCGAGGAGGATCCTGCTTACGAGTACGAAACGCGGATCGAGAAAATTTTAAGCTCGCTGGGGATTAATGACTTTGATAAAAAGATGAGCGAGATCGAGACGAGCGATAAATTTAAGGTCCTTCTCGCGCAGGTGCTTTTCCCGCGCCCCGACGTGCTGTTTTTGGATGAGCCTACGAACAATCTCGATATCGACGCCATTTCGTGGCTCGAGTTTGAGCTAAATCGCCACGCGGGCACGCTCGTAGTCATCAGCCACGACCGCCACTTTTTAAACCGCGTCTGCACGGACATTCTCGACGTTGATTTTAAGCGGGTGCGCGAATTTAGCGGCAATTACGACGACTGGTTCATAGCATCCAATCTAATCGCCAAACAGGCGCAGTTCGAGCGCGAGAAAAAGCTCAAAGAGAAGGCGGAGCTTGAAAAATTTATCGCTCGCTTCAGCGCCAACGCAAGCAAAGCCAAGCAGGCCACGAGCCGCCAAAAACAGCTCGACAAGCTCGATCTTAGCGAGCTTGCAACCTCTTCGCGCAGAGAGCCTAGTATTTTATTTAAGCCCGCGCGCGAGATCGGCAATGAAATTTTAGAGCTAAGCGGCGTGGATATGAGCTTCGGCGAGGTCCAAATTCTAAAAAATTTCAATCTCAAGCTCGCTCACGGCGATAAGATCGGCATCATCGGTCGAAACGGCGTGGGCAAAAGCACGCTTTGTAAGATCATCATGGGCGAGCTCGTGCCGCAGCGCGGCAAGGTCCATATGGGCGCCACGATCGAGCCTGGGTACTTTGCGCAGGATACGAATAATAAAATTTCAGGCGAGCTCAAACTCTACGAATATCTACAAAGCCCGCAGAATAGGGATCTGGATGAAATTCGCAAATGCCTTGGGCGTATGCTTTTTAGCGGCGCGGAGCAGGAGAAAAGCGTGGGCAGCCTAAGCGGCGGCGAGAAGCACCGCGTGATGCTAAGCAAGCTAATGCTGCAACGCCCGAACCTGCTGGTGCTCGACGAGCCCAACAACCACCTTGATCTTGAGGCGATCATCGCGCTTGGCGAGGCGCTGTATAATTTCGCGGGCTGCGCGATCTGCGTGAGCCACGACCGCGAGCTCATCGACGCGTTTGCAAATAGAATTTTGCATCTCAAAGGAGACGGCGAAATCGTAGATTTTAGGGGCACTTACGAGGAGTATCGCGAGAGCTTGGGAGCAAGCGATGATTGAGATCTGCGTAAACGGCGAGCCTCTGCAGCTCGCGCAGGATATGAGCGTGAGCGAGTTTTTGCGCTCGCGCGGACACGATCTGCGCTTCGTGGCGCTCGAGTGCGACGGCGAAATTTTAAAAAAAGAGGCGTGGGAGCGCACGCAGATCTCAAGCGGCAAAAAATATGAAATCGTCGAGTTCGTAGGCGGCGGCTGAGGTCGGAGCTTTGAATTATGTTAAAATTGCGGCAGCCGAGGTTTAAATCCGCGCGGAAGCCGCTAAGGAAGCCACTAAATTTTTAAGCGGCGTAGCGACACTGAGATACGTCAGTACGGCGGACGCGGCAGAGCGGAGACATAGCGGCTTGGGTTTTTGAATTTATGAGAGAACTTGTCGCGTGGTTTTGGACTTACATCGGCAGCGACTAAGCACGGAATTCTAAATTTTGTGTCGCAGCTTTAACGTAGGATTTTAAAGACCTGTGCACTGCCCCCTTGGTGGCAGTATCGCGCCGGATGAGGAAATTTTAAAATTTATGTCATAGCGCTTGAGCTTTAAAGATTTATGCGCCGTGCCGACGTTAGGCCTTAGAATTTAAGTCGCGGGATTTGGGCGTCGAGTTTTAAAATTTATGCCGCAAAATTTTGCGGCATCGCGCTTGGCAGCAGGCGCTTAAATTTTGCTCGCGAGTGCACCAAACTCGGCTCGCGAGTGCGGTACGCGTTTAAATTTTGCCGATCGCGCCAAAGGACGACGCTAAATTTTAATGTGTTTTGAGGTAATAAAATTTAGCGGTTTAGCTTGCGCGCGTTTAGGTTTGAGCTGAGATTTGGCGATAAAATAGTGAAATTCGGTAGATTTGGTTCGCGCGCTGTATACGGATAGCGGCGCATCGTGAGCTTTTCGCCATACGACGCGATTCGATAAGGCAAAACGCTCACACGATCGCGCGGTAAAAAGCGGCTTGCGTCCGCGAAATTTATATGACGGACAATAAATTTCAAAAAGCTTAAAGCCGGTCAAAACAAAGCGCACGATGCGACGCTAAAATTTCATTGATCGGGCTAGCTTAGAGCTGCGTGCGATTGATCGCCGCGCTTTGCGAGGCGCGATTAAAGCGCGCTTGCATTAAGTCCGAGTGAGGACGCGGCTGTTAATTAGTCTTCTTTGCGAAAGACTAGGCTTTGAAATTCTGCGTGCGGCGGCGTAAATTCGGCGAATTTCCAGCGGAGTGCGATGCCTATCTAGCAAGGGATCGACGCTGTGCAAAGAGTGGCAAAAGCCAAGCGTAGACGCCTCGCCAAAATCGTTAAATTCACAACTCTGCGCGACGCAAAAAAAGGCGCGGGATCGGGATTTAGGCGCGACGAGGCTTGATTGAGCAAAAAGATAAAATTTAGGATCAAAATGCAGATAAAATTAAACGGCAAAGCTTACGAAACGGGCGCGAGCGATCTTGAGGGGCTAAAGCGCGAGGTTAAATTTAGCGGCGAGATCGCCGTGATAAACGGCTATGCGAGCACGCAAAATTGCGAGCTGAAGGCGGGCGATGAGCTCTTTTTGCTCGCGCGCGGCACGGAGCTATCGCCGCAGGAGCTTCGCGAGCTGATGTTTGCTCGCAATGCCCCCGCCGTAAATGAGGCGCTGCAAGGCTCGCGCGTGGCGATCTGCGGGCTCGGCGGGCTCGGCTCCAACGTCGCGATCCTGCTTGCGCGCGCGGGCGTGGGCGAGCTCTTTTTGATCGACTTCGACGTCGTCGAGCCGACCAACCTGAACCGCCAGCAGTACGAGATCGGCGATCTTTACAAGCCTAAGACGGCCGCTTTGCGCGAAAAAATCGCGCGTATAAACCCGTTCGTGCGCGTGCGAACCTTAAACGAGCGATTTACCGCGCAAAACGTAGCCGAAATTTTAAAAAACGAGCGTATAATTTGCGAGTGCTTCGACAACGCGGCGGCGAAAGCGATGATTTTCGATGCGCTCGGCGGAACGGATCGCTTTTTGATCTGCGCTAGCGGTATGGCGGGCAGCGGCGACGCCAACGAGATCCGCACGACGCGGCTCGGCAAAAACGTCTTCGTCTGCGGCGACCGCAAAAGCGCCGCGGCTCAGGGCGTGGGGCTGCTCGCGCCGCGCGTGGCGATCTGCGCCGCACATCAGGCAAACGTCGCGCTTAGGCTGATTTTAGGCGAGGAGAGCTAAGCCTGGCCGCTCATCGCGCGCCTGCATTTCTAAATTTACGCGCCTTTGTGCATTGCCGCTAAATTTAGCTTTGCGCGATTATCTTTGAGAAGCAGGCGAGCGTTTCGGCGGCATACAGCGTGTTTTAAAGACGATGTGAATTTACTGCGCGCCGAGCAAATTTAGCCGCGATATGCAAATTTAAACGACGAAATTTAAACCATTTGCCGTGCACAGCTCGCGGATAAGTAAAATTTTAAAATTTATTCGGCGCGAGCAAGCTACTTTTGAATGCAGGATTTAAAATTTCGTGCAGCAAAGCGAGCCGCAGTCTGCGCGTTAAATTTTAAAATTTTTGTGTCGTGGCTAAAATTTGACGAGAAATTTTAAAGCTTCGATGCGGCGTCGTGCGGCGCGTTAAAATAGCGACATAAGCAAGTAAGGATCTGTGCCGTAATCTCGCGCTGTGTATAATGCGCCGCGCAAGCACTGATATTGCGCTATTTGCGCCGTATGCGAAAATAAAATTTAAACTAAAGAGGATAGAATGGACGATAAACTGATCTTAGGCGGCAAGGAGTTTAGCTCGCGCCTGATAATGGGCTCTGGCAAGTTCGATCACGCGATGATCGACGCCTGCGTGCGGCACGCAGGCTGCGAGATCGTCACGCTTGCGCTGCGCCGCGTAAACGAAAGCAAGAGCCGCAATATCTTGGATTTCATCCCCCGCGGCGTCACGCTGCTGCCGAACACCAGCGGCGCGCGAAACGCCGAGGAGGCGCTGCGGATCGCACGGCTCGCGCGCGAGCTAGGCTGCGGCGACTTCGTAAAGATCGAGATCATAGGCGAGAGCAAATACCTTCTGCCCGACAACACTGAGACGATCAAGGCCTGCGAAGCCCTGGCGCGCGAGGGCTTCGTGCCGCTTGCCTACATGCACGCCGATCTGTGCGTCGCGCGCGATTTGGTAAGCGCAGGGGCCGCCGCCGTGATGCCGCTAGCAGCGCCGATCGGCTCCAATCGCGGGCTGATGATGCGCGGGATGATCGAAATTTTGCTTGGCGAAATCGACGTGCCGATCATCGTAGATGCGGGGCTCGGCGCGCCTAGCGAGGCCTGCGAGGCGATGCAGATGGGCTGCGCTGCGGTGATGGTAAATACGGCGATCGCCACGAGCGGGGATCTGGCGCTGATGGCGCGGGCGTTTGCGCTCGGCGTACAGGCGGGGCGCGATGCCTATCTGGCGGGACTCAGCGCCGTTTGTAAAACAGCCTGCGCAAGCTCGCCGCTAACGGGATTTTTGAGGTAGCGGTTAAAATTTTAAACGCGGCTTGGTTGTGCGAGCCGTATTTTTTTTGCGCGGAATTTGCATTTCTTGAGCTATAAATACATATCGCGCAAGCTCGGCGTGGCAGCCGATAGATACGACGTGAAATTTTAAAATTTTACACGGCACGGCGCAATATGAAATTTTAAAATTTGCGGTGCGTAAATTTACACGCAAAAACGTGCCGCGTAGAATTTAAATAAAAATTTAAAAGGAAAATTTTAAAGATGAATAAAACCGGCTATCTAGCGGGCATGGAGGATATCGGAAGCGAGATGATGGAGCGCACGCTTGCTCTGCGCGAGGGCTTTTGCGAGGAGGCGAGCGAGGCGGACGTGCAAAGGGCGATCGGCGCGAAAAATAGAACTCTGCGCGATTTTGCCGCTCTACTAAGCGTGCGCGCGGGCGAGCATTTGGAGCAGATCGCGCAAGCCGCAGCGCGCGAAAAAGCGGCGCATTTCGGCAGCAACATCGCCGTTTTCACGCCGATTTACATCTCAAACTACTGCGACAATCTCTGCGTTTACTGCGGCTTTAACTGCAAAAACAAAATCGCGCGCGCAAGGCTCGATGAGATGCAGCTGCGAGCGGAGTTTGAGGCGATTGCGGCGAGCGGGCTAGAAGAAATTTTAATCCTCACCGGCGAGAGCGAGAAAAACAGCCCCGTGCGCTATATCGGGCGCGCCTGCGAGCTCGCGCGGCAGTATTTTAAGGTAATCGGCGTCGAAATTTATCCGCTAAACTCGGCCGATTACGCCTATCTGCACGCTTGTGGCGTCGATTTCGTCACCGTTTTTCAAGAAACCTACGATCCCGCGCGCTACGCGCAGCTGCATCTTGCGGGCAACAAGCGCGTTTTTGCGTATCGCTTCGCAGCCCAAGAGCGCGCGATCAGAGGCGGTATGCGCGGCGTGGGCTTTGCGGCGCTTTTGGGCCTCGCAGACTTCCGCCGCGATGCCTTTGCTACGGGCGTGCACGCGTGGCTGCTTCAGCGCAAGTACCCGCGCGCCGAGATTGCCTTTTCGGTGCCGCGCCTGCGCCCGATCATCAATAACGACAAAATAAACCCGAAGGACGTCGGCGAGCGCGAGCTGCTGCAGGTGATGTGCGCGTATCGGCTGCTGCTGCCAAGTGCGCAGATCACGATCTCTACGCGCGAGAGGGCGGGCTTCCGCGACAATGCGATTAGGATCGCAGCGAGCAAAATTTCGGCGGGCGTGAGCGTAGGTATCGGCGGACACAGCGAGCAAAGGGGCGACGAGCAGTTTGAGATCAGCGACGCGCGCAGCGTAAGTGAGGTCTGCGAGGCGATCCGCAGCGGCGGGCTGCAGCCGCTGATGAGCGAGTATATCTATGTGTGAGGTGCGAAATTTTGCCGCGTGCGTGGATGAAATTTATGGCGTTAGACGCGAGATTTATAGCGTCAGGCCCGAGGGCGGATTTTGCGCTACTCGGTGCAGAAGTAAAATTTGCAACGCAAAATACGACGTCGAATTTTGTAGCGCCGCATGTCGTGATAAAATTTCTGGCGCCATAACGGATGGTAAATTTTTTGGCACTGCGTTAGCGAGTGCGGGAAATTTTGAGCTACAAAATACGCGTGTAAATTTAAGACTTAGGAACACATATGCGGATTTAAAATTTAAAGGCGGTGCAAATTTCGAGCCCTCGGGCGGCATAAATTTTAAATTTAAAAACGGCGCGAGCTTCGGGCTCTTATGCGGCAGCAACGTGAGATCGCTAAAATCAAACGACCGGGCGAACGCTTTGAGCTCCGGCGGCGCGATGGAAATTTTAGCCATTGTCTCGGCGGGCGAAATTTTGAAATATGGCGTGACGGCGGGGATTTCGGCGCTCGCCCTAGCAAGTAAAATTTTAATCCCTAGCATCGCAGGCAAAATTTTAAATTTGAGTGCTGCCTCGCGCACGGATATTGAGCTTAAAGGAGCGGGCGTATGCAGGATTTAGAGCTTGCTTCGCGCATTACGATCATCACAAATCGCGCGCTCTGCGGCGGTGAGGCGGCGCTGCTTGCGCGCATAACGGATTTTGCCGCGGCGGGCGTAGGCGAGATCGTCGTGCGCGAAAAGGATTTAGACGAAGCGGCCTATGCGGCGCTGTTTGGTAAAATTTTACTCGCCTGCAAGAGCGGGCTCTGTGCGAATACAGCCCGCGCAGAAGGGATTTTTGCAGATGAAGCTTGCGCTACTAAATTTAGCGAAACTCAAGCTTTCGCGGGCGGATTAGACGCGAGCGCGGTCTGCGCGGATAAAATTTCGCTCTACGAGCGCGACGAGGACGAAGTTTCTCGAAAAAAGCTCGATTTGGGCGGCGGCAAGAGCGAGCTTTGCGCGGATACAGCCCGCAAGCACGGTGCCGCCACAGATGAGATACGGTCTAAAAATTCCGCTTGCGTTTTAGATGAAATTTTGTCTGAAAATTTTACCAGCGCTGCAAACTGCGCGAATGATAGCGCACCGGGCGAGATTTCGCTTCGCGGCGTCGTATGCGAAACGAAACCAGCGGCAAAAGGCGTACGGGGCGCAGAAAATGCGGAAAGGATGCAGGGTGCGCAAAGTACAGAAAATGCAAATGATGTGCATAGTGCAAAAAATGCGGGGAGCTCGCAGAGCTCGCAGTACGCAGAAAACTCGGAAAGTATAGAGGGTGTAGAAAATTCACAGAGCGTGAAAAGGGCGGAAAACTTGGAGAATGCAAAGGACGTGCAAAGCGCGGAGAGTGCAAGGCGCCTGCCTGCGATCTTTGTGCATAATTTTGCAGATTTTGCGCTGCGGGCGGGTGAGAGAAATTTATGGCTGCCGCTCGGGGTTTTGCGGGGCTTCAGCGCGGCGCGCGGCGCGGAGTTTTTGCGCGCAAATTTCAAAAAACTGGTCGCTTCCTGCCACAGCGAGGCGGAGGCGCGCGAGGCGCTGGAGCTGGGCGCGAGCGCGATCTGTCTGAGCCATATCTTCGCGACCGATTGCAAGGCGGGGCTCACACCGAAGGGGCTAAATTTGATCCGCGCCGTGCGTGGGTTTTACGACGGTGAAATTTACGCGCTGGGCGGCATAACGCCGCGCAATTTCACCTCCGTCCTACGCGCGGGAGCCGATAGGATCGCCGTTATGAGCTCAGCGATGGCGACGCGGGACGCGAGTGATTTCATAAGAAAATTTAAGAAATGAATCGATCCGAAAATGCGGTCCGTTTCTTTTGCTGCGCGCCTTGCTGTAGTAATTGCGCTGTATGCGGCGCGATGCAAAACACATTTTAAATAAAATCAAAAACGCGCGAAACGGGCGCAATTTATTGCGATTTAAGCCCAAAGTTATAAAATACGAGCGATTTAAGCTTAAGGATATTTTTTGGATAAAGTGCGGTTTGAGAAATCTAAAAAGCCTCTAAACGAAGGGCGCCGGAACTTAAAGCAAAAGTTGCGAAAAGGCGCTAGCGCCGACATCTTTGACGATGCAGATTTAAGCGATACAACGGATCACAGCTCATTAAATTTAAACGATACAAATTTGAGTAGTAAAAGCTTTAAAAATGCGAATTTTAATCCAGCAGACCCCAAATCGCAAGCCGATCATCTTTGCGGCGCAAATTTCCGAGATAGAAATTTAAACGACATAAATTTAAACTCAAAAGATGAGGTAAAATTTCAAAATTTAAACCCTGGCGGTATTTCATCGCGGGGCGCTAAAACTCGTGATTACGATAAAGAGCCGCTAGTCATCAAAGATTATATAACGATCGTATATATTATAACTATAGCGGTATTACTTTGTTTTGCCATGTTTATAAATTTAGTATTTAATATCCCCTACGATAGAAAAGTTGCAAATATTTTACTTACTGTACCTTTAGTTGCCAGAGTCCTTAAGGGTTTTTCGCAGCATTACGGAAGGAAATTTATATTTTTAAACTCAAGCATAAAATGTATAAAATCAGGCGAGCAGCTCGTAATGAAATTTGATGAGATTTTATATTTCAAAAAGACTTTCGCATTTTTTTATGAAAGCGAAACACATAAATATACGGAAACGGAAAGGATTATAGGAAAAACCTGCCTCGCCATATACGTACTTGCTTATATTTATGGCGCGATATTTGATGACTCTATGATAGTCTTTATAATGTTATTTTGCTGCATGGGAGCGGTTATCTTTCTTTTTATACCGCAAATGATTTTTCATTTGTTTAGGGGCGGCTTATTTTCATGTAGGTTTGTCGATGCTTTAATTATAGACGCACTTTACAATAAATTTTTTATATTTATACCCACTAATAAAGAATATAACGAGCTGAAAAAATATATGAAATTAAAATTTAATAAAGACCTAGACGCGCCAAATTATCTTTTAAGAGTTAAAAATTTTTAACTCAGGCATTTTTCGAATCCACGAAGTCTCATTCCACGAGCCGCGCGCGGATATCGCCGAAGAGCAGCACGTCCTTCAAAACGGCGCGATCGGCGTAACCGCGCTCGTTTAGGCTCAGGTGCAGCTCGCCTCGGCTGCTCGAAAATATCGGCTGGTTGATGAAAACCACGTAGATCGCCGTAGCCTGCTTATCCGCGTCCGCGCCGTGCCCTTTAAAATTTACGTCCGTTGTGCCGGTTTTCGTGTCTGCTCCGCTAGAGCTTGCGCTTGCCGCTGCGCCGGAGTTTGTATCCGCTTCGCTAGGCGGCGCGACGCCAAGCTCGCTCGCGATATTTGCAGCGGCGCTTCCGCGCGGCCTTTCGATGTCGATCCTTCCGTCGGCGCTTTTTGCGCCCGCGGCTCGGACGAAAAATTTATCGCCCGAGTGCGGGATCTTAGAGAAATTGAAAAACAAACTCAGCAGGTCGTTCGTCGCAAAATAGGGCAAAATTTCATCGCTTACGAGCTGTAGCTCGCCGCCCGCGCCCTTGAACTTTTGAAATTTTATCGTTTTGCGCGCGTAGTCGAAGGTGTAGGTTTTACGCTCGTTTTTCGTCGTTTTGCCCTTTTTGCGCGAGACCTCGTGGACGTAGAGATCGGGCATCAAAAGCCCCGCCACGATGCGCCCCTTTGAGCGAAAGCTCTCGCGCCTTTGCCCGCTTAGGCTGCCCGCGACACCCTGCGCAACGGCATCCATGAATATCTCGTAGCGATCGCCCTGCCGCACGAACCGCGTATTTGCGCTGCCGACCGCGCCGAAAACGCCGAAGGAAATCTCATATTTCGCGCTGATCGTCTCGCCCAAAAGCGCGCTCGCGCACAAAATCAAAGTAGCAAAAAATTTCATCTCTACCGTCCTTCTGCTTTGCAGCGCCCCATCATAAGGCGCCCGTTAAATTTACGCTCTGCGCGCCGCTCGTAAAGCTCGCGCGGGAATCTGCGCCGAGTTTGTAAAATTTACCATAAAAAGCAAAACTCGCGCCGCCCATTTCATTTTCTCATAGCGTGATTATTAAATATCAGCCACCGCTCCTTGCCGTTGTGAAAGGCCGCGCCGTGTGCGCCTAAAGATGCCGACTGTCGCCGCTTTTATATTTACGATGCATATACGGCTCGGCGCGCGCTTGCCAGAAATCGGAGCGATTTTATATTTCGTGCAGGCTGCTTCATCGTAAAGCGCGCCTGTGAATAAAATCAAAATTTCATATTGCGGCTATGTTTGTACTTTGCGCTAGCTGCTACGCCGCGCCCGTTAAATTTACGCTCTGCGCGCCGCCGTTTCGTGCTGCAAATACAGCCGCGTCGGTCGTTAGCAAATCCGCTCAAATTTAAACGACTCGCCGCGGGTCAAATTCGTAAATTTAGTCCTTCCAAAGCCACCATTTCAGCTTGGCTTTGTCGGGATGGGGCGTGTTGGCGTAGTAGCTGGCCTCGGTAAACGTAGAGGATGCACCTGTCGCTACCGCGTCCGAGCGCCTTTGTGCGTTCAAACATCTGCTCGGATCCGCGCCCTTTAGAGAAGCGATGTCAGTGTAGCCCAGCGCCAGCAGATCGGCCTCTGTCGCCTCGCCGACATAGGGGATTTTCTTAAAATCACTCGCGCCTTTACTCAAATTTTACTCCAATATTTATTTAGATTTCGCCAGACTCGCCATTTGGATAAAATTTTAGAACCCTTCGAGAGTGCGGAATTTTAAAATTTCACTCGTGTGAGGCAAATTTTAAAATTTTATCCACGCGGTGCGAAAAATTTTTAAAATTTTACCTCGCCGCCGGGCCGCCGCCGCGCTTATGTGCGCCTCTTTTTAGTGCTAAGACGCCTGCCGTCGCGCTCGTTATCGGAAATTTTATCCGCAAGCTAGCAGGGGGCTTGGACGCGGCAAAGTTTGAACGTTTTTAATCTC
This sequence comes from uncultured Campylobacter sp., assembly GCF_937980635.1. Lineage (GTDB taxonomy): Bacteria > Campylobacterota > Campylobacteria > Campylobacterales > Campylobacteraceae > Campylobacter_B. Next base: position 14,455 of record NZ_CALJPG010000001.1, read on the forward strand.
CCCCCAACGGAGTAAATTTACGCTTCCGCCTTGCGCCAAATGCAAAAATCTGATACGTTTGTTTTAAACTCAAACGGGTAAATTTGAACCGGTTGTAGTCGAAAGCGCTATACTTTACCGCGAGTTTTAAGCTCCAACAGAGCAAATTTTACATGCTAACCATACGGCGGCTATCGACGAAGCTCCTACGTTTCAAACTCTAACGGATTTTGTAAAAAGATGACGACGGCGTTTCGGAAGTCATCCGAACCGCTTTTGTGCGCGTTTTGATTAAAATTTCTTTCGCGCGGAAACGGCGCTTAAAACGAGCTTGCGTCAAATTTTATGTAAGCTTGAGCGTTAAATTTGACCCAAAATCCTCTCGCAAATTTCGCGAGGATCGGCGCTTTGATAGATCGGACGACCTACCACGATAAAATCAGCCTCTGCCTCGCGCGCGACGCCTAGATCCGCTACTCGCTTTTGATCTGCCGCGCTCTCGCCAAACGGCCTTACGCCCGGGCAAAGCGTGATAAATTTTGCGCTCGTTGCGTCCTTTATCAGGCGGCTTTCGTATGCCGAGCAGACCATACCGTCAAGCCCCGCTTCATAGCTCATCACGCTAAATTTACGCACGGCGTCGTTTAAATTTTGCTCGTAAACCGCACTAAATTCAGCCTGATCAAAGCTCGTTAGCGCAGAGACCGCAAGCACCAGCGGGCGCAAACCGAGCTTGTCCAGTCGCTCCATCACCGTAGCCATCGCGCGTTTGCCGCTGCTTGCATGCACGTTTATCATATCTACGCCAAGCTTAGCGATCTCCTCGGCGGCATCGGCCATCGTGTTTGGGATGTCGTAGAGCTTTAGATCGAGGAAAATTTTAAAATTTCCAAGCTTTTTTAGCTCCTCCACAAAACCCGCACCGTCGCGCAAATAAGCTCGCAGCCCAACTTTGAGCCAAATTTTATCCGAAAAGTCCGTAAGCTCACCCGCTAGCTGCAAGCACTCCTGCTTCGAGCCCAAATCAAGCGCGACACAGAGCTTCACCGTTTATCCTTGCCGCGTACCGCGCCTTTGTTGCCAGCAGATTTTTTCGGCGCGGTAGAGATTTTGCGCCCTGCGCTACTTTTGGGTGCTGTATTTTTACCCGCAGCGCCCTTTTTCGGTGCTGCGCTTTTGCCGACTCTGAAATTTCTATCCGCACCCTCTTTTTTCGGCGCGACGTCTTTTCCTTGTTCGCCTATCTTAAAATTTTTACTTCGCTCGCCCGTTTTGAAATTTTTGCCCGTTTTCTCCGTCTTAAATTTATCTCCGGTCTTAAAATTTCCCTCCGTTTTAAATTTTTTGCTTGCGACGGATTTTTTAGCGGGCGCACTGCGAGTTTTCAAATTAGCGGGCTTTTTAGACGGTCTGCTTCTGCTCGCCGTAGAATTTTTCGGCGTGCCGCCCCTCTTTGCTCTCGTAAAATTTTTTGTCTCATCGTCCGCGCCTGCGGGGATGAAATTTTTCGCCGTATCGTCGCTGCCTGAAACAGCGGAGTTTTTCGCCGTAGCAGGCTTAAAATTTTTGGCTGCCTCCGTGGTTACCTCGAGATTTTCGCTTGCCGTCGCAGTCGGCTTGGAAATTGTATCCGCTGTGATATTTACGGGGCTATCTTTCAGCGCATCCAGCACGCCGTTTATAAATTTAGACGAGATGCCAAGCTCCTTGGCGGAGTTGATTGCTTCGTTGATGACAATGCCCGCGTCGGTGTCCGTAAAGCGCAACTCATACGCCCCGAGCCGCAGTATCGCGCGCTCCAGAGCCGAAATTTCGGCGAGCTTAAATTCCTTTAAATTTTCATCTATCAGCGCATCGACCGCGGCGAGATTTTCGCTAGCGCCGCGCAGAAGCGCCAGCGTCCAGTTGCGCTGCTCGTTGCGAATGCGCTTCTCTTCCAGATACTCGTCCGCAAAGTCCTCGCCGCCGCCGTTCATATCGCGGGAGTAGAGCAGCGAGATCGCAGCGAGCCTGGCTTGGTGTCTGGTGGCCATTTTACGCCTTTATGTTGCGAAATAGACTTAGAAGCTCGATCGCGCCGCTCATTGCTTCAAAGCCCTTGTTGCCGGCCTTTGAGCCTGCTCGCTCGATCGCCTGCTCGATATTATCGGTAGTTAGCACGCCAAAAGTCACGGGCGCGCCGTATTTTAGCATGGTGTTTGCGATACCTTTGCTTACCTCGGCGCTTACGTAGTCAAAATGCGGAGTAGAGCCGCGGATCACCGCGCCTAGGCAGACGACGGCGTCGTAGAGCTTGGAAGCTAGCGCCTTTTCAAGCGCGAGCGGGATCTCAAAAGCGCCCGGCACCAGCATAAGGCTTAAATTTTCCTCCTTGCCGCCGTGGCGCAAAAACGCATCGTGCGCCCCCTCTACCAGGCGATCTGTGATGATGTGGTTGAAGCGGGCGTTGATGATTAGAATTTTTTCGCTGCCTTTAAGAGCAAGCGAGCCTTCGATGATTTTCATGATTTTCCTTTGCGTTAAATTTAGCGCTAAGCTTAGCTAAATTCGCCAAAATTCTAAATTAATTTCAGCATCACGGCGCTTGAAATTATGAGAAATAACAGGTGCTTTGCGCGCAGAAATTTTCTCGCGGTGGATGAATGTGCCTAGGATTACGGCGCCGATCGTGCGCACTGGCAGCGTGCTTAAGTCCGTAAGTCCAGCCGCACTCAAAAAGCGCTCCGATGAGGACAGAAGCAAAGCCTTTGGTCTTCATAAACCGCCTAAATTTTAAATTTAAAGCGAGATTATATTAGGAGCGAGCTTAGATTGAAATTCATCTTAAAATTAATCCTAAATAATAAATTTTATTAATCATTTAGAAATTTTAGGATATAATCACCTCAAATCATTTAAAGGAGAGAAAGATGTTTAAACTTAGAGAGTTGCCGTTCGATGCGGCGCACAACGCGGTCGTAAGTAAAGAAACCTGTGATTATCACCACGGCAAGCACCACGCGACCTATGTGGCGAATTTAAATAAACTTACCGAATCGGGCGAGTTCGCGGGCAAGGGGCTTTACGAGATCGTAACGGCTGCTAGCGGCGGGCTTTTTAACAACGCCGCGCAGGTTTACAACCACGATTTTTACTGGGATTGCATCGCAAAGCCTAGCGAGGCTTCCGCAGAGCTAAAATCGGCGCTAGCGGAAAATTTCGCGGATTTTAAAAGCGAGTTTTTGGCTGCTGCTACGGCGCATTTCGGCTCGGGCTGGGTATGGCTCGCTTACGATCCGAAATCGGGCAAGCTTTGCATCAAAGCGACACAAAACGCCGCCACGCCGGTAACAGAAAGGCTCGTGCCGCTTCTAGTCGTGGACGTTTGGGAGCACGCGTATTACATAGATGAGCACAACGCGCGTCCGAAATATTTGGAGAAATTCTACGCGGGCATCAACTGGGAGTTCGTCTCAAGTGCCTATGAATGGGCGAAAAAAGAGGGTCTCGGCTCGGTGAAATTCTATATTGACGAGCTTCACGGCAGAGATTAAATTTTAAAATTTAAGCGGACGCGGCGATATAAAAATCTGGGTCCGTCGCGCTTCGCTTGCGTGAATTTTAAATTTGCGCGGGCACGTCACAAACGGAAGCGGTGCTACCCGCAGAGCTAAAATCCGTTTAAACGCATAATCCGAGTAGAGCGGATACGGCTCGTGCAGTACACAAAGCTGAAATCTCTTAAGCGCTCGTAGGTTTGCTACGGACGATAATTGCCGCGGCGTTTAGCGTACGCGGTCGATCGCTTAAAATTTTAATTCAGAGCTAGCGGCTAAATTTTAAGAGCTTTTCTTGAGATTTAGCCGCAGCAATACCGCTTTTCAACCTATCTTTTAAATTTAAAAATTTCATCAAAATCCAGGCGCTAAATTTAATCAAAATTTTAGCCCAAAATCATCCACAGCCCGATCGCGCACATCAGCACCGAGCAGAAAATTTCGAGGTATTTCAGGTGGGTTTTCAGCAGATTTTTTAGCACCGCTCCGCCCAGCGCGTAGATGCTAAGGCAGATGCTTTCGCTTACGCACAGCGTAGCGACGAGGGCGAAGGTGCGCGCGCCGAAAAGATTGTCCGCATCCAAAAACGGCGGAAAGAGCGCGGTGAAAAATATCCACGCCTTGGGGTTTGAGACCGCGACTACGAAGCCTTGCAAGAAGATATTTTCGCTGCGCTTTTGTTTTTGCAGCTTAAAATTTCCGCGCGCTAAAAAGGTCGCGACGCCTAGATAGAAAATATACGCGCCGCCTAAAATTTTAATCGCGCTAAGCGCCGCAGGGTGCGCAAGCAGAATGCCCGCGACGCCGAATATACACGCAAGTGCCACGGCCGCGACGCCCAGCACCTGCGCCAGCAGCGCAGGTAGCGCTCTAAGATAGCCGCGCGCGATGCCGAGATTTAGCGCGTAGGTCATGTTGATGCCCGGCATCAGCGATATCGGAAAGATCGTAAGGAAAAACAAAAGCATTACAAACCCCTAAATTGCGGCTAAATTTTAAATTTATCGCGAGCCTGTCGCGGAAATTTTAAGGTGCGGCGGCAAATGAAATTTTAAAATTCCGCCGCGTCTTTTTGCGATTATCATCACGCTTGCACGGCACGTGCAGATAAAATTTTAAAATTCTATGTGCCTTAGCACAAAACATATCGCAGCGTAGCGTGCAGCATCGCGTAAAAACTCACGTCGCAGCGCATGTAACACAGTGGATAAAATTTTAAAATTCTACCGCACCGCCGCAGGTAAATTTAAAATTTAAAACTCTCGCGGCTTTAAATTTAGCCGAAAATCCCGTATCCGAAGATCACCGCGATGATAAGCGGCAGGATAAATTTGACGTACAAAAACCAAACTCCCGCGAGCCTCGCGCTCAAATCGCCTTCGTTGGTGAGCTCGTAGATCGCGTCCTTTTTCAGCACCCAGCCCACGTAGATGCAGCATAGAAGCGCCGTTAGCACGAAAAATACGTTCGCGCTTACGAAGTCGAAGGCGTCGAAAACCGAGCGCCCTAGAATTTTAACGTCCGCAAGCACGCTGCTTGAGAGTATGCAGGGCAGGTTGCCGAGCACGAAGACGCCGCCGAGCGTTAAATTTACCGCCTTTAACGTTGAAAAGCCGAAGCGCTCCTCGACGAAATTTATGATGACCTGATAGATCGTGATCGACGTCGTAAGCGCGGCGATGAGCAAAATCGAGAGAAAGACCACCGCGACGGCGTTGCCGAACGGCATATGCGAAAACGCGATCGGCAGGCTTTTAAAAACTAGCGACGAGCCGCTGCTCGGCTCAAGCCCCGCGCTAAAGAGCGACGGGAAGATCATAAAGCCTGCAAGCACGGCGATGAGCGTGTTTACGACTGCGGTGATGGTGGCCGTTTGCATCAGCTTCTCGTCTTTGTTGAGGAAGCTAGACAGCGTGATCATGACGCCGAATCCGAGCGAGAGCGCGAAAAAGACCTGTCCTAAGACGTCGATCAAAAGCTTGGGCGTGATCTTTGCGAAATCGACACCGAGATAAAATTTCACGCCCTCTTTTGCGCCTTCGAGCGTTAAATTTGTAAGGATCACTGCGATGAAGCACAAAAATAGCGCGGGCATTAGAAATTTTACGAATTTTTCGATCCCCTCGATGATGCCGTTTTTCAAAATATACCAGTTGATCGCTATGAAAACGATCGTGTAAGCTCCGACGCCAAGCGGGCTATTTTCGATATGATCTGCGTAGAATTTTTGCGTAAATGCGGGGTCTGTGATCCGCGCGGAGAGGTCGAAGTTGCCGCTTACGATGTTTACGATGTAGGTTAGCACCCAGCCGCCAAGGACCATATAGTAGGCCAAAATTCCAAACGCGCCGATTACGCCCATGATGCCTACGATCTTCCATGCGGGCTTTATGCGCGAACCGTCCTTTTTAGGCGCTGTGAAGGCATCGACGCAGTTTCTTAGCGCGCGACGTCCGATGACGTTTTCTACTAAGATCATCGGGATTCCAAGCACGATCATCGCGATGCAAAATACGAGCACGTAGGCGCCGCCGCCGTTTTGCCCGACTAAATACGGAAACCGCCATGTACAACCAAAGCCGATCGTGGCGCCCGCGACGGTTAAGATATATGTGAGCTTGCTGCTCCAGGTCTGTCTCGGCACGCTCCCTCCTTAAAATTGCTCTTTTTTGAGCTTGTCGAGGAAGTCCTCGATATTGTATTTGGCGCGGTAAGCCTCGCTGATGAGATGGACTATGATGTCGCCGAGATCGACGACGCTCCACTCATCTCCGCTTTCGATAGCCAAAAACTCCTCGCCGAGCGGCTTTAGCACGCTTTTTAGCTCCTCGATAAGCGAGGCTGCATGGCGGGAGGTTAGCGTAGTGGCGATAACTACGAGTTTTGCGATGTATTCGCGCTCACTCATATCGATGATCTGGACATCTTCGGCTTTCTTTTCGTTTAAAATTTCGGCGATCCGCTCCGCCCTTTGCTTTGGATCTTGCATATCTTTCCTTTTATAAAATTTTATGACCTCTGCTGCGATCTTGGGCGGAATTTCGCCTTTGAAATCTCGCCTAAAACCGCTTGAGCTCGCATCTACGTCAATCTCGATGCGCCTTAGAGCCGCCCACTGTCGCGGGATCTCGTAGCCCGGCCTCGTAAGCACCGCAAACTCCGCCAACTTCTGCAGCTCGCTAAAATCGCGCCATTTATGAAGCTCGGCTAGGTTGTCGGCACCCACGACGATGTAGAGCTTTGAGACTGTATATGCGCCGCCTGTGCTACCTATGCAATTTACTACGTTGCCTGCGCTATGCGCGTCGTTCATATCATTTATGTCGCTCGCATCGCTTGCGTTATTTGCTTGACCTGCGCCGTTTGTATCATTCGCACCGTTTGCGTTATCATTTGCTTTACTTGCGCTGCTTACGTTATTTGCTCTACCCATGCCGTTTGTTTCATTTGCGCTACCGCTTACGTTGCATACGCCGTCTGCGCCGCCACTTGGAATTTTATTCGCGCCTGAAATTTCATCCGCATCCGAACTCTCGCTCGCTATGCTACTTGGAATTTCGCGGTTTTTTGCGTTTGAAATTTCGCTCGCATTTGAAATTTTATCTGCGTTTTGGATTTTACTCGCGCCGTCCTTGCTATCCACCTTGCTTTGCGAAATTTTGTCCATTTCGCTTTTGCTACCAACCAAAATTTGATCCGCCATTCCGCCTTGCAGAGCTTCGTTTTTTGCGTTAGCGGGGATGTCCGTCCCGCCCGTACTATCGACAGAGCAGGCGTCGCCGCCTAGAATTTTACCTATATCGCATGACAAAGCCCCGTCCGTCTTCTCGAGTAAAATTTCGCTCGCGCTGCCAGGAGTATAAGCACCGGCAGAAATTTTATTTGCAATATTTGCGCCGTTAGGTAGAGCCCTATCCGTTATGGCTGTCGGGGCTTCATTCGTTTTGCCTGCCGTCTCCGCCGCGATTTTGCTGTTCGCGCCGTATTTTTCGAGCAGAAATTTCACGCTTTGTATCGTGGGTACCGGGCAGTTTTGCGAAATTTCATAATCGCTTACCTCCACGCCCGGGGCGTCGCTCCACAGCGCGCGGCACCATCTGAGCCGCAGCTGCGGCGGCGCCGAAAAGCTCTTTTTAAACGGGTTTAGAAACGACGGCATTATGATTAGCAAGTCGGGCTTTAAGCTCGATAAAATCGCCTTCACCGCGGCGTCGTGTCCTGCGTGCGGCGGATCGAAACTGCCGCCGAAAAGCGCGATCTTCACGCGCCCGCTCCGCGCCGTTTCGCGCCGCAAAATTTCTCGCTCTTCGCCGCAAATTCCGCGGTATAAAATTTTGCGCGCCGCAATCTTGTTTTATGAAATTTCACGCCGCAAAATTCTATTTCGTCAAATTTTGTTGCAAAAAATCCCGCGTTTTGCGGCGCGGTAAATTTAAAAGGCGCAGCGGCACAAAGGCTAGGACTGCGTCGCAGCCCTTTTGCGGCGGCAAATTTTAAAAGCGCGCCATCGCGGAATTTTACTCCGCCGAATTTCGCTGCGTTAAATTTCATTTTAAGCTCTAAATTTGGCGTCTGGAACTTCATCTCGTGAAATTTCGCGCCGTGAAATTTAGCCGCATAAAATTTCGCAGTGCGATTTAAAAAACTCGTTTCTCGCAATTCTGCTTTGTAAAATTTGACGCCGCGTATCCTAAATTTTGATTTGCAGAATTCCGTGCCGCGAAAGTTTGTTCCTAAAAAATTCGTCCCGTAGGTTGTAAATTTCGCGCTATCAAATTTCTCGTCGTGAAATTTAAAATGCGAGTGCTGTGATTGCCGAATTTGTCGCGTATGACGAAGCGTTTCATTGCAAAATTTAAAACCGCGAAACTCGGCATCGCGCGCCCTGGGCTTTGCGCCGCAAAATTCCGCTTCGCCGAATTTTGTTGCAAAAAATCCTACGTTTTGCGGCGCGAAAAATTTAACGCCACGCCCCCTAAATTTTTCCGCGCAAAATCCAGCGGTTGCGAAGCGGGCATTAGAATTTTGGTCTTTGTAAGGCTTTCGCACGGGCCGCCTACATATATTTTTCTAAAACGCGTGGGATTTCGATGCTGCCGTCCTTGCGCTGGTAGTTTTCCATCACCGCTATCAGCGTGCGTCCGACCGCGAGCGAGGAGCCGTTTAGCGTGTGAACGAGGCTGTTTTTTTTGCCGTCTTTGAAGCGGATCTTGGCTCTGCGCGCCTGAAAATCGCGGCAGTTGCTGATCGAGCTGATCTCTCTGTATTGGTTCTGCCCTGGCAGCCAAACCTCCAAATCCACGGTCTTTGCGGCGCTAAAGCCAAGATCGCCGCTGCAAAGCAGCATGTGCCTGTGCGGAAGGCCAAGGCTGCTTAGCAGATCACTCGCGCATGAAATCATCTCCTCAAGCATCTTTGCGCTATCTTCGGGGCGCGTGATGGCGACGAGCTCGACTTTTTCGAACTGGTGTTGGCGGATCATGCCGCGCGTATCGCGCCCCGCCGAGCCTGCCTCCTTGCGAAAGCAGTGGCTGTAACTGGTGAGCTTGATCGGCAGCTCCTCGCTACGTAAAATTTCATCGTTAAAGAGATTCGTCGCCGTAACCTCGCTCGTAGGGATGAGGTAGAGGTTTTGCTCCTCGTCGTCAACGCGGTAGAGGTCGTCTTTAAATTTAGGCAGCTGACCCGTGCCGTATAGGATCTGATCGCGCACCAAAAACGGCATATTTACGAGCTCGAAGCCGCGCGAGTTATTAAATTCGATCATGTAATTGATGAGAGCCATATTCAGCTTTGCGCCCAGCCCGCGGATCGCGGTAAAGCGGCTGCCGCTGAGTTTAACGCCGCGCTCGAAATCAAGCCATCCCAGCGCCTCGCCGAGCTCGAAGTGCTGCTTGGGCGCGAAGTCGAATGTGCGCGGATCAAGCACCTTTTTGATACAGACGTTTTCGCTCTCATCCGCACCGATCGGCACGTCGTCGTCGATGATATTCGGCACGCACGCGGCGATCGCTTCTAAGCTTTGCTCGCGCTCATTTACGAGCTCGCTTAGGCATTGGATCTTTTGCTTGTTTTCCTCAAGCTGCGATTTTAGCGCGCCTACGTCCTTGCCCTCGCGTGCGGCGAGGCCGAGCTCCTTACTCTTTGCATTTTGCACGGCTTGGAGGTTTTCCAGTTCTGTTTTTTTGGATTTTAGCTCGTTATAGGCATCTAGTAGCGATTGCAGGGTTTGCGGCGGGACTTTTTTGGCGATAAGTTTTTTATTAAATTCGTCGAAGTTTGTCTCGATAAGTTTTAAATTTATCATTTTCTGCCTCTTTTTGGTAATTTAAATTGCGACATTTTAACTAAAGTTTGCTTTAAATACTCAAAATAAACCCACATTTAAGCAATACGGATGAAAAAAAGTGATACAATTCCGTAATATTTTATTATGAAAGGTATTACATGAAGGCAAAATTTGCTTTTTTAGGAATTTTCGCAGCGAGCCTTGCGTTCGCACATTTCGGCGTTCTTACAACGGATAAAAATGTAGTAGAGGATCAAAAAGACGCTACTTTAAAGCTAAATTTGGAATTCTCCCATCCGTTTTTGCAGGAGTCTATGAATCTACAAAAGCCCGCAGAATTTGGCGTTTTTATTGACGGCGAGAAAAAATCGCTCCTAGGCAGCCTAAAAGAGCAGAAAAAGGGCGAAAATTCCTATTTTGCGGCGGAATTTAAAGCTGACAAGCCATCGCTTTTGGCGTTTTATTTTGATCCGAAACCCTATGCCGAGCCGGCTGAGCGCAAGATGATCCGCCATATCACCAAAACCTACGTCGATGCTTACGACGCGGGCGAAGGCTGGGATAAGCCGCTCGGGCTAGAGGCGGAGATCGTGCCGCTCGTGCGCCCTTATGCGCTGTATGCGGGAGAGATATTTAGCGGAGTTTTTTTACTGCACGGAAAGCCCGTCCCGGGCGCGGACGTGGAGATCGAGCTATATAACGATAAGGGCTACAAAGCCCCTAGCGAGGCGCATGTCACGCAGGTCGTTAAAACCAACGGCGCGGGCGAGTTTAGCTTCGTGATGCCGGTTGCCGGCTGGTGGGGCTTTGCGGCTCTTAGCGAGGAGGAAGCCGCCAAAGGAAGCGAGCAGCCCGTAAACGAGCTGGGAGCCGTGCTTTGGATCAAAGCAGACGAGTTGAAAAAGTAGAGGAGCGGCTCGGTGAGATCTCTTTTTTCGGGCAAAATTTGCGCGGCTGCGGATAAATTTAAATTTGTGTTTGGACGAGGCTTTGAAATTTTATTTTCGCACGTTTTGATTTTGGGAGTAGAATTTCCAGCGAATTCTGCGGCTGAAATTTTACGGGGCAGAATTTTGCCGTTTTGCACCCGCGCACAGTCTGTGTCTCGGGGTTTGGTTAAAACTTTACGGAGCAAAATTCCGCCGAGTAAAATTTTAAGTAACGAAGCTCTGCTGCGCAGAATTTTGCTCGATAGAAGTTCACTCTTAGGAGCTTCGAGCCGTAAAATTTCACATACGTGGATTTACGAGCGTAAAATATCAGCACGCAAAATTTCGTTTTTTGAAATTTTGCAAACCCTGCCTTTTAAAATTTCACAGGCTCTGTTTTACCGCGAGAGCACCGCGCCGAGATTGTTCGGAGCCTTAAATTTTGCGTCGCAAAATCCGCTTGTCGCTCCTGCAAATGTAGCAAGCGAAAATTCTTGCGCCATGCAAGCCGTAAAATTTATCAAATTTGCCGGTTCCGCAAGCAGTTCCGAGACCGCTCCGAGTCTTGCGCTAACAGCCGCCGCAAATAGGACGCAAGCCGCGAGTTTTACAGTCGCAAATTTTGCTGCGATTAAAGCCGTAAAAGCAAGATCTATAGCAATCAAAGCGGTTATCGCAAAGTTCGCAAATGCCTTAAATTTAGCTACTTCGCGCGTTTTTGCGCGTCTAAAAAGCGGGAGCGATTTAAAGGAGGCGAGCCGTGCACATTAGCGAAGGAGTTTTGAGCGCGCCCGTGCTGCTCGCAGGCTGGGCGGTTACGGCGCCTGCGGTGGCGGCGATTTTATGGCGCGTAAGGCAGTCTGAGATCCCTAGGATCGCATGTTTTAGCGCGCTGTTTTTCGTCGCCTCTTTCGTGCACCTGCCCGTGGGTGTCAGCTCCATGCACCTGATGCTAAGCGGGCTCGTGGGCGCGTTTTTGGGCTCGCGCGCGATCTTGGCGATTTTCGTTGCGCTGTTTTTGCAAGGGGTATTTTTCGGCTTCGGAGGGCTTAGCGTGCTCGGCGTAAATACCGCAGTCATCGGCTTTCCAGCGGTTTTAGGCGGGCTCTTTGCCGCCGCCGCAAAAGCGCAAGAACTAAAAGCGCGCACGCAAAAAATTTATCTATTTTTGGCGGGCTTCGTGCCGATCGTCTGCTCGATGCTGCTTCTTGATCTCGTGCTTTTCATCAGCGGGCGGGAGTTTTTTGCTATCGCGACGCTCATCTCGCTCGAAGGCGCGATTCTAGCCGTTTTGGAAGGGATCATCACCCTTTTTGCGCTTAGCTTTATTACGAAATTTCACGGCGGACAGAGGCGATGAGAGCGCTATTGTTATTAACGGTTTTGACCTCCTTTGCATTTTCGCACGCGCTTCATCTTTTCGCGACGCAAGAGGGCGATAGAGTGGCGATTTATAGCTATTTTTATAAAAATTCTCCCTGCATGGAGTGCGAAGTTTTAATTAGCGTGGACGGGCGCGAAATTTTGCGGACCAAGACTGATAAAGAGGGACTTGCGAGCATACGAATACCCACTAAAAATTTTACTATTCAAATTTATGGAGGTGCAGGGCACGGCGCGCAGATGGAATTTAGCGCCGAGGACTTTACGCCGCAGGATTCCGGTGATCCTGAAAATTCCACGCCGCAAAATTCTGACGTTTCTGAAAATCCTATGCCGCAAAATTCGAACGCCGCTAAAAATTCCGCGTCCGAAGACAGCGCGTCCGAAAATATCGTGCCGAAAGCTAGTACGCCTGAAAATAAAATTTCAAGCACTTCCGAGCCTTTGGAAAATTCCGCCTCGCAAAGCATCTTGCCGAAAGAAAGCCCTAAGAGCGATATCAGGAGCCTGGCGTTTCAAAGCCAATCTGCCGAGGCGCCTAAAATCGCGCTTTGTTTGGCCTTGATTTTCGGTTTTTTTGGCTTAATGTGGCTAGCGAAAAGAGCGCGCAAATGAGCCCCGCCGTATCGCTGCTCGCGTTTTTCATCTTCAGCTTCGGCGTCGGACTTAGCGGGCAGCTTTACGCAGCGTTTTTTGCCCCGCCATTGCTTCTTTTTGCGCTTAAAATTTCGATTGCGCGCGCGGTTTGCACAAGGCTTGCGGTATTAAATATCTTTGCTATTTTAAGCGCGTTAAGTCCCGCCATAGTCGGCAACTACGAGCTTGCGGGCGTGATATTTTTGCGCGCAAATTTGATAATGGTGTTTGCGATTTTGCTATTTTACGGCAAGGACGAATATTTTTTCGCGCGCGGATTTTACGGGCTCGGGCTCGGCGAAAAGCTAAGCTCTTTGGTGTATTGCTGCGGGCGATTCGTAAATTTTTTACGCTCGGATCTAGCGAGGCTGCAAGCACTTTTGCGCATGCGCGGATTTGTAGGGACGAGCGGAATTTTCACCTATAAAATTTATGCGAATTTAGTCGGGATTTTAGCGATTTCGGCGCTTGAGCAAGCAAGAAATTTAAGCCTGGTGATGAGCGCGCGAGGGTTTTGCGGTAGGCTATTTTACGAACGTCGCGAGGGCCTGAGCATCTCGGAGGCCTCGTTTTTAGCGTTCGTGCTGGCGTGCGTATCTGTTAAAATCGGAGCTATCTTATGAGCTGTTCGCTTAAGGCGTATGGAATAAGCGCTAAAAACGGCGAGCGAGAAATTTTTCGCGGCGTAAGTTTGAGCGTAGGACATAAGGAAAAAGTGGCGATCTTGGGCGCGAACGGGCAGGGCAAGACGAGCCTGCTTCAAATTTTAGGCGGCCTAAGGCAATGGGGCGAGGGCGAGATCGAGCTTTTCGGCGAGAAGCTTGAGTGCGCGGAGGATTTTGTAAAATTTCGCCACGAGATCGGGTTTTTGTTTCAAAACAGCGATGATCAATTTTTGTGCGCGAGCGTGTTTGAGGACGTCGCATTTAGCCTGCGTGCGCAAAATGAGCGGTTAAAACGAGCACGAAATGCAGAGCAAAGGCGTGGAATTTTTTCTAAATTTTTTGGTCGTAAGGCGGAAATTTTAAGGCAGGGCAGCGAAAACGACCATCTAAAAAAGCTTGAAATTTTAAGTGAAGAGCAGATCGAGCGCAAGGCGCTGGAGACGCTGCGACGTCTGGGAATCGAGCATCTGCGCGAGCGGGTGCCATTTCATCTAAGTGGCGGCGAGAAAAAGCTGGTGGCGCTTGCGGGTGCGCTGGTGTGCGAGCCTAGGATGCTGCTACTGGACGAGCCTACGACGGCGCTTGATGAGGCGATGCAGGAGCGCGTGGCGGGGATTTTGGCGGAGCTTGACGTAAGCGAGATCATCGTCTCGCACGATAAAAACTTCATCGATAAAATCGCGGATAAAATTTATTATTTAAAATCTGACGGCTTGTATGAAAGCCCATGATAAAAATCATAGATAAATTTATCGTTTAAAATCAAGAGGCTTGTATAAGTCCATAATGGCGACCCTTGCGGGATTTGAACCACGCGTTTTCGCACTGAGAATGCAACGTCCTGAGCCACTAGACGAAAAGGTCAAGAAGCCGCATTATAGCGACAAAAACAAAATTTTAGATAAAATGCCTAAATTGGCTACAAGCTCTTGAGGGTTATTAATGACGTCATAATGCTAAAATATATAAAATATTCACTATTTGCAAAACACTATTTCGTTAATTTCTCAACTTCGCATTTTTCATAAATTTCGCTATTTTCGCCTTTTGTTATGATCCTATGCAGGTCTGAGATCAGAAATTTTAAACTCTCTTTTGCGTGAATACAAAATCTTCTATCCAAAGAATCAATCGTATTGCCTGCTTTTTCGTTTGCCGCACTTATCGGACAGCCGCCACCACAAATGCCAAGAGCTTCACATTCTTGACATTCATTCTTTTCAGGCGGCGAGAGATGGCGAAATCTTTGCCAAATTTCATTAGTCGTCGGATTAAAATTTTCATCCAAGACATTCGTTACAAAATATTTTCTATCATACAAACAGCCTTGGCAAATTCCCACATCTCCGTTTGCCGCAATTACAATCTGCCCGCCGCTTGTGGCTGCACAATCCGAAAAATAAACGCTTGATTTTGCAAAGGATTTTACCTTTCTCATCATTCTATCTTCATAAATTCCAAGCTTGCGCAGTTCTTTAAACATTTCGATTAAAAACTCACTCGTTTTTTGATAATGTAAATCCGAGATATTCTTATCCGACATTAAAATATTAAAACCAAAGCCTTTTATATTGTATTTTTTGACAAGCTCAAGCATATCGTTTTTATTTTTGATACTATCTTGCGTAAGCGTTATGGAAAGCGAAATTGGAACCCCAAGTGACTTTGCCAAATCAAGTTTTTGTATAATTTTTTCAAATACAAAATTTCCGCCGACATCCACGCGCATTTTATTTGTTTCGTCATTACAACCGTCTATAGAAATACCGATATTTACGCCAAGTTCGTTTAGCTTTAAAAGCCTTTGTTTGTTTAATAAGAGCCCGTTTGTAATCAAATCGAATTCAACTTTTTCTAAAACTTTACAACTCTTTTTAAGCTCGTTAATTTTATTTACTATAAAAACAAGTGTTTCGAAATTTAAAAGTGGTTCGCCACCGTAAAATAAAATGGTAGGCTTGGAATTTTCATCGAAATTTGCACTTTCGAGCTGTTTTATGAAAAATAAAATTCCATCCATTGCCGTTTGCTTACTCATATTTTCTTTTTTGAAGCGCTTTCTCTTTTCCTGATTATTGTTGCCTAAAAAGCAATATTTACAGGCCAGATTACATTGTTCGCTTAAAATAAAATAGCATACGTTTATTTGCGGCTGAGGAATAACCGATTTTACAAAATTTAAAATTTTTTCATCATCGCCCTCTTTGACTAAAATTTTATACTTTATCAATTCATCGATTTCGCATTTTAAATCTTGTGATAATTTCACGTTTTTGTCAACGGTCTCTTTTATTTTCTTAAATTTGTTATCGCTTAAATAGATCGGCTTCATCCTTAAAGAGTTATATAATGCTACATCATTACCTACATGAAAGGCGAAGCCATATTTTGAAAAAATCATAAAAATCCTTGAAATAGTATCGGCGGATTTTGGTCCGCCGATAAATTTTTAGCATATTTCCCATGCAATTTCGTCGTTTTCACTTCTGCGACCACGGCACGAGCATATGCACATACCGCAACTGCATGAACAAAAGCAAGCGCAAGTTCGGCCTACGACAACTTCAACAATTTTGCCGAATAGCTTTTCATATTGATTTATAGTGGCGCTCATTTCTTCTCCTTTCTCTAGAAATTTACTAATTACTTATCCTATAGGATATAGATTTGCGGATTTTATCCAAATAAAGTTTAATTTTTACTTTACCTATAGGATAAAAAAATGAGTGAAAATCTAGCTTTTTTTAGCACCGACGAGATACGAAATTTTTATGTTCAAATCTCTACTAACGTCCGCAAATTACGCGAAAGCAAAGGTATGAGCCAGCTGGAAATGGCGCTAAGTATGGATATAAGCTCGGTCGCATTTTACTCAAACTGCGAGAGTTGCCGCTACGACAAGCACTTCAATCTTGAGCATATCTATAAAATTTCAAAAATTTTAGGCGTCGAGGTGGGCGAAATTTTTAAATTTGAGGTTTAAAAATTTATAAACTTGAAAGTTTGAATTTTTTGGCAAAACAGACAATGATCAAGCGCGATGATAAGCCTATCGATTTATGCTAGATATTTTTACATTGTTGAGTGTGAATCATCGTGTTTAATAAAAAATTTTAACGCCCGCCCTGCGAGCGTTAAAATTTCAAACTGCCTTTCAATAGGCATCAAGAAAAAGCAAATTTTGCCAATATATTAAAATTTTAAAATCCGAGCGCTTTTTGAATCGCGAGCGTCTGCGCTACGACGCGCTCTAGCTGCTGCAAATTTAGCATATTCGGCCCATCCGAAAGCGCGTGAGCGGGATCAGGGTGCGTCTCGTAAAAAAAGCCGTCCACGCCCACGGCCGCCGCCGCTCGTGCAAGGTATGGCACGAAGCGCGAATCTCCGCCGCTCGTAGCGCCGATACTAGGCATCTGCACGCTGTGCGTCGCGTCGAAAATGACCGGCGCAAACTCGCGCATAATCGGCAGCGAGCGCATATCGACGATCAAATTTCCGTAGCCGAAGGTACTGCCGCGCTCGGTGAGCCAAACGCCGTGGCGGCGCGCCAGATCGTGCATGCCTTCGCCGCTTGGCTGCGAGGCGTTTTGAGCAGCACTTATCGAGCTGTCTTGCGCGTTGCAAGCATGAGAGAGGTTTGGCTGCGGCGTGTTTTGCGCTTCGTTATCGCTTCGTGCGGCACAAGGCGTCGCCGTACCTTTAGCGGCATTTTCGGCACCGCTTTTAGCGCCGCAAGTATGAATAAAATTTTGTGCGTCCTGACCGGTACCGCAAGAATTTTGCGCGCCCAGCACCGAAGAACCGCTATCCGCACCGCTTTGAGCGCCGTTTTGCACGCAGCGAATTTCGGCATCGTCGGAGCAGGCGCTGTTTTGAGCGGCCTTTGTATCGCTAGATGCCGCGCCGCTTTGCGGGGTATAAGCCCGTGCACTGCGGGTTTGCAGTACCTTTTCGACGCTGTGTTTCATCGCCTGCGGCGATAAAAACTGACCTTTTTTGATGTTTACTACCGCTTGTGTGCTGGCTGCGGCGACGAGCAGGTCGGTTTGGCGGCACAAAAACGCGGGTATTTGCAGCACGTCGGCGACGCGCGCGACGGGCTCTGCCTGGTAGCTTTCGTGGATGTCGGTTAAAATTTTATAGCCGAATTTTTCCTTTACCTCGGCTAAAATTTCACAGCCGCGCTGCAGTCCCGGGCCGCGGAAGCTTGAGATGCTGGTGCGGTTGGCTTTATCGAAGCTGCTTTTGAAGTAAAATTCCACCCCGCTCATTTCGTTAAATTTGCGCAAACTTTCCGCGACTTGCATTATGAGATCGCGGCTTTCGATCACGCAGGGTCCTGCGATCAGTATCATGAAATATCCTTTTTAAAATTTGCGCGATTTTAGCGAAATTTTACTAACTCTTAATAGGGCTTGCCGAAAAATTTTTCGTAATGCTCGTAAAAGCGCTTGTAGTATGGGTTTGAGTAGCGTTTGCGCATGCCGTAGTTGTAGCATTCGATCGTGTCTTTGATATTTTTGTCTTTAGCGTTCCAGCATTTGCGCAGGATCTTGGCGCATTTGGTGAGGTTGTACATCGGGTTAAATATATAATCTATCTCATTTTGGCTGAAATTTACGGCGTTTAGCTGCCCGAGCCCTACGTCGATGCTAAATCCGTCCTCATACAGGTACTTGGCGATCTGCACGGCGTAAATTTCGTTTGCCGGTATTATCGTAACGACCCATTTGCTGGAATTTAGGCTGTAGTTGCTCGTTTTGATGCGGATATTTTGATTGCGCAGGCCTGCAAAATAATCGGCGTTTGCTTTGTTTGTCAAAAAGGAGATCGTGTAGGGCTCGAAGTCGCTTTCGATTTTGACGATAGTGTAGAGGATCTCGGGCTTTACGCCTTCGTTTTGCGCTACTGCGGCGATGGCGTTTACGATCTCGTTCGGCGAGTAAGCGGGGGCTTGAAGCGCTAAAAACAGGGCGAAAACCAACTTTTTCATCTAAATTTACCGAGCCTTTGATAAAATTTTATGTCGCAAGTATAGCACAATTTCAGTCTTTTCATCATTGTTTAAGTGAAAATTAATCGTATTGGATATATAATCACATTTCTTTTTTGAACCCAAACGGTCGCTTAGCTCAGCTGGTAGAGCGCCACCCTTACAAGGTGGATGTCGCAGGTTCGATCCCTACAGCGACCACCATTTTGAAATCATTGGATTTCATACTTCTTTAACACTTGTGTGCGAGTGTAATTTTTGGTGCGACGGTAGTTCAGCTGGTTAGAATGCCGCCCTGTCACGGCGGAGGTCGTGGGTTCGAGCCCCATTCGTCGCGCCACTTCTTACGATGTCTTGCTAGCTCAGTAGGTAGAGCATCTCACTTTTAATGAGGGGGTCGTTGGTTCGAATCCAACGCAGGACACCATCTATCAAATTTTCCCCCTATTTTTAGTTTTTTGATTTTTTTAAAAGCCCTGTTTTACGGCTTTTTCAAATTTTTTCAAAAAAATTTCAAATACTAAAAACGCTAGATTATACAGGTAGTTTAAGAGAAACTACTATATATTAAAAAATGTATAGTAGCTCTTAAGCTTGTTAAACTCTTTGGAAGCTTTTATAATTTGTCCTATGAAACTATATTAAATTTTAAAGGACAAGCAGTTATGAAGGTTTTTTCCAAGATTAAAGACGATCCGGCTTTTAAAACAGACCCCGATAAAGTGATCAGAAATTTTTCCCTGCCTCATCGCAAAAATACTATGGTGGAAATGATAGATGAGCATATAGCAGTTAGATTTTACCGCTCATTTACTAAAAAGGGAGAACAAACAATCCATAGGCACTATCACTATTGCATAGGCGGCAAGCTGATTAAGTCTTTAGGCAATGCAGATGAGATAAGCCTAAGCAAAGCTAAGGAAGCGCTTAAAGGTTTAATAGTAGATGGTTCTACTAAACTAGCCGCCCCAAGTAATACTCTAGCGAGTGTTTACCAGCAGTTTTGCAGACATAACGGCAATGTTGCATTAGCAACCTCTAAAAGACGAGATATGAGCTTTAAAGCTTTAAGGGATATTTGTGACAAAGATATAAACAAGATAAGCAAAAAGGATATTATGCCGATACTGGATTATTATTACGATAATGAAAAATACGCTTCCTTAGAAATTTTATTCAAACTCATTAAAAGACTATTCAGATATGCTCGTATAAGAGATATTTCTAAAAATCCATTATTTGCAGAAGAGGTGTTTAAGGACTTTTATAATATACCTCGCCATAGCGAATACCCATATATAAAAGATGACTTGGATTTAACCGTACTTATTAAATTTATCATGAACTATCCTCATCAAATAGGTGTTAAGAATGCTTTGATCTTTGGACTGCTTACCGGGCTAAGAAGCTCAAACGTAAGGAATTTAACCCATGAGCATTTAAAAGTAGGCGATGACGGAGAATACTACTTACTATTCCCGCAAGATGAGAATAAGGTAAAAAGCAATGGTGATGAACATCTGGGACTTCCTACAGAAGTAGGGCAATGGCTGCAAAGATTGAGTGCTCATAATAGTAGCTGCCCGTTATGCTTTGCCAATACGCAAGGAGAGGTACTAAGCGATATGACTCTAGTTAAAGCACTTAAAACCTATGCTCCCGTAATAGCTAAGAATAGATTGGTCTTTCACTCTTTTAGAAAGATACTAGAAACCTTTGCATATGAGAAAATCCATGAGAACAAGCTGGATCCTTATAGCATTGAACGCACCCTTTTTCATGCACAAAAAGATATACAAAAGATTTATAACAAAGCTACGAATATTGAGAATACACGTAGGGTTCTAACATGGTGGCTAGGTTATTTAAAGGGGTTGGGGTTTAAATTTTAA
>NZ_CALJPG010000002.1 GCF_937980635.1 uncultured Campylobacter sp.
ATCTTCGTCACTTGTAACAGTTACCTTATTGTCACCAACCGTCACGCGATCAACCATCAACCCATCTGCTAACTGGGCTGAACTGATAGTTGTTTTCACTTCAACTGTCTTGCTTGCTTTCTTGCCAACTTTCACTGTAATCTTAGCTGGTGTGACAGTCGCAGTTAAACCACTAGGTAAATTTTTAATCGCCAAAGGTACTTCTCTCGTTCCTTCTGTAGCTTTTGTCAAATCTGCCACAACCTTGAATTTTCGTGTGCTTTCTTGCATTTCACTAGCAAGAGTCACACGATTAGATCCTGTCAACACTACTGACACTTCAGATGCAAACCCACTGATAAAATATTTTTCACTATTGTATTTAATATCAATTGGTACACTAGGCAAGGTGTTGGTATAGTTTTCAGAAGTTGTTTGTCTAGCATTTGAATTATTTTGGTAATTTGTCGTGGTGGCGTAAATAAATAAAACACCTGCAAAAAAGATGGAAGAAATGATGTACCAAATCTGTTTATGATTTTTCATGTTTCCAACCTCCTAGCACACGATTTCTAAATGGTGATTTTGGTTGTTCATCTGAGATCAGCACTTTCCGCAATTCTGCTTCAAATTCCTCTAATGTCAAATTATGCTTGAAAACTCCATTATGTGTAATTGAAATCCCTCCCGTTTCCTCCGACACTACAAAAGTAAGAGCGTCTGACACTTCTGAAAGACCGATTGCTGCACGATGGCGCGTTCCAAATTCCTTAGAAATACCTGTGTTTTCTGTGAGCGGAAGATAAGCGCAAGAAACGGCTATTTTATTGTCTCTTACAATGACAGCTCCGTCATGCAGCGGTGTATTAGGAATAAAGATATTGATTAACAACTCACCTGATACATCGGCATCTAAAGGAATCCCTGTTGCAATATATTCTTGCAAGGTTCGGCTACCTTGGATAGCAACGAGAGCCCCAATTTTCCGCGGACTCATATAATCCACTGCTTTGACAAATGCCTGCACCATTCTTTCTTCTGAGCTAATGGGTGCTGTCGAAAACAAATTGGTAGCACGCCCCAGCCTCTCCAGACCTGTACGAATCTCAGGTGTAAAAATCACAACAGCCGCAATAACTCCATAGGTAATGACTTGATTGATTAACCAAGAAACCGTTGTTAAACCAATTGCATTGGCAAGAATTTTGAGCGTCAGAATTTTTCTGCAAACCTTGCTCTACATTTTGATGTCGTTCATTTAGAATTTTCTTTAGCTCTTTGGGCTTTGCTTCGTTCATCCTTATCCCTTGCTAGCGATCTTAAGCGATTTCGTATTTTACTTTTTTATCGCTTGGGATAGTATTAAATTTAAAGCTATCTAGCTTGTCTGGCTCAAGCATTTTAGAATTTATCTATCGAGGTAAAATTTATAAATTTAGAAGATAAATTTAAGCGGGAAGGTCCCGCTTAAATTTTATTTGCCGCAGCCGCACTTGCCCTGAGCGGCAAGCTTGCGGCGAACATATGCGATTTTGCTTTGAAGCGGAAGGTGCTTAGGGCAGTGGTCTTCGCAGCCTAGCAGCGTCATACAGCCGAATACTCCGTCATCATCGCCGATTAGCTCGTAAAAATCCTCATCGGTTCGCTTATCCAGCGCATCGATCTGAAAGCGTGCTACGCGGTTAATACCGACGGCGCCAATATAATCCTTTCGCATTATCGCTACGCCGCATGCAGCTACACAGATGCCGCACTCAATGCAGCGATCCAGTTCGAAAACCTCCTGCGCGACCTCAGGCTCGACCTTCTCTTCAAGCTTTGAGATGTCGGTTTCGTGATCGGTATGGATCCAGCTCTCTACGCGTTTGCTCATCGCGTTCATCCAGTTGCCCGTATCAACGCTGAGGTCTTTTAGCAACTTAAAAAATGGAAGCGGCATAAGCTCGATCACGCCGTCTGGATAATCCTTAGTAAGCGTGCGGCACGCAAGCTGCGGCTTACCGTTTACGAGCATACCGCAGCTACCGCAGATACCCGCGCGGCAAACGAAGTCGAAGCTTAGCTCAGGATCAAATCTCTCACGAATCACGTTAAGCGCGATAAACAGCGTCATTCCATCCGTCTCTTCGATCTCGTAAGTAGCGAAGTGCGGCTTTGAAATTTTGCTTAGCGGATTATACTTAAATGCCTTTATTGTTATTTTTCTACTCATATCCTATACCTGCTCTTTCGTTAGGTGCTTTATATTTTGGCTGCAATTCATAATGCATCAATGCCTCTTGAATTTCATATCTGCCTTTGCCCTCGGCTTGCATTTTCTCGCGAATTTCATCGACTTCTTTTTGGCGCACGGCGCTGTCCGGATGCTCGATAATATTGCCTTTGGCGCCGTATCCGCGGAATGCAGGTGGCATCTCCATCTTCATAATATCAAGCGGCTCATAGGTCAAGGTAGGCATCGTATCGCCCTCCTTCCAGCTCGCAAGCGTTCGTTTTAGCCAGTTTAGATCGTCGCGTTTCGGGAAGTCCTCGCGGAAGTGCGCGCCTCGGCTTTCTGTGCGATCAAGCGCACCCTTGGCGATACAAAGCGCGAGCTTTAGCATCTTCGGTACGCGGTAAGCCTCCTCGAGCTCCGGATTTCCAAAAAGCTCTTTATTGCTTACTTTGACGTCCAAGGACTGCTTGTAAAGCTCCTCAAGCTCTTTTACGGCTTTGGCTAATCCCTCGCCGGTGCGGAAGATCGCGCAGTGCTCCCACATAACGTCTTTCATCTTGTTTTTGATCTCGAATACGTTAAATTTACCCTCTTTTTCAAGCAGGCTTTTAATGTAATTTTTCTCTTTATCCACGAATTTTTCGATATCGTGCGTATTAATATCGACGTCGTGTCCTTGGCAATACTCCGCAAAATACTCGCCCACGATCATTCCTGCGACGACGGTTTCGGCGACGGAATTTCCGCCCAAGCGGTTAAAGCCGTGCATATCCCAGCACGCAGCCTCGCCGGCGCTGAAAAGCCCGGCTAGCGTTGGACTCTCGCCCGTAGCTTTTGTTTTGATACCGCCCATCGAGTAATGCTGCATAGGAAGGATCGGAGCCCAACCTTTACCGCGCTTTCTGCCCTGCTCGTCGGTTATTACCTCGGTGTCGGCAGGATCGATGCCGTTGAAAATCTCGCAAATTTCTTGCACGTCGCGTAAATTTTTCTCGATATGCTCGCGTCCGAGGATCGATATGTCAAGCCAAACGTGCTCGCCGTAAGGGCTTTTGACACCCTTGCCTTTTCTTATATGCTCCATTATGCGGCGGCTTACGACGTCGCGGCTAGCAAGCTCCTTTTTCTCCGGCTCATAATCCGGCATAAAGCGGTAGCCGTCCACATCGCGTAAAATTCCGCCGTCGCCGCGGCAACCCTCGGTAAGCAAAATTCCGCTCGGAACGATAGGGGTCGGGTGAAACTGCACCGCTTCCATATTTCCAAGCTGCGCGACCCCCGTCTCCAGCGCGATAGCTGCGCCGATACCCTCGCAAACGACGGCGTTTGTAGTGTGTTTATATACTCTGCCGTAGCCGCCGGTAGCGATCAACGTGCCCTTTGATACGTATGCGATCAGCTCGCCGGTAACCAAATCGCGCACGATTGCGCCATAGCAGCGGTTATTTGCATGAATTAGCGCGATCGCTTCTTTTCTATCATGAATATCTACGTTATGCTTTAGCGCTTCGTTCGCAACGGCAAAAAGCATCGTATGTCCCGTAGCATCGGCGGTATAGCAGGTTCGCCATTTTTTCGTGCCACCGAAGTCGCGGCTGTGGATAAGCCCGTGAACCTCATCTTTTTCGGTAATCGTGGTTTTTTGAGCATTGATAATAGCGCTTCGCTCACCTCTAGTAATCCTAGTCCAAGGAACGCCCCAGCCCGCAAGTTCGCGGATCGCCTTAGGTGCCGTTTGTGCAAACATCCTAGCAACATCCTGATCACAGCCCCAGTCGCTTCCTTTTACCGTATCGGCAAAGTGCACATCTTCATTATCGCCCTCGCTCATTTTGGAATTTCCCAGAGACGCCTGCATGCCGCCTTGAGCTGCCGCAGAGTGCGAGCGCTTAACAGGGATCAGACTCAAAACGATGGTGCTAAGCCCCTTCTCGCCGGTAGCGATCGCAGCTCTTAAGCCCGCCAAACCGCCGCCAATAACTAAAGAATCGCAATATATTACATTCATTCTAAACTCCCTATTCTAAACTTAACCATTTGAAATCGGCGATTATCGAAAGCAAGAAAAATGCACCCCAAACGATGAAAACCGCCTTTTTAATGAAGGCTCTTTTTCTTTGAATTTCAGCCTTCGTGCCGTCTATGCTGATCCATTTCATATAAAGCCTATAAATTCCAATACTAGCGTGAGTTACTACGAAAATCAATAAAACGAAATAAAATAGATGAAGCTGTCCGAATCTAGCAATAGCAAGATCTGCAGTAATTTTCGGACCGAATACGATCATTAAAATATGAGCCGCCGCAAAGAAAAATAGGAAAAATCCCGTCCAAAACTGAAACCACCAAAGCGTCGTGTCGCAATGCTTCATTCGCATTTTGTGCGCTTTAAACGCTCTGTAAGCGGCGTAGTTAGCTGGAAATTTTCTCATCGCCAAAAACGCGTGAATCACGAAAATCACGAAAATTACAAAAGCGACGATGTTTGTAACGAAATAAATTCCGCCCGGTTCGGCGAAATGTACGACGCCCTCAAACGCGCCCTTACCGATCAAAATCGTGCCGGTAAATATCATATGACACAGCATAAAACAGGCCAAAATCAGCCCGCTGATGCTTTGCGCCACGTCTTGCAAAGCCATAATGCGGCTTTTTTTGCCGTCTATGGATCTGCCCGTAAAGCCTTCAATGCGACCTAGCATAGGTTCTCCTTAAAAAAGATGATTATAAATCCCCGCTAAACGAAAATTTACATTTTTGTAAAGAGATTATATTACTTTTTAACTTTAGATTAATTTAATTTCTACAAATTAGTTTTTTCTTCAAAGACTGCTTTAAGAAAACTGCTATCAAAAACATTACCAAAGATAAAATTTGCCCCATCGATAAATTTAAAAATATAAAACCAAGCCCATTATCCGGCTCTCTAAAAAATTCTACGAAAAATCTAAACGCCGTATATAGCATCGCATACAGACATATCAGCTCGCCGTTAAATTTCTTGCGTTT
Organism: uncultured Campylobacter sp.; assembly: GCF_937980635.1. Lineage (GTDB taxonomy): Bacteria > Campylobacterota > Campylobacteria > Campylobacterales > Campylobacteraceae > Campylobacter_B. The sequence goes on from NZ_CALJPG010000002.1 coordinate 5,204, forward strand.
GCGGTAGAAAAATAAAATCACAAAAATAACGAGCCCTTCCAAAACCGCTTCGTAAAGCTGGCTTGGGTGACGTAATGTGCCGTCTACCAAAATCCCCCACGGCTCGCTCGTCTCGCGCCCAAAAAGCTCCTGATTTAAAAAATTTCCCACGCGTCCGAAAAAATATCCAAGCGGCACGCTAAGTGCCACGAGATCGAGCAACGCCCACATATCGGTTTTAAATTTTTTGCAAAACCAAACCGTCGCGATCACGAATCCGACGACCGCGCCGTGATAACTCATACCGCGAATGCCCACGAACTCGCCGTTATGAAAGGGGTTGAAAATTTGCCACGGATGGCTGAAATACCACGCCGCCTCGCCCGAATAAATCGCGATGTATCCCAGTCGCGCGCCCAAAATGACACCAACCTCGACCCAGATAAAGTAGCGATCGAGCATCTTATCGCTAAAGCCAAGGCCGTCTTTGCGTACGAAATACTTGGCGATAAATAGCGCCGTAAGTAGCGCCAAAACATACATAATGCCGTACCAGTGCACGTTTATGCCAAACGCGCTGAATGCCACGGGATCAAAGTGAGTGTAAATTTCGTTCCAGTAATTCAAATTTTTCCTTTGTTTTAAATTTTAAAATTTGGCTACGTGCGCAGGACGCTACGTAACGCATGCTCGGCAAAAGACGCAAAGCGGCGCAAGTGCTAGACGCCAAACCCTAGTTTTCGAACGCTCAATCACACGCGCAAAACACGTAATGCGCGGATGCTTAGCGATAGCGTCAAACGATGCGCAGACCACCTCGCATGAAATTTTAAGCGACGACGCCAGATGGGACACAAGGCGCCACACGTAAAGCACCGAGCGGCGGTACCAGACGACATACAAAGCGACACGCAAGACGCCAAAGCGTAAAACGACGCGACGCAGACAAAGCAGGCAGTACCCTAATGCAGGCGGCGCAAAACGAGAGCACCGGATGCCTAGCAAAACTCGCAGTGCGCGCAAAACAAACATCAGGCAGCACATATGCAAAATACCGAATGCCGTGCAGAATTCAAAAACGACGCGCGATACGACAAACGCCGACGCACAAAACAGCAGGGCAGCTACTTTGCATCCGCGCAAATATGCAGATAAAATTCGCCCGTCTTGCTTAGCTTATCGCGCCCGCAGGAGCTGTACCGGCTACAGCGCAAGAAACCCCGAAAGCAAGCTCCAGACTTATCTCTACATAGCGCTTTTCTGTGCCGAACACGCAAAAAACACCGAGCGAGCGCTCTAAATTTTAAATTCCAAGCCCCAGCGTCTCTTTCACCACGCGGCAAAAATCCGCCAAAAACCACCCGAGCGCCTTGTAGTAGCTGCTTTTGGCGTTTATCTGCACGTGCGTAGCAAGCGCGGAAAAGCTCGGAATGATAAATTGTGCGAGATATAGCGTCAAAATTTTATGCGATTTCGCGTCTGTGTTTTGCTTAAAGATCATGGCAAGAAGTGCTAGCATATTGGCTGCGTGAGCGCTTTTAAGCTCCGCAAAAGGCTTTTTAAAGCGGCATTTTTCATAAAACAGCTCCACTTCGCTTTCGCTTATGAGCTTGAAAAAATCCATCTCAAACGCCCCTTTTAGCGCCTCAAAATCGCGCTCTAGCGCCTCGTAAGGCTCGCCTTGTACCTTTTGCCAAAGCTCGTGGCCGTTTTTGTTCTCGATATTTTTATTTACGATGATCCAGTTTTTACCCAAGCTGCGCAACTTCTGCTCATCTATCACGCCCCTGAAATTCGTCGCAAAGATTATGCAGATCACCGAGTATAGCTCGCCTAATTTCATCTTTTTCCTTTAAATTTAATCAAATTTCGCTCGCTTTTTTTAGCTTTTCGATGCCGAATTTTTCCCAAATCCTGCTTAAAGATCGATCCAAGCTCTGCTGCTTCTTATCGATCTCGCCAAAGAGCAGCGAGCCGCCCGATCTGCCGCCGAAATTTGAAAGATTTAGCGCTACGTGGATTATCTGCGCGCCTTTTTTCACGTCGCAGAGCCTAAACAGCTCAAGCGCGGTCTCGCTCAGCAAATTTAAACTAAACACCCTATCCTGGCTGATCTGGTGCGAAAACTCCTCGCGCGATTTGTAGCGGATCTTTAGATCATACGTCGCGGGCTTTAGGCCTCTGGCGAGCACTTCGCCCGCCAAATGGCGTGCCAAAATCAAAATTTTACGCCGTAGCTCGTCCCGATCGGCGCACGGCGCGAAGCTGCGCCCAAAGCCGATACTCTTGCGCTCGCGCTTTGAGACGACCTCGCCCTCATCCTCGCCGCTAAGGGCTGCAAAAATTTTCCTGCCGTTTGCGCCCATCTTTTCAAAAATTTCTCTGTGCCCTAGCGCATCGCCGAAGCTTACGATGCCGTATTTGCCGAGCGTTTTTTGCGCCGCTTTGCCGATGCCGGGGAATTTCGCTACCGGCACGGCGGATAGCTCGCGCGCGATTTGCGATTTTAAAATTTGCCGCACGCCGAATGGTTTGGCAAGGCTGGTGGCGAGCTTTGCAATCAGTTTTGCTTCGCTAAGTCCGACGCTACACGGAAGGCTAAAGCGGCGCATGATTTCACTTTGCAAAAACGCAGCAAAGCTCAGCGCATCCGCGTCGTAGGGCGTGCCGCGTAAATTTAGAAAAAACTCGTCGATACTAAATTTTTCGATCTCTGGCGTAAAGTTTAGTAAAAACTCATAAATTTCGCGTGAAATTTTTCGGTATTCGCCGTGCCGCGCGCGCACTAAAATTAGCTGCGGGCAGAGTCCGAGCGCGATTTTAGCGGGCTGAGCCGAGTGCACGCCGTCCGCTCTGGCCTCATAGCTCGCGCTTAAAATCACGCTGCCAAGCTCGCTCTTGCCGCCGAAAATCTCCTCGTCGCCGCCTCCGACGACTGCGATCTTTTTGCCCGCAAGCGCAGGATCGGCAAGCCTCGCTACAGAGACGAAGAAGCTGTCCAAATCGATATGAGCTATCAAACTATGTCGATCCCAAAACCGCTAAGCCCCGCGTAGTCTTTCGGCTCGCTCTTGCTTAAAATTTTGATTTTTCTAACGCCCAGATGTGCTAAAATTTGCGCTCCGATGCCGAAGCTCTTAAAATCGGCGCGATTTTGCGCGGATTTTAGCATCAAAAGCACGCCGCCCTCCTTGCGCAAAATGTCCAGATCGCGCATGAAATCGTTAAATTTCGTATCGCTTAAAAACTCCAGATCGCTTGAAATTTTATGAAATTTCACGTTCGTCTGCGCGCCCTTTCCCAGCTCGCCGAAAATATAGGCGCGGTGCTCGTTGCCCTCGTGATCGCTCACGTCGTAAAATTTCGCCGCTTCGCCGCACAGCAGAGCGCTTTTTGGCTCGCTAAATTTAACGAGAGTTTCGTGTTTTAGGCGGTACTGCACGATCTGCGCGACCGAGATCATATTGATGCCGTGCTGCGCGCAGAATTTTTCCAGATCGTCCCTGCGCGCCATATCGCCGTCGTCTTTGACGATCTCGCAGATCACGGCGCTTTGCGAAAGCCCCGCCAAACGGCACAGATCCGTTGAACCCTCGGTATGCCCCGTGCGAGCGAGCACGCCGCCGCTTTTAGCAATGAGCGGGAAGATATGCCCCGGGCGGACGAAATCATCCGCGCGAGCGCCCACGCGCGACATCAGCTCAATCGTCATATTACGCTCATACGCGCTTACGCCCGTCTTGGCGTCCTTCGCGTCGATCGTGACGGTAAACGCGGTCTCGTGGCTCGAAGTGTTTTTATCGACCATCAAGCTTAGATCTAGCTGCTCCGCAATCTGCGGGCTAAGCGCCACGCACAGCACTCCGCGAGCGTGCGTGATGGCAAAATTTACCTTCTGCGCACTGCTAAATGTACTCGCAAACACCAAATCGCCCTCGTTCTCGCGATCGACGTCATCGACCATAACGAGCATTTTGCCGTTTTTCAGATCCTCGATCGCCTGCTCTACGCTAACCATTATCTCTCCTTTAAATTTACGATATTATCTTGCCGTTTCTATCAACGATAGTTTCGCGACCGTCTAGTATGATTTTAACGTAGTCGTCGCTTAAAACTTTCACAAGTTCTACTTCGTCGTAGAACGCTGGCTTTAAAATTTCATTTTCCAAATCATCTAGCAACCCCCATTTGCCGTCTTTTTTGACCTTAACATATCCTTTATAATATATGACTTGATCATATATATCAAATAGGGTATCACTCAAAATCGATATATTATCATAAATGTAAGTAATGACCTCTTTGCCGGTTTTGTCTATATAGCAATATTTACCGTCTTTTATGACCCGAGCTAAGCCTTCTCTAAAGCCATCGGCAGAATCATAAATACAAGGAACGACTTCTTTGCCGGTTTTGTCTATATAGCCATATTTATCGTCTTTTCTAACCAGAGCTAAGCCTTCGCAAAAGTCATAGGCAGAATCATAAATACAAGAAACAACCTCTTTGCCGGTTTTGTCTATATAGCCGTATTTACCGTCTTTTTTGACCTGAGCTAAGCCTTCGGAAAATTTACCAGCATAATCATAAACAAAAGGAATGACCTCTTTGCCTGTTTTGTCTATATAGCCATATTTACCATCTTTTATGACCTCAGCTAAGCCTTCGGAAAATTTTTCGACTTTATTATAAATACAAGGAGCGATCTCTTTGCCGGTTTTATCTATATAGCCATATTTACCGTCTTTTATGACCCGAGCTAAGTCTTCGGAAAATTTTTCGACTTTATTATAAATACAAGGAGCGATCTCTTTGCCAGTTTTGTCTATATAGCCATATTTAAGGCCTTTCCCAATCTGAGCTAAGCCTTCACTAAAGTCACCGGCATCATTATAAATACAAGGAGCAATCTCTTTACCGGTTTTGTCTATATAGCCATATTTACCGTCTTTTCTAACCCGAGCTAAGCCTTCTCTAAAGTTCCAAGCACCATCATAAATGCGAGGAATGACCTCTTTGCCTGTTTTGTCTATATAGCCATATTTATCGTCTTTTATGACCCAAGCTAAGTCTTCTTCGAATTCCCCAACCCAAGTATAAATACAAGAAGCAATCTCTTTGCCGGTTTGGTCTATAATACCCCATTTTCCATCTTTTTTCGTCTTAAACAAAATCATCTCAATCCTCCGTTTTAAATTTTGATTTCTGCGTAAGCCGCTTTTAGCTTCTCAAAAAGCGGGGCGAACGAAACGCCATTTACGCGGACGTTTGCGATCGTCGTGATGAAATTCGTATCGCGCTGCCACCGAGGCACGAGATGATAGTGTACGTGCTCGGCGATACCCGCACCCGCGGCGGCGCCTAGGTTCATACCGATATTTACGCCGTTTGCGCCCAACGTGCGCTTTAAAATCCCCACTCCGGCGCGCACGTAGCGACTCATCTCCACCCACGCATCATCGCTAAGGCACTCGATATTATCGACATGCTCGTAAGGTATGACCATAAACGCGCCCGGGCTGTAAGGGTAGAGGTTCATCACCCCGAAGCAGTGCTGCGCGCGAAAAAGCACGCCGTTGCGATCATCAAACGCCGCATCCGCCGCCGCGTCGCAAAAGGGACAGCCGCTTCTTTTTTCGGTAAAATACTCGCTTCGCCAAGGGGCGCAAAGATAATCCATCTCTTTTCCTTTCCGAAATTCCAAAATTCTATGGAATTTTAAAATTTGCGTTTCGCAAAATTTTATGAAATTTGGAATTTAAAACTTCTAAATTTCATAAAATTTTATTTACGCGACTTGCGCTTGCTCAAACGGCGCAAAGTTATGCGCGCGGTGGTACGCACTCTTTACGAATCTCGTGCTACGCAAAGCGCTTCGGTGCGACATACACTCCGCGGATCAAAGCGCACGGCGGGCGATATTAAATCCGCGGCAGTTTGCGTGCGGATTATAACAAAACTTTGACGCACTCACAGGCACGGTACGCGATGCCAAACCTACGCCGCAATCACCGTCGCGACACGCGGTAAAATTTAACGCGGCGCGATCATAGCGCAGTCGTAATACAGCTGCGGCTTAATCGCGGCGTATTGCAGGGTATCGCAACCCCACTAGCCCCTACGCCGTCCGCTTTTACGATAGCTCGCTTTGCGTAGTTATCGTACGCGCAGCTCCTCTGGGCGGCTTAAGTCGCGAGCTGTGATTAAATTTACGACGCCGCGCAATCGCCAATACTGGGCTTGAGAGCACGCTAGGCATGCAAGGCGCTACGGCAGACTCGCAATTCTCGGCGCTCAATGCTACAAGTGCAACCGCGCGCGCGAAGCTTCGCAAACGTAAAGCTAAATTTAAACCCACGCTTTTTGCACCAGCTCGTGATGCGACGGAAAACTATACAAACGAAAGGCGTAAATTTAAACCTCGCTCCGCAGCCGCTCGCGCAGCGCGTGATAATGAACTCACGACGCCAAAGCGTAGCATGAACGCTTACGCAGCGTGCGATATTTGATCACGTTGCAAACGCTAAATTTAAATAGCCGCTAAATTTTAAAGTCCGCCAAATTTTAGAAATTTTAAAATTTACCACCTTAAAATTTCGCTCTCTTCGCTAAATTTAACTTCTCGTTCCGATCCAGTCTTGCGCGATCAAACAAGCGGGTTTAAATTTCGCCGCCCGCGCCGAGCTTTATCTCGCGCAGTGCCGCGCCGACGTCATTTTGGCGCATAAAATGCTCGCCGATCAAAAACGCATCGACGCCCGCCTCGTGCAAGCTTAAAAGCTGCTCGTGCGAGTGCAGGCCGCTTTCGACGACGATGATCTTGCCGTTTGGAATCAGCGGGATTAGCCGCTCGCTCAGGCTCGTATCGACCTCGAAAGTCTCTAAATTTCGATGGTTGATGCCGATAATACCCGCACCTGCGAAGATCGCCTTTTTCAGATCGTCCTTATCGTGGATCTCGCACAGCACCTCAAGCCCCAGCCTGCGGGCAAATTCAAGCAGCTCTCTTAGCTGTTTGCCTTCCAGAGCTTTGGCGATCAGCAGTATAAAATCTGCACCGTAAACCAGCGCCTCGAGGATCTGATAGCGATCGACGATGAAATCCTTGCGCAAAATGGGCGTATACGTGTAACGGCGGATCTGCGGGATAAACTCCAAATCGCCTCTGAAGTAATGCGGCTCAGTAAGCACCGAAAAGGCGCTGGCGCCCGCATTTTCGTACTCCGCAGCAAGGCTTAGCGGCTCAAAATCCTCGCGGATGATCCCCTTGCTCGGGCTTGCCTTTTTGATCTCGGCGATGATGCGAAGCGGGTCCTTCTCGTCGCTTCTAAGCGCGCTTATGACGTCACGCGGCTCGTAAGGATTGGCGCTTAGCGAGCGGCCGAGCAGATCCTCGGGTAGCCTTTCTTTGCGAAGCGCGAGATCCTCTCGAGTGCGTTTTAAAATTTCGTCCAAAATCATCGCTACTGCTTTGGCGTCTGGGTTTTAGAGCCGGTAGGCTCTTTCGACGTAGAATTTTGCTCTGGCATAAAATCCCGCCTCGATACGGAATTTTGTCTTGACGAGGCAGAATTCTGCGTGGCGGAATTTATGGGCGTCGCAAAATTTTCAGAAGCTGCGGAATTTGGTGCCTGGTTTTGAATCGCAGAATTTGCAGACCCAGCAGAATTTTGCAAAGCGGAGTCTTTTGGCGTTAAATCACGCGTTGCAGCGGAGCTCGGACGTGCAGAATCTAACGCAGAGCTTTCGGGCGCCGTAGATTTTATGGAATTAGGCGAAGGATTTTTTATTGCCGGGCTTTGCGGCGCCTGATCTTTCGGCGCGGAGCCTTTTATCGTAGTGGGATTTTGCGATATGGAATTCTGCGGCGCTACGCCTGTACCTGCGGCGCACGCATCGATCGCCTCTAAATGCTCTTTGCCTTCGGGAGAATTAAAAAATTCTGCGTCTTTGATCTTAGCCATTTCATCTTTAGCCTTGTCGCACTCGCCAAGCTTGTAGTATCCCCAGGCAAGCGAGTCCAGATAATACGGCGAGTCGGGGTCTTTTTGTAAGGCGCGGCGGACAAGCTCGATGCCCTTGCGAACGTCCAAATCATGATCTATTAGGATGTAGCCGTAGTAGTTTAGGTGCACAGGATCTTTAAGCTGCGGCGCGATATTTTCAAATTTTGCCACTACGCTAGATAGGGTCTTGGCATCCACGTTTTTGCCCGCACTTTCATATTCGTAGATCGCCTCGATCGCCAAAAAGTCGTAATTTTTGGTTTTCATAAACTCATCGCGCGCCATTTTAATCGCGGTTTTATAGTCTTTTTTATGCGCGTAGGCATCGATTAGAAGCTCGCGCTTGTAGTCATATTTTTTCAAAAGCTCGATTATTTTATCAAAGTCGTTTGAGTAGTAATAAATCGCTATCATATCGTCTAAGAATTTATTATCCCCCTTGGCTTCATACAGCGCTTCATCGATCTTAGCGACATCCAAATAGCGCTTATTCGCGCGATACACATCAGCTAGCAGCTCGCACGCCATACCCTGGGCGCAGCCGTAGATGCGCCTGTGTGTCTCGATGATGCGGATCGCTCCGTCCGAATCATCGAGTTTATTTAGCAGCACGTCGCATAATCTAATGAGATTTTCGTCGGTTTTGTCTAGCTCATAGGCTTTTTCAAAGTAGGTTTTGGCTAAAGTAAAATTCTCCATCGCATAATATGTCGCCGCTAAGATCGCATAACTTCGCGAAACAGGATCTACGGTGACCAGCTTAAGAGCAGCAGTATTGGCATTTAGATTATCTTTAATGCCTAAGTAGTAGCCGATTTTTACTCGCAGATACTCGGAGTTTGAGCCTAGACTCTTTTCGCCAAGCTTTAAATAGCGCGCCGTATTTTTACGATCTTTTATCGCAAAAGCGGTCTTTAGCGCCTCTAACAGATAAACGGACGAGCCCGTTTTATTGTATGCCTTTTCGTATAAAAACATCGATGCGACGGGATCTTTATGCAGTAGCTCCAAAGCCGTAAGCAAATCGAAATTTAGCTCGGCGTCCTCTTGCGCTCGCATCGCGTGATTTAGCTTTTCTTTGGTTATACTTTTAGCGCTTACGCCGCGATTTATCAAGCTCTTTTTAATTGCATCTTTTGCACCGTTTTTTGTGCCAATGCTGGAATTCCGATCAGACGCCTTTTTATCCGTAACGGACTGCTTCGCCGCTGCAGCATTCGTCCCACTCTCCGCACTTAGATACTGCGGCGCTAAAATCATCGCCGCGATTAAAATTCCGCCAAAAACCTTACCCCGATACATTCTTCCTCCAATTCTTTAGTATGCGTTTTAAAATATTCCCAAAACGGAAAGCTACAGCATTGCTTCGGACGCAGCTCGTAAATCCCGCAGTTGCGCTGCGCCTCGTCAAAAAATACGCACGCCAAACCGCCTTCAAAGGGCTTTTCTTTTACGCTAAATCTAGCGCCTATCTTGTCCAAATACGTCCTTTTAAGCTCCGCGGGCGAAATTTCAAATTTTACCGCAAGTGCTGCGATCTCACTCTCATCTATCCAGATGTAGCCGCTCTCTCCCGTGCAGCACTTACCGCCGCAGCGCTCGCACGCGCTCGCATCAAAGCTGAAGCCGAACTCACTCATAATCCACGCTCGTTAAATCCGCGCTTTTATAGATCGCGTGGGCTTGTGCGGTGCGCCTTCCGTGCGCGCTAGCGTAGATCGGAAGGACGATCTCGCAGGGCGAGCGCGAGTTCTTACGAGCCTGCAAAAGCGCGAGCTTAGCGGGTTTTGAAATGTCAGGATAGACAAAACCGAGCCTCGTTAAATTTAGCCTAAACTCGCCTAAAAGCTCGCAAATTTTAGCTAGCTTGCCCGCCTCGTAGCAAAAAATAAGCGTACCGCCAGGCTTAAGATGTGCATTCGCAGATCGCACGAAATCCCGTAGGCTAAGGCTTGCTGTGCTCTTACTAAGCGCCATATGAGGCTCTTTGCTAAGCGAAATGCGCTCTCGATAAAAGGGCGGATTTGAGACGATAAAGTCAAAACGCTTCTCGCTTTTAAACTCCGCGAAATCCGCGTGCAAAATCTCGGCAGGCAGATCGTTTTGCAAAGAATTTAGCCTTAAGATTTCTAAATTTCGCTCTTGAATTTCTAGCAAGCTTAGATTAATGCTCTCAAAATCGCGCTTTAGCAAAAGCCCTAAAATTCCACATCCTGCGCCCACATCCAGCACGTCGCCGTATATCGCTCGCGGATTTAGCGCGCCTTTGGGGCTACGATCATCGCAAGCGGCAACCCAGCCGTCACACAAGCGCTCCGCAGCAAAATCCTCGCGCGCTTTGGCGTCTTCAAATTTGCTCGCGAAATCTTTATCGTGCGTCTTTTGAGATTCTAAAGACTGCGCGATTTGCTCGTCACAAATTTTAAAATTTTCACCGCTTGCAATATCAGGCTTTAAAGCATGCCAGGCTTCGTCGCTTTGGAAATCGGAATTTTTGCAGTGCTCGCTTTGAAATTTCGCCCGAAATGCCTCTTGAAATTCCATTTTAAATTCCGCCTGGAATTCGGCGCAACCCTTACCTCCAAAATCGCGATCATTCCTCGCGCTATGGCTAGCGGCATACGACTCTTCTTTGCTAAAAGCACAATCATCAGCGCAAAATTCCACCTCGTCGCCTGTGTAATCCGCGGCGCAGAATTTTGCATTAAAGCCTCCATCTGTCGCGTCTTTAAATTCCGCGCCACAGCCCAGCGCCCAAGAGCTATCTTGCGATGCTGCGTCAGCCTTGCGCACGCCTGAGCTTCTTATAAAATTCCACAAAAAAATCGTATCGCTCGTGTAACGATAGCCCTTTTTCGGCTGATAAAGCCTCATTTGCGGATGTTTTTGATGATGGTATGGGCGTGATTTATCGCCACCACGATCGATCCGCCGCTTCTGCTGATGAGATCTCCACCGACGTAAAGCCCGCTAGTGGCGGTTTGGAGATTTTCATCCACGATCGGCACGCCGTTTTCGTCGTAAGCGATGCCGCATTTTTTAAGAAAATCGATCGGGCTCGTGCCGCCGATCGCGTATATCACGCGGTCAAACACGAGCTCGGTGCCATCATCAAATTTCACCAGCACCTTGCCATTTTCATTCTCAAGAGCCTCTATATCGATGCCTAAACGCAAGATGATGTTGCCGTATTTGGTCTCGCGCATTACGTCGCTTTCGTTCGTCTCGTTTAGGCGGGTAAATTTAGGCTTGCGATAGCAAAGCGTCACGACATTGGTTTTACATAGCGCTATAGCGTATTCCGCAGCTGAGTTACCGCCTCCGACGACTAGAATTTTTTCATTGATCGTGCATTTATCTAGATTGAAATTTACGCGTTGCGTGATCGAAGGTGGAATTTTATAAGCAGGTTTATTAGGCTTGCCCATCCTACCAATTGCGACGATGACGTTGCGCGCGCGGTATCCAGCCGAGCTAGTCGTGATATAAAACTCATCTGCGTGCTTTTCGATCTTTTCGACCTCACTTTTGAAATTCGTATCGATTTCGTCGCTATCTAAGAGCTCGTCGAAATAATTTAGCACGCTCTCTTTCGTGCCGGTTTCAAACGAAATAGAGCCGCGCGTCTCGCTGTCAAAGCCCTTATATTCTTTATCGACGCGCTTTTTATCTTTGTAAAACTGCCTAATCGTTTGAGAGTGGTTGTCGCCTTTTTCAAGCAGAAGTACGTGCGCGAGCCCGTTTCTTTTGGCTTCTACTACGGAAGCGATGCCGCAAGGACCGCCGCCGATCACCGCCAAGTCGTAAACGTCTATCATAAATTTCCTTTAATCTTTTAAATTTCATACGAAATTATAGTAAAAATTCCATTAAAATCAGTGGAATTTCCTAGCAATTTCGCAGCTTAAATTTAAAATTTTAACGCTTTAAGATGCTTGCTTGGCTAAATTTGAAAAGACATAATTTTCTCCGTTTAAATTTTAAATTCCAAGACGCCAATCCGTTTATAAAAGCTCATGCGGCGGAGCGACAAAAGCGGCAGCAAGAGCAGTAAATTTTAAAATTTCACTTCGCCGAAATAGAATTTTGCGAGCTAAGATAAAGCGGCAAGGGCGGTAAAATTTTAAAATTTTACCGCTCAGGCAGAAGTTTTAGTAGAAGCTTTAAGGCTAGTTGAAATTTAGCGTATACTTTATGCTAAAGTTAAATTCCATATCTTTCTCGACCTTTGGAAAGCTGCCTTTTGTGCGCTCGACCGCGCTTAACGCGCCCTCATCAAGCGAATCGACATTCGAGGAAGACGTAACGCGAAGACCCTTAACATCACCGCTTGCCGTATAGGTAAAGTGCACGCCTACGACGCCGATTTTACGCATACGTTGGGCATTTTTAGGATAATGCGACTGCGCGTAGCGCGAAATGATGGCGAAAATTTTCTTTCCGACATCGCTATTGCTAGGATCGCCGCGGCTTGTTATAGCGTCGCTACCGCCGCCTGCTGCGCTGGAGCCGCCGCCTCCGCCGCTACCTAGCGAAATAGGCTTTGTCGGGTCGAATTTCGCCGTTAAATTCCTATCGCTGCTTTGAACTTTATGCTCTTTTTTAGGCTTGGGTTTTTCTATAGGTTTTGGTTTTTCTACCGGCTTTGGCTTGGGCTTTTCGACCGGTTTTGGTTTTTCAACTACAGGCTCTGGTATAGGCTCCGGTTCAGGAATCGGCTCGGGCTCCGGTATTGGCTCCGGCTCAGGCGGAGTTGGTTCCGGTTCGGGCTCGGGCTCCGGCGGAGTGGGCTCTGGCTCAGGATCCGGTTCAGACTGATCGGAAGGAGGCGGGATATTAGGCTCATCTGAGATATCGCCCTGCTTGGCCTCATCCATTATGCTATCGATGGAAAAAGCTATCATATCGGGCATGCTAGGCGGCTTCGGTGCCGACGATAAAAGAGCGAAAACACCCACAGCGATGATGCAATGCAGCACCAAAGATACGATAAAACCTACTGCGCTATCTTTATTCATTGCTCTTTTTCGGTCACGATCGCAAATTTTTCATGGCCTGCCTTTTTTAGGACATCCATGATAGAAATGAAAGAGGAAAATTTTGAGTCTTTATCATTTTTCAATACGACAAGATCGTTTTTATCGAGTGCGGCAATTTTTTTCTCAAGCTCATCCTCGCTTATTGCGACATCATCTAGATAAATTTTAGATTCGCTATCCACTTTAATAGTAACTTTTTTATCCTCTTGCGGGTTTTGCGAGCTCGAAGACGAGGGCAGATTGACCTTGATATGACCCTGCGCGATAAAAGTCGAAACGCTAAGTACGATCGCTAGTAGTACCAGCATAATGTCGATGAACGGGACGATATTTAGCCCGTCTCGTCTAGGAATGCTCATTTATTTAACCTCTTCGTAGCGGTTTAGAAGCACATCGACCTTGCGGACGAAACCGTTGTAGATGATGAGCGTAGGTACGGCGACTGCTAGACCAGTAGCGGTAGCTTTAAGCGCGAGTGAAAGACCTTGCATGATAGCCTTGGTATCGATACCGCTTGCAGTACTCATATCAAAAAAGGTGATCATAATGCCGATGACAGTACCTAAAAGACCGATATACGGGGCATTTGAATAAACAATATAAAGCGTCGTTAAATTTTTTGTCAGAGCCTCTTCATATAGCGCCTTGCTTTTGTAATCGCTCGCCTTAACCTTCGAATAAAAAAGCAGCCTTTCGATAGTAAACCACACGACTAAAAAGCTCATAAATCCGAGGATCGCAAAGATAATGTAATCCACGTAATGCGCCAAAAATTCCATAATGCCCATAAGCTCTCCTTAAAAATTTTAAAAATTTTTATAAATTCAGCAAATCGCCTTGCCAAAAAAATGAGCGATTTTATCAAAAGTAGATTTAATTTTTACTAAAATTTTGATGATCGATATTTAAATTATATTTTATCATTTAGCTTTATTTAATGATAATAAAGCATTCGGAGATAGAATTCTAATGATTTTAAAATGTCTTGATAATTAATATAAAATAAAGGATTAATTTTATATTATTTATAGTTTTTTAATCTCATTATCATTTAGGAGTTTCGTATGAAAAAATTTCATCTGGCTTTGTCTTTGTGCGCGGTTCTTTGCTTAAGCGCACAAGCAGACGAGAAATCAAGCGCTACGGACGCGTCCAAAAGCAAGGATTCAAATACGCAAAGCTTAGGCGTAATCGAAGTTACTAGCGATTCTAGCACGCCTAGCACCGTGGATGATGTCAAAATCAACACCCGCAATGCCACGCTCGTCAAAGACGTATTTCGCGATATTCCGGGCGTGTATGTGGGCGGCACCAACGGCATGAATCAAAAAATTTATATGCGCGGCGTGAGCGATCGCGGTCTAAATATCACGATTGACGGCGCGAAACAAAACGGCAATACCTTTCATCACAACGCCGATTTATTAATCGATCCGGATCTTATCAAAGCCGTAGAGGTCGATGTAGGCGCGCGCTCGGTCGTGAACGGCTCGGGCGCCTTGGGTGGCTCGGTAGCTTTTAAGACGGTAGATGCTTCTGATCTGCTTGAGGACGGACAGGATATCGGCGCGAAGCTCAAAGTGGGCTATACGAGCAACAACGAGGGCTATTCGCAAAGCGCGATGCTCTACGGCAGGGCATTTGATAGCCTAGATATGCTTGCTGCGTTTAAGCACTACGGATACGGCTTCGGCGAATCTGGCAACGGCAAGCCTACGGGCGGCGACGGCAACGATATAAATTATTTATTAAAAGCGGGCTATAGCTTTTTGGATTTTCATAAAATTTCGCTCTCTACCGAGCATATGCAGTATAAAGGTCTCTATCCGCTGCGACCGGAATTCGGCTCATGGCTAAACGGGCAGCTGGATAACCGCAAATACGAGCGCGATACACACACGATCAAATACACATATAATCCAAGCGACTTGCTAGAACTCGACATCACGGGATATTACACCAAGCATCAACGCATCGGATCGATTTCGACGAACGTAAAATGGGGCGTCGAGACCAAGGGCGGCAAAATCGGCGCTAAGAGTAAATTTGAAACGGGCGATCTGGCTCATACGCTGCGTTACGGCTTTGATTACTACCGCTCCGAAAACTACGTAAAACCTGGAAATTTGCGTCCGGAAAGGGTTGATAACTACAGCGTCTATTTAGAGGATGCTATGCGATACGGCGGGCTTACGGTAACTCCTGGCGTGCGCTACGAAAGGCACGAGTTAAAAACTTACAACGGTAGAGGCGTGAATATCTCGAGCTACAAATATAAATTCGACGAAGTAAGCCCCGCCTTGGCGCTTGATTACGAGATCGGCGCGGGATTTGGAGCGTTTGCGAGCTATGCGCGAGTATTTAGAGGACCAGACGTAATGGAGAGTATGATGGCTGCGGGCACTAGCCGCGGCAGACCGCTAAGTTGGATGGCTAACGAAAGTTTAAAAGCCACCACGGGCAACGCCTACGAAATAGGTGGTCGCTACAAAAGCGATCTGGGGGAGAATTCCTCGGTAAGCTTAACCGCAAAATATTTCAGGACGGAGTATAAAAATCTCATCGTAGATAACAATGCGGCGGGCGGAATCGTCGGCTGCCCGGGAGGCGCACAGGGCACCTTATGCAGGGCTAATGCAGGCGGTGCGGATATCGACGGCGTCGAGCTTTACGCAAGATTAATATTAGATGATTTAAGTCTTGCTGCGGGCTACACCCATCAGCACGTAGAATATAAAGACCGCGTGCGCAGCGGCTCGGGCTATCTAAGCTCAAACATCATCGGCTACCGCGACTATGGCGATAAATACACCTTCAATGCCGAGTACGCAATCTCTGCGGCGGATCTACTGCTGGGCTATAACTTGCTCTTTTTCGACTCCAAAAACGTAGCCTCCGCAAATAGCGACGGAAAAACAAAAGTGCCTAGTTACGCGGTTCACGATCTATACGTTACCTACGCTCCGGATAGCGGGCGATTTAAAGGGCTTGAGATCAACGCGGGCGTTTACAATCTCTTTGATAAAGCCTACGCGTCGCACTCGCAGCGCAGCGCCGATTTCACCGGAGATTCAAACGCTATCGACTGGGAGCCGGGACGAAATTTCAAGCTAAGCGTGGCGTATAAATTTTAAAGCTTACGCGAGATGACCGCACGAAATTTTGCACGCTAGAGCGGCGAAATTTTAAAAATTCAAAGCCCTTGGAATTTTAAAATTCCTAGGGCTTTGGAAATTTGAAATTCCAAGGGCTTTGAATTTCAAGCCTTTAAATTCTACTAACAGAAATTTTCTCATAAAATTTTTGCAAATAGCAAAATTCTCATTCGCAATGAAATTCTAGCTTACGGCAAAATCCTCAAAATTCAAAGCGATATCCGCAGCGCTTCACATCCGAAGCTCGTTTAGAATTTATAAAATTCCTCCCGCTTCAAGCGCCGTCCGTTTACTCTTCGTCGTTAAAATTCTGTTTTAAATTCTACTTAAAAGGAGAGCCTTTGTTAAATTCTACTAAAAACGCCATTCGCGGGGCGTTTTGGACGAAACCGTTCATAGTTTTAGTGCTACTTTTGCTGCTGTTAATTCCGCTAAGCTTTATCGATAATCTTACCTACTCGCGCTCCGAAACCAAGCAGCTCGCGCAGGATTCGATCCTCACACCGGTGGGCGGCGAGCTGCAAATCCAGGGTCTCGCGATCGTCGTGCCCTATGCAGAGGTAATCGAAGCGATAGACAAAAGCAACAACGAGCTCGTAAAAAGGCGCGTAGAGAAAAATTTCATCATCGTGCCTAAAAACTACTCCCTTGCGGCGGAGATCGACCCCACCTATCTAAAGCGCGGGATTTTTCGCGTTCCGATATATAACGGCGACTTTGCGCTTAAGGCGGACTTTGAGGCGATAAACTATACCGAGCTCGGCGTCGATCCTGCGCGACTAAATTTCGACGAAGCCGTGCTAGTGCTCGGCGTAGGCAATCAAAAATCCTTCACCGCTTCTCCCGCTTTAAGCTTAAACGGCAAGGAGCTTAAGCAATATCACGGCAACACCGAGGCTAAAATTTTCGATCGGAGTTTAATCTACAAGCTCCCCGCTTCCGCGCTGTCGTCTGATTTTAGCATTAGCGGCACGCTTAAAATCCAAGGCGGCGAGGCGCTTCATCTAGCTCCGATCGCGCAAAATAGCCGTTTTGAAATTAGCTCTACTTGGGCATCGCCTAGCTTTGGCGGCGGCTTTATCGCCAAATCGCGCGAGGTAAGCGCTAGCGGTTTTAAAGCTTCGTGGGAAGTTACAGGCTTAGCCGCAGGGATTGCTCCTGCGTGGCTTGCAGATCAAGATGACCGCGTCGCTATGACGAACTGGCGCAGCAACGACGATAGAAATGACGCCGTAAGCATCGGCTTCATCGAGCCCGTGAATAACTACTCGCTGATTAAACGCTGCACGGATTACGCTCTGTTATTCTTAGCGGTGCCGTTTTTAGCGATCTTTTTGTGCGAGGTTTACACTCACGAGCGCATCCATCCGATCCAATACCTATTAATAGGGCTTGAGGACGTCGTTTTCTACCTGCTGGTGCTTTCGCTCTCCGAACACATCGGCTTTGCGATCAGCTACGCTATCTCGGCGATCGCGGTAAGTGCAATAGTGTTTTTCTACGCAAGCGCGATTTTCAAAGGCGCGCGCTGGGGCATTTTCATCACTTGCGTTCAGCTCGTTTCATACGCGATCCTCTATGTCATCTTAAATTCCGAAGACTACGCGCTCCTAATGGGAAGCTTGATGATATTCGCGGTGATTTCGCTCGTTATGTATTTTACGCGCAAGCTCGATTGGTACGACACCGCGATCCCAAGCGGCGAGAAAAAACAGGAACAAGAGCCCGAAATTTAGCCTTTAAATTTACCACCAAATTTAATCGCAACGGCCTTTGGAGCTTTAAAATCCAAAGGCCTTTTTAAATTTGCCCGCTAAATTTCGACTGCCCAAATTTCATCTATTTAAAATTTTACCCGCCGCGGCAGGCAAACTGCGGTGTGGAAGCAAGATGCGCGGCGACGCGTTTTAAATTTAATTCCGTTAGCGCGCCGAGCCGAACGGCGTATTTTAAAATTTAGCCCCGCGAGTGGAAGCATGTCGCGACAAAGACAAAATTTAAAGCGCGCCGTTTTAAATTTTAAAATTTCATCTGCGCCGATTTTTGAGTATAATGAGCGAAAAATTTTAAGGATTTTGTGTGATACTTGCTATTGAGAGCAGCTGCGACGACAGCTCGGTCGCGGTGATGGATGAGCGCAGTTTCGAGCTGAAATTTTACGAAAAAATAAGCCAGGAGGCCGATCACGCCAGATACGGCGGCGTCGTGCCCGAGCTTGCCGCGAGGCTGCATACGGAGGCGCTGCCGCGGATTTTACAGCGCGCAAAGCCCTATTTTAGCGAGCTTAGCGCCGTCGCAGCGACCAATACCCCGGGGCTCAGCGTGAGCCTGATCGGCGGCGTGAATATGGCAAAAGCGCTCGCGCTCGCGCTAAATTTGCCGCTCATCGGCGTAAATCATCTCATAGGCCACGTTTACTCGCTGTTTTTAGGCGGCGAGGCGCGATTTCCGATGGGCGTTTTGCTCGTTAGCGGCGGGCATACGATGGTTTTGGATATCGGCGCGGCGGGGGGTATCGAAATTTTAGCGACTACGGGCGACGACAGCTTCGGCGAGAGCTTCGATAAGGTCGCAAAGATGCTGGGGCTCGGCTATCCGGGCGGCGCGCTCATCGAGGAGCTCGCAAAAGGCGGCGAGCCACGGTTCGAGCTGCCCGTGCCGCTGAAGGGCGACAGGCGGCTGGAGTATAGCTTTTCGGGGCTTAAAAACGCCGTGCGCGTGCAGATCGAAAAGCTAAAAGAGGCAGGCGAGCTGGATAAGCGGGCGATGCACGATCTGGCGCGCTGCTTTGAGGATGCAGCGTGCGCACACATACTGGATAAATTGCAGCGGATCTTTGAGCTGCGCTGCTTTACGCGCTTCGGTGTCGTAGGCGGAGCGAGCGCGAACCTGCATCTGCGCGGACTTCTAACGGATTTGTGCGAACGGGTGGGCTGCGAGATACTTTTCGCACCGATGAAATTTTGCTCCGACAATGCCGCTATGATCGCGCGCGCGGCGATAGAAAAGCTGCGTAAAAAGGAATTTACGGCACCCACAGAGCTTGAGATCATCCCGCATCTAAATCTACGCTCGGCATTTGAGTAAAATTTTATCTCGCGCTCGCTCACGGTTAGGTTTCGGATAAAATTCGCTTTGAATTTACGCATCGCGTTTGAAGCTCGCGCCACGTTTTACTAAATCTCTTTCGTGCTCGCACCGCCATCGGTGCCGCTACTCTTGCGCGTCCTCGCCATTTGCAATATCTGCTAAAATTTGATCGGCTTGTTTACTCGTCATTTTTTTATCCTTTCTCAATCGTGTAAAAATGTTACAATCTGGTGTTCTTTTGGTAGAAATTTTCTACCGCCAATTCCACGACTACCATATTCTTTTAAAGCCTCATTAAGCACCTTATAGAGCTCATCTAAAGAAATTCCGTCAATACTAGAATTTATATTTTCTAGCTTATATTTGATAAAAAACGGATTATCGACTAGCATTTTACTTGTGGTTTCGTCATAGACCCGTCTAATATCAAGCTCAATTTCTCTACCTTTATAATAAAGCAGCCAAATCTCCTCTCCGGTATATCCGTCTCTTGGATCAGGCAGATGCGGGCTACAAACAAAGATAAGCCAAATATCTCTTTGCCTGTCGATGACCCAGTCTAACCACTTTATTTCATCAGGCTCCTGTGGATCATAATGATATTTTGCCAAGCGCTGATCTACACGATTTATAATATCATATTTCTTAATATCCTCTTTAGAAATATATTCTGCTACAAACGCCATTTTATTTTTCCTTTCTTACATCTATTAACGCTACACTAAAATCATCCTTATCCTCCCAGCCTGGTCTAAATTTAAAATCAATCAAAACATCTCTCAATATTTTAATGACTTCATTATCTGGAATAATAGAATTTATAACATTTACCTCGATAATTTTCCACACCCTTTGAAATTTGCGTCCATCCACTTCTTGATCATATTCGTAGTCCAAAAGAATATCTAAATTATTTCCTTGAATATAAAGCCTCCATAGCTTTTTGCTCCCATAACCATAATCATACCCTTCATTTGGTAGTCTTTCAATTAAAAGAAACCAAATATCTTTTTGTCTATCAACAACAAAATTTCTAGGTAGTTCTTCATGATACGGACTATATTGATAAAAAATTTTACTCAATCCATACTTCTCATCATCCTCTTTGGTGATGATTGCATTTTCAAACGCCATTTCCTACTCCTTAAAATTTAATTCTCGGACTATACCGCGATATGTTTATATTCGCCTATGCGCTCATAAATAGCGCAGGAGTTAAATTTATAATTGATTTTTGCTTTGAACCCCACTCAATACTCTCGTTAAAATTTTTAAAATTTCAAAGTGCGGTTTAAATTTACAGCCGCGGCTCGGCGCGCGCTAAAGCGCAAACCGCCGCCGTATGTTTTGAAATCCCGCTGCAAATCATGCGGCGCTACGTATTCAAAAACCCGCGCATATCAGGCGCTGCAATGACGCGCCGAGCCGCGCGGGCTCCGTAAATTTCGCCGCGGCACGCCTAAGCTTTTATCGCGTAGGGGATTTTATCTTTCGCACCGGCGCCCGCAAAGCCTTTAAGCCGCAGCAGGCAGCTGTCGCAAAGCCCGCACGCAGCGTCCTCGCGGTCGTAGCAGCTCCACGTAAGCTCTAGCGGCACGCCGATTCTAAGCGCTAGCGAGACGATCTGCGCCTTGCTGAGGTGCACGAGCGGGGTTTTGATGCGCGGATGAAAGCCGCGGCTCGTGCCCAGATCGAGCGCTCGCTCAAACGCGCCGATGAAGCTCGCGCTACAGTCGGGGTAGCCGCTGCTGTCCTCCTGCACCACGCCGATGAAGATCGCGTCGCAGCGCTCCTTCTCGGCGAGCGCGGCGGCGATGCTCAAAAACACGCCGTTGCGAAACGGCACGTAGGTGCTCGGCAGATCCGAAAACGCGTTCTCGCCGCTTGGCGGTGAAATTTTATCGCTTTGGCTTTGCGATGAAATTTTATCCTCTGCACGCTTTGATGAAATTTTATCGCCCTGCTGCGGCTCGGCTCCGCTTTGAAGTGAAATTTCACCTTCTTGAACCGGAATTTTGCTACCCTGCGGTGAAATTTTGTCGTCGCGAGCTAAAATTTTGCCGCTCTGCACGCAGCTACTCCGCGCCGAATCTACGCCGAGCAGAACGTCCGCGGAGCTCGTCATGAAATTTGACGCAGTAAAATTTTGCCCGCCAGTCTCGGCATTAGTAGAATTTGCTGCGATAGAATTTTGCCCGTCTAGGCGAGCATTCTTGGAATTTGCCGCGCTGTCAATCTCGGCGCTAGCGGACTTTGCGGCGCCGCGAAGCTCCGCAGCACCTTTTCTGATCGACAAAGTGCCGTCCGTAAGGGCGCTGCCGCCAATTTGCGCGATGAAGCGAGCGTCCAAAATAAACCTCTTTGCAACCCCCAAATCGTCGCAAATTTTACCGAAGCACTCGCGCTCCTTGTCCATCGTGCGCTGATTATAATCGAAATGCAGCGCCACGATCTCGTAACCTTCGTGCCTCGCGATATAGGCGCAGGTCGCGCTGTCCATGCCGCCGCTGATCACGCATAAAGCTCTCATTTTCGTCCTTTTTTTGCTAAAATTATACGAAAATTTTATAAAAGAGGGGTAAAAATGATACTTTGCGAGCAGCCCTATCCCGAAATTTTGGACGCTATCGCGGCGGAGCTGGGCGGCGGGAGCGTCGAGCTAATTTTCGTGCGCGGCGAGGAGATGCGGCAGCTAAACGCGCAAACGCGCGGCATAGATAAGACGACCGACGTGCTGAGCTTCCCGCTCGATCCTGCGGCGTTTGCGGGCTTTGGCGAGGATTTGAGCGAAGAGAGCTCCGCGCATGAAAACAGCGGCGGCAAAATTCTAAACGCTGCAAATTCTGCTAGTGAAAATACAGGCACCGTGAATTCTGCGAGTGAAAATTCCAATACTATAAATTCCGAAAATTCCGAGGGCGAAAGTTTTAACGATGAAAATTTAAAGAATGAAAATTTTGGCGGCGAGAATTTCGCTCCCGCGTTGCTCGGCTCGGTCGTGATAAATTTAGACCTCGTAGAGCTGAAAGCCGCGCAGCTAGGGCACGGCACGGATGACGAGACGGCGCTGCTTTTTACGCACGGCTTGCTGCACGTGCTAGGTTACGATCACGAAAGCGACGACGGACAGATGCGCGCCAAAGAGTGCGAGATCATCGAAAAATTCCGCCTTCCAAAAAGCCTGATCGTGCGAGCGGAGGAAAACGAGGAATAAGCGCCGTATATCGAAAAGGGGCGAGCAAGGTATGTGCGGTGGCGAAAACTCTAATCAAATTTTAAAAACGCAGATTGGGAAGCAAAAACTGCAAGCCCAAAACCGCAGCGATAAAAGGATTTTTAGGATAAATCGCCGTAATTTCCCAACCAAAATTTCGCATGCTCAAAATTATTAATCGCAACTGAATATATTTGTATGATTAAATACTTAATGGTAAATTTTTGTATTTAAATACAAATTTCTACAAACGGATGTTTGTGAAACTTTGTCTTTAAATTTACTAATTTTAATAGAAACCGCTTTAAGACCGTTTATTAAATTTACGGAATCGATAAAAAGCAGATAGTCTTTATCCTTATATTTTATCGGTCCAAAATAAATCAGGGTGTTTCTTTCAATTTTATTTTGATAATCCTCAAAATCTGCCCTGCTATAATATGAATCGTATGAGGGGTCTTTTATAATTTTACTGCACTCTTGCGGATCTAGAATATACATAAAATTTGCAAAAGACATCTCGTATTGCCGAAAATCTCTATACGTCATAATATACAAAAGCTTATTATCAAATTTATATAACGTAAATCCTCTCCCCGTAAAGCCGTCTCTAATCGTTTTATTCATATCCATATACCAGCAATCGCCCATATTTTTCTTTAAAACGGGGTTATTGTAATCCGTCGTATCAAAAACCAGAGGCTTGATTACGCTTATATTTTTCCATTCGAACAGATCATCGTAAAAGTCGTTGCAGAAGTCTCTTTCTTTTGATAAATGCTCTTCATACTCTTTTTTGAGCGTTGCATTTCTATCTATTTGCCAAAAGCTAACGGTTTTTCCGTTGAAAGTGGTTTCTCCTTCTACCATACCGGAAGGATTGTTTCTTACTACTTTCCTATCATTAGCTTTCCATAAAGCTATTTTTAAATCAAAAGGAATTTCCGTATCGCTTACATCGTTTGCATTCGCAAATAGTGCAAATGCGATCATTAGAATAAGAATATGAATCCACATAACCGCCCCTATCGATAAAGCTTCGTGTTTAAGTATGAATTGCTACAAACAGGCATTTGTAAAATACCGTCTTTAAATTTCCTGATTGCGACGTTGAATAGTTGTCCGCTGTGCGTATTGTCAAAATCTATGAAAAGTAGATAGTCTATATCTTTATAACGTATCGGTTCGGCATAAAACAGACGTGGTTTATATATAATATTGCCCGGAATTTCTAAATTTACCCTGCTACGAGGATCTTTTATGATTTTACTACATTCTTGCGGATCTAAAATGTAAGCAAGATTTGCGAAATCATCCGTCTGATATATATAAGGAGTAGTTTTGTAAATCATAATATACAAAAGCTTATTATCAAATTTATATAACGTAAATCCTCTCCCCGTAAAGCCGTCTCTAATCGTTTTATTCATATCCATATACCAGCAATCGCCCATATTTTTCTTTAAAACGGGGTTATTGTAATCCGTCGTATCAAAAACCAGAGGCTTGATTACGCTTATATTTTTCCATTCGAACAGATCATCGTAAAAGTCGTTGCAGAAGTCTCTTTCTTTTGATAAATGCTCTTCATACTCTTTTTTGAGCGTTGCATTATCTTCTATCGTAAAAAAATAAAAACTCTTGCCGTTAAAGGTAGTTGCACCCCGGATCATAGGTTCGTGGAGGGCTTTTCTTACAACTTTTTTATCTTGAATTTTCCATAAAATAGGTTCCAGTTGCCATGGCATCGATGGATGCTTTATATCATCCGCTTTTGCGAACGATACAGCAAACAAGATCGCTAAAATAAAAGCACGAATTTGCATCCCTTGCTCCTTAAATGGGCTTTTGGAATCCTAAAAGCGTTTTTTGTTATCGGTTGTATAAGCTTATACAACATAATTACTTAATAAAAGTATAAAATACATTTCATATCCGCACAAATATGAATTTATGCATACCGCCGATCTATACGGCAGGCTTTCAGTGTTTAAATTACAGATCAATTTTATTCACATTCATGAATGTATGGATCTTTTAGGGTAAATTCGCCATGATCTCCCAACCAAAACGTCGCATACTCAAAATTATCAATCGCAAATGTCGCATGGTGCTCGCTGTACACCATGCGCGACCTGCATTTTTTGCCTTCGTAATCATAATGATATGATAATTTTTTATAAAACTCGATGCTTTTGTTATCAAAGTCGTAGCCCAGCGCGATATCTTGATTTCGCCCGTCGTAAAAATGGATATAGTCGAAATCGAGGTTATAATAAACCTTGCAATGACCATTTTCGCCGTTTATTATGGCATCGCTGCAATATTTTTCTAGTTTTAATTTCTCTTTTTCAAACTCATGCCGTAGCTCGGTCTGCTCAGACCGGTCTAAATTTTATGTTTTCTCAGTAAAAAATTCCTCTTCATAACGAAGCGCCTTTTGCAATAAAATAGCCGCATATTCGGCCTTTTTGGAATAAAAATATAGGAAATAAGAGGTGTATAACATAAAGATAAAACCCGCAAAAATCACAAAATTTCTAAGTAGTTTTTTCAAATCGTCGCCTTTATATGCTCTATATCGGTGCAAATAGTTTTGCCTCTTTCAAAAATAGCGATGACTTATTATATCCCGTTAAGATTAAATCGCATTTGCAATTTGATATTATATTTTGATTTTAATCTGATATAAGAATGATGGGGCGTAAAATTTATCGTCGTATCATATAAATTCCGCGGGCAAAATTTATATAAACAAAATTCGCTTAACTGCACGCCTAGCCAAACTCACAGAGTATGTATTTATTCCTGCGGACAAACCCTCAAGCGCGCCGATTTAGAATTTAAATTTCTTAAATTCTATCTTTTCATCGAAAACCGATATCGTGCGCCGTAGCTCGTCTATATCGACATTTAGCACGGCTAAGAAATACTCTCGTAGCTGCACATATTCATCTTTGTTTGCCATCAAAATATTCATTATATCGACGTTGGCGTTTTCTTTATATAGCACAAGCTGATCGTGAATGCCGAAAAATCCGAGGCTGCCATTATGTAGATGCATAAATATCTTAGAGCCGTAAAGCAGGGTAAGTACCATAGTAAAAATACAAACTATATTTCTAATATTAACACTCACGCTTTCGTCGTCTCCGCCAAACTTAAGCGCGAGTAAAACCCAAACGGCGATAACGATCTTAAGGGCTAACGGCATTTGCTGCCTCCAACTCCATCTACAATCGAAGCTAACCGCCATCGCACCGATCTTTTGTAGCTCAAAAAATTTCACAATTTCGCCCTTTTTATAATACTCGACGGCGGAGTTCGTCATCACGAAATATGCTTCGCCCTCGCGCCTAGCTGCCTCTATGAGCGGCAAGGGCACTAGGATAAACATTTGCAATACGCCTAGCTCTGGCGGCCCCACCACGATGACGGCAAAAAACAAAAATATTAAAAATACGCAGCACATCGCAGGGAATTGATATTTAACGTAATCGCGATATAGATGATCCGTGATGATTAATGGGGCTCTGTCATAATCTATGATTATGGTTTGATCCTCGCTCGAAAGGCTCGCATCCTTGTCGGTATACGTTTCTGCGCTATCATCTGCAAGCTCCGAGCCATCTAGTTTTAAATTCAGATCGCAAGCATCAGGCTTATCACTATCTGTCTGCGATCTGCGAGGCGCCTTTGCATGACTTCCGCGTAAGGCTCCTCTTAGCTCATCTAAATTATCGCTCAAATCGTCTCCTTAAATTTTACCCGAAATTTTGCCACTCTTTTTTAGCCCGTTCTGCAAACGGATGCTGCAAAAAAGCGTCCGCGACGAATAAAATTTCGCTCGAATTTTAAAAGCTCCGTCTAGCCGAAGTTTACGGGGTCCATATCGATCTCGACGGGCAGATGCTCAAGCGCGCGCGCGGCGTTAATCAGCGGCACGTGCGAGCCGGCGCGTAGTAGAATTTCAAAGCGAAATTTCGACGCGATATAGGCGATACCGGCCTTACCGTAGCCGATGATCTCGAAGCTCTCGCTCGCTTTCTCTTTCAAATACTGCGCGGAATTTTCGGCAGGACTTTCGGCCGCTAAATTTATAAAATTTTGCGCGGTGCCGTTTCTTTCGGGCTTTAAATTTACGCTATCCGCGTCCATGTAGCGAGCTGAAATTTGCGCTGTGTTTTTTAAATTTGAAGCATTTTTTTGGGGGCTTAAATTTACATCGCTCCCGCACAGATCCGAGCTTTGAAATTTAGAATTTGACATCTGCTTACCGCCCTGCTGTGCAAAATTTTGTAAATTCAAAGCGCTTAAATTTGCTCTCCTCGCGTCCAGCCCGTCATGCGATGCAAACGCGCTGCCTCCCGCCTGTTTGCGGCGCAAAAGCTCAAGCGCCACGTTCATTATCTCGCTCGCCGCCTTTTCGTTTTTATGCGAGATCAGCACGCGCAAAAGCCGCATATACGGCGGATAGAGCCCCTCTCGAAACTCCGCCTCGTCGCGCAAAAAATCATCGTAGTTTTCGATATAATCCCTAAAAAAGCCGCTCTGGCGCGTCTGTATGACGACCCTGCCCTGTCCCGAGCGGCCCGCGCGGCCAGCCACCTGCATCGCAAGCGCCAGTGTCTTTTCACGCGCCCTAAAATCGGGATAGCTCAGATGCTCGTCGATCCCCATTATCACCGCAAGATCGACGCCGTGGTAATCGTGCCCCTTGCTAAGCATCTGTGTGCCTACCAAAATGTCGATTTTATGGGCGTTGAAGTTATTGAGCAGCGCCTCAAGCTTGCGCTGCGTGGTGATCTCGTCGCGATCAAATTTTGCGATACGGGCACTTGGGAAACGCGCCGTAAGCTGTGCCGCAAGCTCGCCGGTACCGATCTTGCGCGCCTGCATCACCTCGCCGCCGCAGTTTTCGCAAGACGCCTTGTAAAACGTGCTAAAGCCGCAGTAATGGCACTTCAGCGCCGCAGCGTCCGCGTGATAGCTCATCCCGACGGCGCAAAACGGACAGCGCACGATCTGCCCGCAGTTTTCGCAAACCATATATTTGTAGTTCGCGCGCGTCGGCAAAAACACGACCGCCTGCTTGCCCGCTTCGAGGCTGCGCCCAATCTCGGTTAAAATTTTGGAGCTCAGCGCCGTCTCGCTCTCATCGAAAATAAAGCGCTTGGCGCTGCTAAAATAGGTGCCGCGCAGGCGGAAGTGCGGCTGCTTCGCGTAGGTGCTAAGCGCGGGCGTCGCAGAGCCCAAAACCACGCGGATGCCGAGCTTTTTGCCGACGAAAATCGCGGCATCGCGGGCATTTAGGCGAGGCGCGGCGGCGGATTTGTAGCTGTCGTCGTGCTCCTCATCCACGACGATGAGGCCTAGATCGCTAAAGGGCAAAAACAGCGCTGAGCGAGCGCCCGCGATGAGCCGGATCTCGCCTGCGTTAAATTTTTCTAAAATTTCGCGCTTTTTTTTGGGCGAAATTTTAGAGTGCCAGACGCCGAGCCGCTCGCCGAAATAGCTTTGTAGCCGCTTCGTCATCTGCGGCGTAAGCGAAATCTCGGGCATCAAAAACAGCGCCTGTTTGCCCGCAGCGAGCGCCTGCGCAATCAGCGCGATATAAATTTCGCTCTTGCCGCTGCCCGTATCGCCGAAAATCAGTGACGTCTCGTTGGCTTCGGCAAATTTACGCGCTTGCTCTTGCGCGGGGGTGAGGTTTGGAATTTTACCTATTTGAAGCGGAGATAGCGACGGCAGGACGGGGCTTTGTGCCGCGGCGTCTGAATTTTGAATTGAGATAGAATTTTGCGCTGAAGTAGAATTTTGCGCTGAAGTAGAATCTTGAATCGAAATGGAATTCTCTCCCTCGGCAAAATCCCGCTCTTGGATAGAATTTTGCGCGATGGCGAAATTTTGTTTGTGCACAGGATCGGGTTCGGCAACAAAATTTATTGTCGTAGCAGGATTTTGAGCCAATGTAGAATTTTGGATTGAAACAAAATTTCGCTCATCGACAAAGTCCCTCTCTTGGATAGAATTCTGCGCGGCGGTAGAATTTGATGCCAAATTTTGAAAGTTAATATCTTGCGCCTGCTTTAAATTTTGCCTTTGCATGGAATTTGGCGCGATGGCAGAATTTATGACGGTAACAGAATTTTTTGAGATAGTAGAATTTCTCGTCAATGTAAAATTCTGGATTGAGGCGGAATTTTGTATGGCACTAAAGTCATCGTCGAGCGCAGAATTTTGTGCGGTGATGGAATTCTGCTCGGAAATAAAATTTTGTTCGCGGGTAGAAGTTTGCTTGCAAGCGGAGGTTGGCTTACTAACGGGAATTTGCTCGCAAGTGCAATTCCGCTCGGTCATAGGATCCTCCTGCGAATTCCGCAAATCCTGCGCCGTATCGCTCGCAGGCTCAAAGATCCCAAATGCAACGCTCTTTTCGCAGACATAGTAGTACGCGATAAAATTTGCAAGTGCGATCTGAAACGAGGTAAATTTAAGCTGCGAAATCTCTAAAATTTCCTTGGTTTTGAAAGTCGGTTTTGCAACCTCGCGCAGGATCACGGCGGATTTGACGCTCGATTTTACGGGAACGGATACGATTTGATAAGCTGAGATTTTAAAATTTGAACTATAAGTAAGCGGCTTTAGGCTGGCGCCCAAAACCGCAACTTCATAATAGAGCATTTAGCTATTGAGCTAAGGATTGACAAAGAGGCTCTTGATGATTGCAGTCGAACGAACCGACATTTCTATCTTTATTTGCACCGGAAGTGGGTATACTAGCTTTTGTTGGATAATAAGAAAAAGTAGTTTTTTTTCCTGCTACGTTAGCGATATATTCGGATGTGGCATTATCACTACCGTCTTTTTTTAAAGTCCAGCCGTTCCTACCGCCATCTCTCATAGGATAGATAGGTTGCTGCAAAACGCCATCAAAAAGAGTGGCATTGTCCGAACCCTCCAAAGCGGGCCACGTAGTCACGCCCCTCATCATATTCTCGCTTCTAACTAGCGAAAGTCCGCTTCTAATAGCGGCGATATCCCCGCGCATCTTAGCGATCGTAGCATCATCGCGCGTAGCGGCCAATCTAGGCACCGCGATGCCCGCCAAAATACCTAAAACGACGATGACGAAAACAAGCTCTATCATCGTAAAAGCTTTTAAATTTTTCATGTTAAATCCTTTGATTTAAAGTGAGATGATTATAGCCAAATTTAAATAAAATTAATTTTAGTTAAAGAAAAAATCCTGCATTTTAAATGGAATTTTATGAAATTTCATTAAATTCTGCGATTTTTTGTCCGAATTTTACGGACGTATCAGTCGGGGTTTCAAATTTCAAAAACTCGCTTTGCGCTACGAGCACGATCGTTGAGCCCAGCTCGAAATTTCCCAAATGATCGCCTTTTTTGAAGTTTAAATTTTCATATTCGTAAAGCGCCTCAGCTCTGCTTGCACACGCATTCGTCTGTATTCGTGCATCGAAATCAAATTTCATCTTACCTACGTTTAAAGCACCCACGAAAACCATCCACAAAATCCCGCCGTTAGGCATTTTGCACTTTAAAATCACGCGCTCGTTTTTAGCGTAAAGGTTTGGAATTTTAAGTAAAAATTTCTTCGCCACGCTGTAAAGATCAGCGGGTATGTAAAGCGCCTCC
Organism: uncultured Campylobacter sp.; assembly: GCF_937980635.1. GTDB lineage: Bacteria > Campylobacterota > Campylobacteria > Campylobacterales > Campylobacteraceae > Campylobacter_B. Next base: position 35,349 of record NZ_CALJPG010000002.1, read on the forward strand.
GTCACGCTCAGGTCGCACGGCGCGTGATAATGATGATAATCGCGCGGGCTTAGATAGATGTTTGCGTAGCTTAAATTTACGCCCTTTGTATTTTTGCAGCATTGGGCATCCTCTGCGCTCGTTTCGCTACTCGTGCTACTTTCATTGCTATAAATTTCAGCTCGCACGCCGCTTGCGGAATAAGTTGCGCCGCTTTCGCCGTCTATGATTTTCGCTTGCGCGGCATCTGCGGCGTCATCTGAATTTTTAACCGCTCCGCCGCTTTCGCTTGCAGTAAAAGTGCGCCCCAGCAGCTCGCTAAGGCTATATTCGCAGCCTTTTACGCTAAAAGCCCGCAGATCGGCGCAGCATCCGCTCTCAAAGATAACGCCGTCACTAGGGCTTATAAAAGCCGTCTCGTCCGTCGCTATCTCGCACGGACGCAGCAAACGGCGAGTAAAAAGCGCGTTTAGGCTCGCGTAGCTTTGCGGCGGATCAAATTCGCTCATATCGATTTTAAAAAATTCCACATATTTGCGGTTGATAAAATTTTGTATAAATTTAGGGAATTTCACCGCGGCGATAACCCCAAAAATCCTCGAAATAAAACTTCTCATCTATGCCTTTCTAAGCTTAAGCAGTGCGATCTCGGCATCGGCAAAGACCCTTATCGGCGGGCCCCAAAACCCCACGCCGCTGCTTACGTAAATTTGCTTCAGCCCGTCGTTATACAGCCCGTAAAGATACTTCTGGCTAAGCAGCACCAAAAGCGTCCACGGAAAAATTTGCCCCGCGTGCGTGTGTCCGCAAATACACAGATCGACCTCGTCGCGCACGAAATCCACGACGTATTTGGGCTGATGAGCGAGTAAAATTTTAGGCTTATTAGGATCCGCCTGCGCTAGCGCAGCACTTAAATCTGGCTGCATGTATCCGAAGCGAAAGCCGCTAAGATCGTGCACGCCCATTAAATTTAGCCCTTCAAATTCCACGCTTTCGTTTTGCAGCACGCGCACGCCCGCTTTTTGCATCGCTTTTATAAGTCCGCTTGCGTCGCCGCGGTAATACTCGTGGTTGCCCGTGACGAAAAATATAGGTTTTTTTATCGCCTCAAGAGGCTGCAAAATATCCCCGAGTTCATCCGAGCGCAGATCAAACATATCGCCTACGATCAGTAGCGCATCGAAGCTTAGCGAGTTTATCTGCGCTACGACGCCTTGCAAAAACTCCTTTTTCAAAAACTCGCCCAGATGCACGTCCGAGATGACGGCAAAACTTAGCTCGCGAGCTAAGTTTTTGATTTTTATTTCGCGCTCGGTGATTTTTGGAATTTTTAGTGCATTATAAAGCCCCTTAAAAATATAGCTAAACGCCATTATTACAAAGGTTGCGTCTATAAAGGTTTTTAAAAATTTTCGCCTGTTTTGGCTAAATTTAACCACATGCGCAGCGGCGCTTAGCACATCGTAAGCAAGGCAGATAAAAAAGAGCGAAAAGGACGCTGCCATGCAAAATACGCAAGCTTTATAGAGCAGCTCATTTTTAAAGCTTCCATTAAGCCCAAAACCCACAAAAAATATCGCATCTAAAATCGCCAAAGCTACGCAAAGCAAAATCAAGGCGGGGCGAAAGATCACGAAATTTTTGTATGGCGTAAAGCGCGCGCTGATCGATCTGTAGACGTAAAGATTAAAAAACAGAAATAAAACCGTGCCGACGATCGGGAAAATATAGGCGCTTTTCAAACTCTAGCCTTGGATATACTCGTCCAACTTATCTTTATCAAAGCCCGTGATTTCTTGCTTATCGTCTAAAATTAGCGCACCGCTCTTTTTAAATTTAGTGATAGTGCGCGAAAATGTCTCGGGGGTGACATTTAGAATTTTGGCTATTCTGGTGTATTTCGTGCTCATAAAAATATCGAAATTCTCGCTGATAAACTTAGCGATCTTGCCATCGCAGTTAAGTACGACTTGATTATCAAAGACTGCATTTAGCGCGCGGATCTTCTCAGACATCGATTTTAAAAGCTCCAGACAAATCTTTGGATCGCTCATAAACTCGTTTTTAAATTTTTCATAATCGATCTTTAGCACCTCGCCGTTTGTCGAAAACACGCCACTTGCAGGATAGCTCGTCTCTTCGAAATTTACCATCTCCGCCACGAGCGAGATGGGGCGGATCTCGCGCATATGGATCTCACGCCCCTTTGCGGAGGTTTTATAGATTTTTAAAATTCCTTTTAGCAAGATTAATAGGTACTGCGAGCGCTCGCCCTCGAAAAATAAAATTTCGCCCTTTTTGTAGCTTTTATGGATGCTAATCTGCTCCAAACGATCGATTTGCGCTGCGCTTAGAGCTTTAAAATAAGGGATTCTCTCAAGCATCGCCGCGACCTATTTTTTAAGCAGGTCTCTTATCTCGGTAAGAAGTTTAATCTCTTCGCTAGGCTCGGCAGGTGCGGCAGGCTCTGGAGCAGGGGCAGGCTTTTTAAGCTTATTGATCGCCTTGATCGCGCAGAATATACAAAACGCGATGATGATAAAATCGACCGTTACCTGGATAAACGAGCCGTAGTTTATCGTAACGGCCGGGGTCTGCCCCACCGCTTCTTTTAGCACGATCTTAAGATCGGTAAAATTCATGCCTCCCGTAAGAAGTCCTAAAACCGGCATCATAATGTCGCTTACGAGCGAGGTTACGATCTTGCCGAAAGCTCCGCCGATGACGACGCCCACCGCCATATCGATGACGTTGCCTTTCATTGCGAATTCTTTGAATTCCTGAATGAAACTCATATTGTCTCCTTAAATAAAATGCGCCGATATTAGCCTATTTTTGCTTTGTTTTTGCTTTTTATTAGGAAGTAAAAAGTATAATCCCAGCTTAAATTTAAACCCAAAGGACCTAAATTGTATCGCTTCGCTCCGTCGCCCACCGGCGATATGCATATCGGAAATTTACGCGCGGCTATTTTTAACTACATCTGCTCGCTGCAGGATAAAAGCGGCTTTATTTTGCGCATCGAGGATACCGACACTGCGCGCAATATCGAAGGCAAAGATCAAGAGATCATCGAAATTTTAAAGCGCTTCGGCATCTCATGGCAGAGCCTGTATTATCAAAGCAAAAATTTAAAATTTCATCAGCAGTTCGCTGCTAAGCTGCTCGCCGAGAAAAAGGCGTTTTGCTGTTTTTGCAGCGAGGAGGAGCTGGAAGCGAAAAAGCAAGCCGCCAAAGACGCTGGCGAGGCGTACCGCTACGACGGGCACTGCGAGCATTTAAGCAACGAAGAGGTGCTTGGCTGCGGCAAGCCCTTTACTATCCGCCTTAAAAAGCCCGATCACGCGCTGGAATTTACCGACGCGATCAAGGGGCGTATCTCATTTGAGCCGCAGAACATCGACAGCTTCGTCGTCATGCGCGCGGACAAGACGCCAACTTATAACTTCGCCTGCGCTTGCGACGATATGATGCAGGGCGTGAGCTTCGTAATCCGCGGCGAGGATCACGTCTCAAACACCCCGAAGCAAAATTGGATCCGCCAAAGCCTCGGCTACGACGGCGAGATCAAATACGCGCACCTGCCGATCATATTAAATTCCGAAGGCAAAAAGATGAGCAAGCGCGAGGATAGCTCCTCGGTGAAATGGCTGCTTCAAAGCGGCTACCTGCCCGAAGCGATCGCGAATTATCTGATCCTGCTGGGCAACAAAACGCCGCGCGAGGTCTTTAGCATGGATGAGGCGGTGGAGTTTTTCGATATCGCTAAAATTTCAAAAAGCCCGGCGAAATTTGACGAGGACAAACTCGCCTTTATAAACCGCGAGCATATCAAAAAAGCAAGCGAGCAGCGCCTGGCGGAGCTTTTTGAGCTTGAGCCAAAATTTGCTCCTTTGATAAAATTTTACACTCAAGAAGCGAGCCTTATCCCGCAGATTAAAGAAAAGATCGCAGCGATCTACGGCGCGAAAGATATCCCGCAGGAGTGGGCGGCGCAGGCGCAGGCGCTACGAGAGGCGATCTTAAATTTATTGAGCTCAAACGGCGCTCCAATGGAATTTAATGATTTCAAAGCGGCGCTTTCGCAGGCTACAAGCTTAAAGGGCAAGAGCCTATTTATGCCGCTTAGATTTTTACTAACCGGCGCGCCTCACGGACCGGAGCTTAGCGAGCTGTATCCGCTGATCCGCGCCGATTTAAAGGAGATACTCGATGCTACTAAATAGCGTATTTTACGGCATTTTAGTGAGTATTCACTACGTGATTCAAGCTTATATGATGCTAATTTTCGTCGCATGCGTTTTGAGTTTCATCCGTCCAAATCCGTTCGGTAAATTTTATAAAATCATCCGCGTGATCTCTGCGCTTACCGAGCCTGCGTTTGCGCTGGTGCGTCGCTATCTGCCTACGACTTTCGGCGGCTTCGATCTTTCGCCGTTAGTGATTTTATTCGTTTTAATGTTTTTTGATAATATGATAATTTATATTCTAAATAGGAGCGTTCTTTGAGAGCCATATGTAAATTTTGCATTATTTTAACTTTGCTGTGCGCCGCAAGTAGCGGTAAAATTTTAAGCTACGAGCAGATCAAAGACGAGCCCAAATCCCTAGCCAAGGACTATTACATATATCGCCTAATAGATGAGACAAAATACAACAAAGCGGAAATTAGAGCCTTAAAACAGAGCATCTTTCGCTACAAAGGCAAGCTAAAAGATAAGCTCGATAGAATTTTCGGCGTCGTTCGCTCGCCTAAGCGTCCGGATCGCTGCGCAGGAGTAACGGCGGCAAATATTTTAGATGCAAATTTAACCTGCAAAAAGGCGCGCTCCTATCCAAATTTTATCGCCAAGCTAAGCCCGTCCGTGCGCGAGACGCTCGCTTCACAGCTTGAAAAGTACCAAGACGTGGCAAGTAGAAACGCCGTAAATTTACTGCGCGGATTTAATGACAAAAATCCAAGCGAGTATTTTATGCAGAGCCGCAATGCGCAAAACTACTTTTTATATTACGACTACTTAAAAGGCGCGGGCAAAGACGCTCTGATCGACATCGACGTCGACGCAGCCTTCGTAAGCGAACTAGCTTCGCAAAAAGGCTTCAAAGCGGTTCTTAACGACGCGCTAATCAACCGCAAATACCCGCACTTGCGCCGCTCGCTTATGGGCGTCGATCCACTAGCCGTGGAGAAGGACGTAGCGTTTATGCTCGGCGTAAATGCCGTCATGCAGGGCGATGAAGGGGCTGCGCTTGCATTTTTTAGCCGCGCGGCTGCTAGCTTTGAGAAGCCTCACGATGTGCACAATGCGAAATTTTGGATCTACCTGCTAAACGGAGATCAAAATGTCTTGCGTCAGCTTGCTAGCAGCGAATACTACAGCCTCTACGCACTTTATGCCAAGGAGGTCTTAGGGGATAGGAATTTAAACATAATCATCCCAAACCCCGCTAAAAATTCTATCGAAGGCTACGATATAAGCGATCCTTTCGCTTGGGTTCGCACAAAAAATAGCGCTGATCAGATGTCACGCCCGCAGCTTTTGGAATTTGCCAAAAAATTCGACACCAAGCAAAGCATCGGCGAGTACTCATACATCATGAATAAAGCAAGCGGCGGCAAGGATAACTTCTATCCGACGCCGTTTATGGAACACATCGGCGACGGCGACAACCGCCGCAAGGCGCTAATTTTGGCGCTCGCCCGCCAAGAGAGCCGCTTCGTGCCTGCATCGGTATCTACGTCGTATGCGCTTGGGATGATGCAGTTTATGCCGTTTTTGGCTAACGAGATCGGCAAAAAGCAACTCAAAATCGACGGCTTCGATCAAGACGATATGTTCCGTCCAGAGGTCGCTTACCGCTTCGCTAACATCCATATCGACTGGCTGGAGCGCAAAATTTACAGCCCGGTTTTCATCGCATACGCTTACAACGGCGGGCTCGGGCTCGTCAAAAAGATGCTTCAGCGCGGCGATATGTTTAATAAGGGCAAATTCGAGCCTTGGCTTAGCATGGAGCTCGTGCCGTATGCCGAGAGCAGAGACTACGGCAAAAAGGTGCTTGCAAACTTCATCATCTACTCGCAGATCCTCGATCCGCGAGCAAAAGTCTCGGTGCAACAGGAGCTGCAAGATCTGCTGATCCCCTCTCGCAGCGATAACTTTCGCTAAGCTGGCGGCGAGCTTGAAGGATGATTTTAAGAGGCGGCGAGCGAGAAATTTTAAAAGCCGTCGCTTCAACAAAAGCGCAAAATTTGCCCGCCAAGAGCTTAGACGAGCAGATCAAAACGGCAAAATTTTACCGCAAAAGTAGGCAAGGCGCTATAAAATCGTGCGAATTTATTTTGACTTCAGTAGTGAAATTTTATCTCTTGATGCTAGCCAAAGGTTATTTCTGCCCTACACGAAAGGCCACACGCCATGCAAATTATCGCGACCGCAGTTCTCATAGTAGCCGCCGTTTTGTGCGTATCGTCATTGAAAGACGAGAAGAAACGCTCCGCAAATTTAGTGGCTTGCTTGTCTTTTATGGCGTTTGTCTATTGCGTGCAATTCGGCGTAGGGGACGAGAGCTACGTCCGAGCGGGCGGCGCGGCGCTGATAGTCTTTTTTATCTTTGCGCTTGCTTTTTTCGAGCTTTATTTCTGGGGCGACGAGCTTTGAAATCTAAAATTTATTGAAATTTTATCGCGGCGTTTTGTGAGCGATTAAATTAGCGCCAGAGCGTAGAATTTTAAGTGGCGTGAAATCAAAATCGGGCGCTTTCGGCTATGGAATTTAAACAGATAACTATTCGCAGGTACCCGCCGCAAAGGCTACAGCGGGTTTAAATTTAGCCTCTTTCGCGGCCTGTTTGCGACGCTTTAAAATTTCGTAACTTCAGATATGCAAGCCTCCGTTTTAAAATTTCGGCAAGTTTTAAATTTTAAATTCACGCCTGCCGCCGCGCCGTTTTAGCTAAATTTTAACCGCGCGGCGCAGAGCTCGCAAACGCGAGATGATTTAATTTTACAATCTTAACTCCGCACTCCGCGCAAGCTTCGGCGGAATAAAATTTAGCGATCAAAATTGTTATTTAAAAAGCCTCTTGATCTTGCCGAAAAGCGACTTCTCGCCGCCTGCGGAGGTTTCGTCTTCATGATCTTCTGCGGCGGAATTCTCGCTGCCGCCCTCCATTGCATCGCCATTGCACGGGACGGCATTCTCGCCGCTTGCCTTCATTATGTCGCCATCCGCTTCTATTGCACTGCTGCCGCCCGTTACATCGACGCTGCGCAAGGTAAAATTCTCTCTGACCATCCTAACGCCTCCGCCTGTATTGCTACGCTCTATCGCCTCGCCGATCTGCTGCGCGGCGATTTCCGCATAGATCAGCGCGCCCTGAGTATCGCAATTAAAAAGATTTGAAAACGACTCGGACCTATTCAGATCGATCGGATTGGGCTCAACCACCTCGGTAGCCTCAAGTAGCCCTACTCCAAGCTCCGCAGCCAAATTTAGCGCCTTTAAAAACACGGGCAAATTCTGCGCATAAAACTCATCTATCGCCTCTTTTATCTCGCCGTCCGCTTTATAATCGTGCAGCAGTTTCTGCACATTATCGGCGCCAAGATACGCGCCGCAGCAGTAGTTTTCGATGATCTCATTGTGAATTTGCCCGCTAAATTCCGCTAGAAATTCCGCCGGCAAAACCTCGCGCCAATCGCTTATGTAGGGTTTAAATTTAAAGCTTTGCGCCGCCAAAAAGCTAAACGCCGTACCGCGCGTGTAAAAATATTCTCTGAAATAGCCCTGTGCCACGGCTATATGAAATCCGTGCGTTTTATTAAAAATGCCCCCTGTGCCGTACTGTAGCGCCGAGCGGAAGCCGTCTGCGTATTTTTCTACATAAAATTCATCCATCCTGACCCCGCGCGCGATTTTAGCGATAGCCTCAAAATCTCCCTTTTGCGCGAGCTTTAGCGGCTTAAAATACCACTGCAAAATTTCATCTTTGCCGATCGCGTGATAGCTTATGTCGTAACCCACCATCTCTCCTTTTAATCTTTCAGATCGATCTGCGGATGCCAATACATCGACTTTGAAATTTTACGAAATTTCATCGTGGCATCCAGACCATTTGAGGTGCGGTAGCTAAGCATCAGCTCGTCCTTATCACTCTTAGGCGCAGTGATCTTGTAGCGGCTCGCCCACGCGATCTTAAAAAGCTCCTTTTGTAAAAGCGGATCGCCGTCGTGCAACGGCGTTACGTTTGCGTTTGCGCCGTTGATCTGCACCGCGAGGATCTGAATCTCTTTAGGATAAGAGGTGAGCAAAAACACCTCGTCCTCTGCGGCGTTTCTAAGCTCGGGCGCGACGGGATTTAGATAGGTCGCCACTGCCAAATAGCGATCGCCCGCGCGCACCGATTCAAATTTTTGCGTATAGGCCAGAAACTCGTTTTTAAGCGGATCGTGACGGGGATCGTTTGCGGAGCAGGAGTTTAAAAATAGCGCTAACGCGGCTAAAATAGCGCCCTTTGCCGCAACGCTTAACGAGCCCCTTGCCGCGCTACCTCGCGCGCCGCTAAAATCAAATTTTCTCATCGGTCTTCCTTTGAAATTTTAGGCGCATTTTAACGAATTTTGCTTTTTAAAAGGCTAAATTCGCTACAATCTGCTCATCTTAAAAAGCCGGATTTTAAAAATGAAAAGACTTGCTATCGCATTTTCAGGCCCTTCCAACAGCGGCAAAACGACGCTAATCTGCAAGATTGCTAAAATTTTTATCGCTAGCGGGCTGCGGATCGCGATCGTAAAGCACGATCCTGGCGATAAGGCGCGCTTTGACGTAGAGGGCAAGGACAGCGCAAAATTTAGCGAGCTCGGCGCCGAAACCGTCGTGATGAGCCCAACGCGGACGAGCTATTTTTCGCAGCGCTGTATGCAAATCGACGAGGTCGTGCGGATGCTAGGCGAGTTTGATATCTTGCTCGTAGAGGGGCTAAAGACGCTGCCGCTGCCGCGCATAAGCTTGTTTCGCGACAGGATCGATGAGGCGTATCTGCCATTTTCAGACGCGATCGCTTCAAATTTAAGCGGCGAGCAGATGGATAAATTTTGCCACGTAAATTTCGACATCGACGACGCTGTGGGCATTAGCGAATGGATCTTAAAAAACGCCAAAAAAATGTAAAGGAATAAAATGCAAGAGATCGTAAAATCAATCCAAAATATCGCGCTACAAATCGCCGAGGAGCTGAAATACGCGGAATTCGGCTACACAGATCATCACAATAGCACGGGCGATACGCAGCTCAAACTCGACGTAAAAAGCGACGCCATAATCGAAGCGGAATTTCGTAAAAATCCGCTCGTACGCGCCCTAATCAGCGAGGAGAAAGAGGAAATTTTAACGCTGCGAGAGGACGCGCGCCTAATCGTCGCTTACGATCCGCTCGACGGCTCGAGCTTGGTAGACGTAAATTTCGCCGTGGGCTCGATTTTCGGCATCTACGAGGATGAAATTTCGCCCGCAAACTTAAAAGCAGCGATCTATTGCATCTACGGACCGCGCCTTGAAATGGTCGTTTGCGAGGACGCGCCGAAGCTCTACCGCCTAAATCGCGAGGGCAAATTTAGCTTCGTAAAAGAGCTGCGCCTACAGCAAAAAGGCAAACTAAACGCCACGGGTGCGACGCAAAAGGGCTGGAGTGAACCGCACCGAAAGCTCGTGCGGGCGCTGTTTGATGAGGGCTACCGCCTGCGATATAGCGGCGCGATGGTAAGCGACCTGCATCAAATTTTATTAAAAGGTGGCGGACTTTTCAGCTACCCCGCTACTAGCGATCATCCGCGCGGCAAGCTTCGCGTAACCTTCGAAGTGCTGCCCTTTGCGTTCATATTCGAGCGCGCAGGAGGCGCCACTAGCGACGGCGCAAACTGCTCGCTTTTACAGCTTAAAATCGAGAAAATCCACCAAAGCACCCCTTGCTTTTTCGGCTCGAAGTACGAGATCGCGAAGATGCATGAAATTTACGGCGAGAAAAACTGATGGCTGATACCGAGAGCAGCGCGCCGCGCGACGTTTACGACGAAATTTTAGATAAAAGCTTAGCCGCGCTGCAGGCGTGCCAGGCGGAACACAACCTCACCAGCTGCCTGGAGTGCGAGAAGCTGCTAGATTGCGCGGTGCGCGATAAGTATGTCAAGGCGGTTTATGAGAGCATGTCGCACGGCGCGACGGGGGATTTTTCGTTTTAAAACGTACTTTTGCGGCGTGATGGGGATTTTTGACGGACTTTGGCATAAATGCACCCCGCCGCCTTCCTCTTGCAGGCGCGTAATTTTTATGAAGTGAGCTTTGCGCGTAATATCTCTGCAAACCAAGCTGCGGCGCAGAATTCGCTCGAAATTTGCTATGCGATGCGAATTTGATCCGGCGGCGCATAGGTTCTTACTTTGCAGCACGGAATTTACCCCACTGCGAAACGATAAAATTTACGGCGCAATTTGGCGTTGCGGCGGGGTCTGCTTTGCGGCGCGCCTGTTTTGTGGGCAAGGTTTTGCGGCGGCCGATAAAATTTAAAATGAGGGCGTAGCCAAATTACGGGCGCGCGGCTAAATTTCAAACGCACATACGGTTAATTCGGCACGCGGCTAATTGAAGCGGACAAACGTTGATCTCGGGCTCCGCGGTCGGATTTTTAAAATTTGTGGATAAAATTTTAAGATAGGCGGAACGGCGGGGTTGTATCCTTCGTTGAATTTTTAAAATTTACGGATAAAATTTTAAGGCGCGATTTCGCTTAGCAAAATTTCAGCCGCGATTTATGAGCGCGGATACGCAAATGTCTGAAATTACGCAAAGTAAAATTTCGGCGGGCTAAATTTTACCGCCGCGATCTTAAAATTTACGCGACTAAGGCCTATCGACTTGAACGAGCCGCCGTTTACCGCCGATCTAAATTTTGCCTTGTTAAATTTAGCTCACGACTAGAGTGACGGCTCTGCTACCGGCGATGAAATTTAAATTTCGACTTGCGGAATTTAACTCGAAAACTTAGCGGCGCAGGCAAGACGACGGATTTTGCTTCGCCAAATCCGAGCCGCAAATTTAAACCGCGATCCGTGCATTAAAATTTAAAAGCTAAATTTAAAGTCTAGTGAGCGGGTCCGCCGCACGAATGCTCGTATAAATTTCAAGCATATAATGCTCATATTGAAATTTTGCGACTGAGCGTGCCGTGCGAAGCGCTCGTTAAAATTTCAAAGCCGAGGCGCATGCAACCACACACGTTAAAAATTTTAGAGCCGAGCGCGCTACGACGCTCGCTTTAAAATTTTAAAGCTAAGGCGCATACGGCGGCGATTGCGTTAAATTTATAACCGATCGTCGGTCGCGCGGAATTTTAGGATTGATCCATTCGCGAAGCTGTGCGTCATCGATCTATTCGCAAAGCCGCGCCCATAGATCTTTTGCAGCGCCGCACGCCGAAATTTTAGAGCAGATTGGGGAGTATAAGCAGAGGGATGCAACCGTTCATACAAGGGTTTTTGATGGGGCTGGGCGTTAGCGTGCCGATCGGCCCGGTAAACGTACTGATAATGTCCTACGCGCTGCGAAGCTACACTAAGGCGCTGCACCTGGGTCTCGGCGCTATGAGCGCGGACATGCTGTATCTAGCGCTATCGGCGTTTGGCATATCGCAGTTAGCCAAAATCCCGATCGTTTTTACCTGCATATCGGTATTTGGCGCATGCTTTTTACTCTACACGGCGTACGCGATCTGGCATGGCGCGACTAGCTCGATACAGCCTGCAAGCGTCGAGGCTTGCTCAGGCGCGGCGCTTTACGGCAAAGGCTTTTTGATAAATTTACTAAATCCATACGTCATTATGTTTTGGCTCAGCGTCTCTGCCGGCACCGCGCGAGCAGATTTTGCGCTTGCTCTTGCGGGGCTTGTAAGCGGAATCTTAGCTTGGATCACGCTTTTTCCGCTTGCGATCTATCTAGCTCGTAGCAAGCTTCCAAACATAGTAGTGCGGGCATTTGCATATATCTCGGCGTTTATTTTGGTATTTTTTGCGCTAAAGCTTTTATACGCTATAATTTTCGCTAAAATTTAAACCAAAGGATGGCTTATGAAACCGACTGAAATTCTAAAAGAGCTCATCAAATTCCGCTCGCTCACGCCTAGCGACGACGGAGCTTTTAACTACGTCTCAATGCTGCTGGCAGACTTTAGCGAGGATAGATTCGAGCTAAACGGCGTAACTAACGCGATTTTTACCAAGCGCTTCGGACAGGGTCCGCACCTGTGCTTTGCCGGGCACATCGACGTCGTGCCGCCGGGCGAAGGCTGGGCGAGCGATCCGTTTAAGCCGGTGGAAGCAGAGGGCTTTTTATACGGGCGCGGCGCGCAGGATATGAAAAGTGGTATCGCAGCGGCAATCTGCGCGCTAGCGGCGGCACGCGATTTTAAGGGCACGCTAAGCCTGCTGCTAACCAGCGATGAGGAGGGTGACGGCATCTATGGCACGCGCGAAATGCTTTCTAAATTGCGCGAGCAAGGTGCCCTACCCGACTTCGCAGTCGTTGCGGAGCCTACATGCGAAGTGCGCTTCGGTGATACCATTAAGATCGGCCGTCGCGGCTCGATTAACGGCGTCCTCACACTCACGGGTATCGGCGGGCACGCAGCCTACCCAGATAAATGCATCAATCCTGTCCACATTTTAGCGCCGGTGCTAGCAAGCCTCGCGGGGCATGATCTGGACGCTGGCAGCGAGGATTTCGCTCCAGCCAAGATAGTCATCACCGACATTCGCGGCGGTTCGCAGGTAGTAAACGTAACACCCAAGGACGTGCGCGTGATGTTTAACGTCCGCGGCGGCGTAGGGCTGGGGCTAGAGGACGTGCGAGACTACGTACTGGGGTTATTTGAACTGGACGCAAAAGATGCGCTATGCAGCGAAAGCGAATCTTGCGGCAAGCTAGAAATGAGCTGCACGGCGCAGCTACGAGCAGGCGCGTCGCTACACCTTGCGTTAAAAAGCTCCTCAAAGCCTTTTTTAACTCAGCGAAACTCCAAAATCGTGCAAAAACTAAGCGCTAGCGTGCAGAAGATCTGCGGCGCAGTAGCCGAGCTAAACACTGCAGGCGGCACGAGCGATGCGAGATACTTCGCGGAGTTTGGCGTGGAGACGGCGGAGTTTGGCGTGCGAAACGACACTATCCATCAGATCAATGAACGAGTAGAGATTAGCGACGTCGAAAATTTAGCTAAAATTTTTAGCGATCTGATAGAAAATTTCGGCTAATTTAAGAATTTGGTAAAGATGCGTAGATTTGATAAAAAATTCTGCGTTCTACCAAGCTTTGCTGAATTTGCCGGGGTTTTGCTCGTAGTTGCTTGGCAAATTTTATCTTTACCGTGCGTATTGCGTAGAAATTTTGCCCTGCGCCACTTTTGCCAAGAATTTTATCTACAGCACGCTTGCCGCTTTTACAATTATTTTGCTAGGCAATGTCGCTTTCGCAAGAAACCCTAGCAAAACGTCGCTGCCTCAAAGGCGAGCTTCGCCGACGAACGCTACCGCTACTAGGAATTTTTTAAAAGAATACTGCTTCTGCGAGAATTTCAGCAAATAGCGCGATCTTTGCGTAGAATTCCCCCTCGCTCTCTTTGCGTAGAATTTCATCTTCGCCAGGTGTCTCTAGCAGCATGCTGCTGTACTTTGCCGCCTCCGCGAGAAATTTTATCTTTGGCGAGCCAGCTGCTTACGCAAGAATCTTGGCTAAGACGATGCTGCTTCTGCTGGGATACCGCCTGCTTCGTGGGTTTATAGAATTTTGCTTAGTCACGTTGCCGCTGAGATAAATTCTGCCACGCTTACCGCTTCTGCGCGGATTTTAACCATGCCTGACAAGCGCAATTAAAATTTTACTTTGCTTTGATACAGCGGCGTGGAATTTTGCCCATACGGCGTAGCGACACAGAATTTTAACCTCTGCAAAATTCCGCCTCAAAACTTGCTATCCTTGCCGTATTTGCACGAAAGTAGCGGTAAAATTTTGCTGCCTCGCGCGCTGCCGCACTAAATGCACGCAAGATGAAAATTTATCGAAGGACTTCAGCGCGGAATTTCGCGAGGCTAAATTTATCACTGCGAAAAATTTCAACCGCTCATAGCAAGCGTCTGCGGCGCGATAAATTTAAAGTTAGGACTTGAAAGCAGCCTTAGCAGGCTTTGCTTCTTGCAAAATTTCAACTATCTTGGTCGCCGCAAAACTATAAATTTACAAAATCGCTTTATGAAATTTCGCAGCGTCGCGCGGTAAAATTTTAAAATAAACGCCTGAGCGGCAAGGCGGAATTAACGGAATTTTACTTGCTAAATTTGGCTAGGCTTTCTCTTTCAAAGTTTAGCAGCCACGCTTTGGTCGCTACGCCGCCCGCGCCGCTGTATCCTCCGAGCCCGCCCGAAGCTACGACGCGGTGGCACGGCACGATGATGGGGATTTTGTTTTTGCCGTTTGCGCTGCCTACTGCTCGGCTTGCGCGCGGTCTGCCGATAGCCGCAGCTAGCTCGCCGTATGTTACGACCTCGCCGTAGGGGATCTCTAAAAGCGCGCTCCACACGGACTTTTGAAACTGCGTGCCATTTTGGCTCAGTTTAACGCTAAAGCTTTCAAGCTCGCCTCTAAAATAGGCGCCAAGCTCGTCGGTGCAAAGAGCCAAATTCCTTCTTAAATCGCTAAGCCTTAAATCGCGTCCTTTATCGTCCGCTGCACGCACAAAGCCTAATTTAGGCTCTGCGTCGTGTTTTTTAAAGATCTCATCATTGGGCCCGCAGACAGAGCTTTTGACCCAGTCGATGCTGCAGATCCCGATCTCATCATCACAAATTTCAAGCATTCCGACGGGCGAATTAAAAAAGGCTTTTTGCATCTCAATCCTTTCAAATTTTTACTGGTTTGATCAAAAAAATTTTAAAAAGCGCTTGCCGCCGGTGCGAGCTAAAGCTCGGAAACGGCAGAATTTCACGCTGTAACGCGAATTTTTTAAAATTTACACGCGAGGCGCCGCAAAGCCTCTACTCAAACCGCATGATGTTTACTAAAACCCCGTCGAAAACGTCCTGCTTAAAGAGCTTGATCTCGCGCACGATATCTGCGTTATCGTCGTCAATGACGCCGTTATTGACGAGGCTGTCCTCGACGAGCTTGAAAATAAAGGCGTGGTTGCTGACGTCGGAGATACCGCTTTTAAAGCCCATTTCAAGGCGCACCGACACGTCGATATGCACGCCGCGCAGATCCTTAGCGATGTAAAGATCAGCGATCGTGCGCACCATCTTTTTCGCCGTTTGGTAGTTCGCCGTGGATGACAAAATATCATTAAGACCAAAATTCTCCATCAAAAGTGGAATACGAACGCGCGCCAAAACCCCCTCACCCGGCTCGCTTGCGCTCTTTTTCAAAAACGAAATTTTAATCCTATGCGCGATGCCTATAAAGCGCGGCTTAAGCTCGATGAGCCCAGCTCTAGGCGCTTGCGGTAGCGAGATAGGACGCGAAGCGCTTGCAATAGGCAGAGCCTGCGGACGCCCCAGCAGGCGCGCACGCTCTTTCGTAGGTGCTTTGCGCGCAGGCTTGCCATAGAAATTTACGGGCTTAGCCGCAAAAGTTGATTCGCTCCCAAAAGCAGCAGACGCGGGCTCATCACCAAGCGTCTCCTCCGCCATAGAAGAAGCAAATGTAGAATTCTCGCCCGTTAACGCAGGCTGCGTGGGTTGCTCAAATTCGGGCACAAATTCATTTCCCGCTTGCGGCGGCAAATTCGAAGGGCGCCACTCTTGTGCGGAGCTTTTCTGTGCTAAATTTTGCCCATCGGAATTTTCGGGCGCGCAATTTTGCCCTTGTGCCGAAAACGTGGAATTCTCACCGACGAAATTCTCATCTTGAGACGCGAATTCCGAGGCATTTTCTAAGGCAAAATTTGCGGCACGGCAGCTAGCGGAATTCGCGATTTGCCCCTTAGAAAACTCGGAGCCTTGAGGCCCACAATCATTTGCGCACTTTATATCAAGCGTAGAATTTGCGAAAGTGGAATTTTTTGATGCAGAGCCTTGCGCCGTAGAATTTTTACTTCGTAGGTTCGCGCCTTGCTCTGCTACAAACGAATTTTCAGCTGCAAAATTCTCCGTTTGCGCCATAAAATTAGAATTTTGCGACTCAAATGCGGAATCTTTCACGAGCGCAGGGCTTTGCGCGGAAATAAAATTTCGCGATGCAGGAATGAAGCCTTGCTCTTTAGCAGAATTCGCAGGTGCAGAGCTTTGCGGCATAAAATTTTTACTCCTCGCATTTTCGCTCTCTTCGAAACTAGCGGCAAGCCCCACGCTCATATCATCCTGCGCAGCGTCATTTTGCAAAATTAAATTCTCGCGCGTCGTATCCCACGCGGTATCTACGCAAAATTCCGCCTGAGCCGCACCATAAAATTCTGCTTGCGAAACATCTTGAAATTCTGCCTGCGAAGTAAAGCCTTGCGCACTCTGAGCGCTGCGCGCAGAAAAATCTCGCTCGCCGCGCCTTGCATTTGTAGCATACGAAGTCTTTGCTAAGCTGCCGCCAGCCTCGGGCAAAACTGCGCTTAAATCTCCTTCGCAAAAGCTACCAAAATCGCAGGCGCCGTCAAACTCCGCATAGCCATCCGCCGTGCGGAGACGATCTGCGCGGGCTTTCTTTTTGGGAGTAGAAGAGAGCGTGAGCCTGCCTGCAAGCTCGCGTCCACCGGAGTTTAAAATCCCAAAAATTCTAGCTCTAAAGCGCTCGAACTGCTCGCCACTGAGCGAAATTTTATCATTTAGGCTCTGCACGCCGAAGTCTGCGGCGGTAAAATTTACGATCGCTCCGTCCCTACTCGCGACGCGCACGCGGCCTTTGACCGAGCCTTTTAGCTTAAAATCGCTGCCTGCGAGAATTTTTTTCATTAATTCCTTCGGATTGTAGGGCATTTTAGCGCTCGCCAAAAACCACTTCGTTAAATTTAGCGACGAAGCTTAGCGGATTGACGCTCACGCCGTTGATCGCGATGCCGAAGTGCAGATGCGGGCCGCTAACTCTACCGCTCTCGCCCGAAAGTGCGATTTCATCGCCTTTGTGAACGTGATCGCCAAGCGCCACTTTGATCTCGCTTAGATGATAGTACTGCGAATAGATGCCGCCGCCGTGATCAATCACGACCGAGCCTCCGGCGTAGTAGCGGTCTTTGGCGATGACTACGACGCCGTCGTTGGCAGCGCGCACCGCAGTGCCTACCGCAGCGCGATAGTCGGTGCCGCTGTGATAGCTTTTAAGCTCGCCATTAAAGGTGCGGGCATTGCCGAATGCAGAGGTTATTTTGGAGTTTAAAGGCAGCTCAAACGGCGTGGAAAAAAGATAGCGCGGCGTGGTAATCGCATAGATCGCGTTGGCTTCGTCGAGCTCTTTTTTGATACGCGCGGCGGCTTCTTTGGGTGGTTTAACTTTACCAGGAGCGACACTTAGAGCCTCTTTTTTATACTCGCCCTTTTTCAAAGCGACGATCTGCTCACGGCTGCCGCTTTGATCTACTATTCGCAGCGCGAAATCTCCCTTAGCGCGGTAATTCGCTGCTAAAACGGCGATTTTATCGCTAGAATTTGGAGCTGTAATGAGAGGAATTTGCTTTGAGCCAAAGCTCAACTCGGTTGTGCTTTTATCTAATTTTAAGATAATAACGTCACCGTTTACTATGTCTAAAGCGAAAATTTTGATCGCCAAAAGTGCAAAAATAGCTAGAAATTTCATAAATTTTCCAAAATTCGTTATTTTTCATCAATTTTTTGTTAAAAATTAGCTAAAACAAATGAAATTGCTGTTATAATAACGAAAATTCAATTTTAAAAGGATTAAATGATGAAAAAGTTTTTGCTTCTAGCATCTGTTGCACTTTGCGGTTTTTTGCACGCGGACGTCGTGGCAAATCAAGAGGTTATAGCGGCGACTAACGTCGTCAGATCTTTCGTGGCGGCTAATAACTTCGGCACCGATGAGCGCTATCTGACTAGCGCCAAAGCCGTCGCAATACTAACCGACGTAAAACGTTTAGCTGCGGGCGCATCGCTGCAGTACGGCGATGGAATTTTTAGCGTCAAAGGCGAGAACGGCGAGTGGAGTTCACCGATTTTTATCAAATATAAAGGCTACGGCGTGGGCTTACAGGCAGGCTACGAGACGAGCGACATCGTTATGATATTCCACACCACAAAGTCATATCAAGACATTTTTACCGGCACAGACACTCTTGAGATCAATGTAGGTGCTGCAGCAGGCGGCGTAGGTAGAAGAACTGGTCGCGCAACCGATCTACCTGATATTTCTGCATGGATGGTAAGCCCGGGCGAGCAAACAGGCGTCTACCTAGGCGTATCGATCGACAACGGCAGAATAACTATCGACGATCAGCTAACTAACGACTTCTATGAGAGAATTTACGATTACGAGGATATCTTAAACGATTCTCCGCGCGCGAATAAATACGCAAAAAGATGGAAAGAAGTGATGAGGAAGTATTTCACAAACGGCGAGAAATACGGTGCTAGCAGCAGTGCAGCGATACCTGTAAATCACGTGCAGAAAAAATACCCTGACGGTAAGCCGATCATCTCAAACCGCTCTCCTAGAACTCATGCTAAGGCTACGCGAAGCAAAAAGGCTAAAAAAGCAAAATAAATTATCGAGCCAAGCCCCGCTTATGGGGCTTCTTGCTTTGGCTTTGCGTTGAGTTTGTGCAAGAGCGCGCAAGCGTGAAATTGAAGCGCATAGGTTATTTTAAAAAGATTTATTGATTCTTTACTAAAGTATTTTATTTAATTTTTATGAGTTATTAGATATATAAAGACCGAATAGAATTTTATAAAATTTAACGAAATTTTTATAAAATTTAATCAGTTTTTTATATTTTTATCACTACAATTACAGTTCTTGTCTCGTTAGCTCAGTTGGTAGAGCATCTGACTCTTAATCAGGCGGCCGTAGGTTCGAATCCTACAGTGCCAATGGCATCATTAATAGAGATTAACTGTGCTGGTACTGCTAAACACATATACCCTCCTCTAGTTAATAAAAATTAAACTTATATTTATCATCATTAATTTGAATATTTTCAATATAGTTATTGTATCACAATTAGAAGATGAATTTCTGTAACCTAGAACACTTTATATTATGTATGATGAGCAATCCATAATTGACCTAATGATAGCCCCCCATCATTACAGGGAACCTTTTTATTAACATATAAATTGCCATGATGCCATTTATGTTGTAACAAATTCAATAATTTACGATTTTGGAATACACCACCACTGATACATACATCATCAATGCCATAGCGCTCACATAAATCAGCACCGACTTCACATATTGCAATAGCTAGCGTCTTATGAAAGCTTGCAGCCAAGGAGGCTACACTTTCACCATGCACATAGCCATCCATAATCTGTTGTACGGTAGGCATCAAATCCAAAACTTGCCCATCATAATTAAAATCTAATAATTGGCCTTTTTCGTCGCCGCATTTAGACTCTAAAGCGATGGCGATTTGTGCATCAAAGGTGTGAATATTCCCCAACCCCAATAAAGAGCCAATCGCATCAAATAGCCTGCCAACACTAGTGGTCATCATCATCGGCATATCAGACTGTAGTGCTTTATCAAGAATTTCCCATCCCACAGGCAGATTACCAGTCCACACTTTATAAACCTCTGGTATATCCTTACCATAATAATTTCGTATATACCACAAAGCTTGGCGCCACGGTTCTAAGGCAGCCTTCTCACCACCTGGAAGTGGTGCCCCGTGAATATGTGCTACGCGCATGTATTCAGCACCATAACACAACATAAACTCGCCACCCCATATAGTATCATCATCGCCATAACCAGTACCATCAAAACATATCCCCAAAACGGGATATTTCAAATCATATTCGGCCATAACCGATGCAATATGGCTATGATGATGTTGTACTTCTATAGTTGGAATATTGAGCCTTTCACTTAAGATTCGACCATAATTGGATGAGAAAAAAGAAGGATGTTTATCCATAACTATGGCCTCTGGTTTTACATCAAATAGCTGCTCATACCGTTCTATGGTCCACTCATAGGTGTCATGCGTGGACTGACTCGCTAAATCACCAATATGCGGACCCATTAAAACCTCTTGCCCCTTATTCATGGCAAAAGTATTTTTTAAATCACTCCCCATTGCTAATACAGATTTATTAGACAACGATTCACAATGAATAGGCTCAGGTACAAACCCACGACTGCGACGAATCAAAAGAGGTTTGTCCTCCACAACTGATATAATCGAATCATCTACAGGTGCAAAAATTTGACGATTATGAATCAAATAATAGTCTGCAATCCCTTGTAATTTAGAAAGTGCATGTTCATCTTTATAAATTACAGAATCGCCACTAGCATTGCCACTTGTCATTACCCATACCGCATCTGAGGGCACCAATACATAATGAATAGGTGCATAAGGTAACATTACGCCTATCATATGATTATCTGGCGCTACAAATTTACTAATTGATAATGTCGATCTATCTCTTTTCTCTAACAGCACGATAGGTCTTGCCATATTTGCCAGCGCATCTAAGTCGCCATCATTAACAACAGCAAAGTCCTCTACAATATCAATGGAGCCCGCCATAACAGCAAGAGGTTTATCTTTTCTTTGTTTTCGTTCACGCAAAGTTTTTACAGCCTCATCATTTGTAGCATCACACACCAAATGATAGCCCCCAATGCCTTTTAGCGCTATAATCGCACCACTGGCGATTAATTCTCTCGCTTTATCAAAACAATTGTCCACAGCACACAGCTGACCGTTACGGTCTAACAAACGATAACTGGGACCACAATTTGCACATGCATTTGGTTCCGCATGATATCTACGCCCCATTACATCTACATACTCAGTATGACAAGATTCACACATTGTAAAATCAGCCATTGTAGTTCGTTCTCTATCATAAGGCATAGATTTGATAAGAGAATATCGAGGTCCACAGTTTGTACAATTGATAAATGGATAGTCATGACGGCGCCCCTGCTCTTTCATCTCTGTTAAACACTTATCACAAGGGGATGTATCAGCACTAATGAAAGTGTTAACGGTCCCTCCAAGAGGAGATGGTGCAATGACAAAAGCATCCTTTTCATTACATTCTAAGTCAATAGGTTCCAAAGGTGTAATACCGACATGGGTTATACGACATAATCGCGGTTGTTCATCTTGAATCATATCCACAAATAATTGTAATGTATCTTTATCAGCTTGAGCCTCAACATATACACCGGAACCATCATTAAATACAAATCCATTAATACCTAATTGATGGGCCAACATAGAAACAAGGGGTCGAAATCCGACCCCTTGTACGATACCTGTAAATCGAATTCCCCACCGTTCATTAGTTTGTTTGTCTTCCAATCTAGTGTCCATAGTGGCTCCTATTACACAATGTATAACAATATTTATAACTTATTTATCCTAAAGCTATAGGAATACTACCATCAATGCCAGCT
>NZ_CALJPG010000003.1 GCF_937980635.1 uncultured Campylobacter sp.
GTGATAAGCAAGTATTAGAAAAACTATGGGATAGCGGTAGCGCTCCATGGAAAAAGTGGTAGCGGATGCACAACGCAATAACGACACAAGAAATGCAAAATTTATACTCCGGAATTTATAAGGGCAAAACAGTTTTGCTTACCGGACATACCGGCTTTAAGGGCTCATGGCTTAGTCTATGGCTGCAGCGCTTGGGCGCGAAAGTGATAGGGTATTCGCTTCCGGCGCCTACAGAGCCAAATCATATAGGACTTTTAAATTTAAATATCGTCCAGGTAATCGCCGACATACGAGATCTTGCTAAATTAGACGAGGCGTTTACGACTTATAAACCCGACATTGTATTTCACTTTGCCGCTCAGGCGCTCGTACGCCCATCTTATGAAGATCCGATCACGACTTATGAGACCAATGTCATAGGCACATTAAAAGTCTTTGAAGCCTGCAGAAAGGCGGGCGTTCGCGCGATCGTGAATATTACCAGCGATAAGGCTTATGAAAATAAAGAGTGGGTTTGGGGTTATCGTGAGAACGATCCTATGGGCGGATATGATCCATATAGCTCGTCGAAAGGCTGCGCGGATCTTCTGGCTAGTTCATATCGAAATTCGTTTTTTAACGAAAAAGATTACGGTACAAAGCATCAAACGCTGCTTGCCACATGTCGTGCGGGTAATGTCATAGGCGGCGGGGATTGGGCGCAAGACAGATTGATTTGCGACGTGATGCGCGCGGCAGCTAAAAATGAAGCGGTAACGATCCGCAATCCGCATGCGACACGCCCTTGGCAGCACGTGCTCGAGCCGCTTGGCGGATATTTGCTTGTGGGGCAAAAGTTGCTTGAAGGGCGAAAGGAATTCGGCAGCGCATGGAATTTCGGTCCTAGCGATGATGGCGCGATTAGGGTGCTTGATGTACTAAAAAGCGCCAAGCGATATTGGGATAAGATAGAATTTAAAATCGGCTCCGACATAAACCAGCCGCATGAGGCAAATTTATTGAAGCTTGATTGCTCTAAAGCACATGCGCTGCTTGGCTGGAAGCCCGTTTGGGATAGCGAAACGGCATTTGAAAAAACTGTAAAATGGTATAAAAATTTCTACGAAAACGGCACAATCGATACCGAGCAAAATTTAAACGACTACGTAAAAGAGATGATGCGATGATAAAAGTTAGCGATTTTATAGCAAAATTTATAGCCGAACACGAAGATACCGCAAAGACCGTATTTATGGTCTCGGGTGGCGGCAATATGCACCTGATAGATTCGCTTGGCAAAAATGAAAATTTAGAGTATGTCTGCAATCATCATGAACAGGCTTGCGCGATAGCTGCAGAGGGATATGCACGCGTCTCAAAT
>NZ_CALJPG010000004.1 GCF_937980635.1 uncultured Campylobacter sp.
TTTGTAAAGAACGTAAAGGAAAATGAAGGAGTAGCTGTTGTTGACTTTTTTGCAACTTGGTGTGGTCCATGTAACATGTTAGGACCAGTTTTTGCTCAAGTAGCTGAAGAACAGAAGGACGTAGCTTATTTCGCAAAGGTTGATGTTGATGAAAGTATGGAGTTGGCTCAGGAATTTGGTGTAAGTACTGTACCAACAGTAATTTTCTTCAAGGGTGGTAAGGAAGTTAGCAGAGAAATAGGTTTTATGCCTAAGGAAAAGATTGAATCAATATTAGCTGGACTTAAGTAGTTTGTTCAGTTTATCTGATGATTTGTAAATTTAATATAGGTGAGATTACACATTCGTAGATCTCAAATTAATGGAGGTTATGCATTCAAGAAATAAGTAAATGAAAGCATAACCTCTCTTTATTAGCATAATTTTTTATCTAGTCTAAAATAAGATGATTTGTATTACTATATTTTTAATAAAATGAAAATATAAAATAATTTACTAATATATCTAAAAAAATACTATTAAAATAATGGCAACAAATTCTACCGATAACGTAAGCAAAAAAATATATAAAAAATTTATCCTTCAAATACTTATGAAAGAAGTCAAAATAGATATAAAAATAAAAGCCAATTAAAAATACAAATAGGTATGGCGCCAGAGATACATTAATAAGTTTATTAATAAACAAATTTCTATCGCTACTAGAATTATATATAAAAAATATTATTGAGATCAGAAAAATGCAAGGTAGTATTTTCTTGGTCTTTTTATTTATAAGAAAAATGATGGGCAAGACGGCATAAAATATTAGCTCAATCGAGATTGTCCAAAGCGGCGCATTTATCTCGCCCGTACCAAAAGCCCTGCTGGCTTCAAGATTGTAAAATTGCAAAAAACTAATTTGAGTAAGAAGCCATTTAAAAAAATCAAAGTCAAAATTTAAATCTATAAAAATATATAAAATTACTATACTGATAAAAATATTAACATAAAGCCCCGGGTAAATTCTTAAAATTCTATTTTTAATATAAGTTTTTAAATCTTGATTTTTTGCATAAGACATACTTATTAAAAAACCACTAATCAGAAAAAATACAGTTACACCGCTAAAATTTAATATTTTAGTTACATACCAGGATAAATCGCTTTTATTTACCAAATAATCATTTGCATGAACAAACATAACCTGAAATGCAGCTATCAACCTTAATAAATTAAAATTATTATTCACTATAATATTATTATTCATTGAATGCACCAATTCTCGATAACTTTCCATATCCATTTGAATATAACTCAAATTTACTATAATAAAATTCCCTATTTGCCATATCGATAATCTCCAGGCTGTCCTCTTTTGTTTCAAATTTTCTAATAATTTTTACGCCTTTGTATTCTGCGGCTAGGCTTATAAAATTTTCTCCAAAATCCACCACTTCGCATCTGCACTCCGCAAACATTCCAAATAGTCCTATCGCTCCCTCGCCCCAACTATTTTGTTCCAAATCGTCCACGATCGGCACGTTGTGAGCCTTGACGCTTCGAAATTCATTTCTTCTGCCGAGGAGCGGCGTATAAAGATAGGTGCCGGGATCTCTCGCTATATCCAGCCCGTCTATCCACAACTCGTAGCCCAGCTTGTCGTTGTGCGTATGTCCGCCGTGACCCCTTTGCCCAAGCGGCGTAGCGCAGATGGAAAGATAAAATTTATCGGATTTAAAGATAAAAATTCCACTGTCTGGATAAAATAGATTTTTGATCTCTTGCGAATTTGGAATTTTAAATTCTATGCTTTTTCGGTGTGGCAGTTCGCCAAATTTCACGCCCGAAGCGATCTGGCTTTTGTATGTTTTATCGCTTGCTTGCAGCGTGCGCCCTGCGAGCGAGCGAACAAAACTCCTCTCAAAGCGCATATCATTTTTAAATATCTCATCATCAAAAATTCCGCCCATGCAGCTAATTAGCGTGGAGTGGTTTAAGATATTTTCGTCCCAAAACGGCTCGTTGCCGCCCTCAAAGCCGCTTAAATTTAGATATTTTCGCGCAGCTTGTTCGTTGCTCAAAAACTCGCCGTTTGGGCTAAATTTAAAAAACCTGCCGCTATCGTTATCGCCAAATTGCGGCACTTCGCCGTTTGGCTTTGTGATGTCTGCGGTAAACCTGCCGATTTTATATAGCCTGACTGCGAACCACTGCGGCAGCGCTATTTGTCCGTTTAAAATTTTAAATTCCTGCTCGTTTGGCGACAGGAGTTTTGGCTTTTTGCGCCAAAGCTTTGCGTCGTAATTTTTTAGCGACGAAATTTTTTCGCTTTTTAGACCCAGTATCAAAGCCGCGGCATACGCCATCAGCTCGCCGCTTAGGCGGTGATAGCTCGTAGAACTCTCGAAATTTCCGCCATCTTCGTAAAATTCCTTTTTCATTTCGCGGATGATCTCTTGCACGGCAAACGCCAGCCATGCGTCCGTCTCGCCGCCGCCGTTCAAATACGCGCACGCAAACAGCAGCCCCACGATGTCGCTTAGATAGTGATTTGACGTTAGATGCGGTGAATATTCCAGATTATTTACGATATGAAGCGCATGCTCGTAGACGCTATTTGAAAAGGTCTGCTTGAAATTTTGATCTAAAATTCCGCCCACGTCCATCTGGCAAAACATATCGTAAGCCGCCAGCATATTGGCGACCCTGATGCCCACGTCCATCGTGCAGGTCCAATTTACGCCCATTCTAGGCGGATTGTTGCGGATAAAATCTAAAATTTGGTTTTTAAATTCTTTTAAATTTTGCTCTTTCAGACTCGGATCCACCATAGCAAAAATAGCAAGCTGCGGCAAGTGCTGAAACCTCGCAAGCTCCCACGGCACCTTTATGTCGCTGCCGGGCTTATGAGCTATGCGCTGATCTTTGTACCATTTTTTTTCGCTCCATCGAAAGCCGCTTTTAAAATCCTTTTGCCAATCAATCGGCTCGTAGCCTTCGGGCGCATTCGCAGGCGTCGCGACGTTCATATTATACTTGTAGCCTTCAAGCCCTAGCGCCACGCTATCATAGCTATTTTTTACCCAGCCGCTACCGAGCAGATCAAATTTATGCTCGATGTACATGTTGGATAGATATCTTGCGACATCCGGATCGATATTTGACAGATCGAGCTCTTTTATATTTATGCAGCTAGTTTTTATGATCGGAACGTTACAATTTATGTGAGTATTGCCTAGCACATCGCACATTTTTTGAAATTTATTCTTTGCGATATTTAAAATTTTATCAGCTATTTTTATGGCCAACTCATCAAACGGCATTGATCTAGCTTTTTTAAGATAATAAGAAATTCTACTCATTACCTACGGCCTTTAAAATTTTATCCACATGTTTATCCCACGTGTATTTTTGGATCACTTCATCTCTGGCGCTATCGCCCAGGCGCTGTCTTAGCTCGCCATCATCCACAAGCTCCTTCATGGCAGTCGCTAGCTCGTCTATGTTGCCCGGCTCTACCATATAGGCGGTTTTGCCGTGTTCTAAGATTTTAGACATCTGAGCCATGTCGCTGCATATTATGGCTTTACCTGTAGCCATGTACTCAAATAGTTTAGTGGGGCTTCCGAAAAACTCGCTTCCGTCCGGATTTGGTACGGTGGCATTGATCAGGATATCGCAAGCGCTTAGAAATTTTGCTCCTTGCTCTTGTGGAATCAGGCCCGTTAATACGACGTTTTCTTGCAAATTGAATTCCAAAATATGTTTTTTTACGATTGGCATCCTAACGCCATCGCCTATCATAAAGAGCTTTGCTTTATTTTTATACTCAGGATATTTTTTTAGCAACTTACCAAAAGCCAGAGCTATGTTTTCAGCCCCGTGCCACTGCCCAAACGTCCCTATAAAGCCGATTACGATTTTATTTTCAAGATTATATTTTTGCTTCACATCATCGCATTTTATCTGCGGATTATATTTGCTTGCATCAATACCATTTGGATTGACGATTATTTTGTTTTCATCCACTCCAAATTTTAAAAGAATATTTTTTAGTGCCTCGGACACTACGACTATATGAGCCGCGCTATTTAAATTATATTTTTCTATAGCGGAAACGATAGGAAGTTTGAAAATTTTATAGTAAATGGTTTTAAAAATCCGCTTTAAAAACGTATCGTTATTTTTCCAATTTTTAATTTTCCATACATCAGATGAATTAAATTCCAAAACAAATGGTATATTTTTCTTTTTTGCTATATATGCCCCGCAAAAGCTAAACCCGTTATATCTTTGATATATCGCGTCGGCCTTTAAATTTTTACAATATTTAATTATCTTAAGATTATAAAAAAGCTCAAGCATATCTTTCGGTAAAAGCGGTATTTTTATAGGCTTAACGATTGTGATATATTTGTCTACATCGGGCAAAAAATCGTTTGAAACAACAGATAGCTCGACTTTTTTATCCATAGCATTTATGACACCCGCAGTGTGCCCTACCGAACCGCCCGCCTTTAAGCCAAACCAATAAAGCGTTCTAAGATAGAGGATTTTCATTATATATCGCCCACATGCATAAATTTTAGCCTAAATTTATCTTTTGCATATTTTATCATATCGGCATCGGTGTGTATCGTAGGGGCAAAATCCTCATCGCTCAAGCTCCCCATATCCAAATCCTTTATAGAGGTAAATTTGCACTCCATTTTATCAGCAATACTTGCAAGAAGCCTTTTATATTCATTTATTAATTTATCATTTATACTTATTGTCACGTATTTTTTATCTTTAAAACTATACTTCAAATTTAAAAAATTAAAACTATGTAAAAAAAGCATTATTATGCAATTTTCGGGCATTAGATCTATCGCTTTTAAAATTTCATCCGCACTAGAGCCATATCTAAAATCAAATTTTTGAAAGCTGCTTTTTGTTTTTAAAAAGCCGTAGCGTTTTTGTTTTTCATAAACGCTCACGGGCAGCTGCAATACGCCGTTTTTTTCGGACGCCTTATTTATATAGTCATAATTTATCTTACAATTTCCGTTTTTATAGAAAAACGAGCTATCTATAAAAATACCATTAAATTTTAAAGCCTGTATCGTATCGTCGTTCGCTCCGTACCCGCCGGCCCTATGAACCGAGGCATCTATACCTATCCACTCTTTTATTTTTTGCTTACCAAATTTTATAATTTCTATCTGTTCATCTAAGCTATACTGCCACATAAATTTTCTATTTTTATCGCATCTGCCGGACGGATGAGTATGTAAATTTACGCCGTGTCCACCATGGATGATATCGCCGCATAACCGCTCAAATTTATGCTCGCCATACCTTTCATAAGGATACACATCAATAAAATGTTCCACCGTCGCACCGTATTCGCTTGCCAGATCATTTATAAGCTTTACGCCTACTTCCCTACCCAGGATCTCGCCTTTTATAAAAATCTCAAACGCATCGGACCTATCCGCATGCAATTCGCCAACTTCGGTATCGCAGGTTATTAAAATTTGTTTCATGTACGCTTTTGCCCCAAACGTATATATAGGCTGCTTATTTATTAATATTTCATCAATGATATTCACTGTTTCCATTTTAAAAGTCGCCTTAAAAAATTTTTTAATCTAATTTTTAAACAATATATTTTATATCGATCGGGCTCGTTATCTTCTATGTACCTCATTATATTTACATAATCATTTGTGATAGAATTTATATTACTTGGGGCATCTGCTATTCTGTATAATGCTTGTATATCTTGGTCTGCAAAATACGGATTAAATCCCAAAGTAATCATTATATTATTTAAAGTTGTAGCAGTAAAATAATAATTATGATCTAATGATACTGACTCTAAAAAATAATTATAATACTTATACGTGCTTAACACACCAGGAACGCCTATAAATAAAATAGTATCTTTAGACATAATGCTCTTGATTTTTAATAATTCATTTTCTAAATCAACAAAATGCTCTACTACATGATTTGCAATTATTAAATCAAAGTTATATTTTTTAAGGTTGGCATATATTGAATCTGTATATTTAAAAATACTTATTTTATTACCTTTCGAAAATTCTATATCTTCATCTCTATAATCAAGACCATAAAAATCACAATTTTTATACTGCTCTTTTAACGCAAATGATATACCTGCTGTTCCACAACCTATTTCAAGCACTTTTTTAGGATTATTAATATTGTGTTCTAGTAAAAAATTTAATATATTTTTACCGCGTTGATATTGATAAGAAAAAATTTCTTTCATATCTATATTTCCAACGCATAAATTTAGATAATAGTCGCGATAGAAATTATTAGTCGCATCTTGATCTATTCCATTCGCCCAATAAATTAATCCGCAATTTTTACAAATCACTATTCTTTGTATTATTCCATATTTATTTTTTTCAGATAATATTTTTACATTCTCTTTTTTACATAAGCAACATATTCTACTTAATGATCCCCATTTTGATGTTTTAATCTTATCTTTAATACTATTGGCAGCTATTTGGGCCACATAACTCATATGCCAAAATGCTATATCATCATTACGATATAAATTACTTATCATATACTCTTCTCCTATAAAATAAAATACAACATACTAAAAAACAGAAATTAGATAATATTCTTGATAACATTGCTCCAACGGCATTTAAGTTATAAATCAAGATAAGGTTAAAAATCATATTAGATACGGTAAATCCAATAGATATATGTAGCATATCTCTTCCAAAACCATTAGTCATTAACCAAGAATTATAAGGTTGAACTATCGCTTGTAATATAGTCGCCAAAGAAGCCAATATAAACAATATCAACATACCATGATATGTTGTACCCAAAAAATATATAACACATAACCCAAAAACAAAGACGAGAAAAGCGATAGCCAAAATAAGCAATAAATGGATTGATAACATTTTACCATCTATCCTTTGTCTAAAGAATTTCTTTAAAATTGAACTCGCAAATGAAGAAGCAAGTAAATTTATTGGACTACTTAATGCTAAAGACAACGAATATAACCCTACATCTTTTGCACTAACCCATAGCGCAATTAGAATTTTATCCATTTCAGCACTACCCGTTCCTATTACCCTAGATAAATAGTTATAAAAACCAAAAAATTTATTTTCTCTTTGCAGTAAGATAAAATTTGATTTTAAATTTGTAAAAACTGGCTTTATATTCAAAATACAACAAAAAAAGGAAATTATAGAAATCAATGAAAACGAAATTATATTATTTATAATAGTAATGTTATCTAAAAAAAATAATACTACCAACAAAAGCATAAACGAACTCTTTTGAAATACATAAAAAAAGCTTAAAATTTCTATTTTATTTGCACCTTTTAAAATAAGATCCAAATAAAATGAAACAAAAAAACCAAAGCTACAAAAAGACGATATTCTAAGGATTTTTCCTATTTTATCGTCAAAAAAATTATCTATAAAAAAAGATATAATTAATATTGTTAGTGAAAAAAATAAAAAACAAATTATACAAACTATGAGAGCCAAGCCGAACAACTCTTTTTCTTTTAATGGATCATCATTCTTGATTAATAATCTTGATATACTAACTATGTATCCGAATTCAAAAAATATAGATAGAGACATAATCACAGCTACAGCAAAAGAATAGATCCCGAAATTTGTAACACCCATCGTTTTGGCCATTAAAATATTAGATATAAAAGCACCAGCCATACCAAATATCTGTGCCGTAAATAGAAATAGCGTTTGATGAGCGACTTTTGAGCCAAGTATCTTTTTAAGCATATTTTCTGTCTACCTCTAAAATTTGAAAGCTATCATTCGCCCAACTGATATCTTGATTATTTTTTACGATTACTTTATTCCCCACTAAAGAAAATAATGGTAAATCGCTCCGACTATCACTATAACAAAAAGAATTAAGTAAATCGTAGTCGCTCAGATTTAAATTTTTACTTAATAATTCTAATTTCCCATTCCCTAGGCATTCATCGCCAAGTATTTTTGAAACAAAAATACCACTTTTAAATTCTAATTTTGTGCATATTAAATAATCTATGCCATAATCTCTTGCAAAATATTTCAAATATATATCAAATCCACCAGACACAATTGCGATTATATGCCTCTCTTTTTTATGATATAAAAGTGCTTCAATGACGCATCTATGCAGTCTATTCAAAATAACCTTACTATAAAATTCAGAGCAATATTTATTAATTGTCTCTTCTTCAATACCATAAAATACCTGCATTAAATTTTCTTTATATTCTTTACTATTCGATGGCGGTATTTTATTGATTTTTCTCATAACCTTTGCATATATTCTCTTATATAGTGGTAATTTGGACTCTAGAAAATTCAAAAAAAATGTAACTGATTGACCATCAAAAATAGTATCACAAAAGTCAAAAATAGCTAATATGGGCTTATTCAATATCGTCCTTGAAAATGCCCTTAATAGCCTTAACGATGATTTCATTTTCTTTTTGCGATCTAGCGGCAATCCTGATAAATTCGCCGTTTAATCCGATCTTGTCGCTGCAAGTTCTTGTATAGACGCCGTATTTTATTAGCATCTTTGAAACGAAATTTGCGCTAGTACTACCGTCAAGTAGCTCGATAAGAGCGAAATTTGCCATGCTAGGATAAACTTTTATTTGAGGTACTTTTGAAAGTTCGTCAAAAAACTCTTGTGCATGGGCGATATATTTTTTCCTTACTTCTTCGTATTCTTTAAAAAAATCGCTTCTATTGTAAAGCCTAAAAAAGTATTCGCTAAGCCCACTAGAATTCCACAAATATCCGTTTTTAAGGAGTTTTGCGACCTTATATTGATCCATCACTCCATATCCGGCCCTAATACCGGCTATACCGAAGTCTTTAGATAGGCTTTTAATGACGATAACGTTTGAAAACTCCTTAAAAAGCTCGGTGGCCGAAATCAAGCTATATTCGCTATCCTCAAAGGCAAAATGAATAAAACTCTCGTCTATTATGATATTTTTGATCTCTTTAAGATTATTTAAAATAAACCTTAAATCTTTATATTTTATATATCCGCCGTCTGGATTATTCGGATTGATGATTACCACGCTATCTGGATTTTTAAACTTTACGAAATTAATGTAACCTTGAATATCAAGCTTAAAATTTTTGTCTTTATTTAGCTGATAATAAATCACTTCCGTATCGTCTCTTGCAAACTCGTAATAGGATGAAAACGTAGGAATATTTACGACTACACTTTTTTCTACAAAATTATGCATTACGGCTTGAATAACCTCTATTGCGCCGTTTCCTACAAAGATATTTTTACTATCTACGTCTATTGACTTACTTATGACGTCGGCTATTACGCCGTTTTGCGACGGATAAAACTCTAAAACGTCTTTTAGTTTATTCGTATCGATCAAATCTTTTTTTAGGTAATCTAAAAAAAGCTCCGTCGCGTACGGATTAGATAAAAAGCAAGCATCCACTTTAATGTTAAGCTCAGAAAGCTTCTCGCAAATCGTAAAAATACTAGGGCTATGGCTACCAGCGGCATCCTTTAATCTTTTTATTTTAGAAGCGATTTTCTGCTCGTCTAAATTTAACTTTACCATACCAATTCTCCTTTTTGAATCGTTACTTTTGTTTTACCTGTTTTCATATCTCGCCCTATTTGCGGCACCTTTTCTATATTTAGCTTTATATTTCCAAGCCTTCTATAGACTTCGCTAGCTATTAAATTTACGTATTCGCTCGAATCATTATCTAAGACCACTTTTAAGGTTACGCTTCTATCTTTATCTTGAATTATCTGAAACTGCCTTAAACCGCTAAAATTTTTCATCGCGGTAGAAAAATTTGCCGTAGGTATCGCCGTTCCGTCATCTTTAATCAATATATCGTCGCTTCTACCCTCTATCCCTTTAAAAGGAATAGACAAATGCCTACCGCAAGGACAAATCGGCGCTTTACCGTCTAAAGGTATAGCCTTATCGCCGGTATTATATCTAATAAAAGGCATTACGTAGTTATTTAAAGAAGTAGCTATGATTTCATTTTTATCGCTAAGTTCTATTATCCCGTAATCATCATTGTTGTGATAGTTACCCGCCCAGCACTGCTGGACGGTTACCGTTCTTTCATTTTGCCCGTACCAGTCTAAAACGGGCAACCCCCAATACTCCTCGATCGCGCTTCTATATGCAGGCAGTAGCGTCTCAGATGAAGTTACTATGGTTTTTATTTGAGGTATTTTTATGTTTTTTTGCTTTAAAAGTAGCGTAAAAATATATATGGAGCTTGCGTATCCTCTTATTATTTTGGCTTTTGACTTTTCGATAACGGATAAATATAAAGCCAAATTTGACTCGTTAATATGAAACGGGGATAAATACCAATAATCGCCTGAAATTTTATAAAGCGGCTCGCCTGCTTTTGGCGAATACGTCCTTAAAACGATTATCGGATCGCTGCTTTTATAGGTATAATCTTTACCCATACCCCAAGCTCTATTCGCTATAATTTTTTCTATTGCATCGCTTTCATATGGGACTTTAAATTCAAACGGAGCCCCAGTAGATCCTGACGTATGAGATGCTTTTCCGTTAAATTTGATAGAGCAAAAATCTTTAAAATTCTCTTTGATTAATTGCTTATTTATAACCGGAAATTTTTTCAATTCGTCTAAGCTAAAATTTTCAAAATCTATTTTTAAATCCAAATTTTTATAAAAAGGCACGAAATCAACCGCTTTTTTTACTATATCTTTTAGCTTCTTAGTCCTAATACACCCTATCTCTTCTGCGCTTCTCCACTGAAATTTATCATATTCGCTAAAATTTCTTTTGATAAAAATATAATTTTTGATTTTGCTTTTTATCTTTTTGCAAATTTGACCGGTCATAAATTTAGCCTTTTATATCAAAAATGAAATCTCCGTCGTCTGCACCATATCCCAAAGCTCTATCGGCCAGCTTTTGCCTTTTTTTAGAGCCCCAAATAGCACCTCGAGCTCTTCGAGCTGTCCTTTTTGGCTTACGTTTGTTGAAATTTCTTTCACCCCCACCCCGTATCCTTTTAGGCTTTTGTAATCGTCCAAAACGATGCTCTTGCCGTCGAAATGGATCTCCATAAATTCCTTACTTAGCTCCTTGCTGCCGTTTGAGAAATACTCGATATTGGCCACCGAGCCGTCTTTGTATTTTAAGACGATAGATTTATTATCCTCGGCGCTATATTTTTCATTGCTCGGCGTGATCGCCTGCGAAAATACGCTCTGTATCTCGCTTCCCGTTAGTGCCGTCATCAGATCTATTATGTGACACGCTTCGCCAACCATCCTACCGCCGTTTTCATGCACCCAGTGATCCATCGGTATGTAGCCCGCGTTCATTCTATATCTAATTATCATCGGATTTATTCTAGCGCTCGTGCGCTTTTTTATCTCCTGCGCGTAAGCGCTAAATCGCCTGTTAAATCCTACGAATAAAAGGGGCTTGTCGCCTCCACCTTCGTAAAATTTCTTTATCTTTTCAAGCTCGTCTTTATTCGTCGCAAGTGGCTTTTCTACAAATACGTTTTTGCCCGCTTCAAGCGCCTTTAAAGTAAACTCCGCATGGCTATCGTGCCTTGTAGATATTATCACAAGATCGACGTTTTTATCATTTAAAATATCGTCTAAATTTGAAGTAGCGTAGTTCGCTCCGTATTGCTGCGCCACCGCCTTTGCCTTATGCCCGCTTCGGTTCATGATCGCGTAAATTTTATATTTATCCGTAAGCTTTGAGACATTAGGCAGGTGCATCCCGGTAGCAAATCCGCCGACTCCGACGAACGCGACGTTTATCACATCCCTGTTTACGGGTATAGAATTTATAATGATTTTTTTGTTGTGATTTAGATAGCTATCAAGCTCAGTTAAATTTGCCTCGCCGTAGTCAAGCAAAACCATAAGCGGCTTGTTCTGCGAAGTCTGCAGCGACTCAAACGCCTCCGTTACCTGCTCGATAGGATATTTCGCGTCTATGAGCTTATCCAGCTTGATCAAATTTTCATTTACCAGCCTTAGATACTCGCTCATATTTCGATTTTCGGTCCATCTGACGTAGCTAAACGGATAATCAAGCCCCTGCTCTTCGTAGCTCTTGTCGTAGCGACCCGGTCCGTAGGAAGTAGAGATGAGAAAATCAAGCTCCTTTTTATACATATCCTCTCTATTTATCTGCATGCCGGCAACGCCTACGAGCACCACTCTGCCCTTCTTCTTGCACATCTGAAAACTTTGCGATAGCGGCTCGCTACTGCTCGTAGCAGCAGTAAATAGCACGCCGTCAGCGCCGTATCCGCCGCTCCAAGACGAAACGACGTCTAGCAAATTTTCCTTTGAAGGATTGATAATTAGCTCGGCGCCGTATTCCTTTGCTATCTGTAAGCGCCTATCGTCAAAATCGCTAACCGCAACCCTAACGCCTGAAATTTTAAGCATCTGCACCGCAAGAAGCCCTAAAATCCCAGCTCCCACGACTACGCAGGTCTCGCCCAACCTTAGATCGATCCGCCTAACGCCTTGCATCGCTATGCCACCGAGCGTCACGGTGCAAGCCCGCTCAAAGTCCATATCCTGCGGCATTTTCATAACTAAATTTTTTGGCACGTCTACGTATTCTGCATGGTTCGCAAGCCCTGCACCGGCTGCAGCAACGCGCTCTCCGACTTCAAAATTTGAAACGCCCTCTCCGACCGCTATGACGACGCCGCTAAGCGAATAGCCGGTCGGGCTTCCGCTATCAAGCTTGCCCTTTACCTTTGCATAGACGCTGGCTATGCCGTCTGATTTCACCATATTGATGACTTTTTTTACATTCTCCGGCTGCTCCAAAGCCCTTCTGATCAGGCTTTTGCCGCTATTTGATACGCCGCTTATCTCGGTGCCCGCCGATATGCAGCTATTTACTACTTTTATAAGAACGCACCCCTTTGAAACGCTCGGAGCGGGGATCTGTTCTGCTAAAACCTTACCTTTTTTAACTATTGCTTGTATCATTAAACATACCTTGAAAAATATTAAATATTAGTATTTCGCACGCCGCAAAAATCCAAAACTTCTTTTTCTATTTTTAGCCCTTTAAATTCCTTGTGTCCGACTAAAAATACGATAATGTCCGAAATTTCAATAGCCTTTTTATAATCCACTATCTCAAAATCTTTGTGAGCCTTGATATTGGGCTCTACGGCGATCACATCGACGCCGTCTGCGATCAGGCACTTGGTTATATTTAGCGCAGGCGATTCCCGCAAATCGTCGATGTCGGGCTTAAAAGCAAGCCCCATACACGCGACTTTGGGCCTTTTGCCGTTTTGCAGCTCAAATTTTAAAGCGGCGTTTTTGATTTTTTCAATACACCATTCAGCTTTGTGATCATTGACCTCTCTTGCGGATTTGATCAGCCTCGCTTCATAGCCGCCCGCATGGACGATAAACCACGGATCGACCGCTATGCAGTGCCCGCCTACGCCGCAACCCGGGTTTAAAATATTAACTCGCGGATGGCGATTTGCTAGCGAGATAAGCTCCCAGACGTTAATGCCGAATTTATCGCACAAAATGCTAAGCTCGTTTGCAAAGGCTATGTTTACGTCACGGAAAGAGTTCTCTGTAAGCTTTGACATCTCTGCAGTTTTTGAGTCAGTCTGTAAAACTTCGCCTTCTACGAATTCTGCGTAAAATTCCGCTATTTTTTTAGTAGCAATTTTTGTAGTTCCACCCACGATCCTATCGTTTTGGGTGAGTTCTTTCAAAATTTTACCGGGCAAAACTCTCTCAGGGCAATGAGCGATATAAATTTTAGAAATATCAACACCGCCATTTTTTAAAATTTCACCTATTTTTTCGGTAGTACCTACCGGTGAAGTGGATTCTAAAACGACCATATTATCGTCTTTTACATAAGATATTATCGATTTTGCCGCACTTATGACGTAGTCGATATTTGGCACGTATCCGTCGCGAAAAGGGGTCGGAACAGCTATGATAAAAACGTCTGCGAAATCAGGCTTAACGTCTGCTTTTAAATTTCCGCTCTGCACTGCTTTTTTAACAAATACGTCAAGTTCCGGCTCGACGATATGAATTTTACCCTCATTGATCGTATCCACAACGCTCTGCACCACATCAACGCCATGGATTTTATATCCCCTATTTGCCAAAAGTGCCGCCGTAGGCAGCCCTATATACCCAAGACCTAAGATGCAAACTTTTTTCATAATATTCCTTTTAAAAATTCCAGTATTTTTTTACAAGCTTTACCGTCGCCATACGGACTTATACTTTTACTCATTTTATCATATTTATCTTTTAAATTTAATAATTTTTGCACCTCTTTTATTATATTTTCGCGCTTGGTGCCGATAAGCTTAACGCATCCTGCCCTTATCCCTTCGGGTCTTTCGGTAGTTTCCCTGATAACTAAAACAGGCTTGCATAGGCTCGGTGCCTCTTCCTGGATGCCGCCACTATCGGTTACTATCAGATATGCCTTGCTCATGAGATAGACGAAACTATCATACTCTAGCGGATCAATTAAAAATATATTCGAAATGCCCGATAAAATTTCTCCCACAGGCTTTCTTACATTTGGATTTAGATGCACGGGGTAAACGATATCGATATTTTCATTTTTTAGCGCTATTTCACGTAAAGCCTCACAAATATTAACAAAGCCTTCTCCGAAATTCTCTCGTCTGTGTCCTGTAACGAGAATAAATTTTCTATCACTAAGCTTATATTTGGAATTTATAAAGGATAAAATTTTATTTTTTAGCAGCTCGTTGTTTTCGATTTTATCTATCGTCCACAAAAGCGCGTCTATTACGGTGTTGCCGCTAACGACTATATTTTTTGAATCTTTGCCTTCTTTTAATAGATTGTCTCTTGCATCGACAGTCGGCGCAAAGTGATATTTAGCTATGAGCCCCGTCATCTGCCTATTTATCTCTTCAGGAAACGGCGAATAGATATCATGCGTCCTAAGCCCCGCTTCAACATGTGCCACGTCGATCTTTTGATAATACGCCGCCAAAGAAACGGCATAAGTAGTAGTCGTATCTCCATGCACAAACACGATGTCCGGGGCATATTCGCTAAATACATCGCGCATACCAAGCAAAACACCCGACGTAATATCGTACAGATCCTGCCCTTGCTTCATTAAATTTAGATCAAAATCAGGCTTTATCTCAAAGAATTCCAAAACCTGATCGAGCATCTGTCTGTGCTGGGCCGTGACGCAAACCTTTACCTCAAATTCCGAGTGCTTTTGAAATTCCTTTATCAACAGAGCCATTTTAATGGCCTCCGGACGCGTTCCAAATACTATCAAAATTTTTATTTTCGTCATAAATTCCCCTATATATCGATTTTTTAACCAAATTTATCGCCGTAATTTTAATTAAATTTTGCTATATAGGCGCTTAACAATACATAAAATCACTTGTTTGTCGTTACTTGGATGGCATAAAATATTCTTCACTTTCAAAGATGGGTAAGATTTATTTTAAATTATCAAAAAATTCCACCGCAAAATCATCAAAAATTTTACCTTTCAAATGTGCTTTGCAAAATTCCACTATGAGCCCGTGAAATAGCGCATACACGTCGTTTTCGTTCTCCAGCTTATCTGCTTTTGCCGCCGCAGCGCAGGGAAAATTAGCGGAATTTACAAACTCATAGATCCGCTCAAATTCCAGCTCGCCTAGCCACGCGTTAAGCTCGTCGTAGCTTTCAAACTCATAGCCCAAAGCCCCGAGTAGCCGCGTCGAATAGCTGTCTGCGACCATCACCGCGCGCTCGCACGCATAGCACAAGATCGCATCGCAGCTCTCCGCACCGATCCCCTTGCGCGCTAGCAGCCACTCACGGCTAACGCCCGATTTAAAACTCTCAAAATCCCCAAAATCCGCGATTATCGCTTTGCAAAGCAAGCTTAGACGTCTCGCTTTTTGGTTATAAAATCCGCTCACTTTAATGATCTTTGCAAGCTCCGCTTCGTCTAGCCCGGCGATCCCCTCTAAGCTCAAAAGCCCCTTGCTACGTAGGTTTTGCAGCGCCGCGTCGGCATTGTGCCACGCCGTATTTTGGATCAAAATCGCCCCCACGACCACCTCAAAGCTTCCAAACCCGGGCCACCAGCGAAAATCCTTAATTTTCACGGCGCGAAAAAGCTCGATAAAAAGCTCGGTCGCGCTCATCTCGCGCCTCCGAAATTTCTGGCGTCGTTTCTAAAATTTCGCGCGGCGACGGCGATTTTTCGCGTGCACTCTGGTGCTGCAATAAAATTTACGCCAAATTTAAATTCGCGCGGCGTATTCATCTGCCGCCTTTTAAATTTGCAAAAAATTCCTCATTAAAGCTTAAGAAAAATTGCTTTGCCGCGCGACCGCTGCGGCTTGCGCGAAGCATCGCAAACTCCCGCGCCTTTGCGTGCAGCGCGTCTAAATTTGCGGCGAAGCTCAAGCGAAATTCCGCCGCACTCATACCTTGCGCAGCCGCAAAATAGGCATCTACGATCCCTAAATACTCCCGCATGCTCCCGCCGTAAAAACTTAGCTGTAGCCCGAAGCGCTCACTCAGGCTGATTCGCTCATTCGCCGCGTCGCTTAGGTGCAGCTCGCCGCGGCTGATCTGCGCGGCGTCGTTATCGCTTGCGCATTCGCCTACGATGTGGCGGCGATTGGATGTCGCATACATCAGCACGTTGCGCGGCGCGCGCTCTAAGGATCCTTCAAGCAGCGGCTTTAGGTGCTTGTAGCCGCTCTCGCCGAGCTCAAAGCTCAAATCGTCGCAAAAGATGATAAATTTAAAATTTGTTTCGCGGATCGCATCGATTATATCCACGAGATAGCCCAGATCGTCCCTGCCGATCTCAATGATCTTAAGGCCTTGCGGGATAAATTTAGAAAAAACCGCCTTTGCAAGGCTTGATTTGCCACAGCCGCTCTCGCCCCATAGCAGCGCGTGGTTGGCGCTGCAGCCGCGCAGAAAGGCATCCGTATTTTTTATAAGAGCCGATTTTTGGCTCTCTAGCCCCACAAGCGCGTCAAGATCGGTAAAATCGATGTCACGGACGATCTTTAGCACCTTTTTGCTCGCACGAAAAACGGCGACCTGTATCGCGCGCCAATCAATCGCGCTAAAATCGCTGAAATAAATTTGCTCGCCGGCACCGCTCTGCGCGCTTTTTAGGACGGCTTGCGGCGCTAAATTTAAACTGCACGCCGAGTCTAAATTTAACTCTTCGCTTATACTTTTGCTCGCGCTTTTTTTGATATTTTCATCGCAAGTTCGCATTTTTTAGCTCCCTTCGCAGATAGATCAAAATTTCGCTTATCACGTCGTCATCGTCGCGCGTCTGCGCCTTTAATCGCACCTTATCGCCGCTTGCAAGGGTTATTAAGATATTTTCGTCCATGCTCGAAATCACGCGCAAACCAAGCTTCGTGGCCAAAACCTTAATCATCATCACGTCGATAAATTGCTTAGTGTAAATGTCTGCGTGCCCGAAGCGATCCTCGATCTCGCCGAAAATTTCAAGCACTTCGCTCGCCTCGGCGCACTTGCTAAGCCGCCTGTAAAGATCTAGGCGCAGGCGATCCTCTCTGATAAATTCCGAGTTCAAAAAGGCGTTTACGGAAATTTTAAGCTCCACGCTCGCAGCGGCGCTCTTTCTGCTTAGCAGCTTGCCGATCTCCTCTTCGAGCATCTTTAGATAAAGCGAGTAGCCGATCGCTTCGATATGCCCGCTCTGCGCCTCTCCGAGTAGGTTTCCGCCGCCACGAATCTCCAGATCGTGATACGCTAGCACCGAGCCGCTACCCAAAAATGAGTTGCTCTCAAGCGCTACGAGCCGTTTTAGCGCGTCCTGCGTAAGAGCGGTTTTATCCTCGATCAAAAAGTAGCAAAAGCCCTGTTTGTTGCTGCGCCCGACGCGACCGCGCAGCTGGTGCAGATCGGCGATACCGAATTTATCAGCGTTTTCGACGATGATTGTATTTACGCGCGGCATATGAATGCCGCTTTCTACGATGCTGGTGCAAAGCAGCAGATCGTATCCGCCCGCTACAAATTTTAAAATTTCATCCTCTGTAGTTTTAGCGTCGATCTTGGAGTGCAAAATTAGAATTTTAAGGCTCGGCAAAATTTCAAGCAGTTTCTTTTCGGCGCTTTGCATCGTCGCGATGTGGT
>NZ_CALJPG010000005.1 GCF_937980635.1 uncultured Campylobacter sp.
TGGTAAGGTTGTTTTTAAAGACAGTTTTTACGAGATTGCAAAAGGCTAGGGCGTTAAAATTTTAAAAGCTCTTTTGCGACGCGGCGAGGGAGCGGCTTGCGCTTAGACCTCGTGTCGCAAAGAGTGCAAAGGGTATCGCCGCACGCCGAGCTAGAGAGGCGGTGCAAGGAGGGCTAACGTTAAATTTAGCGCCTAGTTGCGCCGCTGTCGCAAAGATGCTAGCGCGCCCGGTTTTAGAAAGCGATCCTGACGCGGCGTGCGTTGGTCTTTAATAGGCTAAGCGGTGCTTAAAAGTGCCGTTAAATTATGAAATTTATACACACGTCGCAAAGATACGACGCCAAACGGCGCTTTTTGAGTCTCGGCAGATTATTAAAGCAGGCCGAATGGATGGCAAAAGCGGGCTTGGAGCCGCGGGAGATCGCGAAATGTATGCCTTAAATTTAGCCTGCTTACCGTGCTTATTTGGGTTTTTTGCGTTCATTTTGGCGGATTTTTAATCACCCGCGCGTCGAATGCGCGCTCATGTGCGATACCTGCGTGCTCAAATACTTGCGATCGGAAGTGCATAAACGCCGTGAAATTTTATCGCATACTTCGGTTTTTATTTAGCCTGCAGAATTTGATTGTGCCGAAATTTTGGCGCGGATCGCGCTAAAACTCCGCGCCATAAATCGCCGTGGCCGATGAAATTTAATTCGCGTCGTTTTGCCGCGATAAAATTCTATGGAATTTTTTGAGTGCTGGCTGCAAAATTTCAAGCCGTTGCGTGTCTTGCGGCGATGCTAAAATTCTGCCGCGATAGAATTTTGCAGCGAAATTTTACGCCGCTCGGCGTATCTGTTAGGGCGAGCTTTAGGCGATAAAATTTAGGGCAGAGCTGCGGGCAAAATTTTAAATTCCAAAGTAAAATTCCGCCCGTTAATCTAGCGCGCGACTATTTCGTCGATCCAGTTAAAAAGCTCCTTAAGATCGTAATCGCCGCCGTGTCCTTGCCCCCAAGGCACCGCGAAATCGACGTTTTTGCCCGCATTTTGCAAGCTAAGCGCC
Source organism: uncultured Campylobacter sp. (assembly GCF_937980635.1). Taxonomy (GTDB): domain Bacteria; phylum Campylobacterota; class Campylobacteria; order Campylobacterales; family Campylobacteraceae; genus Campylobacter_B. Next base: position 1,051 of record NZ_CALJPG010000005.1, read on the forward strand.
AAAATAGCGGGGATCGCAAGCGCAGTATCGCGATCGCTCGCGCCGTGTCGGATACGGTAAAATTTCGCGCCGTTTCCGCTATGCACGAAGCTCATCGCATCCATCATCTCTACGATCCGCGCATCTGCGATCAGCACCCCTTTGGCGGGGTCATTCATCGCGCCAAAATCCGTAAAATGCGCTGCGTTAAATTTGGCGCCGCCGAACAGCTCGTTTTCGGGATTTTCAAGCGCAAAGCCGTCGAATGCGGGCGGAGTCTTGGCGCGCGGCTCGGCAGTCGCGTAGCCCCAAAAAAGCATATGCGATTGGGGTGTATCATCCTTGATCTTGGCGGCGAGGTATAGGGGCGCCTTCGCGCGCGGATTTTTCGCCGCAAAATTAGCAAACGAGGCCGATATGAGCCCGTTTATGTAATCTTTGAAGCTGCCGTCGCCGTTTTTATCCAGGCTTAGCGCGCGACCGCCCCCGTCCTTTAAGCTTAGCGAGTTCAGATAGGCGGGGAATTGTGCCTTTAGCTCGTCTGAAATTTTAATCTGCGCTGCGTTTAGCTTGCCGCTAATCGTTTTGCGTGCGGGCTTTGCGGCGCTTTGATTTGCGTCTTTTTTGGAATTTTTTCAGTGCCGCTAGAATTTTCGCCGCGCTCGTTAAATCCCGCCGCATCAAGGCCGCTAAAATCCATCTTTTCATATTCGCTCTGCGCGCCGAACATCCACTCATACGCCGCGTCCGCGTGCTTTAGATTTGTGATCGGGCAGTATGCAGACGCCGCGTAAATTTTATCGCTCGCCTTTGCAGCGCCCAGCTCCTGCAGATACGGCTCATACGCGGTCTCGTCCCCGCTAGTGCCTAAAAGCGCCGAGAGCGCTCCGCCCGCGCTCGTGCCGTTTGAGATGATTTTGTCCGCATCCCCCGGCATCGCAGCGTCGTTAAATTTCAGATACCGCACGGCTGCCTTTAGATCGACGATCGCCGCGGGCGCCTTGCCGATATAATCGCCGTTTGCGCCTTTTAGCGTGCGTCCGCGCGCGGCAGGAGCGACTACGACGTAACCGCGCGAAAGCGCCGTAGCTATCGCGTTTGGCTTGCCGCTTTCGTCTATTTTGACCTCGCCCGCTTCGCCCGGCATATAGCCGCCCACGCCGTTTTGTAAAAATATCGGCGCGCTCGCGGCGTCAAATTTGCCGCTCTTGCGCCCCTCAAAATACTGCTGCGGGATGAAGATATTCATGCTCTGATAGTGCGCGCTTACGGGTTTTGCGACGTAGTTTATGTTTTTGTAGGCGTGAAATTTTATCTTTTTGCCGCCTACGATCACGCTTTCTTGCGTAAAATTTGCGGCGTTAAATTTCAGATCTATTTGCGCGCTCTGCGTCGCCGAAGCCTCGGCATTTAGGCTTAGCGCGCCGCAAAGTATCGCAGCAGCGCCTAAGGCAAGGGATTTTTTGCTCATTGCCGTCTCCTTTCTATTTTGATATCGCCGTTTTTTAGCTATTTAAGCAGCTTAGCAACAAAGCTAATTTTAGCAAAACTCGGCGAATACTTAAATCCACTGCGCGCCCAAATTTTGAAATTTAAACGCAAAGGCATCTGCAAGTTGAAAGAAATTTTAAACTCGAAGTGTTATTTTGGTGGGTATTGCAGGCCGGTGCCGTAAATCTGGCTGCATTAAATTCTGCTCGTTAATTTATAAGCTTGAGCTGTGTTTCGAAGGCGGATTTGGGGTAGAGGCCGATGAGCTTTTTGACCGCTTTGCCGTTTTTATCGTAGATCACCGACGTGGGGGTGCCGAAAATGCCGCCTACGATGGTTTCAAAGTATTTTACGGAGTTTGCGCCGCTGACGCTTGGGAATTTTATCCCCTTTTCGCGAGCGACCGCGGCGTCGGCTTCTAAGCCTTTACCATCGCCTAGAATGCCAATAATCAGCGCATCGCCGCTAGCTTGCAGCTCGTTTAGCGCGGGTACTTGGGCTTTGCACGCGCCGCAGCCGCTAGTGTAGAAAAACAGCACAAAGGGCTTGTCGTTGCCCTCGATCTTTAGTGTGCGCTCGGAGGGGTCGAACTTGGAGGCGAGCGAGGTGCCGTCACTGCTTAGATGGTGCTTCCATCCGTCGCAGCCTGCGAGCAGCAGCGCGAACACGGCGGCAGCAACTTTTAAATTTAAAAATTTTATCATCTAAAATCCGCCTTCGGGCGCACTAAATCGGCTTTTAAATTTGCGTTTGAAATTTTAAAATTTACGGCGCGATCTCTGCCGGAATTTATATCGTGGTATGCGTTGAAAATTATATCTCGATCTATGTTGAGGCGCATGTCGCGACTCGCGCCGTAATTTGCGCCCGTGGCGTTTCGGCTTTTAAAATTTAGACTTTTTAAATTTTTACCCACTCCGCTTGGTTTTGCGACGGCGCTTGATCTTTCGAGGCAAATAGCTTCGGCGGGACGCGCGCAGCAAAGAGCCGCACCTGCTCGCTCGAGCTTTGTATGGATCCAAAAAAAGCGCGGGCGGGCGGTGAAATTTTTAAATTTTAACGCAGCTTTATTTTTCATCATGCGAGCTAAATTTTATGCACCGGAATTCTGCGCACCCGAATTTTTGGCACCTTGATTTTCGCCGTTAGAATTTTCGGCACTCTGATCTTCGCCACCTAAATTTTGCGAGGCGGGATTTTTCTCACTCGTGCTCGAATTTTTATCGCCGTTCTTCGCTTTTAAATTTTCGGCGCTAGAGCTTTGCGAAACACTTTCGTTTGGATCGCGATCTGAATTTTCACCCTGAGAGCCTAGATAATGTTTCATCGTGCTTTGATCCAAAAGCTCTATTCGATCGAGCTTGCCGTGTCTTAGGCGCACCACTTTGTCGGCAAATTTGCCGAGCTCTTCGTTGTGCGTGACCAAAAGCAGCGTCTTGCCCTCGCTGCGGAGCGTCTGAAAGAGCTGCAAAACCACGCGCTCATTGGCCTCGTCGAGGTTGCCCGTAGGCTCGTCCGCGATGATGATGTCAGGGTCGTTGATGAGTGCGCGAGCGATGCAGACGCGCTGCTGCTCGCCGCCGCTAAGCTCGCTAGGGCGGTGCGTGATGCGGTGCCCGAGCCCCACTTTCTCAAGTGCTGCCTTGGCACTATCTTCATCCACGCAGCTATGGTAGTATTGATTGAGCATAACGTTTTCGACGGCCGTTAGATAGGGGATTAGGTGAAACTGCTGAAACACGAGGCCGATCTTTTTGCGGCGAAATTCTAAAATTTGCTCGTCATTTAGCGCGCTCGCGTCGGCTCCGCCTAGGATATATCTGCCCGCAGTGGGGGTGTCCATCAGGCTTAGGATATTTACGAGCGTGCTCTTGCCGCTGCCGCTTGGCCCCATTATGCTGACCCACTCGCCGCTTAAAACGTCGAAGCTGATATTATCGAGCGCCTTGACCTCGCCGAAGTATTTGCAGATGCCTTCAAATTTTAAAATTTCCATGTCATTCCCTTAATAGATTCGCTAAATTCGGATTCAGCGCCTTTTTGATCGGATAGTAGCTTGCCGCGAGCGCAAAAATCAGGCTCAGCGCAACCGCCGCAAAGAGGCTGATTAACCTAAAATCCACGCTGCTTGAAAATATCAGATGCCCCAGCAATATTGCGAGCAGGTATCCCACGAATACTCCCGCTAGCGAGCCTGCGACGCAGACGGTTAAAATTTCGCTCAGGATTAGGTGGAGCAAATTTTGTTTGCTCGCGCCGATTGCGCGGATGAGCGCGAACTCTTTGATGCGCGAAAGCAGGATCGAGCTAAGGCTCGTGTTGATGCAGACCGAGGTGATCAGAAGGATCGTAATGCCAATAAGAAGCATCAAAAGCTTGATTTTGTTTAAGATGATGCCTTGGGTCTTGGATACCTTGCCGATCGGCGCAAAGCTCATCTGCGCATCGCTTAGGCTCTTTGAAATTTCGCTTAGCTGCTTAAAATCGCCGCTTACGATCGCTTCGGCGTAATTTACCTGCGCAGGCTGATTTAAAATTTTTTGCGCCAGCGGCAGCGAGATTAGCAGCATGCCATCCTCTTTCTGCCCGTCATAGACGATGCCTTTTATCTTTACCTTGCTCGTTTCGTTTGAGCCGATCGGCGTGATCTCGATACTATCACCGAGCTTCGCGCCCAAAAGTTTGGCGAGATCCTGCCCGATAAGCGCGTTTTTATCGTCGAAATCCACGCCTATAAACGAGCCCTCTTTAAGATCCAAAAACGGCATCGTATCGCGCAGAGAGGAGAAATTTACCCCCATGATGATGCCTGAATTGACGCCTAAATTTGCGCTACCGAAAAGATATTTATTCGCGCTTTTTAGAGCTGGAATTTTGGCAAATTTCGCATCGAGTGCCGCTTCGTCCATATGGGAATTTTCTAAATTCGCAGGGCTTACGATTAAATTTGCGCCGTAGCTGTTTAGCTCGCTGGCGACCTTTTTATCGATGTCGGCGTAGATATTTACGAACGCCGCGCAAACTGCGCTGCCTAGCATGATCGCGACGAAAATCACGAAGCTGCGAATGCCGCTGTTGATGATACTTTTAAAGATCGCGCCTCTAAAAAACGCTCCGTTATTTCCTACCATAAAGCACCTCCGCAGGCAGTAGCTTGATCACTCCGCGTAGCGGCAAAATCGAGCCGATAATGCAAATAAGAAGTCCAAAGACGATGCTAAGCGGAAAGACCATTAGCGACACGCCGATAAAGGAGCCGAAAATTTGATACGCGATCGCCCAGCTAAGCGCGTAGCCCACGACTGCGCCCACGAGCGAGCTCGCTATGCAGATAACGAAAATTTCGGCGGCGAACTGGATATAGATCATAAAATTGCTCGCTCCCAGCGCCTTAAGCAAACCGATCTCCTTTTTACGCTTGTAAATTTCGCTGCTTAGCAGGCTCGTGATGCAGATGCTTGAAATCAGCAGAGATAAAATACTTACGACGCCCATTAAATTTTGAATTTTTTTCGTGATGCCGCTTTGAGCTTCGCTGACGCTAAGCACCGCCTTAGCGGTCGCGTTTGGATACTCCTCGGTGATCTGATATGCGATGGAGCTAACGTATGCTGAGCAATACCATGTGTCGTATTCTGTGGCGTCTAGATTATCGAGACTCCTTCTTGCCTTTACAGACAGATCGTCTTCTGGGATCGTCATGGCGCTAACTTCTGCCTTGGCGATGAGGCCCTCTTTGTGTGTTATCTTTTGCACCAGCGATAAATTTGCGATCAGCTTTTTGGCTTCATCCTCCGCGCCGTGCAAAATCCCAACGACTTTAACCTCATAATCTCCAAGCTTAACCGTATCGCCGATCTTAAGCCCCAGCGCGTCTCCTGCGAGCACCTCGTCATCGGCGCCGTCCTTTACCCACTGCCCCTCTACGCTCCAAAACGGATAGAGCGAGCGCACGCCCGATCTGAAATCAGGCTCGTCGCTAACGCCCACGTCCTTTTCAAAGTAGGTTCCCACGACGTCGTAATCTCCCGCGCGGGTAGTTAAAAAGGGCGCAAAGGCGGTGATATTGTTGCGCCAAAAAATTTCTTTGATCTTATGCAGATCGCTCTCTTTTAAAAAATCATCGTTTTTAAGCGGCGAGTATTCGCGCCCGCCGATCTCGATACTTAGGCTTTGCGAGCGCGGTAGCACTACGATATTTGAGCCGTAGCTGCGTAGCTCCTTAGCGACTTGATCGCCGATTTTTAGCGTGATATTTAGCATGCAAGCGATCAGCGAGACCGATAAAAATATCGTCAAAAACGCTAAAATTTTGCTATCCCTGGAGTTTAAAATGGATGATTTGATGATGCGTAAAAACATTATTTAAGCTCCTTTAGCGTGCCGTTTTCATCTACATAGCGCTCGGGGTGCGCGATAAAGGCGTTTGCATTCGCTTCGCTTTCGAAAAAGTAGGTGCGTCCGTAGTAAAGATAGCTAAATTTAGAGGTATTTAAAATTTCTTTTCTGCTGACCGGATCGATCACCTTTTTATCCACAATCTCCGAGAAATAGGATGCGCCATCTTCAATCGTCTTAAGCGCAATGACGATATTTTGCCCCTCTAGCTTATAATCCAGCGGGATCGGATTGCAACCGCCCAGTTTGCCGACGCTCGGCAAAAATATACGCACGTTGCAAGCGATGCAGATGAGCTCGTCGCCTTTTTTGATATAGCCCATATCGCCGCAAATCGAGCACGCGTCAAAAACCGCGACCGGGGCAAATTTGTCCGTGAAGCGGTTTAGTAGAAAAAACCTAACCTTATGCCCGTCGTCGGTAACGTAGGCAAAGCGGTGCAGCTTGCCGTCCTTTACGATGTTTGCATCGATTATAAATTCCGCGCCTTGCGGCTCGATGATCTTAGGCTCATCGATCGTAGGCGGTTTTGAAGCGACCAAGATATAATAAAGCCCCAAAAAGCTGATTAAAATCCCAAGCGATAAGATCAGGCTAAAATCTCTAAAAATGGCGAATCTGCCCGCTTTAACCTCTCTAAATTTTATAATGTCCGATTCGCGAGACACTCGGCTTGGCGCACGAAATGCCGTAAGCAGCGCAATTAGCGTGGCTATAAGGCAAAGAGCTAGCGTCAGATAGGAGTTATTGTAGTGGATGATTTTAGCGATGACGCTTAGAAACTCGGACGAGCCGATCGCGTTTGAAAGCCCCTCAAAACCCTTCGCAGCTAGTGCTTTGGGCGCGTCTGCCTGGCGCAGATCAAGACCTAAAAAGCCGATTTTAGCTATGAAGGCAAACGCCCACGCAAGAGCGAACGACGCTAGCTTTGCGCCTCTGCTCGCGCGCACTAGAGCTGAGCGATAAATAAAATAGAATAAAATGAGCGCCAGCACGCCTAAAACCGCCATAAAGAGGTTGGTTAGGCTGAAGCTATCCAGTAGCTCGCCGGAGAAAATTTTAAAATTCATCCCTATGAAGCGGTATTCAAATCCATACGCGCAACCAAGAGCAAAAATAACTATAGCGGTAAGATAGAATCGCTTAAACTTAAACGCAAGCAGTAGCGCGAGCAGCGCTAAAAGTGCGAGCGCATCAAATACGATCTTGCCCGTATCGGCGTTTGCCGAGCGCGCAAATGCGCTAAAGCACAGCGCCCCGAATGCAGCTCCCAAAAGCGCGGGCAAAAACGATGCGCTGATAAAGCGCCTGCCGCCCAGATACGCGCTTAAAAACGCGAGCGGAAATAGAGCCAAGCTAACGTGATAAAAAAATATCGTCATTAAAAATCCTCATCGAGTCTAATGCGCGTAAATCGCCTATAATTGCTTAAATTTTAAAATTTTAAAATCTACGCCATTTTGTAAATTTTAAAATTTCAAATCCGCTTGCAAAAAGTTCGCAACGGCAAGAGCCGCCCGCAAAGAGAAATTTCGCCTCGCTCTTGTTTTGGTTTTGTCTCGCCCTCGCGGCGCGCTAAATTTAAAATTTTAAAATTTCAAGCCTCTTGAAATTTTAAAATTTTGCCCCAGCTAAAAGATTCGTAAGCTTAAACGCATTGAAGCAAAACGATACGCTTTGGCTGCGGCGTAACATTTAAATTTAAACGGGCTAAATTTAACCGCCTTAAATTTAAAGCGTGCGGCTAAACCCAATACCGCTAGGACTCCGCCGAAAATGGACTCGGCAGAGCCCATCTATGATTTACTCTTTAGGAGCGCCTGTGTATTGGAAAGTGTATTTAACCGAGAACGGCTCCCACCATTTGCCTACGCCGGTCGCTTTGTCCGCGTGGCGACCGAATCCGTTGGCGCTTGGATTTTCGATGTTGTAGGTTAGCTCGTAGTTGCCTACGCCGTTTACCATCTTGATATTGGCGCCGTAGTGAGGGCCGTCGCTAGCTACCATCGGCATGAAATTTCCCTTTTGGATCTTGCCGGTATCTAGGTTTTTAAGCACGTAAGCGATCTTTAGGTAAGGGATCCACTCGCCCTCGCCAAATCCGTTTGCGTTGCCTTTGATAGCGTGGATATCCGCCTCAAGGTGGATGTCTGCCTTGCTAGGAGCTAGATCAATGCCTTTAGGCTCCATATCTATAGGCTGAAGATAAACTGCAGCGATCTCCATTCCATTTTGCTCAATCGGCTCGCCGATTGGATGTTCTCCCGCCATTGCTATAACAGAGGCTAGGCTTAGTGCCAACATACCTGAAAAAATCTTTTTCATCTTTTCTCTCCTTATTAAGATTTGTTTTTTTGCTTATTTTTTAAGATTAAAATTCCTACGATCAAAAGCACGATCATCACCGCTTGCGGCACGAGGCTCTGGACGTAAGGATAAAATCCGATCCACGTAATCGTTGGAAGCCCGTCTATTACCGTAGGCACGAATACCTTGCCCTCGACTAGCTCCATCACGCCCTTGCCCACAAATACGACGGACATATAAAAGATAATGACCGATGTAGCGATGAAGAACGGCTTGATAGCGATTTTAAGCGAGAATTTTTTGATGACGATATAAACTATAATAAGAGCCGCCAGACCCGCTACGAAGCCTGCTGCTACCATGCTGGTAGCTGCCGGACTTTTGGCATCGAAAAGTAGTGCCAGATAAAATAGCACCGTCTCTGCGCCCTCGCGATAAACCGCTAAAAACACCGTCCACCAAAGCATCTTGCTATCGCCCGAACTTAGGCTGTTTGAAATTTGACCTTGGATATAGGCGCTCCACTTTTTGGAACTTGCATTTGAAAGAAGCCAAAAGCCCACGTAAAATAGCAGAACTACGGCGATTAACATTACCGCGCCCTCCATCACTTCGCGCGTTTGTCCTGCATTTTCGCTACCAAAGATATAATTCAGCCCGTAAGCCGTAGCGATACTTAGCACAACCGCGACGCCAAGAGCGCTGTAAACGATATTTAGGTGCTTTGAGTTGCCGGATTTTATAAGCAAAGCGATGACTGCGGCTACGATGATGAGCGCTTCAAATCCTTCGCGCAAGATGATGATAAACGCGTATAAAAATAGATCCCAGTTGCTTGATTTCTTCGTTAGCTCTAGGCTTTGGGTAAGCTGATCAAATAGCTTGTTTTGCGCCGCTACGATCTGCTCTTTGGAAGCGCCCGCGCGCATAAGAGCCGAAATTTTATTAAAGCTTGCTTCGGTGTCTAGCTTGAGCTGAGTATTTTTAGCGCCGACGATATTTTCCATGCCGCTCTCTTCGTATTCGTCGAAGTAGATATTGCCACTTTCGTCAATCGCGTCATCAACCTTGCCGCTCTCGTAAAGCTGCAAAACCTTAGCCATTTTGTCTTTGATATTTTGCACAATCGGCGTAAAATCCTTGCCCTCATCCTCACTAGTATCGCTTTGTGCTAACGCAGTCTGTGGCGCTATGGAGTAGCTTTCTTGCGGCAAATCATGTACGGCTTTTAATGCTAGATTATCTAGGGCGTTTATCGCTTCGTCAAATTTTGATTTGTCCGTATCTGCATCCTCGCGCAAGAGATTTCCGATGATTTGCTGGATTGATTGATCGGTCTGAGACGAGACATATTTTCGTACCGCCTCTTCTAGGCGTTCGTTGCGGTAGATATCGAATTTCGCGCGATTTAGCGCAGCTTTTAGCGCAGCAGTGTCTTTTTTATCAAACGCAGCTTTAGCATTATCCAGCTCAGTTTTAAATTCCGTATAGACGCTCATCCAAGGCGAAGTTGTACCGGATGCTGCGGAATTCCCGCCTGAGGCTGGCGCAGAAGTGCTGCCGTCGCCTCCGTCTTGATACTCGGCTACAAGACGATGACCAGATTCGATCGCAGGCAGAACCTCATCAATCTCACGATTTAGATTATCGATCATAGTTTGAATCTCATTTAGCGGCTTTTCGGCTTTGATTGCTTTACGGATATCGCCGAATTGCTTCTCCATATCGTAGGATTTTTTCTGTCCCAAATTTATGCGGATACCAGCTTCTAGATTTTCAAAATGCCCAAAATACGCCTCTTGAGTTATCTTTCTAGCCTCAGAATTATTACCATCGACATAAAGCTTGATCGCTTGAGCAAATTTCTCTTTTATCGTCGCTGCTTCGGCGCGATAATCCGTATCCGCAAAAAGCATAGCAAGCGGAAAAATTAGAGCTAAAACCGCAAATTTAAAAAATTTCATCTGAACCTTCTTGAGTTGAATTCATACATTAAATTTCAAAATCGAGCGGCAATTATATGTAGAAAAATCTTAAAAAGTAATAAAAAAAGCGGTTATCATAAAGCACGAAAGCGGCTAAATTCTCAATTGCAAGAGCTTTTTGATAGATGGAATTTAATAGAATTTAGGATATGGCGGAATTTTAAACGGCAGTCGGATTTTGCTCCGACTGCTAAAATTTTAATGAAGTTTCGACCAAATTTTACTTTTCCAAAGACCTGCAAAAACAGAAAGGATCAAGAAATAAATCATAATATTTATGGTCGTAGCTTCACGCTCGGCTTTTTTGCTATCGCCTACGTCAGCTAGATACTCCACGACCTTGGCTTCAGCGTTTTCGTTCAAGCCTACGCGCGGCATCGAAGTGCCTGGAAGCTTCTTTTGCGTATCATTGATAAACTCGTGTAGATAGTTGGCGCCCTTAGAACGGATCATCATCGAAAGATCAGGAGGCGTCGAGCCCATATACGCAGCCAAGCTAGCCTTGTCGCCGGATGCAAAGAGCTTATCATATTTGACGTCGTGGCATCTTAGACAAGCATCCTCAAAAACCGCCTTGCTTAAAAGGAATTTTTTCTGCGCTTCGTTTAGTTCGGCGCCTTGCTTGATACCGCTAGCAGCAGCCTCAGAGGCGATTAGCTTATCCTCGCTAAGAGCGAGCGATTTTAGATAGGCTACGATATCGGCGATCTCTTGATTTAGATCACCGCCTGTACCGAAAAATCCAGGCATCGGAAAAGGTTTTTCGTCGCCAAATTTCTGATCTAGCTTAAGAGCCATGATCGGATCTTTGATGAGTGCAGCTAAGAATTTATCGGTGTATAGATAGCCTGCGCTGCTAAGATCCGGAGGATTGACGCCGTATGCGGCACTAGCGCTTGCCGCGTCCATAGGTGCTGGGATATTTGCACTTTTTACTCCATGACATGCGGTGCAGCCTGCATTTGTAAAGGTCTCGGCGCCGCGCACAGCATCGCCTTTGCTAAGATCTATTTTATTTATCTCATCCCAAAAAAGCACGGTTTTGTCTTGTTGCTCTTTCGCACTGGCTAGGGCTTTTTTAGAATTTTTTATCATCGTCTCATCTCCGCCCTTTTCTGCTGCGGCCAAAGCGCTTTCTGCTGCGGCTACGTTATGCGCAGCTAAAGCCGTATCGCCTGCTGCAAAGTCGTAATTTACCGGATCGGTGTGCGGGCTAAGCTTAGTATGAGCATAAGGCTCGATAAACCAGTATAAAATTCCCACACAAAAAAGCACTAAGATTAGGGTTCTTATCTCTTTCATGGCTAGACCCTCTTTCTTTCTGCGATTGTAATTAACGGAAGCACTACGACGAGCAATCCGATATAGATGATCGATAAGGCAAAGCCCCAGTATTTATTTTCGATACCAAGCTCCGCGCCGTCTGCAGGGAGCTTGCCGAAAAGGCTAAGCAGGATCATGTCGATTACCAAAACCCAGAACCAGATGAAAAACGCCTTGTTTTTGTGCGCGGGCGCCACTACGCTGCTGCGATCAAATAACGGGATAAAAAATAGCGAAACTCCGGCAAATGCAAAGGCGATAAGCCCGATGTCGGCAGCCTTAAGCGGCCCTACGTCGAAGTAAAATCCGCGCAAAATTTCATACTCCCAAAGGAAGTACCACTCCGGATAGATATGCGTCGGGGTTTTGAGGCTGTTTGCCGGCTCGAAATTTATCGGATCCATCGCAAAATCGAAGTGAAAGCCCACTAGATAAAAGAAAAATATCATAAAGATACTGACGTAGAAAAAATCCTTCGCCAAAAAGCCCGGCCAAAACGGAATTACCTTGCTTTCGCTAGTTTTTCCTTCCAAATACTTCTCACCCTCGAGCTCAAAGTCAATCTCCTCGCCGTCTAGGTTATTTACATGCGGAAATCTAAGCGAATAGAAATGCACCGCCAGCACCGCAACCACCACAAGAGGTAGCAAACAGACGTGAAGCATAAAAAATCGCGTCAGCGTCGGATCACTAACAGCATAATCGCCGCGAATCCATTCGACTATTGCATCGCCAACTACGGGAATTCCACCGAATAAATTCGTAATAACCATCGCTGCCCAGTAGCTCATCTGCCCCCACGGAAGCATATAACCACTGAAAGCTTCAGCCGAAAAGATGATGAAAAGTAGCATTCCGCTTACCCAAATCATCTCTCGCCCTTGCTTATACGAGCGGTAATAAATAGCTACTAAAGTATGAATGTATAGGATCAAAAATACGACCGATGCCGATACTGCGTGGATATGTCGCCATAGCCAACCGTATTCGACCTCTTTCATAATCGTGAAATTTACGCTATCAAATGCTAAATTTACATCCGGCTTATAATACATCACGAGCATTAGTCCACTAACGAACAAAACTATAAATAGCGTCATCAAAATAACGCCCATCGCCCAAAGGAAGCTGATATTTTTAGGAATCCAATACTCGCTTACCATCACCTTGAAAAATTTTGTTACGGCGAGTCTTTGGTCGAACCAATCCCAAACTCCCGTAGCCTTTCTGATATGTGCCATCTGCGCCTCCTATACTTTCTGCTTTAGGGCTTGGTATTCGGGGCCCTCTTCGCCTAAAACGAGTTTCGTTCCGTCGATTTTAAAGGGCGGTATATCCATAGGGCGTGGCGGCGGACCAAATACGTTTACGCCGTTAGCATCGAAAATCCCGCCGTGACATGCACAGATGAATTGTTGCGTCGATGGCTTGTAGCTAGGAATACAGCCCAAATGCGTACAAAGCCCTATGCAAAGCGTATATCTAGCATCTCCTACGACGACGTCGCGGGCATCATTTTTGGGCATATCGGTAGTCTTTTTAAGCACGAAAATCGGCTTTTTGCGCCACTGCGTTTGATACAGCTCGCCCTCTTTGATCGGACTTAAATCTACCGTAGTGACGCCAGCGGCGCGCACGCTAGGTAGTGGATCCCACGATTTCTTCATCCCCACGAGTGCGAAAACGCCACCCACAGCGGCAACCGCGCCGAAAGTAAGCCCGATAAAGCCTCGTCTATCCTGTTTTAGATCAGACATCTTTATCCTTTCAAATTAAGAAATTGACAAGCGTCAATTTTAGCCAAATAAAGATTAAATCAATATGATTATAAGCAGAAATTTAGCTTAACCTTGCAAGCTAAATTATATTTTAAGATAATTTTAATGCCTGGCGACGTTTTCGCAGTTTAAAATTTTATAAATTTTCGAATTCTGTCATGTTCTATCATGGCGCGGAATTTAAAATTTTATCATGCGAAATTCGCTATGGCAAGGACATGCAAAATTTTAAAATTTCGACGCCATAAATAAAATTTCATAAAGCGCGAGATTTTAAATTTTAAATTTAAAGATGAGCATAGAATTTATAAAATCAAATTTTAAAATTTCACTGCTCGGTTATGGCTGCGGCGGACCGGATTTTACACTAGTGCGCTAACTGAAATTTTAAAATTCTAAACTACGTCGCGCTTCCGTCGTATGAAAAAATTCCACTAGAAGTAAAATTTAAAACATTAAAACCCCATAGCGGCGCAAATTCTAAATCATTAAAATTTTACGACGCCTTAAAAATTTTAAGCATCAAAGTCCTGTCGCGATGCAAAATTTTAAAATTTAGCGCAATCGCGAATCGTAAAATTCTATAAAATTCTACGGGGTTTTAAAGCCTAGCCAAAATTTAAAGATAAATTTCATAAATCCTTAAAGGCTCGGCAAACTGCGAAATCCGGGCGAAATTTCAAAATTATTATTCTGAAATTTGGGTCCCGCCTATCTAAAGCCTAGCCGATTTGCCCGAGCGAAAATACGCCGCGATTGCAAGAGCTATCATCGAGGCAACCATCACGTACGCCCAGCCAGGCACCGGAATGCGCTCGCCGCTAGCATATGAGTGCATGCCGCTTAGATAGAAATTTACGCCGAAATAGGTCATTATGACGCTAAAATACGCAAACATCGAGGCTACGGCAAAGGCGAACTGATTATTGAGCTTAGGCATAAACCTAAAATGCACTACCACCGCGTAGATAAAAATCGTAATGAGCGCCCAGGTCTCCTTCGGATCCCAGCCCCAGTAGCGCCCCCAGCTTTCATTTGCCCACACGCCGCCTAGGAAGTTGCCGACCGTCAGCAAGCAAAGCCCTAGGATCATCGACATTTCGTTGATATGCGTAGCCTCCGTGATGTTGCGCGCGATCTCAGGGTTTTTCTTGTCGAATAAAAACATCACGAGGGTAAAAATTCCAAGCAGCATGCAAAGGCCTAAAAATCCGTAGCTCGCGGTGATTACCGAGACGTGGATCGTAAGCCAGTGCGATTTTAGAACCGGCTGGAGATTGGTGATCTGTGGATCGATGTCGCTAAGATGCGCGACCATCAGCGTTATGCCCGCCATTATTGACGTTAGCGCCAGCGAAATAGCGGATTTGCGCGAGAAAAATATTCCGCTTAGCGACAGCGCCCACGCGATGTAGATGAGCGATTCGTAGGAGTTACTCCACGGCGCGTGCCCCGAGACGTATCCGCGCAGCGCAAGACCTGCGGTATGCGCGATGAAAGCGACGATATTTACGACATAAACGAGCTTAAACGCGCCGCCTAAGCGAAGAGTGGGCTTCATCATCCTAAGAAAGATAAAGATCAGAAGCAAAAATCCCGAGATAGTGTAGATCGGAAATAGGCGAGAAAAAATTTTAGCCTTATTAAATAAAATTTCATATTTTATCGCGCTCTTGCTAGGCATTAGGTTTGCGCCGTTTTGTGCTTGGTATTTTTTGACGTAGCTTAGCATCTTTTCTGCGCCGCTCCAATCCCCGCTTTCTTGAGCATAGACCACGGACGAAACGAATATTCCCATCATTTTTTTAACTTCAGCAGATTCGTTTTGATCCAGCGCATCGCCTAGATATAGCGGCGAAAGCCACTCGTTATTTTTAGCGTTCTTAACCGGAATAATTCTAAAATAATCCCCCATAAACGCCGAGTAAAAGACGTTTACGCGCTCATTTACCTTGATGATCTCTTTATCTAGTACGCCGCGATTGCCCAAAGGCTTTCGGTTGATCTCCTCGACCATTTTATCAAGCTTGTAGTAGCTCTCGCCACCTTTAAATTCAAAAAAATCCATCATGCTAGCGTGGCTTTGCTTTTCATCCATACCTAGAATTTTCTTAAGCTCCGGCTCGCTAACCTTGATGATCGGCGCACGCCTCCAGTAGCTTTGATTTAGCATAAACGAAAGCGCAGCGGCGTTATGGTTTAAAATTTCGCCATTTGGCGCCTTGTAGTTGTCGGCACGGTAAATTTTATTTAAAAGCTCCCTGGAAACGGTATCAAAAGGCTCCATTCGCCCATCAAATCCCTGAATTACAAGGCTTGCTAGATCTTCGCTAAATTTAGGATCAAATTTCGGCACGGCTAGCTCGCCTCCCATAGTAGAAAAATTATGCGGCGGGACGGAGTCTTGCTCGGCTGCAGATTCTTGCGAAGCGGAGCTTTGATTGGAATTTTCAACGGCGGAATTCGGCGCGGAATTTTGCGAAGTAGAATTTTGCACACTAGCCGGGCTTTGCGGCGCTGGATTTTCTGCGGCTGCATTTGAGACGGAACTTTGCGAAATAGAATTTTGAGTAGTGGAGTTTTGTTCGGCATTTGCTGCGCTAGGATACAATGCACTCAAGCTCAAAGCCAACGCGCCTACTAATGCTAATGCTGCGCCTTTAGTGCCACGTCGCGATTTTTTGGCGCGTTTTGACGTGGAGCTTTCTGCAGAGCTTACGGGCACCGAGCTAGACGCGGAATTTTTAGAATTTACATCTTTTTCTCTAGCAAGATGCGTATTTTCGCTGATTAAGCGCGAGAGCTTGAAAAAGCGCGAGCCCCGGTTGAAAAAGTTAAAAAACATCCCCACGCAAAGCAAAAAATAGCCGATGTAAGTTGGAACTTTGCCGGGGTCTTTATTGACCGAAAGCACGGTGCCGCGCTCATCCGTGTCGTATGAGCTTTGGAAAAATCGGTATCCGCCGTAATCGAGCACGTGATTCATAAAAATATCATAATCAAAGCTCGTATTGCCGTCTTTTAGCGTGATTTCACTTTTATATCCGGAGGGCGAATTGGTGCCTGGATAGCGATCCATCACGAAGTCGCGAAGCGCGATTTTAAAAGGCAGATGAAGCATCTTTGGCGCCAAGGCTACGATGAAATTCTTATCGCCCACTTTGTAGCTAGCGCCATGCGAATCCCTAGGCACGTAGATTTCGCGACTCTGCCCCGCAAAGCTTAGCGTAGCGACGACTCCGGGCTCACCCGGTAAATTCGCATCGACCGGGACAAATTTCTCGACCGCGGAGCTAAGCAGGCTAACGGGGGCGAAATTTATTCCGTCGAAGCTGTAAAGCAAGAGATTGCCTAGCGGATTATCCTCGTTTTTCTTAAGCGGCGAAGTGCTCATATCAGCCATTTTAGTGGCGTTTATATCAAGACTTGAGTTTAGATAAAATTTGCCGTCTTTGGATTTTATGTAGATGAAATTCTTACTTTTAGGCTCTGCGTTAAAAGTGATACTAAGCTCGCCTATCTCCATGCTTTCGCCCGATTGCAAGGAGACATTTTGGCTGCCAACATTGTTTGAAAATAATAGCTCCACGCGCGCAGGAGCCTGTCCGGTCGGATCTTGCACCCATTTTAGCTCGCCGTGCTCTACGAGCTCTTTAAATTTTAAATTTGCGATCCTACCCTCTACGTCTAGATTGAGATCGAAGTTCATCCGTCCTGCGCCGTTTAAAAATTTGCTCTCGTCAGCAGATATAAACTCGCCGTCGCTGCCTAAAGTAAGAAGTTGAACGACCTCGTCTTTAGTCGTTACGATCGAGCTCTCGCCGCCCTCTCTTATATGGATATTGCCCTCAAAGCCGAAATATCTAGTCAAAATTGCACCAACAAGCATAAACAAAAAGCTTGCGTGAAAGATTAGCGCAGGTAGCGTGCGAAGCTTAATCATGCGGTAGCGATAGATATTGTAGCTTAAATTTATTCCCAAAAGCACCATCAGCGCGCCAAACCATGCAGTAGAATAAACCATCGCCCAAGCTACTTCCGTACCGTAAGCAGTCTCTACGAAAGTGGCGATCGCACAGGCTAGCGCCAAAATCAGTAGCATCACTGACGCGCACTCCATACTAAAAAATGTCTTCATTGATTTCCTTTAGATTTACGAGGGTTTTCAAAATCGCGAGATTTTAGCAAAAATTGCTTAATTTTTCATTTTACGACCTGCAAGCGCACGCCTACTAGCGTAGCGCGAATATGCGTTAAGATGCTTTGATAAAGCGGTAAAATTCTCATCTTAAGCATTCGCGCAGGAATTTAACGGCGCAGATAAAATTTTATAAAATGCTGCGGAATTTAGCGAATTTTATTAAATTTTGTGCACCATCTCATCGCGCAATTTCTAATTTAAAATTCTGCTACGATAAAATTCTATCTTTGCGAAATTCCTTATTATTGTTTTTTGCCTTGAGTATATGCGAGCTCGCACACGTCGCCCACGGCTTGGTGGCACGGGATAGCCGAGATCGAGTTATTAGGCGAGCCGTCGATCACTTTATCTGAATAAACCAAATAGATTAGTGAGCCCTGCACCGCGTCGTAAAGCCTAACTACGTGGGTCTTTTTGAAAATTAACGAGCTGCGTTTTTCAAAAATATCCTCTTTTTTCAGCTCCTCTTTGATGATGATTTTAGGCGCTGTCTGCACGCACGAAACAGAGGCTTCGGAGCGGTCCTCCTCCATGCCGATGATCTCTTTGGCGCCGCCTTTTTTGGCGTATGAGACATAGCAGGTCACTCCATCAACCTTAGGATCTTTAACCGCGATAACTTCGATGCGATCGTCCTTGCCAAAAATTCTAAACGAAGTATTTACGCTACCTACGAGCTCGTAATCGCCTGCGCAAGCAAAAGCCGCTAAAATCGCTGCTAGAATAAATTTTTTCATAACCATCCTTTGGAATTTTAGCGGCGATTTTATCATTTATAATATAAATATTAAGCAAGTTTTTATAAAATACCGCGATTTAAATTTAAAGGAATTTTATGATCGAAGATATCTTTAGAGAATACGATATTCGCGGCATCGTAGGCGAGGAGCTAAATGAGCGCAGCGTAAAGGCGATCGGCTTTGCGCTTGGCAAACATATCGCAAATCTCGGGCTTGAGCGCGTTAGCGTGGGATACGACGCCCGTCTTAGCGCGGATGAGCTTTTCGGCTATTTCGTAAGCGGGCTAAATTTCGCCGGATTGCGGGTTTATAATATCGGCTTGCTACCGACGCCGGTGGGCTATTTTAGCGTATTTACGCATAAATTTGACGCAAACGTAATGATCACCGGCTCGCACAATCCCAAAAATTACAACGGCTTTAAAATAACGATCGGCACGGATAGCTTCTTTGGCGCGGATTTGAAGCGTCTAGGTGCGCAGGTGCGGGAGCTGATCGGTTCAAATTTTGAAATTCTAACTAACGCAAGCGCCGAGAGATACGACATTTTAAGCGAATATCTAGCATATTTTGAGAAGGAATTTGCAGCGCTTAAGGGCTTTGCCGCGCCTTTTATAATCGACTGCGCAAACGGAGCTGCAGGCGTTACGACTACTAAAATCGTCGAAAGGCTAGGACTAAACGCTAAAGTTTTATTTCCGCAGCCGGACGGCAACTTCCCAAACCACCACCCAGATCCCAGCGAGGAGAAAAATTTAGCGGATCTTAAAGCCGCGATGAAGCAAGACGGCGTGAGCTTAGGCTTCGGCTTTGACGGGGATGCCGATAGGATCGCCGTGCTTACGCCGCGCCGCAATATCAAAGGCGACGAGCTAGCCTGCCTGCTTGCCTTAAATATGCACCATCCGCGCATCCTAGGCGAGGTCAAATGCTCTCAAGCGATGTACGATACCATCGATAAGATCGGCAAAAGCTTTATGGGCAAGACCGGTCACAGCAATATCAAAAAGGCGATGAAGGAGCTTGGCATCGATCTTGCCGCCGAGGTTAGCGGGCATATTTATTTTAAAGAGCGATATTTCGGTTTTGATGACGGCGTATATGCGATGATGCGCGTACTTGAGCTCGTAGCTAAAGGGTATGATTTAGACGCCGAGCTAGACAAGCTGCCGCGGGTTTTTAGCACCGACGAGATAAAATTTAATACGAGCGAGGAGGCGAAATTTAAGATCATCGAAGCTCTTAAAGCTCAAATCCACGCGGGTATCGCGGAGCTACCGCCCATCCGCGATATTATCGAGATCGACGGCATCAGAGTGCGGTTTGATGACGGCTGGGCGCTCGTGCGGGCAAGCAACACCACGCCTGTGATCGTAACTCGCTTCGAGGCCAGCAGCCCCGAGTTTCGCGACGAAATGCAGCGCGTATTTTTAGGCAAACTAGAAAATTTAAAGGACCAGAGATGAACGAATCTGAAAAACAAGAGGTTGAGAAAAATATAAAAGAGCTTTTAGCTGCGAGAGCGGAATTTTTTAAATTCTTAGATGAGCGCGTGCCAAAGATCGCGGGTACCGACGTATTTGATTTCGAGCGCGCTGGTGCGGCTAGCTTGAAAGAAGTTTATGCGAAATTCTACGGATACGACTACGCAGCACGCAAGCTGCTGCCATATTTATACCGCACTTACGGACTAGACTTCGATGTCTGAGATCATCTTAGATCGCGCCGCTTATGCGCACAATCTAGCGCAAATCGCCGCCAAAGTAGGTGGAGCGGAGCGAGTATTTTTAGTAGCCAAGGATAATTCATACGGCCATGGCTGCAGACTTTGCTGCGAGGAAGCGGCGAAACTAGGCTTCGTACGCGCCGTAACGCGAAGTACTGCGGAAGCTGCGCAGATAGCGAATTTATTTGATGAAATTTTAGTGCTCTCGCACATTCCGCGCGGGGACGAGGATGAGCGGTTTTGCTACGCAATCAACGATATGAGCTACTTCTCGCGTCTTAAACGAGGGCTTAAAATTTATATCGCTGCAGATACTGCTATGCACAGAAACGGTATCGGTGCGAGCGAGCTAGATGAGGCGCTTAGGCTATGCAAGGCGGGCGGATTTAAGCTTCGTGGCTTTTTCACACACTTTCGCGCAAGCGACGAGCTAAGTGGAGATTTTTTCGCACAAAGGCAAAATTTTATAGAATTTAAGCGTTTCGCGGGGCACAAAGCCGCCGCCGCGGGCTTTGGAAATTTAAAATTTCATTCGAGCAACTCCGCAGCTATCGAGCGCAGTGCGGGCTTTGAGGACGAATGCGTGCGCGTGGGTATGGCACAGTTTGGCTATCCGCAATTTGACGAGAGCCTAAATTTACGCCCCGTGCTAAAGCTTTATGCCGATCTGATCAGCTCGCGCGTGCTAAAAAAAGGCGAGCGCGTGGGCTACGGCGCGAAATTTGAAGCGCCACGCGATATGAGGATAGGCACATACGATCTGGGCTATGCCGACGGGCTATTTCGCTACGACGGCGAGGGCGAGCTAGCGCTTGCAAGCGGACAAAAAATGCTCGGAAAAATGTCGATGGATAGCTTCTGCGCGGAATTCGGTGGCGAGCGCATCTGCGTGCTGGGCGACGCGCGAGTCTGGGCAAAACACTTCGACACGATCGAATATGAAATTTTAGTCAAATTAAATTCCAACATCCCAAGGAGATTTCAATGAAAGAGCTGCAAGGAGAAAATAACGAGCGTATAGGTTACGACAATAAAGGCTTATCCGCGCGAGGTGAGAGCTTTGGCGGAGGAGAGTATCCGCATCAAAAAGGAGGGCTTCATATCTTAATCAAAGCTCTAATCGTCTTAGTGATTGCGGCGATTGCATTTGCGATATTTGCAGTGCCGGTTTACAACAAGCTCGTAAGCAAAGATGAAGAAGTTAAGGCCGCGTGGAGCCAGGTACAAAACCAATATCAGCGCCGCGCCGATTTGATTCCAAATTTCGTAGAAACCGTCAAAGGCTACGCTAGTCATGAAAAAGATACTTTAGAAGGCGTCATAAATGCCCGCGCTAAGGCAACCGCTGTCAATATCAATGCAGAAAGCTTAGCGCAAGATCCGGAAGCGTTTGCGAAATTTAACGGCGCTCAAGGCGAGCTTAGCTCGGCCCTATCGCGCTTGATGCTGGTAGTCGAGCGCTACCCGGATCTCAAGGCAAATCAGAATTTCGCCGACTTGCAAAATCAGCTCGAAGGCACGGAAAACCGCATCGCCGTAGCGCGCAAGGACTACATCGCTTCGGTGCAGGAATACAACAAGCTAATTAGAATCTTTCCTACAAACATTATCGCGCGCATTGTAGGACTAGGCGGCGCCAAACCTAGCTTTAGCGCTGATAGCTCAAGCCAAAAAGCCCCTAGCGTCTCGTTCAAATAACGCTAAAGGTGGCAAATGCTAAGCGAGCAGTGCAAGCAAGAAATCCACGAGCTAATCACGAAAGCCGAAGCCGCAAGTGGTGCGCAGATCGTCTGCGTAGTCGCGCGCGAAGCAAGCGAGGACTGCGAATCTAGCTATGGCGCGGCAGCAGTGACGGCGTTTGCGATCGGCATCGTTCTGTGCTTCGTGCCGCAAATAAGCAAAGTTGAGCTACTGCAAATCGTAGCGCTCAGCTTCATAGCGATTAAAGCTCTGCTAGCTAAATGCCCCACGCTTTTAACTCTAATCACGCTTAAATCTCGCAGACTTCAGCTCTCTGGCGAGTTTGCGATGCTAAAATTTTACGAGCGCTACGGCAGCGTAAAAGAAGCGATAATGTTTTGTGTCTGCGTCCGCGAGCGCTGCGCTCATATCATCTGCGGCGCGCGAGCGGCGGAGTTTATCTCTAAGGGCGAGTTTGAACGTATCACGACGGAATTTAACCCTAGCACGCAAGGCCTTGAGGCTGCTGTTTTAAAGGCGATGGACGCGCTGTGCGAACTAGCTATGCAAGTGCCTAAAAATAGCGAAAATAACGAGATAGAAGAGACCTTGGTGGAACTGCGATGAGAGTGGCTTGGAGATTTGCTTTTGCCCTGATGGCGCTATTTGGGATAAGCGCTGCCGCACCCAGCGAGTATCTGGCCCGCCCAAACGGCACCGCCGTAATCGATGAGGCTGGCATTTTACGCCCAGCCGCGAGAGAGAGTCTGAATGAAATTTTAACGACTTTCGATAAAAATTCCACAAACCAGATCATGTTCGTAAGCCTAAAATCGCTCGGCGACTACTCTATCGAGGAAATCGGCGTGGAACAGGCGCGCGCTCTTGATCTCGGGCAAAAAGGGCGCGACAACGGCATACTGCTGCTCGTCGCTCCGCAAGAGCATAAAGTGCGTATCGAAGTCGGATACGGGCTAGAGGGCGTGCTAACCGATATGCGCGCCAAGCGCATCATCAGCAATAAAATTCTGCCCTATTTTAGGCAGGGAGATTATGAAAGTGGCGTCATTAGCGGAATTTCAGCGATCATCAGCACGATCGAAGGCGGCGATATAAAATTTGATCCGCTTAACGCCAACGCGCAGCAGGATCCGAGTAACAAGGACTTTGCGATCTTTATGGTACTTTTTGCGGTCTTGCTTTTTGCGTTACTAAGCCGCCGTGTGACGCGTCGCAGAGTAAGCGACGAGGATATAATCTCGAGCGCAGACATCATAAGCGAAATCGCGCGCTCATCGCGCATGAGAGGCGGCTCATCCGGGGATTTTGGCAGATTTGGAGGAAATGGCGGTTTTAGCGGAGGCGGCTTCAGTGGGGGCGGCGGAAGCTTCGGCGGAGGCGGTGCTAGCGGAAGCTGGTAGCTGCAGAAATTTCATCAAAATTCCAAATCGTAGAATTTTGTATAAATTTTAAAATCGCGGAATTTCTAAATTCGGCTACTTGCGTAGAAAAACAGCATGAGCGGCTTGTCGTTGCCCTCAATCTTTAGTGTGCGCTCGGAGGGGTCGAACTTGGAGGTAAGCGAGGTGCCGTCGCTGCTTAGATGGTGCTTCCATCCGTCGCAGCTTGCGAGTAGCAGCGCGAACACGGCGGCAGCAACTTTTAAATTTAAAAATTCCATAATCTGAAATCCGTCCTTAAATCTGCTTTTAAATCCGCTAAATTCGTTTTTAAATTTGCGTTTGAAATTTTAAAATTTATGGCGCGATGCCTATTAGAATTTATATCGTAATCTGCGTTTGAAATTATGTCGCGATCTGCACTAGGGCGTATGTCGTAGCAAGTCATACTTTGGTTTATACCGTGACCCTTGACGAGATTTATGTCGTAATCCGCGCTAGAATTTATATCGTGGCATATATTTAAATATAAGTCTCGATCTGCGTTAAAGTTTATACTTTGGCATGTGCTGCAGCAATGCTATAAGGCGTATATCATAACCCGCGTCGTAATCTGCACTAAAGTCTATATAGTCACCCGCCTAGCAATTTGTACTCGTAGCGTTTCGGTTTTTAAAATTTAGGCTTTTAAAATTTTGATTTTTTAAATTTTTACCCACTCCGCTCGGTTTTGCGACGATGCTTGATCTTTCGAGACAAACGGCTTCGGCGGGACGTGCGTAGCAAAGAGCCGCACCTGCTCGCACGAGCCTTAGACGAATCCAAAAAGAGCGCGGGCGGGCGGTGAAATTTTTAAATTTTAACGTAGCTTTATTTTTCATAATGCGAGCTAAATTTTAGGCATCGGAATTCTGTGCGCCTGAATTTCTAGTATCGGAATTTTTGCCATTAGAATTTTCAGCATTCTAATCTTCACCGCCAGAATTTTGCGAAGCGGGATTTTTAGAATTATATTTTTTGATATCGGAATTTTCTGTAGTCGAAGCATTTGTACCCGCATTTTTGCCATTAGAATTTTTGCCAATTAAATTTATTTTTTGGAGAATTTTAAATCCAAATTACGCGCTCTATTCTTTCATCGTGGCTTATTTATATAAAATTTTACCTATTAAAAATTTGGACGAAAATTCCACCTGCGAAATCTCGATAAAATTTTGCCATTAAATTACGAAACGAAATTCTACCTCGCAATTCCGCCGCTATTTCTTGGCGATTTTATAGTAGCCATCTCTGAAAACGACCTTGCCC
>NZ_CALJPG010000006.1 GCF_937980635.1 uncultured Campylobacter sp.
GCGAGGTCACGGGCCCGAAAATATATCTCATTTTTGCTCCATGATTTGATTTGCGAATGACGGCGTTTTTGGCGCAAGATTTCGCTTTGAAATTTTACTTTACGGAATTTTAATTTGCAAAATTTTAATTTGAAATTCCGCATCGTGAAATTTTGCTGAAAATTTGCTTTTAAAAATTTAGCTAGGAAATCCCGCTTTGAAATTCTACGTAGCAAATTTATACCGATCTTAAGCCTCGCGCCAATAACGCTTTGAATCAAGCCTTGAAAATTCTACGTAGCAAATTTATGCCTTGAAATTTAACTTCCGCGTGCCGAAATTTGGCGCCGCTTTTATGCGAAATTCCACTTCCGCGCTCCGCCCCCGCTACGAACGGAATTTTAAGCTTAGAGCTTTGAATTTATCCTTAAATTTAGGGCGCTGTGCGAAATTCATATAAAAAATTCGCATTATGTGCGGACGAGTGAGCTTTGAAATTCCAAAATTCCTAGAATTTCGCTAAAATTGCGGGCAAATTTAAAGAAGGGCGAAATTTTGACTATTTATGATTTGGAGCGCCTGAGGCTGGATGCGAAAAAGCACGTGGAGCAGCTAAAGCTGGTTGCCGTTATAAGTACGGTGGCGCTGCTTGCGGCGTTTTGTATCATCGCGTATTTCGTGCGTAGGCAGGGCGTGCAGAGCTCTAGCGCGACGATGCTTATGCTGCTGGCGGTCGCCTCGCTCGCCGTAAGCCTGCGCGAAGTGCATCTGAACGGCTGGCAAAAGGATCTCATCGGCACGGAAAATATCTTAAAGTTCGGCGCGGTCGCGATCTCGTTTTTGATCTTCAAATACTCCGCGGCCTTGCCGCAGGCGCTGATAGGCTTGGCTGCGCTCGCGCTTGGGGCGTGGCTGGCGAGGGAGCTTTACGCGCTCGGCGTAAAAAGCATGCAAGAGATATTTACGGGGCGATACCGCCAAAGCTACAAACAGCACTATCTGGCGCCTTTCGTGCGCGAGCTTGGCTACGAATACGTCTCCTATGGCAGCGTGCCGTTTTGGCGCGTGGTGCAGAGTGATCTGTTCGAGTTTATCGAAAATCTGCGCGGCAACGACCGCGTGGGCGGCGCGTGGCAGGGGGTGAGCTTCGAGTTTAGCGATGTGAGCTTTTTTCATCAAAATTTACAGCACGAGCTCGTGGGGGCGTTTTTCGTAGCGGAATTTAACAAACGCATCATCGCGCCCGTTTTCATCTATCCGCGTGAGATACAAAATAAGCAGCATATCGATCTAAAGCCCGTTGCGATGGACAACGTGGAATTTGCCGCGCGCTACAAGGTGCTTAGCGACGAGCCGCAAAACGCGATGTACGTGCTAACCCCTGCATTTATGGAGCGATTTTTGGCGGTGGGCGATGCGCTCGGGGCGCAGATCTGGGCGAGCATCAGAGAGCGGCGGATCCATATTTTTGTACACACCGGGCGCGATAATTTCGAGCCTAGCGTCTATGAAAGCGTGCTGCGCCGCGACCCCGCAAGCGAGATAAAGAGTGAAATTCTAAGCTTTTTGAGTATCGTTAAAATTTTAAAACTGAACGTGAGGATTTGGATTTAGACGAGCGAGTTTGGTTAGATAAAATTTATAAATTTTTGCGGCAAACCAAGCGTCGATCGCCTAGACTCATACTTGCAGCTTTATAGTTTTAGGCGAACAGATAATTCTTTTTGATGTAGTCGATATCTATATTTTTCTGCAAAAAATACTCTTTGATATCGTTGTAAATTTTATCATTGTAGATATAGATAAGATAGTATCTTGGTAAAATATTGTTATATCCGGGGTTAGTTGTATATTCGGCAACCCTTATAAACGGCATAACACTAAAGCCCTTGAGGTTTTTATTCATCGATAGATAAAATATAAAATTTAAGAAAAACCCCCATAGGTAGATAAAAAATATTATCTCCAAAAGTTCCCATTTTAAAGCTATTAGCCCCATTATCGTAAGAGATAAATTGCAGATATTCCGCGAAATTTTTGAGCTAATAAATATGTCAATCGAAAAGCTCCTTCGCAGTTCGTCGAATTCTACTTTGCAAAATCTCTTAACGACGCCGTTTTCAATAAATTCTATATATCTATCCGTAAACCTTATTTGCTGCTTGCTACGAATTAGCTTGAATACGCATATCGCAATAAGAATCCCTAACATTACCAAATTCATAACTACGCCTTTTGGCGAACATAAAGATCCGCATTCCATAAAATCCTCTATTATAGCTATCGTTAAGATGGAAAATAACAATACCAAATACCAAGCGATCACAAAAAATTTTTCATAGCCGTTTATAATCAACGGCTCTTTGTCGTAATCCCTGGGTTTTTTCTTATTAGAAATTTCCATTACTTTACATTCTTTTTATGAAATTTTGATTTCTCGTAATGGTTTTTCGCATAGCCTAATCGATTTTTACTTTGTGTCGCCATTACTTATTCCTTTTATTTATATAAAAATTTGCGGTCTAATTTTGTCTAAATTTTTACCCGTTTTTAGTAAAAAATAGGTTTTTAGCTCCTTGTATTCGTTGCTCGTTAAAATCGAGGCGTCGATGATGAAGTGCTTATCAAAAATGATCAAACTATCGCCGCTTAGCATATTCAGTCCAAGTCCTAGCCCGTTTATTATCCTAAAAATCAGCAATGGAAGCATGCCGAGCCCAAATGCTATCGGCACTATAAATGGGGCTATCGCATAGCCCTTAAAGTAAAAAACGGCGGACATTAAAACGAAGTAGATCATAACGACACAGAACCCAAACTTTTTTGTAGCGATCGGTGATTGAAATTCGGAAGGTCCGAAGGTTCGTTTAATCTCCACTATATTTGATAGTTCTATCTTAAATAAGATCAAATTCTTCTTCGTAGAAAAATACTCTATGGCGGAATTTTTAAATTTAATATAGCAGCTTCCTAGCTCTTTTGGACGCCTAGTTAGCTCTCCGGGATGCCTATATGGAGAGAGGTATGAAATGATATCTAAAAGAAATAGAAACGGCAGATATAGTTTTATCATTTCTATCGCGTTATCTTTGATGATTATCGGATATTTGTCGTAATCCCTAGGATTGGCCTTTTCTAGCGTAGTGCTGATTTTAAATTTATCCAAATTTAGCTCTTTATAAATAGAATTTCAAAGCGTTTTATATGCCCCCAAACAAATAGGATGGCAGCGCGCAAGTGCGGCAAATAATCCGCTATCTGCCGCCGTACGGCTCGTAAATCTGTAGTCTGTAAAATTCATAGCTCACACAATCATGCCGTGCCGCTAGTCTGCAAAACTGCGCTTCTTAAAGCGTAAAAAACCGTGGCGCCTCACTAACTCGTAAAATTTTGGCTCGCCAAAGTCGCGTTGCGCCGCAGGCTGATAAAATTACGGCTCGCATAAACGCAGCGCAATACGTGCAAAAGTAAAATCTACGGCTTGCAAAATCAAGCCGCAGCATTCAAAAGCGAGCTTAAGCTTTTGGAATTCTGATCTTCTGTCCCGGATAGATGAGGTTCGCGTCCTTGATAACCTCGCGGTTGGCGTCGAAAATAACCTTGTATTTATTCGCGTCGCCGTAGAATTTCTTCGCGATTTTAGATAGGTTATCGCCCTTTACAATGGTGTAGTAGTTCTCGGCGCTATCCTCTCTAATGCCCTCGATCTGCACGTTTTTAATGCCTGCAGTGTTGCCCGCGATGAGGGCTGCTTTTTCGAGAGTTTCCTTATCGGCGTTGCCGCTGATTTTGACGGTATCGCCCTGTACCTCGACCTCTAGCCCCTCTACCGGCGTAGAGCTGAGATTGGCGGCGATCTCGTCTTTTACGGATTTGGCGTCATCGCCTAGACCTAGTAGTTTCTTGCCTGCTTCGGCTACGAATGAAAGTAAACCCATGTTTTCTCCTTTGGTTAAAGTGGCGAAATTTTATCTTAAATTTACCAACGATCAGCTTAGATGCATATCCTTACGGCTCCGCCTTAGCCCAGTGATGTGGTTCGGTCTATGTGCGCGACCGCGGGTTCTCAGACCATCATCGCCGCGCCTACGCTAAATTTTTCGTCAGTAAATTTCTAGCGATCACGGCGCATACGATGCTAAAAACGACGACCGAATACGAATTAATATTTAGCCCACAAAATCCCGCGCTTAGGGCAAAGGCGCAAAGCGGTGCGTTTAGATTGATCGCTAAAAAAGCAGCCCCTCCGCAAACGCCCGCCGCGCTTAGGTTAATAGGCAGAATTTCGCCGATCGCAAACCCCACGCATAGCCCTAAAACTGCGCCCAGCGCGAAACTCGGCGTGAGCGTGCCGCCGTATCCGCCGCAGCGAAAGATCATCAAAATGCAAAACGCTTTGCAAAGCAAGATCGCAAGCAAATACGGGCTAAAGGATGCGGAGTTGAAAGCAAACTGCGCTGCGGAGCGCCCGTTACCTAAAATTTCAGGCACGTATGCGCCGACCGCCGCGGTAAGCAAGAATGCAAATGGCAGTGTAAGCGTGATTTTAAGGCTTTTTATGCGCAGCTTTTCGCACAAGCGCACCCCGTCTTGAAAGTATTTTGCTGCGACCCCCGTGACAAGCCCGATTAGCGCCGCTGCGAGTAAATTCTGTGGGGTAGGGGCGAAGTTCGAAACTGCGTAATAAATTTCTTTTGAAGCTCCGAATTCTGCCGTAGCTGTAGCCACCGCGCTTGTGGCAAAGGCGCATAAAATCGCTCGAGTATCGAAGCTTTTAAGCAAAATTTCTAGGCTAAAAAGCGCGCCCGCTAGCGGGACGTTATATGCAGCGCCTAGTCCCGCTCCAGCGCCGCATGCGACAAATAGCCGAAGCTCATCTCCGCCGATATTTAAGGCGCGGCAAATTTTAGCCGCAAATAAGCCACCCAGCTCGCGCGGAGCAGCCTCGCTGCCTACCGGTGCGCCCAGAGCGATGGCTACAAGCTGCAAAACCGAGTGGATTAAATTTTGCCAAAACGGCGGATTTTGCCCATTCATCATCGAAGCTACGTTTAAAAAAGGTTTTAGTCTCATCAGCATAATTCTAATTAAAGTTACGATTGCGCCAGCTGCGAGGACGCTAAGAAAGCGCCTAAGCGCAGTGGTTTGCTCCGTGATAATGTGAAATTCCTCATCATTATGTCCGAAAGCAAAAGTTTCAATTTCGTTGATGCCGAAGTTTAAGACCCCTGCGCAAAGCCCCATTATAACGCCTATCGCAAGGATCGCTAGAAAGAATTTAGTACTCAAAATATGCCTTTTTGAAACGCATAATTATATAAAATTTTAGCTTTAAAAAATCCTTATCATGCGTGTAAAAGTAGCTAAAACGCGAGTAAAATTTAAATAATGGCTAGGAATTTATATCGTCTCCGCGGGTAAATTTTGCGCAAAATTCTATGAAGCTTAGGCAGGTACGGAATTTTATTTACGTTAATTGCGCGAGTAAAATTTACGTAGATTTTATATCGCGCGTAGAAAATTTAGTAAAATTTCGCATCGCGCTGAAGGATAAAATTTTATTTGAAATTTCTTGCCGCGAGGACAGGCGAAATTCTACGTAAAATTGAAATCTATCCGAGCGGGTAAAATTTTAAATTGAGTAAGCGAGAAAATTTTGCAGAGGACGCGTGGGATTTCGCGCAGAATTCTAATTTACGAAAGAGGGCAAAATTCCGCGTAGAATTCCGATCCGCGTAAGCAGGCGAAATCTCGCGTTAAATTCTAAGCTGCGTGGCTGAGCAAAATTTCGCGCAGAATTTTAATTTGTGTGAGTCATAGGGATTTTACGCCCGCGAATAAATTCGCTTAGGATTTTGCTATTTTTTCCAAATATCGTCGTTTTTGCCGGCTGCGGGCGCGCTTAGCTTTTTATCCAGAGCCGAAATTTTATCCGCGAGCTTTTGCGCGCCGCCGAAAATTTCATCTTTTTTCGGAAGTCCGAAGTGAAATTTTGAGCCTACGCTATCTCCGATGCTTGCAAGTAGCGATTTGGGCGCGTTTGCGATCGCGTCTTTAAAGATCGCCGCATCGATTCCGAGCTCGGCTAAGTTTTTTAACGCCCGCGCAGAGCCGATAAACATCGCGATCTTGGCGTCAAAAAGATAATCGTTTGCTAGCTTTTGCGCGGCTGCGGCGGATTTTTTATCCACGACGATGAAGCGCGCGCCTGCGCCGTTTGCGAGTAAAATTTCATTTATATCGTTCGTAATAACGCTAAATTTTTTCTGCGCCTTTTGCGCGGCGGCGATTAGCCTGTCGTTAAATTTAAAGAGCAGATTGTCGTATTTGAAAACTTCGTCGCCGTTTTTGATGAGATACAGCGGCTCGTAGGGCACGAGCGCGTGGCCTAGGATGATCATTTGCCACCCCTTAGTTTGGCTTCGCAGGATTTGCAAAGGCGCTTTTTGTCGCGCAGAGCAAGCTCGTCGCTACTAAAGTACGTCCCGCACTCGTCGCACGCCAAAAGCTCGGTCGCATCGTCCTTTTTCTTTATGCGAAATCTAGGCACTATCAAAAAATATATGAGCGCCGCGATGACGGCTATGGCTAGAATTTTTCCCATTATTTCACCCCTTTGATCACTAAAAATTTTCTATTTTTCAAAGCGTTTTCGCCGCTAAAAATTTCGCAGCGCGCGCTTGCAAATTCCTTGCGGAATTCCGCCGCTTCCGCCTCTGCGCCCGAGCCTTTGTAGAGTAAAAACGTCGTGTTTTCATCGTAAAAGCCGCTGCAAATTTCGACTAAGCTTCGCGCGCTCATCAAAGCTCGCGAGCTTATCAGATCGGCGCGTAGCTTTGCGCCGTCTTGTACGCGCTCGGCGTGGATTTTTACGTTAGCTAGCGCTAGACTAACCTTTGCGTAGGTTAGAAACGCCGCTTTTTTTTGATTTGGCTCAAACAGATGCCACTCGCACAGCGGCAGCGCAAGCGCCAAAAATATCCCGGGAAAGCCCGCCCCCGAGCCGATGTCGCACGCGACGTGCGGATAGCGCGGTATGAACTCCGCTCCGCTTAGGCTGTCGCGCACCACCGCGTCCAAATCGTCGTAATTCGTGAGGCTATGGACGCGGTTAAATTTTTGCAGACAGGCTTTAAATTTAGCTACCTGCTCGCCAAAGCTCTCGCCCGGCGCAAGCTTCACAGCAGATGCCCCATCTGCTCTTTTTTGACGCGCAGATAGTTTTCGTTAAATTTATTAGGCGTGATGATTATCGGCACGCGCGCGACCACTTCGACTTTTAGATCGTGCAGCTTTTGCGGATTATTCGTAAGTAGATTTATACGAGAAATTCCAAAATGAGCGAGTATGAAATCCACGATCTCGTAGGTGCGCTCGTCCGCTTTGAAGCCGAGCTGATGATTTGCTTCTATCGTATCGAGGCCCTGATCTTGCAGCGCGTAGGCGTTGATTTTATTAAAAAGCCCGATATTTCGCCCCTCTTGACGCAGATAGATCACCATGCCGCCATGCTCTTCGATATATTTTAGGCTCGCTTCGAGCTGCTCGCCGCAGTCGCACTTTAGGCTGCCGATCGCATCGCCGGTAAGGCACTCCGAGTGGATACGCACGTTTACGACGCCCGCGAAAGGCTGCTTAAATATCGCTAAATGTTCCTTATTTCCTTGCTTGAACGACTGAACGCGGAAGCTTCCGAAGCGGGAGGGGAGATTTGCGACCTCTGAAATTTTTATATCCATGCTTAAATTTACTCCAATTGTGATATTATGAATCCCGCAATTCTAGCTAAAAAAGGAAAAATAATGTTTAAACGATTTAGACGCCTACGAATAAACCCCGCGCTTAGGGATCTAGTGCGACAAACCGATCTGCAAACCCGCTTTCTAATCTATCCGCTTTTTGTGGTGGAAGGAAGCGGCATCAAAAAGGAGATCGCCTCGATGCCCGGCGTATTTCAGATGAGCGTGGATGAAATTTTAAAAGAGTGTGAAATTCTCATATCGCTTGGTTTGGATAAAATTTTACTTTTTGGAATTCCTTTGCTAAAGGACAGTATCGGCTCGGATGCGCTAAGCGAGGACGGCATCATCGCGACTTCGCTACGCGCGATAAAGGCTAAATTTCCAAATTTGCTCGTCATCACCGATCTATGCTTTTGCGAATACACCGACCACGGGCACTGCGGCATCATCGATCATGTGCATCAGACGGTGGATAACGACGCGACGCTTGAAATTTCGGCACAGCAGGCGCTCATCCACGCCAAAGCGGGCGCGGATATGATCGCTCCAAGCGGCATGATGGACGGTATTATCGCCACTCTGCGAGAGACGCTTGATCGCGAAGGATTTGAAAATTTGCCGATTATGGCGTATTCGACGAAGTTCGCCAGCGGCTACTACGGGCCGTTTCGCGACGTGGCAGAGAGCGCACCGAGCTTCGGCGATCGCAGCAGCTACCAGATGGATCCTGCAAATAGATTTGAGGCGATCAACGAAAGCCTGCAAGACGAGGCGCAGGGAGCGGACATCTTGATGATAAAGCCCGCGCTTGCGTATCTGGATCTAATCAGAGACCTTAGAGAGCGCACGCTGCTGCCGATCTGTGCGTATAATGTAAGCGGCGAATACTCGCTATTGCAGGCGGGTAAAAAAGCGGGCGTGATCGATTATGAGCGCGTGATGATGGAGACGATGATAGGCATAAGGCGCGCGGGTGCTGATATGATCATCACCTATCACGCCAAAGAGATCGCAGAAATTTTAAACTCGCGCAGGTAAAATTTTAAGAATTTTGGAATTTTAAAATTTCACGGCAGCGGCGAGACTTGGTTTTTGAAATTTACTTCGCGGCACGTAGCGCAAATTTTAAAATTTAAAGCCAAATAAAACGCTACGTAAGCGAAAACAGTGTAAAATTTAACCGAAAAGGAGCGATATGAGGCACTTTCTTACGTTAAACGATTTTAGCAAAGACGAGATAATCGAAATTTTAAATTTAGCCTTTGAGATTAAAAAAGAGGCCAAGGCGCGAAATTTCAAGCCATATTTAAAAGATCAAAAATTAGCGATGATATTTGAAAAAAGCTCGACCAGGACGCGAGTTAGCTTTGACGTGGGGATGAACGAGCTCGGCGGACACGCGCTATTTTTGAGCAGTCGCGACATCCAGCTCGGGCGAGGCGAGCAGGTCAAAGACACTGCGCGCGTGATCTCGCGAATGTGCGATCTAATCATGGCGCGCGTAAATCGCCACGAGACGCTAATAGAGCTTGCGGAATTTAGCCGCGTGCCGGTGATAAACGGGCTAAGCGATAAATTTCATCCCGTGCAGCTGATGGCGGATCTAATGACGATCGTGGAGTGCGGCATCTCAATTGCAAAGATAAAAGCCGCGTACGTGGGCGACGGCAACAATATGACGCACTCGTGGCTCATGCTTGCCAGTAAGCTTGGCTTTGAGCTGCGAATAGCGACGCCGAAAGGCTACGAAGCTGATCCGCAAATACTGGCGCAGGCGCAAGAAAATGCTAAAATTTCAGGCGCTAAAATTTTAATAACGAACGATATAAAAGAAGCCGCAAGGGGCGCAAACGTCGTGACGACCGATACTTGGGTCTCGATGGGGCAAGAGGCCGAAAAGGAGCAAAGAATTCGCGATTTCGCAGGCTTTTGCGTGGATGAAAATTTAATGGCTCTGGCTGAAAAAAACGCGATCTTTTTGCACTGTCTGCCGGCATACCGCGGATACGAGGTGAGCGAGGCCGTGTTTGAAGCGCATGCGGATGAAATTTTTGCAGAGGCGGAAAATCGCCTGCACGCGCAAAAGGGCGTTATGGTCTGGCTGGATCAAAGAAGGTAAATTTAGGAGAAAGCATGGAAGAAAAAGAAAAAGCGCTAAAAAAGATCGACAAAGCGAGCGAATTTTTCGGGCTCGAAAGCTCGAAAAGGACGGTTTTTGAAATTTCGCAGGGCGAGGACAACGAGAAAAAACTCACTCTAAAAAGCGGCTCGTGGAGCGATGAGGAGCCGTGGTTTGGCATCGACGAAAATAACGAAGTGCACACGATGATCTCGATAAAATCGCTTGCAAATCTCATCGCCGCGACTAAAAACGCGATGCAGGAAAATTTTAATCTCAAGCTTGAGCGCTCGATCTTGCAGCATACGCCGGTGGATTTCGGCGACGCATGGATCGTGTGTATGGACGAGATCAGAAGGCTAACGGGCGCAGATCCGAGTGCGAAAAGATTAAGCTTAGACGTAGATGCCGTCGTTTCGCGCGTAAAAAGTCTGCATCCGAACCTTTTCATCGACATCGAAGAGCTTGTCAAAGCCAAGGCGGGCGGCCGTGAATAACATAGACTTCGACGCTTACGCGAAATTTTCGCGCCCGGGGCCTCGCTACACGAGCTATCCGACCGCGCTGGAATTTAGCGAAAATTTCAGCTACGACGGGTATTTGAACGAGCTGAAAAATCAGAAAAGCTCCACGCCGCTGTCGCTTTACTTTCACATGCCGTTTTGCCGCTCCGCCTGTTATTTTTGCGGCTGCAACGTAATCTACACGGGCAAGCGCGACAAGATGGATCGGTATTTGGACTATATCGAGCGCGAAATGCAAATTTTAAGCGGCGTCGTGGACGGCTCGCGGCAGATCGTGCAGATGCACTTCGGCGGCGGCACGCCTACGTATTTTAGCGCCGAACAGCTCGCGCGCCACATAAAAAATATCAAAAAATATTTTAAAAACTTCAGCTCCGAAGCCGAAATCAGCTGCGAGATCGATCCGCGGTTTTTAAACGCCGAGCAGCTTGACGTGCTCGTTTCAAACGGCTTTAACCGCATAAGCTATGGCGTGCAGGACTTTGATGAGCGCGTGCAAAAGGAGATCCACCGCATCCAGCCTTTCGAGCTTACGAGGGACGTCATAGCCATGGCGCGCGAGAGGGGGATAAAGTCGATAAATATGGATCTGATCTACGGCCTTCCGTATCAGAGCCTAGCTAGCTTTAAGCGCACGCTGGAGCTTGCGCTTTCGCTTGATCCGGACCGCTTCGCGATCTTTAACTATGCGCATGTGCCGTGGATAAAAAAATCTATGCGTAAATTTGACGAGACGACACTGCCAGAACCAAAGGTGAAGCTTGAAATTTTAAAATTTACCCACGATTTTTTGAGCGCGAACGGATATGAGATGATCGGCATGGATCACTACTCAAAGCCCGCGGATGAGCTTCACGCCGCACTTAAAAACGGCTCGCTGCACCGTAATTTTCAGGGCTACACGACCAAGGGCGGCGCCGATTTGATCGGCATCGGGCTAACCAGCATAGGCGAGGGCGCGCGCCACTACGCGCAAAATTTCAAAGATATGGATGCGTATGAAGCCGCGATCGATGCGGGCGGGCTGCCGTATTGCAGGGGTATTTTGCTAAATGAAGAGGATCTGCTGCGCAAAGAGGTGATTATGGGGCTTATGAGTAATTTTTGCGTCGATATAGAGGCGATCGAGGAGAAATTTAAGATAAAATTTTTCGAGCATTTTAGCGCGAGCCTAAAGCAGCTTGAGGCGCTAAAGGATTTCGTGCAAGTCTCGCCGAATAGAATTTCGGTAACGCCTACCGGCACGCTTTTGATCCGCAATATCGCGATGTGCTTTGATGAGTATATGGGTAAAAATTTGGGCGAGAAGCGCTTTTCTAAAACCGTCTAAGCGGCGCGGCTATGAGTAGGGCAAAGCTTGGAGCGTTCGATTTTGCGGCACTTAGCGAGCGCTGCGTAAAATGTGGTAAATGCATCCAAGTCTGCACGATTCATGGCATTAACGGCGATGAAGTAACGAGCCCACGCGGATTTGTGGATCTTTTGGGCGCTTACGGCAGGAATGAGCTAAAGCTTGATAAAAACGCTAAGAAAATTTTTGAGAGCTGCTTTTTATGCACCAGCTGCGTAGATATTTGCGGCGAGTCTTTGCCCATAGATACGGCAATCGAGAATATTCGCGCGCACATTGCAGAAAAAATTGGCATCGCGTGGTACAAAAAAGCTGCGTTTTGGCTGCTTGGGCACCGCAAAGCGCTGGATCTAGCAGCAGCGCTTGGATACGTGTTTCTTAGCTGTGGCTTTAAGATGCGAAAAGATACGCAAAGCTCTATGTCGCCTAGATTTGGCTTGCCACTACTTAAAAAAGAGCGCTTGTTGCCTGCTCCTGCGAAAAAGAGCTTTATGAACTCGCACGCAGAATTTATCGATAACGGCGGCGAAAAAACTATTGGAATTTTTATAGGCTGCATGGCAAACTACGCTTACACGGGCGTAGGCGAGGCGGTTTTACATATCGCGCGAGCGCTAAAGCTAAACGTAAATTTGATGAAGGAACAAGCCTGTTGCGGCGCTCCTGCGTATTTTACGGGAGATTTTGCGGCGGTTGAACGCGTGGCAAAATTTAATATAGCATATTTCGAAAAAGCTCTGCCTGCTCTTGATGCGATTATCGTGCCCGAGGCTACGTGCTCTGCGATGCTGCGGGTGGATTACGCGCATTTTTTTGAAAACGAGCCGCAATGGAAAGCCCGTGCGCAAAAGCTTGCGAGTAAAATTTTTATGGCGAGCGAATACTTTTATAAATTTACAAACTTAGGTGATCTTTTGATGCGCCGCGGCAAAAGGGCTTTAGCGATTACTTATCACGATCCGTGCCATGCCCGCAAAATGCAGGGTATTTGGAAAGAACCGCGCGGCTTGCTCGCTCAAAACTACGAAATAACCGAGATGGATGAGCCTAATAAATGCTGTGGATTTGGCGGCGTGACGATGCAAACCGAGCGCTACGAGCTCGCGCGCGCAGTGGGATTAGCTAAGGCGCGTGCAATGGCAGATCTGCCTGTGCGCGTAGTTTCTGCCGAGTGCAGTGCGTGCAGGATGCAGCTAAATAATTCGCTTTTTTTAAGCAGCTCGCAGACGAGGTGCGTAAATCCGCTGGAGCTCATCGCTGAGGCGCTTATGAGTGAGGAAAATTCCAATGGATAAAATTTAACATTTGTGAAATTCCTGCATTTCGTTAGCTTTTTACTCAATTCACATCCTGGGACAAAATTCCGTGCTTTTGAAATTTTGGTTTTTAAAAATTATGATTAAATTTTATCGTTAGCTTGTCAAGGTTGCGGTTTGTGTCTTTGAGCTTTTGGACAAAGTAGCCTGAAGCCGTGCACGGGGCGGCAAGCCCACAGGTTTTGCTCTGCGGCGGGGTTGGGTAATGTGATTTTAAATACTAAAATTTTTGTGGTTTAGAATTTTGTTGAGGGATTTGCGCAAAATTTTAAGAAGTTGAATTGGGGGATGGATTTTGGCAAAATTTTAATTTTATGTGGCATTGTTTGAAATTCTATGGAATTTGCGCTATAAGCGAATGACTGGATTTTTGATTTATTGATTTGCGCGGATTTGCTTAGCGTTGCAGGATTAAAGCGCGAATTTTGAATTTCATAAAATTTTTAAGTTAGTTACCTATGGCTTCTTGCACTTCGCGGTTTCGACATTGCGGCAAAATTTCTTTCAAAAATGCCAAAGTATGCATAAAATATACTTACAATTTTCAGTACGAGATATTTGGCAAAAAGGCTAAGCTAGCGAGATCGGGGCTTTAAATTTAATTTTATTCTTGCTCTTTTTCGTCATCTTCGGAGTCTAGCTTTGCTTCTTCAATCAAAAGCCTGTTGGCTTCGGTAGCCTTTTTTAGCTCGCTTAAGTTTTCTTCTATCTTATTTAGGCGCTTTTCAAGGGCATTCAGGCGCTTTTCGGAGCGAGAGATAAAGTAATAAATCAGATAAATCATAAAAACTATTATGATCCAAGGTACGATTTTCATATAAAATTCCTTAAAATTTAAAATTACGCGCATTATAGCAGAAATTTTATGAAATTTTAAAATAGGCTGTTTTAGCCTTGACAATTGGGGATTTTTCGGTTATAATTGCCACTTCAATTTCAAAATGCTGGTGTAGCTCAGCTGGTAGAGCTACTGCCTTGTAAGCAGTGGGTCGGCGGTTCGATCCCGTCCACCAGCTCCATTTTTTGTAACAGTGTTTGACCAGATTTCATCAAAGGGTGAGATACTCAAGTGGCCAACGAGGGCAGACTGTAAATCTGCTGGCTTTGCCTTCCGTGGTTCGAATCCACGTCTCACCACCATGAATTTTTGATGCGGGATTAGCTCAGTTGGCTAGAGCATCAGCCTTCCAAGCTGAGGGTCGCGGGTTCGAGCCCCGTTTCCCGCTCCACCATTTAGGTTTACTGGGAGCTGTAAAACTTAACTGCTTTTATATGCTTACATAATCTAAATTTTGGTCGCATTGTTGGGTATTGGTAGCGATTTCTCTTTGCCTGAGTTTAGGCTCATATGGCTCAGAGGTAGAGCACTTCCTTGGTAAGGAAGAGGTCGTGGGTTCAAGTCCCGCTATGAGCTCCATAAAATAGAGTCGCTTAGTTTGTTGTGTAATCCACAAATCAATAACGGAGGATATGATGGCTAAAGAAAAATTTAATCGTAACAAGCCACACGTAAACATTGGTACCATCGGTCACGTTGACCATGGTAAGACTACTTTGACAGCTGCTATTTC
>NZ_CALJPG010000007.1 GCF_937980635.1 uncultured Campylobacter sp.
TTATGGCTGTCGTTATAGTCTTTTTTGCCGTTATTAAGCAGGTGACCGTTGCTTTGGATATTTTTAAGAATATGGACTAAATATGTATAAGCTTGATATATCTTTGGAGCAATATAACTTTTTAATGGGCTTAAGTGGCATTCTGTGTGCTTTTTTGCTTTGTTTATTCGTTTTTTTAGTTTTGAGTAAGCTTTAATTTACGTTTAAAGTTTTCTCAAATTTAAAGATTAACGCGCGTCCTTTTTATTTAGCTCGCTAAATAAAAAGAGTGGCGCAATGCGTTAATCCCACGCCTCCAAGGCGTGTGTCGCGAAGCGTAGAAAGGAAGGGTTATGCAAATAGGCGTTTTTACCGTAACGGGCGTTTTGTCGTTTGATTATTTTTTCTCAATCATAGTGTGGTTTTTGCTTATATGCTTGCCTATATGCGCTGGGCTTATACTTTTTTCTAGGAAGTTCTTATAAGGTGGGATTATGCTTAATAAATTTAAATTTATCCCCCTAATCCTGATATTTGTGTCCTCTCTTTTTTCTCTCGAGATATATTCGACTGTTCCTTACGACTATCGTTTAAGAATTACTGGCGCTGGTGATATGTGGCTTTATAATGGCATAGTTCGAGATGTTGTTCATTATTGTCAATATACTCAAGTTGAAAATAACCCTTATTATGTTACTAGATTTAATGAAACTTCGTTCAAGGAAAAATCTTTTTATAGCTATAAAGATCCGCACACTGTAGGTTTTATAGCTTATAACGCTGGATTAATAGATCCAGGTTCTCTTTATAGGTTTATGGGTTACGATAAAAAGCCTTGTTCTGCTGGTTCATCTGAAACTTGTAATTTTCTTAAGTATGAAACTTACGATCATGCTAATATTCCTGGCACTGCTTCTGTAAATTGTGTTAGTTGCGATACTTCAAAAGGCGAATATTTTGATTCCACTACTGGTTTGTGCGTAAATAAATGCGAGGATATCACTAATCAAAATGATCGCTTGGATTGTATGTGTAAGCGCGCTGGTAAGATTGGTTATAATGGAAGTTTTTCTACTATGGATATTGGTGGCGATGGTTCGATGGTTTGTTCATATGGTTGCAAATCTACAAAAGACGATCCGGAAGCTAGACCTAATGGCGATGGCACCATGTTCAATGTTAGTTATGATATAAAGGACACTGATCCTAATGCTAATGGTGTCTGCTTCACCGATGATATTTATGCTCCTAATGCTACGCCTGGTCCGAGTCCTAAACCGGATGATCCGGGTAATAATAATAGCACAAAACCGGGTGGCGATACTCCTAAGCCTGATAAACCTGATAAGCCCGATACCAATAACACAAAGCCCGATAAACCTAATCAAGGTGGTGGAGGACATCCGGGCGGCGGTAGCAACCCAGGCAATAATAATGGCACGAAGCCAGGTAATGACAATGGCACTAAGCCGGGTAAGGATGACAATCAGGGTAAATTTGACCCTAAAGATTTTGATGATGGCGGTTTAGATAAAGCTCGCGATGGTTTATATGATAGTATTAAAAATCACTTGGAAAACGGCATATCAAAATTTGACGGCGTTAGAGATGGTATAGATCAGTTTATCAGTAATGTCAAGGGCAAGGGATTTGCAAAAGTTAAGTCTGATATTAAGCGTTCTTGCCCTATTAAAAAAGAAATTCAGCTTCCTGATGGTAAAGCTAGGGAGCTGGTAGTTGATTATTGTGATGCCGTCGCTCCTGCTTCTGAAGTTTCATATTATGTTTTTTACGTTTTTTTCATCGTCGGTATTTTTTTGCTTTTATTAAAGTTATTTGTAGTCTTGATTTAAGGATAGGTTATGCCAGCTTTTATAGTGTCTGCTTTAGCTTGGGTTTTTAGAAAATTTTCTTTAGGCGAGCTCGCAGGTTTCGTTCTTAAAAAGGTTGTTTTTAGCAAGCTTGTTTTAATAGAAGCTGCAATGTTTATTTTGATGCTCATATATTTTGGTGCATTGCTTGCTATGGCTGTATTTTTGTTCGATCAATTAGGCGATATCTATGGTTTTATCAAAAATCTTACTAATCCTAGCACTTCTAAGAATGAGGTTACTTCTGTTGCTTTGTCTGTGTTATCAACTCTCGGTGTTTTTAAAGCTTTTTGGGACGTTTTTAATTTTTATGCTCCATTTTTAATATCGTTATTTTTGATAATAGGTGCAAAAATGGGTATGAAGCTACTTGAAAAACTTAGAAAAACGATAAACGAGCTTACTTATTACATTACTTGAGGCTTCTAAATGATAACCTACATCGTCGGCAATCCCGGTAGCGGTAAAACATATTACGCAGTTTTTAAAATTCATCAGCTTTTTATTTTCAAGCCAAAAGATACTTTTCTATCAAAGGTTATTAAGCCAGAGAAGCAGAAAGAATATTTATATTGCTATACCAATATCAACGGCTTTAAATTTGAGCTAGACGATAAATTTATAAAATTCGACTATGAAAAGTTTTACTCCGATCTTGAAGTCCTATATCTGCTTTATATGGATAAAGTAGGCGATGACGTTCTAAATGAAAAAGCCAGAGAGCTAAATTTACACAATGTCTTAATAATCCTCGATGAAGCTCACAATTTCTTAAAAGCCAAAGAGGATAATATTTTAGTTTGGTGGCTTACCTATCATCGCCATTTATACCAAGATATTATGCTTATTACACAGGATTTATCGCTTATAAGCAATGAGTATAAACGTATAGCCGAGCATTTTGTAAAAGCCGTGGATAGCTCCAAGCGCCTGTTCA
This sequence comes from uncultured Campylobacter sp., assembly GCF_937980635.1. GTDB lineage: Bacteria > Campylobacterota > Campylobacteria > Campylobacterales > Campylobacteraceae > Campylobacter_B. The sequence continues at coordinate 2,788 of NZ_CALJPG010000007.1, forward strand.
AAAATAAATTTAGATATATGCTTTACGGCTCTTACAAGATGTATCAAAAAGACGTCATGCAAAAATTTCATGTTCCGTATTTGAAAGAGGTTTTTAATCTCTATCATTCAGGACAAAACGCTTCTCAAAAATCTTTTGTCCGTAAATTTCTTTATGTATCGTTATTTTTGTTTATCACGCTATCTATATACTTTTATTTTTTCGTGAAAAGCTTTAATTCCGATGAATCCGCCGATTCCTCTGCCTCCGCTCCCGACACCCAATCCAATCAACCTATTGAAACCGTAAGCGGTAACAGCACTAAAGCTTTATTCAACGCTTCCGTTCCAAATCCTAATGAGCCTCCTATCGGCTACATATACCAAATTTACTGCTTCTACGATCGTTGTTCCATTCAAAACGGCTCTTACGATCATTTCGACCAAAGGTATCTAAATTTTATCTTTCTGCGTTCCCCGCCTAAATTTAACGTTCGCTCATTCAAAGGGAAAGGTATTACGTATTTTTTTGTTGGCTTTGATAAGCCCGTTTTCGATAACTTAAAAAAGGAAGAGTTAAATGAAAAAAGTTCTTTTTCTAGTGCTATTTATTCTAAGTAGCGCTTTGTCTGAAGAAATTAAGCTAAATTTGCTTGATTTCGCCAATGTTGCTAGCCATAATTCAAAAATCGATATTCTAATCAGCGATGAGATAGATCCGAATAGTTTTTATTTCTATACTGCTAAGAATTCTGATGTAACGATAAAGCATTTTCGCAAAGCTATAGAAAGTAAAGGCTTAAAGCTCATTTTAACCGATGGCTTTTACTATGTCTTTAAGAAGAATAGAGATTACGGAGACGCTAACGGAAGCATTAGCGCCGAGCGTAGGCTAAGATATCTCACGCTTGCCAATAACTCCTATGACGATGCAGACAAGATAGTAAGCAAGATGACCGATCAAAACTCAAGCTATATTCGCTCTACAAACTCCGTCGTATTCAAAGCAAGCGATGACGAATATAGCGATATTATCGATTTCGTGCAAAGAAGTGACAAAAAGCTCGAACAGGTAAATTTCAAGCTTACCATACTTGAGACCAATACGAATGATTATAAGGATATAGGCTCGCACCTAAATTCTTTAGGTGACGTAATAACGCGCTCCGATCTAAACTATTTCATAAATCTTATCACTATGCCTTATAGTGCTGAGACAAACGTAGTAACTACAAAAAAACGTGGCTTTTACGGCGTTCTTAGCTTGCTTCAGCAAAACGGCGTAACTACCATAAAGCAAAGTCCGTTTCTGGTTGCCAAAAGCGGCGCCGAGGTATATTTTTCATCTGTAGAAAATGTGCCATACCTCACAAATACCAGCACCTACACTCAAAACGGCACCGCCACTCAGAACAGCTACGAATACAAAGACGTAGGCTTAAAAATCAAAATTCGCCCGATTGTGCTTCAAAACTCAAACGTCGATTTTAGCCTTGATTTAGTCGTGGAAGATCTGCTCGATACGCAAAACACCCTTACTCCGCGCACGAGTAAAAAGGAGCTTAAGTCGAACTAT
>NZ_CALJPG010000008.1 GCF_937980635.1 uncultured Campylobacter sp.
TTAGTAGCAGCTTCGGAATCACTCCGCTAAAAAAATTTTGTATCCACTCTATCATTTATGTCCTTTCATTTTGTGCTTGCTTGCGCTATATCGAGCTTTTGCGCCGCTTTAAAAATTTTTTGAAATTTTAAAATTTCGCTGCAGCAAATTTTACGCCTTAAAATTTTAACCCTCGCGAAGCGGTAAATTTTATAAAATTTTACCGCTTAGGGCCCGTAAATTTAGACGAAATTCTATCTAAATTTAACGTGCAGTCCTTAAAACCAAAACTAAAATTTTAAAATTTCAAATCCGCGCGAAGTTTCGCCCCGCGTCCTCAAAAAATTTCAAATTTCTTAAATAGCTCGGGCTCATCCTGCACGATGCCGCGCTCTATGAGGCTTGCCACGACTTCGCGGCTGCATAGCGTCTCCTGCGGCCACCGGCGCGTATAGCCTTCCCACTCATGCTTGCTCGTAGCGTCGATGCAGATTCGATCGTCCTGCGCCACAAACACGTCGCGCAGCGCATCGATGCTATTTACGACGCGCCAAACGCTCATATAGAGGTTGCTCGCGTCATTCCCCGCATCGGTGAAAATCAAAATTTTAAAATGCTCGCTAAATTTCAAAAGCCGCCGCCAGCTCCGCTCTACAAGCTCTTTTTTGTCTATATTTATCAACACGAGCGGGTTTTTCGTATCGCAAAAGTGCTGCTTAAGCGCCAAAATAGCAGGCTCCTCGCTTTGAAATTTCGCTAGCAGCTCCTCGTCGCTTAAAATTTGCGGCGCCTGCGAGCTTAGATCGGTCGTCGCATCAATGCCGAGCTTGCCGCCGAAGCAGGAGTTCGGGCTTGCATGATCGAGCTGATCGCACACACCCTCGCTAAAAACGAGACTGCGCGCGCCCAGGCGGTTTAGGACGTACTTCGTAAGCGCCTCGTACTCATCTAAGCTCGGCGCGTCCTGCGGCACGAAAACGGCGTGTTTTACGAAGCTCATCTGCCCCACGCCCCAAAACGCGTGCATGATCTGTTTGGCTGCAGCGGGGTAGCGCACGGCGATCTTAGCCAAAATCAGATTGTGGAATACGCCGTTTTCGGGCATTTTATAATCGATCAGATCGGGCGCGCTCGTACGAAACAGCGGCAAAAATATCCGCTCGGTCGCATATCCCATAAATTTATCCTCAAGCGGCGGCTTACCCACGACGGTGGCGTGAAATACGGGCGCGCGCTTGTGCGTGATCGCGCTAACCTCCATTACGGGGAATGGCTCTACCGGCGTGTAATATCCGGTGTGATCGCCGAAAGGCCCCTCCAGCTCGCTTACCGCGGGATCGACAAAGCCCTCGATCACGTAGTCCACGCCCTCTGGAACGTAAATTTCATTCGTAAGCGATTTTACGAGGCGAGCGGGGCTGCGGCGGATGAAGCCGTAAAGCAGCAGCTCAAAAATCCCCTTCGGCAGCGGCGCCTGACCGCACCAGATATAGAGCGGATCGCCGCCGATCGCCACGGATACGGGCATCTTGCGCCCTGCTTTGCGGTATTCGTCGAAAAAGCCCGCGCCGTCTTTGTGTATCTGCCAGTGCATCCCCAAGCGGTCGCGCCCGTAAATTTGCAAACGGTACATGCCGAGATTTTGCGTTTGCGAGTTCATATCCTTCGTATAGACCTGCCCCATCGTGATGAACGCGCCGCCATCACTCTCCCAGGTCTTAAGCACGGGAAGCTCGCCCAAATCTACATCAGCGCCCAGATGCGCGACCTGTTGGCACTCGCCGCGACCGTTAAGGCGCTTTACAAAAATTTTACGTAGCGTTATTAAGTGCGCTAAAAAATCAAGCTTTTCGCCGAAGCTTTGCGGACGCTTCGGCTTTAGCAGGCTCTGTATCTCGGCGGCGATCTCGTCAGGTTCGCGACCGAGGATTAAATTTAACGCAGAAAATGAGCCGAAAATATTGCTTAGCACCGGCGGCATCCGTTTGCCCTGTGCGTTTCGCACATTCGTAAAAAGCAGCGCCTGCGAGCGCTCTCTTTTTACCTCGATGTAGCTTGCGTGCGCGATCTCAAGTTCCGTGCTAATCTGCTCCTTTACCTCGCGCAATAGCCCGTTTTCGTAAAGCCTCTTTATCCAAAAATTTCCGTTTAGAATTTCATCAAAGCTCTGCATCCGCTGCCTTTAAAAAAATAGATTTTTTTCTTGCGGTTTTTGATTTAGAAGCTGCAAGATCGCGCTCTTTTCCGCAAAAACCAGCGCGTAGTGAAACTCGGGCAGGCTCTTTAGCGCGCTTAGCTTATTGAAGCGAAAGTCGATCTTAGTGCCGTCCAATCGGTCCTCCCAGCTGGCGCAGACGATAATTTTTTCGCGGAATTTTGCCCGCAAAAACTCCGCCTCGCGCGCAAAAAGCTCAGGATCGCTCTCGGCGATAAAGGCGCGGTAGCTGCCGCCAAGCGAGCTAACGTCAAAAAATCTATCCACAAAAATCGGCTCGAAATGGCCAAATGCGCTTAAGCTTTGAAATTTAAAGGGTATGTTTTTGCGCGAGAGATACTCGATCACGCCGCATAGCTCGGGCAAAAACAGCTGCGGAAAGATTAAGTTTGAGTAATAAAGCCCGCCGAAAACGAAGCTGCTGTAAAATATCGAGCCGCCGTAAAGCAGCCTAAAATCGTCGCTCACAGGAATCGTGACGGGCGATATTCCGAGGCTCTGCAAAAGATCGCCGTCGGTGGTGAAGTAGGTATTTTTCTCTTTGGCATTCAGCAGGCTGATGAAAAGCTCACCCTTGCTGCGCGGCGCAAACATCAAATTTTTCGGCACACTCGTGTAGCGCAGGATCTCACTTTGCACCTCGTTTATCAGCACGAAGTCGTGCCGCCACGTCTCGCCCAGAAATTTTATCAGCCGCACTAGCGCCGAGCATAAATTTTCAACCTTGATAAAGGCGATCTCGTCGTTAAGCGGCTTGAAATTATTATCGAAAATGATCGCGTACGCGCCGTTATCGATCGCGGTGCGCACATCGCGCTCGTTTGCGCCGAGTGCGATGAAAGCGCCCTTTTTCGCGACCTTTGCGGGCTCAATCGCAAAGCTTTCGACCGCGGAGATTGCGGGATTATTTAGCATCGTTCCGTTTACGATACGGGTTAAATTTAATAAATTTACCATTACGACTTCCCTGCGGCGGAGCTTTTGGCGGACGCGCTCTTTGCGGCGCGGCGCGGCTGCTTTGCGGTAGATGCGGAACTTGCGCCGGATGCAACGGCGTCTTTTGCGACGATTACAACAGCAGGCGTAGCAGTATTTTTTGCGATGCGGCGAGATTTTACGTTCTGAGATGCACTTTTAGCGGGTGTCCATTTTGCGCTAGCTGCGGAAATTTTATTTTGCGCGGCGCTTTTTACGGACGCCGATTTTGCGACAGATACTGATTTTACGGTGGATATAGAGGCTACACTTGCTGCGATACTTTTGGCGGTCGATGCGGTTTTTGCGATAGGTGTAGGTTTTTTAGCGAGCGGAGATCTTTTTGCGGGTGCGCTTTTTGTCGCTGCGTTTTTTTTAGTAGTGGCGCTTTTGGAAAGTGAGGCGTCCTTTTTAATGCTCGCGCTAGAAACGCTTGCCGTGCGCTTTCTGCGCGACGCGGCGCTTACTCTAGAGCTCTCGCTATCCGCACTCGCATGCTTTTTCGTGCGCTCGTCCGTAAATTTATCGGTGCGTGAAAACGAGCGCACAACCGCGCGCGTGCCGAGCTTTGCACATTTTAAAGCGGCGAACTTCGACAGCTCGCAAATGCCTAGTGTTAAAATTTTACGTGCCGCAAATTTTAAAGCAACCCCAGCGCCTAGCTTTAGCGCCAAAGGCGCGCCCACACACGCAAGCCCGCCCGCGCCGATCTTTGCAGCAATGGAGGAGTTGCGGCAAAACTTTAAAATTTTATCTGAAGCACCGCCTTTTTGCGCGCAGAGCCCAGCCACGCCGTAGATAGCGAGCTTCGAAGCCTTGCGCGCTAGAACTCTCATCGCTAACCTACGATCGCGCCGTTTTTTACGGGCGCGAGAGTGCTAAGCAGCGTAAGGCTGCCGTCCTCGGCGCTTAAAATCATACCCTCGCTGCTATGTTTAAAAATTTTAGCGGGTTTTAAATTTGCCAGCACGCAGATCTGCTTGCCGACAAGCGTGGCAGGATCGTAAAATTTCGCGATACCGCTGATGATTTGACGCGGCCTCTCCTCGCCCAAATCGATCATAAATCGCAACAACTTCTCGCTGCCCTCTATGTTTTCGCACTCCAAAACCGTGCCGACTTTGATAACGCATTTTTTAAAATCATCTATTTTGATTTGAGCTTCAGATGCCGCGCCTTGGGCTTCTTGCGCTGTAGCACTTAAACCGGAAGCGTTTACGTTTAAGTTTAGCGCGCTTTTTGCCGCGACGTCTGTGCTCGAACAGCTTGTAGAATTTACAGCGCCATCCAGCCTATCGTAGTCCGCCTTCGGCATTAGCTCGTGATCGATCTTGGTAAAAAGCGGCTCGCACGGCCTGGCCTTAAAATCTAAAATTTCGCCGCGAAGCACTAACTTCTCATAAAGCGGAGTGGATATTTCAAAGCCTAGCGTGTCTGCAATCTGCGCCGCCGTCTTCGGCATCGCAGGGCTTAGCAGCACGGCGACTTTAGCCAAAATATTTGCGACCAATGCGACGAGAGCCAGCGCCTTAACCTGCTCGCCGTTTTTCATCAAATTCCACGGCTCGTATTTCGCGATCGAAGCGTTTGCGAGCGCAAGCGCCCTCCAAAGCTCCTCTAAATATCTATTGGTAGCGACCTCCTCAAGCGCGTTAAGCGCGGCGCTCAGATAGGAGTTTGCTTCCTCTATCTCGGCGGTGAAAAATTTCATCACGTCTTTGGAATTTATGACGTAATCCGAGTATTTTGCGCTCATGCCGACGATGCGGCTAAGCAGATTTCCAAGCTCGTTGGCAAGCTCGGAATTTACGCGGTTTATGATCGCTTTTTGCGAAAAATCGCCGTCTTGGCCGAACGGTACCTCGCGCAGTAAGAAATACCTAAACTGCTCCAGCCCATAGGCGTTTGCGACCTCGCGCGGATCCACGACGTTGCCAAGGCTTTTGCTCATCTTTTTACCATCGCGCGTCCACCAGCCGTGAGCTGCGATGCTGCGTGGCATATTTAGCCCAAGGCTCATCAAAAACGCAGGCCAATAAACAGCGTGAAAGCGCAAAATGTCCTTGCCTACGATGTGTAGAGCGTCGCCCCAATATTCCATCCGATCGCCGCCCGCGCAAAATCCGAGCGAACTAAGGTAATCCATTAGCGCGTCCAGCCAGACGTAAATCACGTGCTTCGGATCGTTCAGCTCGGGCGGAATTTTAACGCCCCAATCAAAGCCCGTTCGCGTGATCGAAAGATCCTTTAGCCCGCTTTTTACGAAGCTTATCACCTCGTTTTTTTTGCCTAGGGGAAGGATGCACTTTTCATCCTCGTACCATTTTAAAAGCCGCTCTGCGTAGGCGCTAAGCCTAAAAAAATAGCTCTCCTCTTTTAAAATTTTAGTCTTTTTGCCGCAGTCGGGGCAATACTCGCCGTCGATTAGCTGAGCGGAAGGAAAAAAACTCTCGCAGCTTACGCAATAGTTGCCTTCGTATTCGCCCTTATAAATGTCGCCCTTTTCATACATCTTGCGAAATACGTTTTGCACCGCCGCCTCATGCGCGGCATCGGTAGTGCGCGAAAACATATCATAGCTGATGTCAAACTCGTCCCACAGGTCTTTAAATTTAGCGCTCACGCCGTCTGCGTACTGCTTTGGGCTTTGGCCGTGCTTGGCTGCGGCCTCCTCGATCTTTTGGCCGTGCTCGTCGGTGCCCGTTTTAAAAAACACCTCGTGTCCTTGCAGGCGGTAAAATCTAGCCATCGTATCGGCGATGATCGTCGTGTATGCGTGACCGATGTGCGGGACGTCGTTTACGTAATAAATCGGCGTCATTATGTATTTTTTCATTATTCTCCTTGCGCTTACTTAAATTTGACTAAAAATTTTATTAGTCCTATTGTGCGGCTGTGCCGGTATTAGAATTTAGCGTGTATCTTACGTATCCGGTCTCCGGCTCGATAGTAATACTAGCGGTCTCTCTTGCATCATTAGTAAGTGTAATAACGCACTGGCCCACAAAAAGCCTATCATATGGCACATTAGAGTTCGCTAACTGCCCCATTGGGCGACCGTAAGAATCAAAGGAGATGGTGTGATTGTTTCTATTACCGCAATTAGTAAATTGTATATTTCTTATATTATATGTTGCTCCTAAATTTAGCTTTTGATTCATTCTTGCACCATCAGTATTGGCGGGCTGCCTAGCGAAGCCCGAAGTAAGCAGTTTGTTAGGATTTTGCGGATCAGCTGCCATAGAATTTAGGCTATTTGGTTGTCCGTTTGAACCAGGGAAGTCTCCGTTATCCCAATATATATTATATCGCCATCCTGCCGCAGAGCCCGGTGCTCCTTGATCAGTAAATTGAATCCTCCAAAATCTCTTAAACCAATTAGGATCGTCAGGATCGAATTTGTTATCATTCATAGCCAGTTGCTGAGTATAGCGAATATGAGCAGCTACTTGATCTGCCGCCTCCACAAGGCTATTTCGATTGATTTGAGGCACTGCCACCGCCGCTAGAATTCCAACCACCACGATGATGAAAATCAGCTCTATCATAGTAAATGCTTTTTTCATAATTTTTACCTTTCATAAAAATTTTGTTTATATTTTAACATAAAATTTCGCAATTCGCACGCCTCGCTTGTAAATATCTATATTTTGTATCGAATTTTTATGATCCGAGACATATTCCGGCTTATCCGCATAGATAAAAGCGCTGTCCCCGCTAGGCAGTCCGTAAAATTTCAGCCGCAGGCAGAGCCTCTCGTCCTCGCAGCTTACGCTTTTTACTCCGCGATTTTTTAACTCACTTGCCAGCTGCCTAGCTACGTCAAATTTATAGATAAAATGCCGCTGCGGTTTGTTTGCGAACATCGCCTCATACATCACGTCGCTGAAAATCACTGCAAAATAACTCACCGCTAAGCTTACCAGCGTCACACCTACGGCAATCTTATGAAAAGTGCGAAATTTAGGCAGCCTAACGCGGTATGAATTAAACAGAACCCGAATAATCAAAGGCGTAGCGATGACGCAATACGGCAGCATCATCTCAAGCGGCACGCGCTGTCTTAGAGAAAAAAGCATCGTTAGACAAAGCGCGCTCGTGGCGATGAACCAAAGCAGGCTCTTTTCCTCTTTGATCCAAATTCTATAGATCGTGTAGATGAAAAATAAAAACACTAAAGGCGAAAATGCGCCCGCAAAAACGCCCACGGTGTCTAAAAAATATCCCTTCGGCTTACCCTCCGAGCTTACGTCGTAAAAAATCACGCTGAAGCTAAATAGCGCTATGCAAAGCAGCAAAAGCTCCTTTTTGCGCGTATAAAGCGCCCAAATTCCAAAGCCGACGTAGAGCATAAAAAACGCGCGGTCGATCAGGGCGCAAACGGACAGAAGCACGAAAAGCGCGATATTGTATTCGCTCTTTGCAAAATAGATCGCCAGCAGCGTGAAAAAAACAATGATGCCCGCAGGATTTAGCAAGATCGCGCTACTCATCGACGCAGGAAGCGCCATAAATAGCGCCGTAGCGACCACTCTATCGAAGCGACGCTTTAGAATAAATTTTGAAATTTTATAGATCATCGCGGCGTTTGCGAAGTGGATCAAAATAAACGGTACGCGCAGGGCATAGTCGTTGCGCCCGAAAATTTCGCAGCTTAAATTTGCGATTAGCGAAACGAGGGATTTTTTATCATAAAAAATTTCGGCTTCGTAGTAGCTGATGCTTAAATTTGAGATCGCATAAAGCAAAAATATGCCCTGAAACAGGCACATTATGGAAATTACGAAAATTTCGTTTTGATAAAGCTTCTTCACTCTCATCCTTGCTGCGGGCGCTTTAAATTTATGGCTAAATTCTATGGTCGAAATTTTATAAAATTTGAGCCGCCGAATCCTTTAAAATTTAGCCGCTAAATTTAACCGGGCGCCGCTTCATTCCTCTATCGTATAATTTTCCCAAAAGAAATTTATCCACTCATCCGTCTTTGAAATTTTAAAATCGGGCTGGATAAGCGCTTTAGGTTTGTAAAAAATCACCGCGGTTTTAAGCTCTATTTGCGGGAATTTCTCCAGCAGCACGCGCTTGATCTCGACCATGCTGTCACCGCTGTCGATGATATCGTCCACCAGCAGCACGCGTTTGTAAAGCTCTAGATCGGGCACGTTGAAAACGTCGATGGTGTCGAGCTTTTTGGTATCTGCGTAGTGGATGGAATTTATCGAAAATATCGTCCGCATATCAAGCGCATTGGCTAGCGCGTGACCGAATGTGAGCCCGCCTCTAGCGATCGCCACGATCGCGTCGGGCATAAATTCGTCCCTAACCTGCTTTGCTATAACTCTTGCGTCGCGATCCATCTCTTCAAAACTATAAAATCTCATATCTTTCCTTAAAATTTAATGCATTAAAAATACTAAAACGCTAATCGCGCCAAGCGTCAAAACGCCGAAATTTAAATCTTTTATCCTGCGCTGAGCGAGTCTAACTACGATATAAGCGATAAAGCCGAAGCTTAAGCCATTGGTGATCGAATAGGTAAAAGGCATCAAAAACACTATAAAAAAGGCAGGGATTAGAATTCCCGCGTCGCTATAATCGATCTTGCCAAGCTCGCTAAACATCAGAACCCCGACCATTACAAGGATCGGATAGATCGCATTTGCAGGGATCGCTTTAAATAGCGGTAGCATAAACAGCGTCAGCACGAAAAATATAGCGCAAAATACCGCGGTAAGCCCCGTGCGGCCGCCCGCTTCTACTCCGCTCGCGCTTTCAGCAAATGCAGTAACCGTGCTCGTGCCGATAATGGCGCCTGCGACGCTTCCTATCGCATCGGAAGTTAAATTTCTAGATAGTTTTTTCATGCCGTCTTTGCTATTCTCTCCAAAAAGCCCCGCGCGGTTTCCCACGCCGGTTAGAGTACCGATGCTATCGAATAGATGCGTGACGAAAAATGTGATTATAAAAGGCACGAACGCGAGCTTTAGCGCTCCGGGGATATCTAGCTTAGCAAATATCGGCGTTATGCCGCTTGGCGCGCTTACGATGCCATGAGGTGCGGGCGAAATTCCAGCCACCCACGCAACGCACGAAGTAATCAAGATGCTTAAGATAAACGCCGCCTTGATCCTAAGCACGAAGAGCACAAGCACGACCGCTAAGCCTAAAATTCCAAGTAAAACGTTTAGATCTTTTAAATTTCCTAAAGTTACTAGCGTCGCCTGACTAGGCGCGATGACGCCCATCTGTTTAAGTCCGATAAAGCAGATGAAAGCCCCGATACCCGCACTTATGGCGCGACGCAGATCAAGCGGGATAGATTTGATAACCCAAACGCGAAAATTGGTAAACGAAAGCACGGTAAAAAGTGCCCCGCTTATCGCTACGATGCCAAGTGCGCTCTGCCACGGCATCTTCGCATCCACGCACAACGCAAAGGTAAAATACGCATTTAGCCCCATGCCGACGCTAAGCGCTACGGGGGTATTTGCAAAGAGCCCGTTAAATAGCGTTGCGATTATCGTAATAAGCGCAGTTGCCGTAACCAGCGCATCAAACGGCATGCCTGCGATGCTCATAATGTTAGCATTTACCGGCACGATGTAAATCATCGCCAAAAACGTAGTAAGCCCTGCGATAAGCTCCTGTTTTACCGACGTTTTCGCGGCAGCGAGATGAAAGAATTTCTCCACTTGCTCCTCCTTTAGAATTTATTCGTAAATTTCGATCTGGTTATACAAGCTGTCGCGCTCTACGGGCACAAAGCCCGCCGTGCTGATCATATCGATAAAATCGCGCTTGCTCTGCCCTTTTTTGCTGCCGGCGCCGGCGCTGCTTTGAATGCTTTCGTTCTCGATCGTGCCGTCAAGATCATCCGCGCCGAAATCCTGCGCTACGAGGGCTAAATTTAAGGTCGAGGTCGCCCAATACGCCTTGATATGCGCAACGTTGTCAAGCAAAATTCTACTAATCGCGATCGTTTTTAAAATTTCGACCGAGCCCAAAAAGCCCTTCACGTCCAGGTAATTGTTCTCGCGCTGATACACGAGCGGGATGAAGGCGTTGAAACCGCCGCCGTTATCGCGAGCTAGGCTCTCATCTTGCAGAGCGCGGATGCGCAAGATGTGATCGATGCGGTGAGCGCGGCTTTCGATATGTCCAAAGAGCATCGTGGCGTTGCTCTGACGCCCGCGCGCATGCCACAGCGAGTGGATTTGCAGCCACTGCTCGCTTGAGACCTTGCCTTTGCAAATTTTATCGCGCACGTCCTCGTCAAAAATTTCGGCGCCGCCGCCAGGCATCGAATCCACGCCGCTTTGCATCATCAGCTCTATCGTCTCCTCGTAGCTCATCTTCCACTTTCGCCGCCAGTAATCGATCTCCGCCGCGGTCATCGCCTTGATATGCACAAGCGGATATTTTTGCTTTATCGCTTTAAAAATTCCCAAATATTGCTGCGGCGTAACGAACGGATTGTGCGAGCTTACGATATGAATCTCCTTCGTGCCGCGCGCTACCGTCTCGTCCACGATACGCATGATCTCATCGTCGCTCATCGTGTAAGCCCCGTCGTTCTTGCGGTGCGCCGAAAATGCGCAAAATTTACAGGTATCCGCGCATAAATTCGAAGGATTGATATGACGATTTGCGTTGAAATAGACGTTTTTGCCGTTTTTTTCTTTGCGAATAGCAAAGGCGAATTTGCCCAGATCGAAAAGATCCAAATCCCATAACTTCACGCCGTCTTCGTAATTTAATCTCTCGCCGCTTTGTAGTTTTTCTAAAATTTCCATCGATTTCCCAAGCCAAATTTTGTGCTAATTATATAATTTTTTGCTTACAAAACGGATAAGCGGACTAAATTTAGAGCCGAATTTCGTTAATTTAAAATAGCGTAGTAAAATGGGCGCCAAATTTTAAACAAGGAAAGCAAAATGTGTGGAATCGTAGGCTACATCGGAAATGAAGAGAAGAAAAAAATCATAATAAACGGACTGAAGGAACTCGAGTATCGCGGATACGATAGCGCTGGGCTTGCTGTGATGGACGAGAGTGCGAATATAAAGTACTTCAAAGCAGTCGGCAAGCTTAATAATCTCGAAGAAAAGATGAAAGATTTCACTTCGCAAGGCTTTGGCGTCGCGATCGGGCATACTCGCTGGGCGACGCACGGAAAGCCTACTGAGCTTAACGCGCATCCGCATTTTGGAGATTTTAGCTTCGTCGTGCATAACGGCATCATCGAAAACTACATCGAGCTAAAAGATGAGCTCGAAGCGGACGGCGTGAAATTTTTAAGCCAGACCGATACCGAAGTAATCGTGCATCTTTTCGAGAAAAATTTCAAGGCTAGTAACGACGCATTTAAGGCATATGAAGCCACAATTAAACGACTAAAAGGCGCATACGCTACGCTTTTAATCACCAAGGCAGCACCCGGCGAAATTTTCTTTGCTAAAAACGCAGCTCCGCTCATCGTCGCGAAAAATGATAAAAACGAAATTTTCTTTAGCTCCTCGGATGCTCCGCTCATCGGGCTTGCGAATACGGCCGCGTATCTGGACGATCAAATTTACGGCGTTGCAAAGCTTGGGCAAATCGACATTTTTAAAAACTCTAAACCGCATAATTGCGCCTTTAGTGAGCTTCCGAAGGATAAAGGCTATGCGCAAAAAGAGGGCTTTAGATTTTTTATGGAAAAAGAAATTTACGAGCAAGCGCAAGTCGTAACCGAAGCGATGATGGGGCGCGTAATCAAGGGCGGCAAGATAAAATTTGACGAACTTGACGCGTCGCTGTTTGAGGGGATCGATGAGGTCGTGCTATGCGCCTGCGGTACGAGCTATCACGCCGCGCTCGTAAGTTCGTATCTTTTCGAGCGCATCGCTAAAATCCGCGCAAAAGTAGAAGTTGCCAGCGAATTCCGCTATAAAGAACCATTTTTAAACAAGAATTCCTTATTTATCGTGATCTCGCAAAGTGGCGAGACCGCCGACACCTTAGAGGCGCTGCATATCGCTAAAAAAGCCGGTCTTAGAACGCTTGCGATATGCAACGTCGATAATAGCTCGATCGTGCGCATGGCGGGCAGCGTGATTCTAACTCGCGCAGGCATCGAAAAGGGCGTAGCCTCCACGAAGGCTTTTGCGACGCAGGTAATGGTGCTATGGATGTTTGTGATCTATCTTGCAAATCTGCGCGAGGTCATCTCAGCGCGCATGAATTCCGCTGAAATTTCAGCGATGCTTCATATCCCGCAAATTTTAAAGATCAAAGACGGCTTGCAGGATAAAATTTACCGCATGAGTAAGCACTATCTGCATGGGCACGGCTTTTTCTTTATCGGTCGCGATATTTTCTATCCGCTCGCTCTTGAGGGCGCACTCAAGCTCAAAGAGATCTCTTATCTGCACGCGGAGGGCTATCCGAGCGGCGAGATGAAACACGGTCCGATCGCTCTTGCGGATTCTAATCTTTTTACGATCGCGCTAATGCCTAAAAATGCACTTTATGAAAAAACCAAAAGCAATGTCGAAGAGCTTGCCGCGCGCGATGCGTATATTTTAGCTATCAGCCCGGAAGAGCCGGAAATCGCGGATGATTTTATCAAAACAAGCGAGCAGAGCCACGCGATGAGCGAATTTTTTGAGATGATGATAATTTTACAAATTCTAGCTCTTGAGATCTCCGTCAGACTTGGCAATGATGTGGATATGCCGCGAAATTTAGCCAAAAGCGTCACCGTAGAATAATCGTTTTTTAAGTTCATTTTGACTAATATTTCTCATTAAAAAATCGGGGAATGTTAGTATATGAGACTTATCGGATTTATCAGAGGTGAAAATGTCATAGTCGCCACAGGCGGGGTCGAGTATAGCTACGAAATGCTTGGCGAGCGCGATCCTAGCCTAACCGATGGCGATGAGGTAAGCTTCGACACGCTAACATCCAGCGCGATAAATATAAAGCGCGTCGAGGGCTCTAAATCTAAAGACCGCGTAGCGCAAAAAGTAGCCCCACAGCCAAAAGAATCTGCAAAACAAAACGATGAAATTTTTGGTGATAAGAATTCTGCAGAAAACAATATATCCGAAACGCCATCCTTTCAAAGCTCTACCGAAAATATTGCAAACGATATATCTGCCGTAAAAGAAACGAAGGTCGCAAAAAAATTTAATAAATTTAAATTTAACCGCAAAGCCAAGCCTACGAGTGCAAAAAAACCGAAATTCTTTGGATTTGAGTTCGTCCAAACCGATGATCTGCGCACTACGCAAAGCGTTGAGAGTAAGATTTATACTTCATCTATCCGCAAGGAAGGGCTTAAATCCATAATCCTGCCCATAGCGCCGATAGTCATTATTTTGATATTCCGTTCGCAAATCGCAAGCATATTTCTATCTTTTTCGCAGATCCAAGACTACGTCAATCAAGATACGGTTTATATGGTGATGGACCTGCTGATTTTCCTCAGTTTTGCGCTATTTTATCTGCTGCCGCTTAACCGCGCGATAAACCTACTCTCCATAGCGACGCACGATCAATACCCGATGCGTCAAATGGCGAATTACAACGTCTTTATCATCCTGTGCGTCATCTCTACGATCCTGCAGGATAAGAGCCTGGGGCTGGATGAGTTCGAGCAGATTTTCATCTGCGGCGTGATCGGACTTGGGCTCATTTCGTTTTATTATAAGTTCAAGGCTTTTGCGTTTATGTTTTTCAAAACCGCAGGCTCGATCCTATTTGCTCCTGCGCTGCTTGTGGAGTTCGCGGCGATTATTTTCATCGGTATCGGCGACCGCTATACTGGCGCGTCGATGAAATTTATGGAGCTTACGGGGCTATTTTTTGCTAGCACGGCATGGAGGTACATCATAATTTTTATCGTTATGTCGCCGCTTTATTTCCTTGGATTTTGTATGCTAAGGCGGATTAAAAAATAATTCTGCGAAATTTTGCTGCAAATCTCGCTATGATGAAATTTTGCTACGATAGAATTCCACTCAAAATTTCATAGCAAAATTTAGCACGAAGACAGAATTTAGCGGGGATTTTGAACTTTATCAAAGTGAAATTCTACCGCATTAAAATTTTATCGTAATAAAATTCCATAATTTTAGGCGTAGATCATACCATAAAGCAATATATGTGTTTTATACGCGTAACGCACGGCTTACAAAAATAACACCAATGCCTGCGAAATTTCGATGCAATGCCCCCTTTTATTTGACAAAAGCCATAGTAATTTTACATCGCGTCTGTAAAATCATACCGCTAAAATCCATCTTTAAATCTCGCGCGCTCAGCACATATCGATGCAGAATTTTATCCACGCAATTCGGCGCAAAATTCAAAGCCAAATTTCACATCACATTCTACGGCAAAATTCCAAGACATAGCTCTATCATAATAAAATTTTGCCAAAATAAAACTCTAATTGATGCCAAAGCCTAAGTGCGGAATTTAAATCAAATTTAAAGCTACAAGCTCCACGCTACGCAGCTAATTAAATTTCATCGCCCAAATTTTGTCGCGTTTAAATTTAACTGCGCGCGCCGTATTAAAATTCCGCCCGCTGCCGCCGTAGCTAAATTTAACTACCGCGCTAAATTCCGCGCCCTCGCCTGCTGAAATTTAATCTCGCACCCCGCTTCGTGCGGCGTAGAATTCCCTCCTAAACTCGGCAAACCGCCCATGCATTATCGCCTCTCTCATATCCGCGGCAAGGCGCAGGTAGAAGTGCAGATTGTGAATGCTAGCGAGGCGGTAAAAGCTAAGCTCGCGCGCGCGAAATAGATGATTTAGGTAGCCGCGGCTAAAGCGCTTGCACGTATAGCAGTCGCAGTGCGGATCGATCGGATCGTGATCGCTGATAAAGCCCGCATTTTTGATGCTGATCTTGCCGAAGCTCGTAAATAGCGTGCCGTTGCGGGCGTTGCGCGTAGGCATCACGCAGTCGAACATATCCACGCCGCGAGCGACGTTTTCGACGAGATCCTCGGGCGTGCCGACCCCCATCAAATATCGCGGGCGCGCCGCATCGACGTACGGCATCATGGCCTCGACGGTTTCGTACATCAGCTCGTTTTTCTCGCCCACGCTAAGCCCTCCGATCGCAAGCCCGTCGAAGGTCATCTCGCACAGCGCTTCGGCGCAAAATTTGCGCGCATGCGGGTCGGTGCCGCCTTGGATGATACCGAAGATGTTTTGATGCGCGTGCAGGCCGCGAGATTTCATGGTCTCGTGATAATCTATCGCTTCGCGAGCCCATTTTATCGTGCGCGCGACGCTTAGATCGATCCGCTTTTTAAGCCGCGATCTATCATCGAAGCTCAATGCGCCAGGCTCGCGCGGCAGCTCCACCAAGTCGTCTAAAATCATCATAATATCGGAGTTTAGCTCATACTGCGTATCCAGCACTGAGCGCGGCGTGAAATAATGCATGCTGCCGTCGATGTGGCTTTTAAATTTTATACCGCCCTCGTCGTTTTTGGTGTTTGCGCGCAGGCTAAACGCCTGAAAGCCGCCGCTGTCGGTCAAAAAGCTGCGAGGAAATTTCGTAAATCCATGCAGCCCGCCGAAGCCCGCCACCACCCGCGAGCCCGGGCGCAGATACATGTGATAGGTATTAGCAAGGATGATCTGCGCGCCCAGGAGCTGCTCTACGTCCGTCGCATCGAGCGCCTTGACCGCGCCCACGGTGCCGACCGGCATAAAAACGGGGGTGCGGATCGTGCTGTGCGCCGTGCGGATCGTGCAGGCGCGCGCCGCGCCGTCTGCGGCGTCTATTTGAAAATCCATCTTGATCCTTTAAATTTAGCTTCTTGCGCGCACTCGGCGCAAAATTTTAAAAAGCGATTGTAGCGAAATTTAAATTTGCGGCAGGTAAAGACGGGTAAAAAATTTAAAGGATATTGTGAAGCGTTTGCGGATTAAAATTTCGGTAGCTAGCGACCGACACAGCCGTTAAATGTAAAATTTACTGGCTCTCTTATAATTAAAATTTAATCGAACGTTGCGAATTTAGCGAGCATGGCAGCATTATTTTAGACGGTACACTTTATATTATAAATTTAAAGATGCGCCGAAATAAAATTTCACACCTATGAAGCAAATTTTATAGCTATAACGCTATCATTAAATTTCCCCGCACCGCATGAGTCGGCAGCGCCCTTTAAATTTGAAACTTCGCTCTTTTCATCGCGCGCGCTAGAAAATCCGCTAAATTTATTACCGCACAGTTGCTTTTCGCACGGCACGCCGTCGCCGTCGCCGTCGGTGTGCTGAGTACCGCCTTCCTGTGCCCTGCCACACTCTCGCAAATACCGCATCGCCTCTTCGCAGCTGCTAAACTGCGAGCAATAGGTCTTGGCGTTGCAATCAAGCCCCAAAGCAAGACTAGCCAATACCGAAAACAATAAAACTAATTTCATCGTCTTTCCTTAAAATTTTGATGGAATTGTATGGATAAATAGATAAATAATTAATAAAATAGTAAATTTAACCGCAAACGGCGCAGATTTGACCGCTTGCGACGTTTTATTCGACGGCTGCGTCTAAAGAAATTTAGCGGCTTTAGAGTTTTCTATCTTTTCACTTTCAAAAGCCGCGACGCACTATGCCGCTAGGCGCTTTTGCGTGCGCGAGGCTTTCTTTTCGCGGGAGCACTTTTTGCGGGTGAGCTTTTGCTGTCCGGCAGATTTTCCAAAGCTAAATTTGCTACGGATCTCTTTCTGCCCCTGCTCTTTGCTTTTCTATTTTGCAGAAACTCGCTGTACGGCGAGCCGTAAAGGCTAGCGTGCCAGATCGCGCATCCTAGCATCACTAGGCCGGAAATTTTATGCAGCTGCGACATGCGCGAGTTCATATTCAGCGCGGTTAGAGCCGTGATGCCCATACTTACTCCCAGCGCCGTTTTAGCTGCTTTGCGCTGAAAATTTAGATCCAAAATTTTATCTTCAATCTTCAAATTTTACCCCTTTAATGGAATTCAGTAGTAGTCCTATCGTCGTGCCGTTATGCAGCAGCGCCGTAGCCACGGGGCTTAGCACGCCGAAAGTCGCCAAAAATAAAATGATCGAATTTATCCCCACGGTGGCGTTGAAATTTCGATTTACGAGCCGCAGCGTGTCGTTGGCCAGCGCCTTTACCTGTGCGACGCCCTCGATATCGTTTTTCAAAAGCCCGATCTGCGCGGAAGCCTTGGCGATCTCGGCGCCATTTAGCATGCTGATGCCGATGTCCGCCTTCATCAGGCTCGGCGCATCGTTTATGCCGTCGCCCACGAAGACCACCTTTCGCCCCTCGGCTTTGAGTTGCTCTAAGATTTCGGTCTTTTGCGTCGGTAACAGTTCGCCGTAATAGCGATCTACGCCGAGTTTTTTGGCTACGGTGCGGGCTTTTGATTTCACGTCGCCGCTGAGCATGACGATCTGCTCTGCGCCCAGCTCACGGAGCCTAGCGATGACGGCGCGAGCGTTTGCGCGCACCTCGTCTCTAAGCCCGATGAGCCCCAAAAGTCTACCGTCAAATGCGATGTAAAGCAGCGCGAGCCCCTTTTGCATCGCAAGATCGATGGTCTGCTCATGCGCCGCAAATGAGATCATCTCGTCATCCTCCAGAAAGTGGCGCGAGCCGATGATGAGCTTTTTGCCCTCGATGCTTGTTTTAACGCCGTGAGCGACGACAAATTCCACCTCGTCGTGGTGTTTGTGGATAAAACCGTGCTTTTTGGCGGCATCCACGATCGCCTCGGCTACGGGGTGAAAGTAATGCTCCTCGGCGCTTGCGGTTAAATTTAAAATATCGTTTTTGCTGAAGCGCTCGTCAAACGATATGATCTCGGCGACCTCCAGGTTGCCGTACGTAAGCGTGCCCGTCTTATCAAATACGAAGGTGTCGGCGGCCGCAAGCGACTCAAGAGCCTTGGCGCCTTTGATCAAAATCCCGTTCTTTCCCGCCTTTGAAATGCTCGACTTAAAAGCGACCGGCGTAGGTAGCTTAAGCGCGCACGAGTAATCCGCCTGCAGCACCGAAGCCACACTCATAAAATTTCGATTTATCAGATATGACACGCCCGCAAGCCCAAAGGTTACCGGCACGAGCTTATCGGCTAAGTGAGTCGTATGCATACCGATGCTGGAGCGTTCGTTAAGAGATGCCGTGATGTAGTGCTTTATGCGCTGCGTAGAGGTGTTTTCGCCGACGTTTTCCGCCCAGATACGGATCCTGCCCTCCTCTACGATCGTGCCGCTTAACACGCTATCGCCGCGAGATTTTTTCACCGCGACCGATTCGCCCGTCATATTGGCTTGATTTATCATCGCTTCGCCGCTTACGACGTGTCCGTCCACGGCTATAACATCGCCCGCGCCCACGACCACGATATCGCCTACCTTTAGCTTAGAAGTTGCGATTTTGATCTCGGTCTTTTTGCCGTTTTGATCTATCTCGACCCACGCTTCGGCGATGTCGGGGCGAGCGAGCTCACGGATCAGATCGTCACTTTTATAAACGGTGCTTTCCTCCATGTATTCGCCAAGAGCAAGCATAGCGTTGGTGCTGTTTGCGGCAAAGATATCTCCGCGAGCGAGCGAAATCCCGACAGCAGCAGCCTCCAAGCCCTTTGAAGTAAGCCCGTGACGAAAGCTCTCTTTAATGCCCTCTTTTAAGATAGGCATGCACGCTACGATGCTAAATGCGCGCACTAAAGGCGAAGTGCGAAAGATTAAATTTCCGCCCAACGCAAGAAGCGCTAAGATAAATTCGTTTTTGCTCGGTAAATTTTTATGGCTAGCGGGGATAATTGATTTTAGCTCGCTTAAATTTAAAGCTTCAAGTTGCTTTATAATTCCTGCCTTATTTACGTCTGCGTCAAGCTTAAGGATCAAAGAGTCAATTTTAGCGTTAAATCTAGCTTCCGTTACGCCTTCAAGCCTCGCAGCTGCTTTTTGCAGTGCGCTCGTATCGAGCCCTTTAAAGCCCGCGACCTTTATGCGTAGTCTAGTTTTGGTCTCATGTAAAATTTTAAAATTTTGCATAAACTACTCTTGCATCTCTGCCTTGGCGTCTTCGAATCGCTCCTTCATCTCTTCGATGCCCATCTGAAACATCTCGGTGCCCTTTGCGATGAGCTTAAAAAGCTTTTTTTGCGCATTTTCGTCGGTGAGAAAATAGGTCGCCACAGCACCCAGAGCGATGCCTGTGATAAATGAGTTGCTACCAAATAAACCGTTCGCGTTTTGTCTGCCACCCAAGGAATTAAAAATTCCACCGAAAGCGGAATTCTGCGAGCTTTGAGTAGAATTTACGTCATTTGAGCTTTGAGCGGCGGAATCTTTACTATCCGAGTTATTGCTGGAAGCAGAACTATTAAAAGGTGCAGAATTTACCCGCTCGTTTATCCATTTAGCCCAACCGCCGAGCCTTTCGTCACCGGCAAAGCCATCGGCCGAGCCTCCATCGTATCTCTTGCCGCCGAAATCGTAATCGTCAAGAATTTCTTTCAAATCTTTTTTTGTGATATAGGGATTACTCATTGCCTACCTTAAGAATAAAATTTCTACCCGCAATGAGCGCGCCTACGCATACTGCGACGCCTGCCGCTGCGCGTAGATACTCGCCTTGCACGAGTTTATTAGCGCTGTAAATCGCGCCGCCACCAATGATACCGCCGCTTAACGCTATATCTAGCGCATCTCGAATCGCTTTAGATTTGCTTTTGCCTTCTTTTGCTTTAACGAGCTCTACGGCGCAACCGCCGATCGCCCCTGCTATAGCGCCGCTTAAAACGTGATCCAGCGGCGAACGCTGTGTCGTAAGTGATCTATTCATTTAGGCCTCTATTTTTCTGATTTATCGTCTGCGGACGTAAATTTAGCCGAAGAATTATCGTCCATTTTTACGATCTGCGGGATATTAAGCGGAGTAGCAGATGCTACGGATGTCTCACCTACCGGCGTTTCGCCAGTCTTAGCGCCCGCGGTGGATTTTTTAGTTCTTTTAAATCCCGGTTTTGGTCCCGGTTTTTTTCTGGTTTTTTTTGCAGTGTTAGTTTCAGTCCTAGTGCTACTTGTCGCAGCTTTTTTACTACCAGACTTTCTTTTACCTTTTACCGCCTCAGCGACATCATCTAAGCCTTCTTTGGCTTCCGCAAAAATTTCTTTTGATTTTTTGCTTAATTTTTCCGCTCCGCCTTTGACGCTATTTTTTAGCTCCTCGACGCTTTTGCTACTTACGATTTTATTCGCACCTTCTTTGATTTTATCTCGATTGTTATAAGCGTAAACCGCCGCGCAACCAAGCGCAAAACCTGCTAGAAATGGGATCGGCATTTCATTCTCCTCGTGTTAAGATTATAAAGTCATTTTATCAACTTTACATAGATTTTGATATTATAGCGACTTTTTTAGATTTTTGCAATCCTAATTTAATTTTTCTGCAAAATTCCTTTAATTAAATTGGAAAATGCGCTATTTAAAATATTTTGCAAATCGTATTTTTGAAATATCCGCTCTAATTCCTGCGGATTTTTAAAAATTTCGTTTAATAAATCAGCGAAATTCAAAGAATTTAAATCAGCCTCGTATTTAGAATTCAGTTCTTTTAAAATCGGCAAAATTTCATTATACGAAACCGCCTGCGCCTTGTACAGCAGCTCTTTAAATTGCGCGTTCTTGCACGAATTAATTAGATCGTCATAAAACATCATAGAGCTTTTTTCTATCAAAAGCGCCGAAGCCAAAAACTCATTCATACCTTTTGCAGCCAGTGCCTCACTGCTATTTTCAGGAGGCGTGGCGCCAAGCCCGCAAGAATTTGCAAAGTCTAGTATCCGCTCAAGTAATCCAGCTCGTAAAGATAGAATTTCTCCTAACTTTTTATCTTGAAATTTAACTGCACCCAGCGAATAAAACTGCAAAATTTGCGCCTCTTTTTCAAGCAAAAGAGCGATATCTGCAATTTGTGCCTCATTTAAATTCCGAGATTTATTAGAAATTTTGCGCGATTTTTTGGTGCTACGTAATGCTTCTTCGCTCAAGAAATCGCCTCTATATTGGAATTTACGAGCGCTATTAGCTCAGGCGAACTGATACCGCTTAAAAACTGCTCCCAAAGGTGCATCGGGAAAATATTTTCGTCGTAATGAATCGTCAGCGAGCCGATTAGAGAGTTAAATTTATACTCTTTTATCCCGCGAATTGCAGCTATTTTAGCCTTCAGGCTCTCCTCGCTCACGCTATCTCGCAACTCCCTAATCTTGGGACTTACGCGGATACGAATACGACCTTTGCTGTGGCTGATTTTACTAAAATATTTATGAAATTCCAAAATATCGTTGTGATTTATTTTCATATTTTTCCTTAAATTTGCACCCAAATAATATCATAAATCATTTAATTCCTGCTAAATTTTGCGAATTATTTGCGTTTAGGACGGAATATTTTTATCTTATTTTCATCCGCTGTTATGTAATTTCCTCCCATTAGATCAATACAATACGGCACAGCAGGAAATACCGGCAGCAGGCACTCTTTAATCGCTTTTGGATTGCCCGGTAAGTTTATAATCAGAGATTTTTTGCGGATCGCTGCTATCTGGCGAGATAAAATTGCCGTAGGCACGATCTTTTGGCTCTCTGCGCGCATTAGTTCGCCAAAGCCTGGCATTAATTTCTCACTTACCGCTTCAGTCGCTTCAGGCGTTACATCGCGCGGAGCAGGACCCGTGCCACCAGTAGTTAGCACTAAATCACAACCCGCTTCATCGCAAAGATAAATCAGCTTATCTTTGATCAGCTCTAGCTCATCTGGAACTATTTCATAAAAATACTGCTTCTCACAAGTTAGCCAATCATCCATCACGGCAATTATTTCTTTGCCTCCTAAATCCTCGTAAACGCCACCACTAGCGCGATCACTGATCGTTAAAACACCTATTTTTACCATTTTCCTCTCCTTTATTAGAATTTTAAATTTTAAAATTTAATCGAAATTTAGCGTGCCGTCTTGCGGCTTTTCTTCAGAGCTTTCGCTATCTTTTTCCGGCTTTTGTAAATCTTGCTCTTGCGCAGAAGCGCCCTCTTGCTCCACACCATCAGATTCGCAAATCTTTTGAACATCCTCGAAAGTTATGAACTCATAGACGAAAATTTGCTTTGAAATTTGATTTAACTTATCCTGCATCGTGCGGATTATCTCGCTTACCTCGTCGTAGCAATCTTGCAAAATTTTATTCACGCTCTGCGCGCTAGGGGTGAAACTATCGCCCATCGCGAGCTCAAAAACCATCTTTTGCGCCAGCGCGATAGCCTGCTTTACGTCGCTAGCGGAATTTGAAAAAGCGTCGTTTTTATGGATCTGTAGCGCTGCCATGCCGCTTAAAAGCACTTTGATTTGATTTAAAATTTGGGTTTTGGATTCGATCTCGAAATCCTCGTTTAAAAATTTATCGTTTAAAAGCTCGATCTTTTCGAAATCAAACGAATACCAATACGCACTAAGCGCCTTTGCGCCCTGATAAAACGCCTGGATCTCCTTTTCGTATTCGGTGAGGATTCTGCTTTTTTGCACGCCGTAAAAGACCCTCATTCGCACGTTTTCAAAATCGCTAAGCTCGATCGTATCGCTGCCGCGCTTAAGAGCGTTGATCGCGGCTTCATTTACCAGCGTCGCTACTCCCGCGCCGCTAAAGCCCACGCAGAGGCGGCTTACTTTGTTGATATTCGCACTGCATCTTTTGCCCTCGAGGTAAATTTTTAAAATTTCGATGCGGTCTTTGTAGTTCGGAAGCCCGATAAAAACGCGCCTATCAAAGCGCCCCGAGCGCAGAAGCGCATCGTCGATCAAATTTATTTTATTGGTCGCGCCGATTACCATCACGCCGCTATTTTCCTCAAATCCGTCCATCTCGGTCAGCAGCTGATTTAGCGTCGCTTCTCGCTCGTCGTTGCGCCCGATACCGCGCTTGCCGCCGACCGCATCGATCTCGTCGATAAAAATAATTGCGGGCGCGCAGGATTTGGCCTTCGCAAACAGCTCGCGAACCCGCCTAGCGCCGACGCCCACAAAGACCTCGGCGAAACTTGCGCCGCTTTGGTAAAAAAACGGTACATCTGCCTCTCCCGCCACGGCTTTTGCAATTAGCGTTTTACCGACGCCCGGCTCGCCGATCATTAAAATTCCTTTCGGCAGCTTGATGCCAAAATTTCGGTATTTTGCGGGATTTTTTAAAAAATCCACGATCTCGATTAGCTCGTCCTTAACCTCGCTGATGCCCGCGACATCGCTAAATCTCACGTCGCTAACGCTTGGCGAAAGATCGCCGAGATCGCCACCCGAGCTAGCGCTCTGACGCGCGGCGCCGTCCATCCTGCGGTGTCTAGCCAAAACGGTTTCAAAATAATACACGAAGAGAAAAAATGCGAATGTAAAAATCACGAGCGTCGCGCTAATACCGCTCGTGCCATCATCCTTTTCTTTGCTGATTAGAGCGTGATTTGATAGCTCCTTAAGATCTACGAGATCGACTAAAATTTTATAGCGTTTGCCGTCATAGGTAAAATTTAAATTTCCATCCTCGATATGCGCGCGTTTGATCTGATCTGCGCGGACCAGCTCGCTAAATTCGCGCTCGGTGATGTATCGCGAATCATCTTTAAAATAAACGATCGAGAGCAAAACGATAAGCAGCACTAAAAAAATCAAAATTATATTTAGCTTGCTTTTTTTGATTTTATGCAAAATTTCCATCAAATTTAACCTCATAATCTCTTATCTCCATCCATTTTTTCGACAAATCCTCATCGCTTTTGATCCAAATTTTATCATAAAATTGATCATATCCTTCATAAAACTCTCCGTTTTTCCGCTCGATCAGCACATTTAACGGCACCTTGTGCGAAAGACGAAATTTATAATTATTCAGCGCCGTTATGTTCTGCAGCATCTTTAGTCGCGCCTTCGCCGTTTTGCCGTCTATGCGACCTTTTAGCGACGCCGAGGCGGTCCCTTGCCGCGGCGAAAAGATAAAGGCGTGCAGATGCGTGAGCGGGAATTTTTTGAAATTTTCTACCGCTTCGAGCCAAATTTCTTCGCTCTCGCCCGGATGCGCGACGATAAAGTCCGTCCCCAGCGCGAACCCGCGCTCCGCAAGCTCGCAAAAAAGCTCCAAATCCCTTAGCGCGGAATTTCGGCGGCGCATTATACTAAGCATCTTTTGCGAAGTGTGCTGAAGCGCGATGTGCAGATGCCGCTCCAGCCACGGCTCGGATAAAATTTCGCGAAAGCTCTCATCGATCTGCGAGGGCTCGATGCTACCTAAGCGGATACGGCGAATTCCGCGGATCGCGCCCAGCTTTTGAAGCAGCGCGCCGAGGCTCGTGCCAGCGAATTTGCCGTAGCTTCCGATATTGGTGCCCGTTAGCACAATCTCGCTAAAGCCGTTTGCGGCAAGACTCGCCGCCTCTTTTAAGATCGCGTCTTCAGAGCTGCTGCGCGAGCGGCCGCGCACCGAGGGGATTATGCAATAGCTGCAGTTAAAATCGCACCCTTCCTGAATTTTAATAAAGGCCTTGGTGTGATCCTCATAGTCGCTTACTAAATTTTTTTCGACGCTACTTAGATCGCCGATATCGTAAAATTTCGACTCCGAGCCCAAAAACTCATCGATCTTTTCCTTTTGCGACATCCCGAATACGCCGAAGACCGCGCCGTTTTTATACAGCTCCTCGCCGCGCGAAACCGCGCCGCAGCCGGTTAGCAATATCTTTTTGCCAAGGCGGTTCATCTTATTTACGTAGTTTCGTACGTCTGCGTCGGCGCCGTTCGTAACGGTGCAGGAGTTTATCACGACTACGTCCGCGCCCTGCTCGTCGTGCGTGATCTCGCCCGATTTGAGATTGCTTTTGATAAGCTGCGTGTCGTAGATATTGGTGCGGCATCCAAACGTTTTAAAATAAATTTTCAAATTTCGCTCCCGGATCCGCTTCCTGTGGCAAAGCCGGCGCCCTGCGCCGCTGCGTTTAAATTTTGCGAGCCTTGCTGCTCGGAGCTGAGGTCTTGCGCCGCAAAATTTCCGCCCGCAGCCGCATGATTTTTGCCGTTAAAAAGCGTGTAAGCAGGATAGGCGATCTTGATGTCGGGCTCGCTTCTTAGGGCGTCTAAAATTTCAGCCGAGATGTTGCTGCGAAGCCCGAGCGTGGCGTAAGAATTCGTCATATACCAAACCGAAATTTCAATGCCGTATGGCTCAAAAAAGCTAAAAATTCTAGGCTCGACGTTTGGATTTTTGATACTATATTGCGAGCGCAGCTTGCCCATCTGCTTTTTGGCAATGTCGGTGTAGCCCTTAGAATACTTCCGCACGATGTTTTTTATGAGATACATCGCCTTTTTATGGTTGCTATCAAATGTTAAAAGTATGCTGATGCCGTCCCAAACGGTCTTCATGCCGCTATGAGTATAGTTTGAGATAAGATCGGTAAAAATATAATTATTCGGTATGAAAATCACCCTGCCTGCGCGCTTATTTTCTCTCCACGTAGTCATAGTAACGTCTTCGAAAATCGTCATCCTAAGCACCGAAATATCGATGATATCGCCTACGTAGGTCTCGCCGTTTTTATGTACTCTGATGCGATCACCCACGCGAAAGCTTCCGCCGAGCACGATCGTAAGCCAGCCTAAGGAGCTCATAAACATATCTTTCATCGCAATCGCAAGACCTGCCGAAGCAAAGCCCAAAACTGTTACGAAATGCGTCATATTCTCGATGTAAGAAAATAGCAGTATCAGCGCGATCAGAGTAAAATTTAAAACATTGATAGCTTTATTTACGATATAAAAATTCTCGTCGTTTTTGATATATTTTTTCGCTATTATCTTACATAAAAACGATAGCGCCATGACTACGAGTATCCATACGGCGATGTTTCCCGCGCGCTTGATCTGCGCTTTTATATCGGCGGTCTGCACGGCGATTTGGGAGTTGATCTTTTTTTCGTAAACGTCGTACGTGGTCTGCGCGATCTCGTATGCGGAGCTGAACTCTCCGAGCTCGTAATCTAAGCTTTTAAGCTCCGCCGCAGCGCTTGCGTCCGTATCAATCTGCATCAAACGCTCATATAGCGCCCTTTTTGCTTCAAGTTTATCGATTAAAGCTTTAATATTTTCGATGGCGTTTTTCTGCTCCATCTTTTGAGCTTGCAAATTTCTAATCGTAGAAAAACCGGAAATTATCGAAAAAGGATTTGTAATGCGCGCAGGCTCTGGAGTTTCGGGCATCGCGATGATATCTAAAAACGGAGATTTTTCATACTCTTTTAGCAGTATGAGCTGCTCTTTTACGGCGCGAAGTCTTTTTTGAATCTCTGCGATCTTATCGGTGCCGGCGCTCTTTTTTAGCTCCGCTTCGAGCTGGCTGGATTGCTTTTGTAAATTTTGATAGCCGATGAAATTTGAAAAGCGAGAGACCCAGATATTATTTTTGATCTCATCGTCAATAATACGGATCTGATCTTTTAGCGACGCGGTTAGCTTGGAATTTTCATCTTTCTTCTCACTAGCGGCGGAGCTAGCGTTGGATTCTAAGCGCGTATACGCGGCGGAGAGCGTAGAATTTGCCTCGCAAAATGCAAGATTAAAAATCAAAAAAATAGCTACAAGCGCTCTCATTCAAACTCTTTCAGCGCTGTAATTACTTCATCTTTTGCGATCTCTTTGGAAGCGTAGAATTTACCGATGCCGTCGGGCAGGATAAATTTTATCTTGCCGTTTTCACTCTTTTTATCGAGAAAAAACAGCTCGTAAAATTCCGCTGCATCCTCTACGTGGAATTTTATCGGAAGTGTGAATTTTTGAAGCACTTTACGGATCTGCTCCTCCTGTTCGCCGCTTAGTTTACCGAGACGCCGCGCTAGCGCATTTGCCATCGCCATACCGACCGCTACAGCCTCACCGTGCAAAAATTTTTTATAATCAGTAATTTTTTCGATAGCGTGAGCAAAGGTATGCCCGTAGTTTAACACCGCACGCACGCCGCTTTCGCGCTCGTCTCGCTCTACGACGCCCGCTTTAATCTCCACGCAGCGCGCGATTACGTGCGAAATTTCATCGACGCTTTTTAGATCGTGCGTCTCGAAAAATTTAAATAGTTCGACATCAAAGCATACAGCCATCTTTACCGCCTCTGCGACGCCTGCGGCAAACTCTCGCGCAGGAAGCGTCGATAAAAATTTGCTCTCGCAATAAACCGCGCGCGGCTGATAAAACGAGCCGATTAAATTTTTGCCGAAACGATTATTTACGCCAGTCTTACCGCCGACGCTTGCGTCCACTTGCGCTAACAAGGTCGTAGGTATATTGATAAAATCGATACCGCGCTCATAAATGCTCGCGCAAAAGCCTGTTATATCGCTAATGACACCGCCGCCAAGAGCGATGAGCGTGCTTTTGCGATCAAGCTTGGAGCTAAAAAGCTGCTCTAAAATTTGCTCCACGCTCGCAGTATTTTTATACTCTTCGCCATCCGGGATCGTGATGATAAATTTTTGCTCGCAATCTAGCCGCTGCAGTAAGAAATCAAGCCATAGCCCCGCTACTTTGGGATTTGTCACGATAGCGACCTTGCCGCTAAGTTTTAAACTATGCAATTCGTCGATAAAAACGCTGTATTTTTTGCCTAAATTAAGATCGATTTTCATACGCTAGCCTTTGATTTTTGGGTAATTGTAACATAAATTTCGATTACTTTTCATACCCGTAATCGCTCGGAACGAAAATTTGATGATTTTTGCCTAGCTTGAAATACATCTGATCCAAATCCTGATTGAAAATCGATGTGAGCTTGCGCGCCAAAATTCTATCGTTAAATGGTACGAACTGCAGCAGATCTCGCTCGCTGCCTAACGCTAAAATCGGATTTTGTCGCTCGCAAGGAATCACGAATAAACTCTGCTTAAAAAGCTTCGATAAGCTCACGTAGCTTTGCGCAAACTCGCCCTTTTCGCTCTCGCCGAAAAGATACAAATACACATCTAGCCCTAGCTGCGAGCTGATGTCAAAGACGATGCTTGATTCCTCGCGAAGTCGCTCGCCAGCACTTAGCACGACGCTTTTACGCACATCTTTTAGCTCGCCCTCTCCAAGGCTTAGCACCGGAATTTCAAGCGCTTTAAGTGCCGCTTTTTTTGCCTCGAAAACTCCGCTTGAGCAAACTACCAAGCCTGCTTTATTTTCGCTCACGTCGCGCTTTAAATTTAATTCGCCCGAGTAATCGATGAGAATTTCAAATTTATCCCGCTCACACAGAGCTTTAAGCTCGCTAAAAGCGTCGTTTAGCAGAGGATTTAAAATTCGCAGATAAATTTTATGATTTCTAATATGCAAATCCAAAAACTCAAGCGCCCTAACCGTCCTAGCTATCTCGTCGCCGCTCATTTTTTTCATATCGATTAGCGCGAAAATATTTAGCCCAAACGGCGATGGAAATTGCCCGCTTTGCTTTTTTACTTCAGTAAACACCGCTCGCAGCGCACTAGGCTCACCAACAACTAAGATCGTATCATTCGGATATATCCGCGAGCTAGGTGTCGTTACGATGTAATTATTGTGACGGTAGATCATCGGAATTTGATATTTCGCATTAGAAAGCGTGCTGATTTTTTTATACGCAAACGAGCTTCCTACGGGCACTTTTACCTCCATTATCTCTCCGCGCCCAAGCCCAATGTTATCAGCAAAAACGGGGCTATCGGGCAAAAAAC
Organism: uncultured Campylobacter sp.; assembly: GCF_937980635.1. Classification (GTDB taxonomy): domain Bacteria; phylum Campylobacterota; class Campylobacteria; order Campylobacterales; family Campylobacteraceae; genus Campylobacter_B. Next base: position 28,935 of record NZ_CALJPG010000008.1, read on the forward strand.
CGATGAAGCGCGAGGAATTTAGCGCAAGGGTATTTACGATTTTTACGTGAGCTTCATTTTTATTCTCGCGCAAAAGTCCCCAAAAATCAGCCACGTAAAGCTCTAAATCCGGAGCGAGCGTCTTTAAATTTTCAAGCGTTACTTTAGTGTCAAATTCATCCTCCATTATCACTATGCAGCGGTCAAATTCCTCTCCTGCTAGCACCACGCGCAACCGCTCAATGCTAGTAGGATCAAAAATTTCGACCGAAAAATTTGACTCGTTTTCAAGCTCTGCGGGCAAGGCATCCATATTTTTAGCTATTACGCGATATGATCTGATGACATCTTTGATTTTACAAACTTTGGATAAAAAATGGCGCGCAAACTTTCCGCTTGCGATGATTAAAACTTGTTTCATTGCTCTCCGTTTCGTGGTTTTGCAAAGATTATAACCAAAAACGGCTAAATTTTAAACCGCGCGCGGATAAATTTTGCAGGCAAGCCGAGGCGCGGCGATCTAAAAATTTAAAGATCGAAATTTTAAAATCAAGGTTTAAAATTTCAAAATCCAAGGCTTAAATTTTAAAATGAATTAAAACAAGCCTCGTTAAATTTAATCTTGCCGCTTAGAGCGATAAAATTTCATAAATTTAAAAGCGGCGCCATAATCATTCGCGCCGCTTAAACAGAAATTTTAAACCCGCTAGATTTTAAAATTTTACCTCCGCAGAGAGCATGAAGCTTCTGCTCTCGCCCAGCGTCACGCCGTTTGCCGAGCCTAGCACGCTTTTTGGATCTATTCCGCCCGCACCGTCGGCGCTAGCAGGATACATTCCCGCCCAATATTTTTTGTTAAATACGTTATTTACATTGAAGCGTAGCGTGGTCTTATCGCCTAAAAGATGCTCGCTCGTATATCTAATGCCGATATCGGTAACGAAAAAGCTAGGCGTGTGCTGAGTGTTTAGATCATCCAAATACATCTTACCGGTGTAGTGGAAATTTGTACTGATCGCAAGCTTGTTTGTGCCCGGGATCACGTAATCAAGCATTAAATTTGCGTTTATCTTAGGGATGCCGTTTGCGACCTTGCGGTTAGCGCCCTCGATACTTACGTTATGCATCTTAGGATCGATGTAGGTAAAGCCTCCTAGCACGCTTAAATTTTGCGTAATTCGTCCGCCGCTCATAAACTCAAATCCGCGGTTGCGCTGCTCGCCGTTTATGCCATAAAGCCCCGTAGAGCTATTTAAGTAGGCGATCGGGCGACGTATATCAAAATACGCTACGCTAAAATCGATCATATCGGCTACGCGAATTTTAGCGCCAATCTCGTGTTGTTTAGAGCGATACGGAGATGTAGAGGCGACCTCGCCGTTATGTGGACCGCCATCATAAACATGGGTAGAGCCCTGCTGCAAGCTATCTGCGTAGGTGTAGTAGATGCTGGCATCCTCTATCGGATGGAAGATCAAGCTGCCCGCCCAACTATAGCCCGAATCGCTATAGGCTTTTACAAGTCTTTGTTGGCGATCATCGTAAGATTCCTGTCTCATCCACGCCTTAGATGCGCTTAGCATCACGTCAAATTTATCGTTTATCGTGATATCATCTAGCGCCGAGACGTTATACATATCCAAAACAGCGTAGTGATACAGCCCGCTTCCGCGCCTAGCACCGGTGTAATTTAGAATTTTAGGATCGTAGATATTGCCTATGGTAGGCGAGGTGTAGTTGGTGCTCGCATTTTTATATCTATCCTGCGTCCAGTGATATCCGTTGGTCTGCACGCTGAAATCATGTTCGATATCGCCCGTATTAAACTGCGTGTTTGCCTTAAGATAGCCGCTCGGTAAATCAAATCTATACGCTGCTATAGCACCACCGCTGTGTTGAGTATAATAATCGCCCGGCTTCGTCCATTTTGCATTCAGATTACTATTACATATGCCTGGTCTCTTTTTAGGCGGTAAAGCGGCATAATTTGCGCAATCAAACCCTTCGGGAAGCAAATAGTTTACGACGCCGTGAGTATCACGATCGGCACGCTGAAACTGAAAGCCGCCCTCTAAATACCATTTATCGGTAGGCGTAAATTTAAATTTTGCGCTTGCGGTAGTGGTTTTTAGATGCATGCCTCCAAAGCTCTGACCAAGACCGCGCTCTGAGGAGTCCACCGCTTTTGGAAGCGTAATTCCATCCGTGATCTTACCGTTTATTACGCCGAGGGCAAACTGCCCCGCAAAGCCTTTAGTATTGTGCTCGTAATAACTAGCCGCGGTTTCGAACGTTAGATCGCCCGTCGGATAAAATTCCATCGTGATGCTGGCTAAGCGACGCTGTAAATTTGAGCCCTTCGGCTGTCTGTCGCCGTTGGATCCGTAAAACACCGCGCGGTAGCCGAATTTTTCAAATTTATCGGATAGATCAAAACCAAGACCTAGGTTGCTTCGCGACATATAATCGCTCCAGATGATGTACTGATCTTTTACGGGGCGCTTGCGCGTGTAGCTGAAAATGCCCACCGGATTTTGCGCGCCGTAGAGCGAGCCTGCGACGCCGTTTTGTACCTGAAAGCTCTCAAACATCGCCATCGGAATCGCCGTCGTCGAAATCGTATAAAAGCCGTCCCAGAAGCTGTTGCCTACGACGCTGCCCTCAAAGCCGCGCGTCTGCGGACGTCCGACCGTAGCGCCGCCGCGCATCTGAATCTGCGCGGACGGGAAGTATTTAACCGCCTCCTCATAGCCGGTGACGCCCTGGTGATTCATGATCTCCTTGCTGATCGTGTTGATCTGATACGGAAGATCTAAAGCGCGCTTGCCGGCAAGCATGCCTTGCTGCACATTTTTGCTCAAAAAGCCCTCGTCGATGCCGCTCTCGCTGATATTATCGCCGACGGAATTTACCTCGATTACACCCATATTCTGCGACTTTTCAGGCGCAGAATTACCGCCATTTTGCGCTGCAGCCAAACTGCTGCATAGTAAGCACATACATGCCGCTAATGAAATTTTAAATTTCATCGTTTTCCTTCGTTCCATTATTTTCCCTTCGTTATGGATATATTTAATATTATTTTTTAGCATATTAGAAAAATTTTCCTAAATTTAGACTAAATTCGAGATATAAATTTATATATTTGTAGTCGCATTTTTTAGCTTTAAATTTTATAGACGATATACCACGATACAAAAGAAAAATTGCGCAAATTTATATGAAATTCTAAATTTTTAATGTAAAATCGCCCGTATGAAAAAACTAATACCGACGCTTAAGCAAGCGCAAAGCCGACTCAAAAATTTTTTCCGCCTCTACGATACCGAGCTCATGCACCATGCATCAAGCCTTAGCTTTCACACGATTCTGGCGCTACTGCCGGTGCTGATGGTCTCGCTTAGCGTTTTTATGCAGCTGCCAAGCTTCAAAGGCTACTACGATAAGATTATGGGCTTTATTTTTTCAAACTTCCTGCCCGCAAATCAAGCGAGCATGGCGCACTATATCGAGGAATTTATGGCAAACGGGCTAAGCCTTGGCGTAACGGGCTTTTGCGCGGTGCTAGTTACGTCGGTGCTGTTTTTCGGAGATTTTGAAGCGATAATTGCGCGCATTTCGCATTCGCCCGAGCGAAGCTTTTTTAAGAGCCTAAGCACCTACTGGACACTGATGACGCTCGCTCCTGTGGGGCTTGGAGCGTCGTTTTATATCAGCGGCGAGCTTCAGGAGCTGCTAAATAAAACTGAGCTTACGAGCTGGATAAATTTGCTTAAAATTCTACCCTACTTAATCGTTTGGGGGATTTTTGCTATCACTTACGCTACGGCGATCAACCGCGAGATCCGCGCAAAAGCGGTACTTGCCTCATCGCTCGTAGCATCGATTTTGTGGTGGCTTTCAAGACTGGTTTTCGCACAATATGTCTTTTATAACAAAACCTATCTTAGCATCTACGGCTCGTTTTCGGTCGCGTTATTTTTCTTTCTATGGATCTACATAAGCTGGATTTTCTACCTATACGGCGTGAAATTCTGCGTATTTTTAGACGCTAAATTTAAAAGAGGTGGCGAGCGACAAAGCGCCTGAAATTTTTAAATTTCATAACGAATTTTACGAAAGATTATATTAAGAATTAACGATAATCGTATATAAATTGGCTGTTTAAACGATAAGTTATCGTCGGCGAAAGGATTAAATTTGAACTCTCGTCTTTGTTCGGTCTATATACGAGCGATCTACTTTAAATTATAGAATTTCTCAAGGAGGGCTAGATGGCGTTTGTGGCAGAATATATTTCGAAAGGGGACTTGAAGAAATATGATATTTTAAGTAATATTAACGAGCTATTGATGAAACACAATTACACATACCCAATCCAGGATAATGATACCGATTGGATGAATTGGGTTATCGATAGGCAAAGAGATGCTTGGCTTATTCATGTATGTTTGGCATCTATGCCGGATCCAAGAGATGGCTATACGGGTGAGGATATTTGGTTGTTTCACTATAAAGGTAGAGATATCGAGCTTGATATAAGGCGAATTTATGATGAAACTACCAGTAAAATGCTCGTGGATAATCCGTTTTTTATCAAATATAAGTTAGAAAGTATAAATTCCAGCACTTACGGAATTTCATTGGATGAGCTTTATAAAATTTTAAAAGAAGCTCTAGCGGAATACGGCAATCGCGGTATTGACGGTAGAGAAAATTTACCAAAAGAGCATGAAGTCGTAACTTTTCTGCACGATTAAAATTCAAGCAGACGATGAGCTGCGTCAAAATACCTCTGATATTTCAGTATCAAATTTAATTTTTCTACTGCGCTATAAAACGCCCCACTCTTTTTTATATTCGTTTATTATCTCATCGGGCGTTTTTTCTCCCTTATCGACCTTGATAAGATCTATTATATCTTGCTGTTTGCAAACATACCCTCTATCGCGTGGTTGCAGATGATAGATCTGTTTTGCTCGTATTGTTCTACGCTCAGCTCGTCTTTATATTTTTCAAGTATAGCCAAACTCTTTTCTAAACTATAAACTTCCGGATATTTTTGCATGCTCTATCCCCTAGCAATATAAAATTTTATCAGCCGTGGCGTCCTATTAAAAAACAAAGCTCAAGCAGGCGCAATTTTTGCTACGAATAGCTTGCAGGTAGCCCGCACTTCGCCGCAACTAAAGCAGATAACTATTAGATGACGGGAAATTTTACCGCAAGTAGCTCACAAATAAATTTAACAAGTCCGTATTAAGCAAAAAAACGAAGGTAAAAGCCGTCAAATAAAACTGCTACTCCCTTACGATGAAAGCTCCAGTAAATTTGCCATTATGCGCGAAATCTCTCGCCTCATCCTCGCTTTTAAATCCGCTTAAAAAGACGCGATAAATCGGCGCGCCGTCTATGCTAAATTCTTTGATGATCGCAGGATATCCCGCCGTGCCGTGGTAATCGCGCTGATAAATTTGTGCGCCGCTTCTGTTTCTAAACGCACCGATTTGCACCATAAAATTTCCGCCAACGATGGTCGCTTTCGGCGAGCCTTTAGCAATAGTGCGCCCATAAAAACCCACTACTTCGAGCTTTACAGGCGCCGTGCCTTTGGCAAATACGCCCACTAGATTGGCAGCTGTTTTGCTAAGATCAATGATGCGACCATCCACGAATGGACCACGATCGTTGATGCGCACGGTTGCGGTAGCGCCGGTGTCGCGATTCGTGACCTTTACCATAGTATTCATTGGATAGGTTTTGTGCGCGGCGGTCATGCCGTTCATATCGTAAATTTCGCCGTTTGAGGTGTATTTACCATGAAAATTCGGCCCATACCAGCTGGCGATGCCGATTTGAGTGTCACCGACGCTTACTTGTTCGGGATAGTAGGTTTTGCCGTTGATTTTATAAGGGCGCATGGTGGCGGGAGAGTTTTTGCCAATCTTGCCCGCACCGCCCGCAGACGATCTAGAAGGCGGTGCGGTGCGAAACGAACAACCGGCAAGAATCAGCGCAAAAAGCGCACTAAAAAGAGCGATTTTCTGGTACGACACCTGCGATCCGATCTTATTTGTTGAATTTTATATTATTTAGCGCTATTTCGTTTTTGTCTTTGAGGCTAAGCTCGTTCGCCAAACCTGCTAACACCCGTCCTGGCTTGCGCTGTTTCAGACGTGGTTCATACGCTTGAAACGCGCCTTGATTTACGACAAATTCTGCATATTTGCTTTGTGGGATATAAAAGAAGTACTTGCCGTTAAGTGGCGAAATTCCGTTTTTAATATGCGCGTTGTAATCCTGCATCTGCGACGGCGAAATTCCGATCTGTTTTGCAACTGCGCTTAGCTTTGTGCCCGGAGCTACTGCGATACGCTTTAGCCCCCACGGCTCGCTTTCAAAAAGCAAAATTTTGCGCATATTTTCATTTTGAGCGATGTAAGCGTATTTAATAATACGCTTGATAAAATTCTTAGTCTCATTAGGAAGTGCGGGGCTTTTTAGCAAGCGATCCAGATCATCGCTACCAGTAGCTGCAATCGCATTTTTAAGCTTTTGATCACCGCAATTATACGCCATTAGCGCTAAATACCACTTGCCAAAATTTTGCTTCAGATGCAAAATATACGAAAACGCAGCATCCGTAGAGGCTGCGGGATCGCGACGCTCATCTACTGCACTATCTACTCTAAGACCGAAATTTTTTGCGGTCGCCGGCATCAGCTGCCACATACCACCTGCGCTAGCGCCCGAAGTTACGGTGTTTTTAAGATGAGATTCTACCATTGCCAAATACAATAAGAACTCCGGAGCTTCGATGTTATCTACCTCGGATTTGACCAAGTAGGCATTGTGCGACTGCGAAGTCACGATATGCTTAAACTGCTTGCGATCGCTTGCATTGATCGCACGGAATATGCCCGCGACTACGTTTTTGCTCGATTCGTTATTTTCGATGCCGAATTGATTTAAAATATAGTCGTGATTTGCGCGCATCAGACCAGGCTGGCTCGCAAACGCTTCGCCCACTAAAAGCAGGGCTAGCAGTATAAATTTTATGGCTTTCATATCTCTCCTTTGATTTTATCGCCAAAAAGCCTACAGGCGTTTTGAGTCGTTATTGCTTCGACCTCTTCTACGCTTAGGCTTAAAATTTCCGCGACTTTTTCTACCACGAGTCTCGTAAATGCAGGCTCGTTGCGCTCGCCGCGATGCGGATGCGGGGTTAGATATGGTGCATCCGTCTCGATTAAGAGGCGCTCTTGCGGAATTTGCGGTAAGATCTCAGCTAAGTTTTTTGCATTTTTGAATGTCAAAACTCCGCCGATACCGAAGTAAAATCCGTATTCGCTAAGACCTAGCAAAAGCTTGCTGGCATTGAAGCAGTGCAAAACACCGCCGCATAAATCGCCGGCGCGATCTTTTAGAATTCCAAAGCTATCTTCGTTTGCTTCTCGGATATGGACTATAAGTGGTTTTTGAAGTTGTGTTGCTAGATCGATTTGTGAGATGAAGGCGTCTTTTTGGCGGGAGATTTCTAAGGCTTTGGTTTCCTTGTTCTCTTGCTGCTTAAGTCTGAAGTAATCAAGACCGCATTCGCCAACGCCCACGCATTTGGGATCGTCAGCATACCGCTTCAGCACCTCCATATCGAAAGAATCTATCTCGTATGGATGTACCCCTACGGCAAAATACACATTATTCCGCGCGTGCGAAATTTTACATGCCTTATCTAGGTCTGCTACATCGGCACCAGGAATGATGATGCTGCGCACGCCTGCAATCGTGGCGCGCTCAATTACCGCGTCCAAATCGGTATCGAAACTAGCATCGTCTAAATGGCAATGTGTATCTATAATCATAAAACTCACTTGATAAAATTTTTCGAAGCGGATTTTACGTCGTTTTGCAAAATCACACTTAAATTTAAATTAAACGTGGTATTGTAGCAAAAAATTTCAGATTTAAACTTAAGCTTAAAATTCCTTCAGCTTTGCCTTAGTTTTTTAGCGAATTCCAGGGCTTCTGCAGTAATAGTCTCGCCGCTTATCATACGAGCTAGCTCTGTTATTTTCTCATTTTCGCTTAATAATCTCACGCTAGATTTGCCGTTCGTTTTACTTACTAAAAAGTGTGACGCAGCCTTTGAGCTAAGCTGCGGCTGGTGCGAGATCGCAAAAATTTGATAAAATTTTGAAATTTTTACCAGCACGTTTGCAATACTCATCGCCTCTTTTCCACTTAAATTTGAATCAATCTCGTCTAAGATTAAAATTCCTTCGCCGTTATTTGTAAGCTCCAAGCTTGCCGCGATGAAAGCAAGGCGTAGGCGGTTCGTTTCGCCTGAGCTTAAATTTTTAAATTCCGTCTTGCACAAGCTGACGCAAATTTCGTCCGTGCCGCACTCACTAAGAACCGCGGGCTTAAAACTAAGCTCCACTCCGTCCATATAAAGCTGCTTTAGATAGGAATTTATCAGATCCTCGAGCCGTTTTTTAGCGCCCTTGCGAGCCTCGCTAATTTTTTCGGCAAGGATAGTGGTGCTTTCGCTAAGACGTTTAAATTCCGCTTGTAACTTGGTTTTTTCAAAGCTTAACCGCTCGTAATGCTCAAGCTCTTTTTTGCGCGCTTCAAGCGTAGCTAAAGCCTCTTCTACGCTTCCGTAGCGCCTATTTAGCGCGCTAAGAGCTTCGATGCGATCTAAAATTTTCTCTATGTCGATGTTTTCTAGCTCGTCTAAGTTTAAACTTTCCTGCTTTAGCCGTAGTTCATTCATCGCATCCTCAAAAAACGCACTATCCAGTCCGCTAAGACTTAGCGCTTCGATGACGCTGCGCTCCAGCTCAAAAACGCCCTGCGCCCTAGCCCAAAGTTCCTCGATCTTATCTTTTTTACTAAGCTTTTTTTTGATCTGCAAAAGCTCCTCATATTCGCCGATCTTAGGCGATACGCGCTCGATTTTTTCAATCTCGAAGCGAGCAAATTCCTTTAACTCCTCGATCTTGCGCTCTTGATCTAAAATTTCATCCAGCTGCTTTTTTGTGCGGCTAAATTCCACAAAGGCGCCCTGAAGCTCTGATAAGCTTTGCGCGTGCGCCGCATCTTTTTTCGCGGCGATAAAATCAAGTAATTTTAGCAAGCTGTCGCTACTCATTTCGCCGGCGTTTTTCGCGCCTAAAAATTTCACGTATTCGCCGGAGATCGTGCTTAGATTTTTTTTTGAGACCGATTGGGAATTTATAAAGTATCGCAAGCTACGCTCTTTTAGAACGCGAAAGGTATTTGGCGTATCGTTTATCAAGCCAAAATTTTCCATATCAAATTTATGCTCTACGTCCGCTTCTATGAGCTCTGCCTCGCATTCTTTAAGCCCAAACACCGCTAAAATCGCGCCTATTAATACCGATTTACCCGCGCCGCTGATGCCTGTAAATACGCTAAGCCCTGAGCCAAAACTAAGCTCGCTCTCGCAAAAACCTAGATTATTTTTAATATAAATTCTTTCTAGCATCCGTCGTGCCCCCATCTGAGTTTGGCTTTTAAAACGTCGAAATAATCGTAGCTTCTGCGTTTTATTAAATTTGCCTTGGCGTGTGAAATTTTAACGCTCACGCTACTAAACTCCGCCATATTAAAAACGTCTTGTCCGTCGATAACGACGCTAACTTCGGAGCTTCCGGCGTTCTTGAAGCTTGCAAGATACTCTTTTGGCAGGATCAAAGGCCGCTGCGTCAGGCTATGCGAGCAGATCGGCGTGACGCAAAACACGTCGCACAGCGGATAGACGATAGATCCGTTCGCGCTCATATTATACGCGGTCGAGCCTACGGCGGAGCTTACGATCACGCCGTCGCCGTAGTAGGTGTTGAAATATTTTCTATTTAAAAACGCGTCGATCTTCGCCATCGAGGAGATGTGGCTGCGGGTGATTACGACGTCGTTAAATGCGGCCTTGCGGACGATTTTGCCGCTGCCGTTTTCCAGTATCACTTCGAGCAAAAACGGGCGCTCGATCTCGTATTCGCCGCGCAAAAATTCCTTTAAAAATTTTGCGAATTCGCTCGGCTGCACGTCCGTTAAAAACCCGAGAGTACCTGCGTTGATACCCAAAATAAACGCGTTTTTATCGTTTAGCAGCCTCGCAAGCCCGATGAGGGTGCCGTCGCCGCCGAGGCTGATTAAAAAATTGGTCTTTTTTAAAATTTCTGCAAGCGTATGCGGCTTAAGGCCGAAAAATTCCGCTCCGTCCTCTTCAAGCAAAAGCTCAATACCTTGCGCTTTTAAAATTTCGCAAATTTGCTCCACGACGGGGCGAATCTCTTCTGATTTTTTGGCTATTAGCCCCGCGAATTTAAGGTTTTTATGAATTTTGTTTTCCATAGTTTTATTTTATAAAAAATTAGCTTTGTAAAAGCAAAATTTAACTATACTTGCGTTTTACAAATAATTTTAAAGGAGTAAATTTGCGAAGTCATTATTGCGCCGATTTGAGTAAAAACGATATCGGCAAAAGTGTAACCGTGTGCGGCTGGGTAAATTCTTACCGCGACCACGGTGGCGTGATTTTTATAGATTTGCGCGACCGAAGCGGGCTTTTACAGCTAGTCTGTGATCCCAAAGATAGCCACTCGGCATACGAGGTAGCAAATACCGTGCGAAACGAATTCGTCCTAAAAGCCGTCGGCAAGATCCGCGCTCGCGGCGAAGGGCTGGAAAATCCAAATTTAAAAACCGGCGACATCGAAGTCGTAGTAGAAAGCTTAGAGATCGAAAATCCGAGCAAGCCGCTTCCTTTCGTAATCGGTGATAAAAGCGTCAACGAAGAAACGAAGCTGAAATATCGCTTTTTGGATCTGCGCGCCGATGGAAGCTTCGATAAATTTAAGATGCGCTCCAAGGCTGCGATCGCCGCGCGAAATGCTCTTGATAGGCTAGGCTTTGTGGAGGTCGAAACGCCGATCTTAACGCGCGCGACGCCTGAAGGTGCTAGGGATTATCTAGTACCTAGCCGCGTCTATCCGGGCAGCTTCTACGCGCTTCCGCAAAGTCCGCAGCTTTTCAAGCAGCTTTTGATGTGCTCAGGCTTTGATAAATACTTCCAGATCGCGCGCTGCTTCCGCGATGAGGACTTGCGCGCCGACCGCCAGCCGGAATTTACGCAGATCGATATCGAGATGAGCTTCAATACCCAGTATGACGTAATGAGCGTAGCCGAGGAGGTTTTAAAGGATATTTTCAAATCCTGCGGTCGCGAGATCGTCACCCCTTTTAGACATATGGAGTATAAAGACGCGATGGAGCTTTACGGCAGCGATAAACCCGATCTGCGCTACGATATGCCTTTCATCGACGTAGCCGATATTTTTGAAAAATCGAGCAATGAAATTTTTTCAAATTTAGCCAAAGACCGCAAAGCTAACCGCGTAAAAGCTCTTAAAGTCGAGGGCGGCGATCTGAAATTTAGCAAGCGCCAGATGCAAGGCTTTGAGGAATACGTAAAAAAATTCGGCGCGCAGGGCCTCGCGTTTATCCAAGTAAAAGAGGATGGTCTAAAGGGACCACTGGTAAAATTCTTTGGAAAAAGCGAGCTAGACGAGCTTATCAAGCGTTGCGAGCTAAAGGTCGGCGACGTCGTATTTTTTGGCGCGGGCAAAAAGAAAATCGTGCTTGATTATATGGGTAGATTTAGAATTTTCCTCGCAAACGAGCTTGGTCTCATAGATCCGAACAGGCTTGAGTTTTTGTGGGTCGTAAATTTCCCTATGTTTGAGCAAAACGACGACGGCAGCTACTCCGCGATGCACCATCCTTTCACTATGCCGAACAATCCCGATGAGCCCGATTTGGAGGATATCACGTCGATCGCCTACGACGTCGTGTTAAACGGCATCGAGCTTGGCGGCGGCAGTATCAGGATCCACAAAGCGGACATTCAAGAGAAGGTCTTTAGGCTGCTTAAGATCGAGCCCGCGGAGCAGAGGGAGAAATTCGGCTTCCTGCTTGATGCGCTAAGCTTCGGCGCGCCTCCGCACGGAGGTATCGCGATCGGCTTTGATAGGCTGATGATGCTCGTTACCGGCTCAAGCAGTATCCGCGAGGTTATCGCGTTTCCTAAAACGCAGCGCGCGCAGTGTCCGCTCACCAAAGCTCCTAGCGTCGTTACAGACGAGCAGCTTCGCGAGCTAGGTCTTAGGCTTCATAAGAAGGAGCAAAAATGAAAAGCCTTTTTCTAATCATTGGCGCTCCTGGCAGCGGTAAAACGACCGATGCGAATATGATCGCTCAGATGAATCAAAGCATCGAGCACTACTCCACTGGCGATCTGCTACGCGCCGAGGTAGCAAGCGGCAGCGCTTTGGGCAAACAGATAGACGGCTTCATCTCTAAAGGCAATCTCGTGCCGCTTGATATCGTCGTAAATGCTATCGTTAGCGCGATTAAAAGCTCGCCTAAAGACTTCATCATCATCGACGGCTATCCAAGAAGCGTCGAGCAGATGAATAAGCTAGACGAGGTGCTGCGAGGCGACGATGATGTAAATCTTAGCGCAGTAATCGAGGTGTGCGTCAGCGAAGAGGTCGCCAAGGAGCGTGTTTTAGGTCGCGCTCGCGGAGCGGACGATAACGAGGAGGTCTTTAAAAACCGCATGGCGGTATTTTCAGAGCCGATCGAGGATATCCGTAAATTTTACGGCGACGCGGGCGTATTTTACAGCGTAAACGGCGAGCGCACGGTCGAGGAGATCGTAGCGGACATAAACGCTATAATCGCCGCGCAGATCGAGAAACTGGGCTAGCGCGCTTGGATGGCGGCTTAAATTTTAAGCGCCTTTGGCTTCTTTTTCATACCGCAAGCGGTGCAGATCGCGCTTAAATTTAACGCGCCCTTTAGCACGACGAGCGCGCTTTTAAATTTATAGCTTGCCGTTGCGCGAGATAATTAAAATTTAAGCGTAAATTTAAGCAGCTCGCCGTGTAAATTTAAATGCGAGCGTCAAATGCAAGCGGATTTAAATTTAATGAAATTCCGGATCTGTTTGCGGACGATAGAGATTAAAATTTTAAGGATGGATATGGTTAGAAAATTTTTACTTAGTATGGCTTTGTGCGCGGCCGCATTCGCTGCGGGCGGGTTCGTGCCAAGCGGCTCCGTGGCGCAAACTCAGCCGTTAAGCGTTAAAGAAGCGCTTAAATTAAGAGATGATTCTTTTGTCGTAATCGACGGCAAGATAAAATCTCAACTCAGACACGAACATTATCGATTTGTGGATCAAAACGGCGATAGCATCGAGGTTGAGATCGATGATGACGTTTGGCGCGGCGTGAGCGTGGATGAAAACACGCTCGTGCAAATTAGCGGCGAGATCGACAAAGATTTCACTAAAACGACGATAGACGTGAAAAATATCAAAATTTTAAATTCTAAATAAAGGAAAACTATGGATCTTTCAAAGATAAAAGTGGGCTCAAACCCCGACAAAATCAACGCAGTGATCGAGATCCCTTACGGCTCGAACATCAAATACGAGATTGACAAAGCAAGCGGTGCGCTCTGCGTAGATCGTGTGCTATACGGCGCGATGTTTTATCCCGCAAACTACGGCTTCGTGCCCAATACCTTGGCTGACGACGGCGATCCTGCGGATGTTTTGGTGCTAAACGAATACCCGCTTGCCGCCGGTAGCGTGATCCCGTGCCGCTTAATCGGCGTTTTGATGATGGAGGACGAAAGCGGCATGGACGAGAAGCTGCTTGCCGTGCCGGTTAGCAAGATCGATCCGCGATATGAGGGCATTAAAGGGGTCGCCGATCTGCCTAAAGCGACGCTGGATAAGATCAAAAATTTCTTCGAAACCTACAAGCTTTTAGAGCCGAATAAATGGGTCAAAGTAAAGGATTTCGCAAGCGCCGCCGAAGCGGAGAAAATCCTAGACAAAGCGATCAAAGCTTATAAATAAAATTTACAAGCATCCTTCGATTTGGAATTTCGCCTCGCCTTTAAGACGCTGGCGAAATTCCTAAATTTTAAAATTTGATGGGATTTGCAAAGCGCATAGCGATGTGAGGATTTTAAATCAAGCTTGCAAAAAGCGGTCGCTTAAATTTTATAAATATCGCGCGGCAGATACTAAGAATTTTAAATTTTAAAAAGGCGACTCAAATGAAAAAGATTTATATCGGGCTATTTATAGCAGTTGCTTTTTCGCTCTGCATACAATCGATCTCCGGTTTTAAAGGCATTAAAATTAGTATGTCAAACGATGCGCAGGGCATCCGCTTGAAGTCGAGCCCAAAGCTGAGCGAGGATCAAAATACGCAGATGCAAAACTTGGCGGATTTTCTACGCTTTAGCGATAAAGGGCGAGAGAATTACTATGGTATAAGCTTCTTTAGCGATATCGCTACGACGTGGGATTTGTATGAAAAGCTTGCGGACATTGATGAGCTAGACTTCGGCAGAAACGCGAATTTTATGACCGTTTCGCCGATTAGAGTGGATGAGGTTACGCAGGTTCCGCCCGAGATTTGCTTGCTTTCAAATTTAAAAAAGCTCGATCTGCAAGGCGCGAGAGTTTCGGATCTGCCCTCTTGCGTGCAAAATTTACAAAAGCTCAAGTATTTAGGCTTGCGCGCTACCGAATTTACGGAGATTAGTGAAAATATCTCTAAAATTCCGAATCTTAAGACTCTGATTTTGGATAGTTGCCCCGTAAAAGAGTTGAGCGCGAATGTAGCGAATTTAAAAAATTTAGAATATCTTGAGCTCGATGAAACGCATATTTCGCAATTGCCGCCGCAGATTACAGGGATGAGCAAGCTGCGAGAGCTCCACTGTTATAGTTGTAATTTTTTACATACTTTGCCTACGTATCTAGCAGAGCTGAAAAACCTGGAAATTTTATATCTTACGAACACGCATATAGAGGCGCTACCCGATGAGGTTTCGCGAATGTCTAGCCTAAAGGAACTAAGCGAAGATTTTACCTCTCCTCCTGAAAATATCGTAAATTTACCCAATCTTGAGGAGTGGGGTCATATGGACGAGCAGAGATTACGGCTCGCCGTGAAAATCCCGTCGCTCAAAAGGATTCATATAAGTTCAAATATCAAAACGATCCCATCTGAGTTAGAGGATTTGCATAATCTGCAGGAGCTTGATATTTGGTCTGAAAATATACAAGAAATCCCTGAAAGTATCGGCGCATTAAAAAGCTTAAAAAAACTCGATATTGGCAGATATAAGCAAGAGAGTCTGCCTGAGAGCATCGGCATGCTTGATGCTTTGGAAGAGCTGAAAATTAACAGCCAAGCCATTACGAAAATCCCTGAGAGCATCGGAAACCTACATAATTTAAAGGAGCTTTACATCCACGGCAAAAATATTACGCAGATCCCGGAAAGCGCAGGAAACTTAAAAAATTTAGAAGTTCTAGATCTGTCCGAGACCTCGATCAAAAAACTACCGCAGAGTATAAACGATATGACGAGCCTTAAATACATTGATCTTCGCGATACCAATTTAGAGGAGCTTAACGTCGATTTTATCCGCCTTAGCAAACTTTACGGTATTAATTTGTATGGCGTTAAGCTTAAAAAGAAGCCCGTAGTTCCTAAGATAGAGGGAAGACATATTAGCATTAGAGGATATGAGGATTAAATTTAAAACGAAGCGATGATTTGTCCGGCGCCGACATATACTGCGGCGGGATTTTAAACAAGTAATACAAGGAGATAAATCGCGCAAAAGATCTCTAGCCGGATCAGCCCTGCGCGCTAACGACGGCGAGACTTAGCGAGCTTTAAAGCCTCCTGCGGGCGCCGCAAATTTAAAAACCTCGTGCGCCGCGCGAAAATAGAACAATTTATCTGTGTGGGCTCTTCCTTAAATTTAGCGAGCTTCGGAGCAAAATTTGAAGTTAAAATTTTTAAAGGACCACTGCGTTTATAAGACTTGTCGTTACAAGCGGGCGAGATAGAGCGAAAAAGAACTAGATTACGCACATTGCCGCAAAAAGCCTCTCGCTGCTTGGAAGCGAGATGATCCGCTTGCAGATTTACGACATTAAAATTCCCCTGCGATTTGCTTAGTGTGAGGCTGTGCGCCTGCGAAATTTTTAGCACATACGGGCGCTATGCTTTTCGGCTCGGTAAATTTACACGGCAAAGATTACGATCTAATCATTGCGCGCCACATAGCAGATACCGTACCGTAGTGAGCGGAATTTTATCTACTCGCAGCTTATAGCTGGCATCGTGGCAGACTAGTATTTCTACTAAGTAACGTTCAGTAAAATTTATAATTTTAAAATTCTAAAAATTTGATAGCTCGCTGATTGCATAGCCTTGTTTGTGCGCAAGCATGCAAGCTTCACGGATTAAGGCGCGCTCGGTGCGATGCCGTGCTGCTTATCATCGATGAGTTCCGCTTCGTTTAATTGCTTGTATTCGTCGCAGCCGATCTGCTCTGCTAAATCGCATGCTTTCCGGTAAAATTCTTTTGCTAAGGATCTATCTTGTTTAATATTCCATCCATTTTTGTATAAATCCCCGAGATAACTACACGAGTCTGTTTTTTTAGAGCTTATCTGTATCTTTTTATGATCTCGGTTTGCGCGCGGGCTTAGCGCACGGCTAGCCCTAGCACAAACCAAGGCCGCGCTAGCTCTCTTTTAAAAGCTTAGTTAGTGCCGTGCCGCTTTCATCGTGCTTGCGGATATTTTTATAAATTTTACTAAAATAAGCTTCTAAAAATTCCTGATCGTCGATCCTCTCTTCGCCCTTTTTCGGCGCGATCTTTCGGTACTCGCCGCTGCTTTGCAGCTCGAATGCAAGCTCGTTATCGCTTAGCTGAAGTTTTAAAATTTCTTTGAGCTTGTTTTGCAGATTTTCGTTGTAAATCGGGCTCATCAGTTCCAGTCTGCGCTCTAAATTTCGCGGCATCCAATCCGCGCTCGCGATGTATAGGCTGGGCTGGGCGTGCGCGAAGTAAAAAATTCTAGCGTGCTCCAGGTATTTGCCGACGATCGAGATTACGCGGATATTTTCGCTAACGCCCTTAAGCGCCGGGCGCAAGCAGCAGATGCCGCGCACGATTAGATCGATCTTTACGCCCGCCGCACTTGCCTTATATAACGCCTTGATCATATCACCGTCGACAAGAGCGTTCATCTTAGCGATGATCCTGCCGGCAGAGCCTTTTTTTTCCTCGTTTTTTATCATCGCCAGGAGCCGCTCTTTGATCTGCATCGGCGACATAGCGAGGTTGTCAAGCTTGCGGTTTTTGTTGTAGCCCGAGAGGATGTGGAAGAAATTCGTCGTGTCCTTATCGAAGCGGTCGCCGCAGGTAAAAAAGCTCACGTCGGTGTAAATTTTAGCGCTCGAGCCGTTGTAGTTGCCCGTGCCTAAGTGGATATAAAATTTTAACTTGCCTTCCTCTTTTTTGATGATCTGCGTTACCTTGGCGTGGACTTTAAAGCCCGTGATGCCGTAGATCACGTGCGCGCCCGCGTCTTCAAGCGCCTTTGCCCAGTGCAGGTTGTTTTCCTCATCAAATCTCGCCTTAAGCTCGACCATCACCGTTACCTGCTTGCCATCGCTTGCAGCCTCGATCAGGCTCTGGACGATCGGGGAGTTTTTCTCCACGCGATACAGCGTCATACGGATCGAGATGACCTTCGGATCTTTTGCAGCCTCTTTGATGAGTTTTTGTACCGGATCGAAACTTTCGTAAGGATGGATCAGCAGGATATCCTCCTTCTCCATAGCGCTCATAACGGAGGTGTTTTCGTTAAAGGGGGGCAGCGTCTTTGGCAGATACTGAGGATGGGCTAGAAAGGAAAAATCCTTATTGGAAGCGATCTCCCAAAGCCCGTCCAGCGTAAGCGGCACGGCGCATTCATATATATCTTTGTAAAAAATTTTAAGATGAGAATTTAGAAATTCTAAAAGCTCGGCATCGGCGTCCTTTTCGATCTGAAGTCGTACGAAAGCTCCTTTGCGGCGCAGTTTAAGCCCCGCTTCTAGGATCATCATAAAATCGTCCGCTTCTTCCTCCTCGATTACGATGTCGGCGTTTCGCGTGACGCGGAAAGCTGCGGAGCTGATGAGCTTGTAGCCCGGGAAAATCTCCTCCGCATGGCGCTTTACGATGGTGCCGATCGGCACGTAGGTGTTTTGCGCGACCTGCACGAAGCGCGGGATCACGCGCGGAATTCTAATCATCCCAAAATGCACCGACTCGGGCGCGCCCTCATCGCAGAGCTTGACCGCAAGGGAGAAGCTGAGATTGTTTAGATGAGGGAAGGGATGGGTCGCATCCACTGCGATCGGGACGATGACGGGCATTATCTGCGAGAAAAAAAACTCGTCCGCCACCGGCTTCAGCTCGGGCTGTAGCTCGTCGTAACTTTTGATAAAAAGCCCGTTTTTGCAAAGCTCTTTTTGGATGCCGAAATACTGCTGCTCAAGCTCGGTTTGTTCGTTTCTTAGATAGGAGCGGATCGCGCGTAGCTGCTCAAGAGGCGTCATCTCGTCATCTCCGCTGGTTATAACGCCGGCGGTAAAAAGCTGTTTCAGACCCGCCACGCGGATCATATAAAATTCGTCTAAATTCGTGCTGTAAATCGCTAGAA
Organism: uncultured Campylobacter sp.; assembly: GCF_937980635.1. Classification (GTDB taxonomy): domain Bacteria; phylum Campylobacterota; class Campylobacteria; order Campylobacterales; family Campylobacteraceae; genus Campylobacter_B. Next base: position 47,545 of record NZ_CALJPG010000008.1, read on the forward strand.
ATTTTAATTTTTCAATTAGCGGGATATCCTTTTTGCATTGTTCTAGCACGCGGGTATTGAAGCGCAGCCAGCTTAGCTCGCGGTTTATAAAATTATTTTGTGTTTGCATAAAAACTCCTTTTTGAATATTAATTCTAAGATTATAGCCCAATTAAGATTAAATTTTAAAGTCCGAATTTTATGAGCTTGCAAGTGGGGCAATTTAGTATTTAAAATTCTGCCCTAATTTCCTATTTTTCCTAAATCCTTGCACATTTGCGCATTGCCGTCTTTGCAGCCTAGCTTTAAATATCGCCTCAAATATAAAATTTGCTCTTTCTCCTCCTCGCTCATATCAAGCACCCATTTGCACGCTTGTTTTATTGCGAGTTAAAAATAGCGCTTTCATTTCAGCTTTCGTAAACAATATAAATTTAAATCAGAAAACGACGTAAATTTTATCTCTTTGCTATCGGCTACGCTTTGATTACGCTCTGCCGCGGCTTGCGTTATTAAAAGCGCCAAAATTGCGGGATAAAATTCTTTCATTATCGCTCTTTGCCTCCTTCAGATTCGCCATCTTTTACTCCTTAATTGAATTTGCGTTGTATTTATCAGTTATTTCTTCAAATGCTTCTATCGCACACTTTACGGGATCGTGTTCCTCCTCATCTCGTAAGCAGTTTTCTAAAGCTACCTTTAACGCGCAAGATCTTAGTTTAAATATTCTTTCTTCTTCCAAGCGTTCTGAATACTTTTCGCAAGCTATAGTGTAGTTTATAACAGCCTTTTTAATATTGCCTCTTAAACCTATGTCATGAATTCCGAGGTTAAAACAAGAGGCTGCAACACCCGCCTTGCAGGATTTTTCTAAGGGCACAAAAGCCGCTTCGCGCATACCGAGTTCAATACCCAATATAGAACCAAGATCCGAGCATCTGGTCATATCTCCGTTATCACATTTTTCGGATAAAATTTCTATTAGTTTAGTACACGAACTATATTTGCCGTTTCCTTTATCGCATTCGTTATAAAGATTTTCCTCTTCAGCCGTATGCTTACCAGCCATTACGATAGAAGCTAAAAATATCATAGAATAAAATACAAAATTAATTTTCCCCATACAATTTCCTTTCGACACCTTCAAAAATAATTTTACCTTTTTTTATAGGGTTACACTCTTTGTCTTTCAGGCAAGCTTTCAGTTCCTCGATATTTTTGCAAACTATATCTCTATCTTTAAGATCGCTATTACAAACTTTTTCAAGACTTTTAATTGCTGCTTGCATATTACCGTTTACATATATATCTAGCGTACCCAATATAAAACAGTGATATGTACTATTAGCATCACACAGCTTAATCAGATATTTCGTAGCTTCCTCTATTCGGCGTAATGATCGCAAAAGATCACTCTGTATAGCACATGAGCGCATATCACCGCCATCGCACTCTTTAGATAAAATTTCAACGAGTTTATTGCACGAACTATATTTTCCGTCACCGTAATCGCAGGATTTCAAAAGCGCTCTTTGCTCTTCGCTCCTCAAATCTTCTAACTTTATTAAACCTGTTAAAGACGATTGTGCCGCAGCAGGGATCGATACAAATGCCATTATAAATGCAAGTAGCCAAATTTTAAGATAGAATTTTTTCATTAGCACTCTTTGCCTCTCTTTGGATTCGCCATCTTTTACTCCTTGGTTGAATTTGCGTCGTATTTATCACTTATTTCCCAAAAGGCTTTTTTCGCGCACTTTACGGGATCGTGTTCCTCCTCATCTCGTAAGCAGTTTTCTAAAGCCGTCTTTAGCGCGCAAGATTTTAGTTTAAATATTCTTTCTTTTTCTAGATGCTCTGAATATTTTTCGCAAGCTATGCTGTAATTATGTGCCGCTCTTTTGACATTGCCTCTTATCGCAATATCATGAATTCCTAGGTTAAAACAAGAGGCTGCAATACCTGCCTTGCAAGATTTTTCTAAGGGCACAAAAGCCGCTTCACGCATACCGAGCTCTAAACCCATGACATAGCCCAAATCATCGCATTTTTCCATATTACCGCTATCGCATTTTTTAGATAAAATTTCTATTAGCTTAGTACACGAGCTATATTTGCCGTTTCCTTTATTGCATTCATTATAAAGATTTTGTTCCTCTGCCGTAGATTTGGCAGATAACGGACACGACAATATCATAATCAATAAGAATAAAACGCCAATACTTCTCATTTCAGCTCCTCTACAGTTCTTTTTAAAAGAGCTTTGCCTTTTATTATCGGATTGCATTCTTTATCTTTTAAACAGCTCTTTAATTCCTCATTCATTCTACAAAAAAGCTCACTATTCTTCAGCTTGCTATCGCATACTTTTTCAAAACTCCTAATTGCCCTTTGTATATTGCCGTTAAATTCTATATCTTCCCAACCTAGCCCCATGCAATATTCGATAAGGTTAGCATCGCACAGCTTAATCAGATATTTCATAGCTTCCTCTTCTCTAAACAAAGATTGTAAAAAATCACTCTGTATAGTACATGAGCGCATATCGCCGTTCTCGCACTCTTTAGATAAAATTTCAACGAGTTTATTGCACGATCCATATTTTCCATCGCCATAATCGCAGGATTTAAAAAGCATCCTTTGCTCTTCGTTATTAAAATCCTCCAACTTTATCAAGCTTGTCAAATGCGATTTTGCCGCAGCGGGGATGGCTATTAATACCACCATAAACGTTAGTATATAAATTTTAAGATAGAATTTTTTCATTAGCACTCCTTGTTTTAAGCGGCGATTATATTTAAAAATTTTTAGTTGGCTCTTAAATTTAAGGAGCGCGGCGGCGCGATAAATGTGCCGTAATCCCACCCGCCGTCCACACTTAAATGAAATTTTAAAATTTCACAGCCCGCTACGCACGAAAGCTCTATAATCCGCCGTAAAATTTCGCTCGCAACGGGTCTAAGTTACGCGGGCATAATCCGTCGCCCTACTTCCCGTCTAAATTTAAAATTTCACTCGAAATTTCATCTATCGTCGCGTTGAAATCCTCCGCCAGTGCGCGCTTTAGCTCCTCTTTCGCCGCCATCATATCGCGCACGATCGCAGCTTCAAACTCCTCTCGATTCAGCGCCTCGTCGCCCTTGGCAAACGCAAAATCCAGCCCAAACCACGTAGCCACGGCAAACGCAGGCACGCACACCACCGCGCCCGGGCCGCACACGAGCCCCGCACTACCGCTAGTCGCGCTGGCGCCTGCTTTGGTAATGGTTTTCGCGCCCGTCTTGGCCGCAGTTTTAGCGAGGCTCTTGCTTATTAGCTTTGCGCCCAGCACGCCGCCCAGCGCCCCCAGCCCCGTCCCGCTCGCGCGATACGCCTTGCTTTTTAGGCTGAAGCTCTGCGTGACGTTGAGATCGATTTTCGCGCCGTATTTTTTGAGCGTAAAATTTAGCGAGCTCTCATAATTTTTGACGTTTGCCGCAGCGATCTTAGCGATATTTTCGCCAAAATCTTTCGGGAAGCTTTCGCTTACGAAGCCCGCAAATTTCTCATTCAGATACGCCCCCGCGTCATCGTCCCACACGCCGTGCCACAGCACCAGATAATCGCTCAAAAATGAGTAATTGAAATCCGCCATTTTCTGCGCGCTAAGCCTCGCGCCCTCGTCGTAAACGGCATCGATGTAGCTATTCAGCGCGGACGCGGCGTTTGCTTCCGCGGCAAGGCGCGTGGCGTTTAGCTCGCCTCTTAACGCATCTGCCTCGCGAGCACTTAAGATCAGCCGCTCGCCGCTTTGCAGCACGATCTGCACGCCCGTCTCGACCGCGCTTTTAGGATGTGCGCCCTCCGCTTCGCCCGCAGCAGTGCGCGTCTGCGCGGCGCAGATCAAACATAGCGTGACGTAGGCAAGCGCAAAGATAGTGCCGCTGAAGCGCCCTATTTTGGGCGCAGCCCGCGGCATAAAAAGCACGAAGGCACAAATATGCAAGATCGCGCAGTAAAAAACAAAATCGCCCGCGCAGATCAGAAACAAAAGAGCGATTTTTAGCGCGCTAGGGCTCTGCGACAGCGCCAGCTCAAACAGCGCGTTTTTATAAAATTTCAAAGCGTAAATTTCATTTAGCAGGGCGGATTTGAAGTGCGCTTGCGGCGCGGTAGATTTTAAAATTTCAAAAATTTTATCTACCGATACGGGGCTTGTCGCGGATTTTTCAGCAGGACTGTCGGCAGCCATACTCGGTGCGGCGGGATTTTGGGCTAAATTTTGCGCTGCAGCGGGGCTAGTCGTAGAATTTTTAGCGTTGATTTGCCGCGTAGCGACGGGATTTACCTTGGAATTTTCAGCCGAGGCGTACACCGCCCTGACGGAGATCGCTTTAAAATTTGCGGGCGAAGCGGTAGGTTTTTTGACGGCGTCTGATGCGAATTTAATGGCATTATCAGCCTCGGAATTTACGACAACCATGGCGGCGTTATTCACAGCGAAATTTTTAGCGGATTTAGCGGCATTATCTGTTGCAAAATTTCCGACGGGTGCGGAAACCTTATTCCTCGCGTAGTCTTCGGCAGATGAAGTGGTGCGGGCGGGCGGAGTAAAATTTATCGCGGAATTTAAAGAGTGTGTGGCTGGATCCGCAGCGTCCGCGAGCCGCAAATAGGCCAAATTTATGGCAAAATTTACCGCTACGGCAAGCATGGCGAGCAGCAAAATACTAAGTTTGAGCGATAAAATTCTAGGATTTTTAATCTCTTTTAGGCTGAGCTTAAGCACCGCTAGACGCATCAGAGCAAGAGCTGCAGGCAGTGCCGCCAGCGTCACGAAAAGCTCCGCACCGCGCAAATCGGCTAGGCCTAGCGCCAAAGTGGCGCTTAAGAAGGTCGCGCCCGCGCAAGCAAAAATCCCGCTTATCAGCCTGCCTCTAAAAATTTTAATCAAAGTCCCGCCGCTACGAAATAGCGCCGCATTGGCGCGCTGCTTCGCCTCGTAAAAAAAGCTAAATAGCACCCGAAATAGCGCGTAAGCCCAAAACGCCGCCAACGCGCAAAAGCCCGCATCGTCCAAATCCTGCGCGTAAAGCGCGAAGTAAAAAATGCTAACGATCAGCGCTAGCCTAAGCGCTATTTCACAGATCCAGCGGCGCGTCGTCGTCATCGAGCCTGTTTGCCTCATTAATCTTTGGAATGCCCATCTCTTCGATATTTAAAGGCGGTGCGGGTTTAAATTTCGCTTCGTCCTGCCGCCGCTCTTGCGCTTCAAAAGACGACCTGCTGCCATCGGCACTATCATCACTCTCAAAATACGAGGCATCCTCTCGCTGCGTACTCTCCGCTCCTCGCGACGCGCCCGCTACCTTCTCTGCGCCTTGCGATGTACCCTCTGCGCCTTGCTGCGCGCCTTTCGTGCCCCGCGATGTGTCTTTTACGCCCTGCGGAGTGCCCGATAAATTTTTATGCACGTCTGTTTCGGGCGCGACACTGCCCGCTCTTGCATCATCTAAATTTTGCTCCTCAAATTCTTGCTTTTGCGGTGCGTCCTGTGCCGCGCGACGCACCTCTGCTAAGCCCTGCTCTGCGCTAAGCTTAGACTCGCCGTCTATCTCCTCGCCGTCCTGCGCATCGCTTTGACCGAAGCTAGGCATCTCGTCAAGATCGATATTTACGCTGGAATTTCGAGCGCTAGCGGAGCTTGCGTTTAAATTTACGCCGCTATTTTGCGCTTCGTTAAAATTTTGAGCTTCATTAAAATTCTGCGTTAAATTCTGCTGCAAATTCTGCGCCGTATCGAGGCGCGGCGCTGCGGCGTCCTCGAAGCCCTGATCTTGCAGCTGCGAGACGTAGTCGAGATTGTCATTTTCGTTAAAGATCGCGCTCTCGCTGGGCTCGCCGCCGAAGCTCGTATTGACAAAGCGGGTAAATCTACCCTGAAAGCCCACCTCGATCGTCCTGCCCGCCTCGCCCGAGCGGTTTTTGCCGACGATGATTTCGGCTTTTTCCTGATAGTCGTTGCGCCTAAATACGGGCTCGCCCGCGTCCTTGCCCTCGGCCTCCAGCCGCGAAATGCGCTCGCGCTCCATCTGCTCCTTATAAACCTCGTCGCGATAGACGAAAAGTATGATGTCGGCGTCCTGCTCGATCGCGCCGCTTTCGCGCAGATCGCTTAGCATCGGGCGTTTGTTCGAGCGCGCCTCAAGCGAGCGGTTTAGTTGCGACAGCGCGATGATCGGGATGTTTAGCTCGCGCGCTAAAAGCTTGAGCCCGCGTGAAATTTCAGCGATTTGCAAGTGGCGCTCGGAGTAGTTGCTCGTGCTCGTCATAAGTCCGATGTAATCGATCACGCAAAGCTCGATGTTGGCGTCCGCGGATTTGAGCTTGCGCAGCTGGGTGCGGACTTGGTGGATGTTCACGTAGCCGCTGTCATAGACGAAAAGCGGCATATTTAGCACCGCGTCGCAGGCGTCGTTGAAGCGCGTCCAGTCGTCGTCGCTGAGCTTGGCGCTCATTATGTCGCTTAGCGGGATCGAGCTAAGCGCGCTTAGTATGCGATACATCAGCTGCACGGAGGGCATCTCGAGCGAGAAAAATACGACGCCCTTGCCGCTTTGCAAAGTTTTCATCATCAAATTTAGCGCAAAGGCGGTTTTGCCCATGCCGGGGCGGGCGGCGATGATGATGAGCTCGCCCGGTTTCAACCCCTTCGTGCAGTCGTTTAGGAAGCGAAAGCCCGTATCAAGCCCCACGAGCTCCGAGCCTGCGAGCGCCTTTTGACGCTTCAGCTCCTCTACTACGTCGGCGATAATCTCGTGCGATTTTTTGATACCGCCGTGGCGCTCCTCGTCGATGAGCTCGTAAATTTTGGAGCTGATTTTATCGGCGGTGTCTTTGCTGCGCACGGCTTCGTTTACCATCGAAGGGATCTCGTGCGCGACCTTGATTAGCGAGCGCTTGATCGATTTTTCACGCAGCTCGAGCGCGTATTTTGGGGCATCGACCACGCCGCTGGTGGCTACGACCTCGGTAAATGCGCCATCGTCGTAGCGCTCGGCTAGCCATTTTTTAACGAAGCTCGGCGCGATCGGCTCGTTGTGCGAGGAGCACTTGACGATCGCCTCGTAGATGTCGGCGTGCGGCTTGTAGAAAAAATCGCCGACCGAGATTATCTCGCTCAGCTCGCCGTATGCGTCCTCGTTTTGCAAAAGCGAGCTTAAGATCGCGCGCTCCATATCCAGATCGTATAAATTTGCAGGCACATTCTGCTTCGTTGCCATCGCTTCCCCTCGTTTCGCATTTAAATTCTATAAAATTTCAAGCTCGCCTCCGCAAATCTCTGCGGCGCGATAATTTTAAATTTTATAGAATTGAAATCTCGCCTCTTAGCAAAATTCTATCGGGCGGAATTTATAATTTCGACCGCTTTAAATTTTGCTATCTAAAATTTCATCCTCGGAATTTTCGCCTTTAAAATCCCGTCGGCTTGAAATTTCGCCCTTTGAAATTTTGACTCTTAGAATTTCTCTTGCCTTAAATTTAGGTGCAGGACGAAATCCAGCCGGATGAAATTTCGCGGCGTATCGAAAGTTCATCCGTCAAGATTCCGCTTTGCGGCACGGAATTCTACCGAGGCAAATCCTACGAGTAAAATTGGCAAGCGCATAGAACCTGCGCCTAAATTTCATAGATAACATAAAATTCTACCGCTTAAAATTTCGCACGGTAAATTCTGCACTATAAAATTTCGCTTCAAATCGCGAGTTTTAAATTTTAAAATGAAATTTCAAGACGAAATTCCAAAGCCAAAATTTTAAACTCAAAAATTTCATACGAAATTTCAGCGTTAAAATTTCAAGCCCGAAATTTCAAAACCAAAATTCCAAGCCGCACTCCCCAAAGGCTCAAATTTAAAAGCGCCGCCTAAGGATAAAATTTTAAAATTTAAAAGCGCCGCTTTAAGGATGAAATTTTAAAATTTCACGCCAAGACGCGCTGTACCGATGAGCCGAACAAACCGCGATAAACCCAAGAGCGCCTTAAAACGCCGAGCAAACTACAACTAGCCAAGCGCGCCAGAATTCAGAGCCAAGCTACCCAAGCCACGAATCATAGCGGCTTTAACCAGCTAGGCGCCGCAGCCCTCACGCGCCTTCGCGAACTCGCACCTCGTCCTCGACCTCTTGCAAAAACCGCTCCACGAGCTTGCTCTCCTCGAGTTTGGCGACCACTTCGCCGTGGCGCATCACGATGCCGCGCCCGTTGCCGAATGCGATCGCCACGTCCGCGCCCTTCGCCTCGCCGATCGCATTTACGACGCAGCCCATGACGCTGATATTTAGCGGCGTTTTGATGTGCGCGGTTTTTTCTTCAACGATTTTGATCGCGCTTAGCAGATCGCTTTGCAAACGCCCGCAGGTAGGGCACGAGATGATATTTACGCCGCTTTTTTGCACGCCCGCATCCTGCAGGATCGCGCGCGCGACGCGGATCTCCTCCTCAAGCTCGCCCGTGATGCTCACGCGCATCGTATCGCCGATCCCCTCCATTAGAAGCGTACCAAGCGCGATCGCGCTCTTGATGCTCGCGTGAAATTTCGTCCCGGCCTCGGTCACACCCAGATGAAAAGGATACTCGCATAGCGGGCGCAGCGCGCGATACGCAGCTACCGTACTCGGCGCGTCCGAAGTCTTAAGAGAGATCGCGATGTCGCTAAAGTCCTCATCCTGCAGCAGCGCGGCGTTATACAGCGCGCTTTGCACCATCGCCTCCACGCTGCGGCCGTATTTTTGCTCAAACTGTTCCTCAAGCGAGCCCAAATTTACGCCGATGCGGATAGGCAGGCTGCGAGCTTTGCACGCACGCACGACCTCCTTGATACGGTCCTTGCCGCCTATATTGCCGGGATTTATGCGGATAGCATCGACAAACTCCGCAACCTGTAGCGCCAAGCGAAAATTAAAATGGATGTCCGCTACGATGGGAAGCGGCGAGCTTTTTTTGATGCGTGCGAGCGCGTCCGCGTCCGCTTTATCGAGTACGGCGCAGCGCACGATGTCGCAGCCTGCGAAATACAGGCGGTTTATCTGCTCTAGCGTGCCCTCCACGTCCTTGGTCTTAGAAAAGCTCATCGACTGCACGGAGATGGGCGCGCCGCCGCCGATTTTGACGGAGCCGACGGAGATTTGGCGGGTCGGATAGCGATTTTTCAAATTTAAGCCTTTAGAATTTTTTGCGCTATTTTATTCAAAACGGGGTTAAAATTTAATAATTCGCACTCGCTAGCCGCCGCTAGAATTTTGCCTGCAAAATTTCACCCGCTAAATTTTACTTTCGCGCTTGCAAAAAATTTCATTTCGCCGCGAAATTTGAGCGAATAGAGCTCTATAAAATTCCGCCATATAATAAAATTCTAAAAATTTCGGTAGCAGGCGAAACTCTGCAAAATTTGATGGCAAGCGAAATTTAATAAACCACGCAGCTAAGCAAAATTCTGCAAATTTAGCAGGCGGGCGAAGTCCTACGACATAAAATTATAAAATTAAGCTCTTGAAATTTCGGCGAAATTTTAACCGCAGTGTAGTCGCAGCGCCCGTTCGCGCAGGACAAGCGTAATCCGATTTATCATAGCAGCGCGGCATACAGCCGTGAAATTTCAAAGCCCGCAGATGAAATATGAAAATTTTATCTTTAATTGCAGCAGTAGGGAGCATTGTTTCGAACGGCGACAAAGCCAAAAAAAACATCAGCGTTCATGTTTTTGCAATGCAACCGCCGTTCTTACAGAGGCAGCGAAATTAAACTGCCTACGCATATAAATTGCGCCGGCGTGCCGCCTAGGCTAGCGCACCAGCTCCATATTTACCTTGACCCTGCTCATCTTGTCCTGCAGCATATCCATCACCGACTCATTGCGCGACGAAGCATCATCCATCGGGGCTTCGTGCTGCTGCCACTTGCTTTTCGGCGCGGCAGGACCCCACTGCGACGAAAATATCAGTCCTCGCTTTTTCTCGGTCTCAGGCGCAGGCTCATAAGGCTGTGGAGCGGGCTTCGCCCAACGCTCATCATAACGTATCGCAGCACCTTGTCCTAGCGCATTACCCCGCTCTGGCGACGGTATTTTACCAAGCGCGCTACCGCCAGAGCGCCCTATCGCACGGCTAGAGCGAGCAGATGTGGGAAGATAGGGCGCGCGGGCATTTTGACGAGCCGTATACTTCGTGGCACTCGAATGAGATGCAGCTGTATGCCCCATAGCGCCAGAACGAGTTGCACTATAGCCGTAGCGAGCTTGCGGCTGTGCAATTTGAGTCGTCGTTAATTTGCGAGCTTGTGCGTCTACGATTTTGCCGGTCTGATCATCCGCGCCTCCGTGAGTTTGCGCGCTTACGCTTCTCCGCATATCTGTGCCTCTGTAAGTTTGCTCCGTATCGCGGGCGTTTGGCACCTCATCCTCATAGATACGGGTCTTTGGCAAACGCATCAGCGTCGCGACTAGGCTCTTGCTAGCTCCATTCTGACTGCTTGATTGATTGGCTGGGCGCCTAGATGCTTTATTTCTCGCATAATGCGATGCGAAATTTTGCCCAGAATTTTTAGTAAAATTTTTCGCACTTTTTCGCGTGGAATTTTTAGCGAAATTCCCAGATGCACGTGTATTTTTTGTGAACTTGGAATTTGAAAGGCTTTTAGCATTTGCAGGTTTTTTAGCATGCGGCTCGGCAGAGGATTTTGCCGAGGTATTTTTACTCGGATGATCTTTGGCTCGCAAATTTTGAGATGAAATTTTATATTTACGGTTTTGCAACGCGGAAGGTGATTTGTGGCTTTGCTGAGCGGCAAAAGCGCTAGAGAAGCTCGCCAAAATGAACGCGATTAAAAAGATACGAGCTAAATTTTTCATCGTTTTCCTTTCAATGGATTTTAGGCGAAATTTAGCAAAGCTTAGATTAAGCGGCGCTAAATTTAATGAGTGAGGCTATGAAATCTCAGCTCTAATTCAAAGCTGTATCGCCAAATAAAAGGCTAAGCTTGAAAAATTCCGCAGCTAGGATTCTGTTTGGCAATAGAATTTTATCACAACAAAAATATGATGCCACAACAAAATTTTATCTTGTAAGTGTTTAGGCGGAAGGGCTGATAAAATTTTAAAGCTTTAGAATTCTGCGCTTAGATTTTAAGTGGCAAGTCAGAATTTAAGGTAAAAGCAAACTCATATAAAGTTTTTAAATTTAAAGGATAATGCGGCAAGACCGCAAATTTGCGGTGAGATACAAAATTTATCAGATCATGCGGTGACTAAAAATTACACCGCTTAATCGTTAAATTAATAATAAATCACCGCGCTTTAGACATATCCAAAACGCGGCACATATCATTATGGCGGCGTATGGCAAAAATATCGCCGCGCATAAAGCATTTCGCGGCGCTGTAAAATCTCACAGCGCCACAGCAAGGCGTATAGGAGCGCCGAATGACGCTCCTATGAGGGCTACATCATTCCGCCCATGCCACCCATTCCGCCCATATCAGGCATTGGAGGCATTGCAGGTTTCTCCTCTTTGATCTCGCTTACGGTCGCTTCGGTCGTTAGAAGCAAGCTTGCGACAGAGACCGCGTTTTGAAGCGCAATACGCTCGACCTTGACCGGATCGATGATACCTGCCTCAAACATATTGACGTACTCGCCGTTTGCGGCGTTGAAGCCGAATTTTTTGTCTGAGCCTTGCTCAACCTTATTAGCTACGACACCCGCGTCAAATCCCGCATTCTCTGCGATCTGGCGAAGCGGAGCGAAAAGCGCGCGCTTAACGATGTCTGCGCCGATAAGCTCGTCGCCGCTTAGAGCTAGCTTTACGCTAAGTCCCGCTCTGATTAGCGCAGCGCCGCCGCCGATTACGATACCCTCGTCTACGGCTGCTTTAGTTGCGTTTAAAGCGTCGTCCACGCGGTCTTTTTTCTCTTTCATCTCGGTTTCGGTCGCAGCGCCCACCTTGATAACCGCAACGCCGCCGCTAAGCTTAGCCATGCGCTCTTGAAGCTTCTCTTTGTCGTAATCGCTCGTAGTCTCAGCGATTTGAGCTTTGATCTGCAAAACGCGCGCGTCGATATCTTTTTTCTTGCCCGCGCCGCCTACGATAGTGGTGTTATCTTTGTCGATCACGATGCGCTCGGCTTGTCCAAGATCAGCCATAGAAGCACTTTCTAGCGTTCTGCCAAGCTCCTCGCTGATGACGGTACCGCCTGTTAAAATCGCAATATCTTCAAGCATCGCCTTTCTGCGATCGCCAAATCCCGGAGCTTTGACTGCCGAGATGTTTAGCACGCCACGAAGTTTATTTACGACCAAAGTCGCAAGCGCCTCGCCCTCGATATCCTCGGCGATGATTAGAAGCGGTTTGCCGCTTTTTTGAACCTGCTCCAAAACTGGTAATAGGTCTTTTAAATTTGTAATTTTTTTGTCAAATAGAAGCACTAGCGGCGAGCTTAGCTCGACTAGCATTTTCTCGGCATTTGTAATGAAATATGGGCTTAGATAGCCGCGGTCAAACTGCATTCCCTCGACTACGTTTAACTCATCGTTGATCGATTTTGCCTCTTCGACGGTTATAACGCCGTCCTTGCCTACTCTTTCCATAGCGTCTGCGATCAGATCGCCCACCGCGCTGTCGTTATTGGCAGAGATCGTAGCAACCTGAGCGATCTCTTTTTTGCCACTTACTTTTTTAGAGGATTTTTTTAGCTCCTCGATAACCGCAGCGCTAAATTTATCCATACCGCGTTTAACCTCGATAGGATTTGCGCCCGCAGTTACGTTGCGTAGACCTTCTTTAAAGATCGCGTGAGCTAGCACGGTTGCTGTAGTAGTGCCGTCGCCTGCTTGATCGTTGGTTTTGCTCGCTACTTCGCGCACCAAAGAAGCGCCCATATTCTCTAGCGTATCTTTTAGCTCAATCTCTTTAGCGACGGTTACGCCGTCTTTTGTAATCGCCGGAGCACCGAAGCTCTTTTGGATTAAGACATTGCGACCGCGAGGTCCCATCGTAACTTTTACAGCGTCGTTTAGCTTCCTAACGCCCGCGTAGAGTTTGTTTCTTGCGTCGTCTGAAAAAATAATCTCTTTTGCCATTTTCAATCCTTTTTATTTAATTATGCCTAAAACATCTTCTAAATTTAAGATAAGGTATTTCTTATCATCTAAGCTAATCTCGCTGCCTGCGTATTTTGCAAACGCTACGGTATCGCCATTTTTGACGCCTTCACATTCGCTGCCGACGGCTACGATTTTGCCGGTCGAAGGCTTCTCTTTTGAAGCATTGTCGGGGATAATGATACCCGAAGCGGTCTTTTTAGTTTCTTCCTCGCGCTCGATTAGAACACGCTTGCCAAGTGGTTGAAATTTCATTTCAGTCCTTTCTTTGATTTGTGATTTCTAAAATTGGCACTCAATGTGTTTGAGTGCTAAGATTATATGCAAAATTTAAAATCTTGTCAATAGTTTATGAAAAATTTTTATAAAACTTTAGTGATTTTAACTCAAGTATTGAGATTTCAAACGTTAAATTTTAAGGGCTATAATACCCTCAAATTTTAAATTTTAAGGGGACGAAATGAAAATTTTCGGCATAATCGCAGGAATTTTAATCCTGCTTATCGTAGGCGCGGGCTGCCTATTTTTCAGCGATTTTGGCAACAATCTTACTAAGCCTTACATAGAAAATTTGATCAAAGAAAAAAGCGGCCTTGACGTGAAGCTTGAGAAATTCGATCTAAATTTCGGCGATCTGGACATTAGCGCCAACGTAAATAACGCCGCCAATGTAAACGTAAAGGGCAAATATTCGCTTTTTGCGCGCTCTTTCGATCTTAACTACGACGCAAATGCGCACGATCTAGCCAAGCTCGGCATAAAAACGAGCGAAGGACTAAGCCTCAAAGGGCAAATTTTAGGCGATCTTGACAAATTCGGCATCAACGGCAGCGGGCGGATTTTTGATAGCAACGTAAAATTTTTAGCAAATTTAAAAGACCTCAAACCGCTTGATCTGCAAATCGACGCTAAGGGCCTAAACGTCGAAAAGGCCCTTGCCGTAGCCTCTCTGCCGATCTACGCAAAAGGAAATATCGACGTGCTCTCGGACATCAAGGCTAACAGCGGCGGCGCGGAGGGCAACGCGAGCATCAAGAGTTCAAATTTGATCCTAAACGAATCTGCGTTTAAAGATATGAATATTTCCATCCCAAAGGGCGTGCAGATCACGCTAAACTCGGACATTACGGCGCAAAATGACATCCTGCGAGCAGCAAGCAAGATCGATTCGACGCTAGGCAAAATCAGCGCCGAAAAGTCGGAATTTGATCTAAAAAACAAAACTTTAAACTCCGATTTCAATCTAAGCTTGCCCGATCTAGCGAAGCTTGAAAGCCTTATCGGACGTAAAATTTCTGGCGACGTTAAAGCAAACGGAAATTTAAAGACCGATTTTTCTACGCTTGAGCTTTCAAACTCGCAAATTTCGGCGTTTAAAGACGCGCTTAAAGCGGATGCCGAGGCCAAATACGATCTGAAAAACAAAAACGGCGAGCTGTCCGCGAAGCTAAATGCAAACGATCTGGCCGCGCTGCAAAACGTCCTTGGGGTGAAGCTGCAAGGCAAGGCAAACGGCGAGCTTAGCGCGGCTTTAGCGCGAAATGAGCTTAAAAATCTAAGCTTAAATCTAAACGCTATGGGCGGCAACCTGAATGCGAGCGGAAATTTAAGCGATCTAAAGCTTAAGGCGAGCAATCTAAATCTGGCCGTGCTTTCGGCTCTGTTTTACGGCAGCGCGATCGGAGAGGGCACGATAAACGGCGATGCGAAGTTAAGCTTAAAAGACGGCATCAACGGCACGGCGCAAATTTCGCTCGCTAACGGCGCAATTTTTAAGAAATTTTTAGACGGCGCGACGGGTAAGAACTTCCCGAATGATCTAAAAGCGGACGCGCAGGCGCAGACAAATATCAAAAACTCCGTCGCGACCTTTAGCGTAAGCGCGAACTCCGATCTGGCGCAGCTTCAGAGCCTAAACGGCACCTACGAGCTCAAAAATAAAGCGCTTAAGGCAAACTACGCGCTGCTAATCCCGAGCCTGCAGCGACTAGAATTTTTCTTAAATCGCAAACTAAACGGTAAAATTGCCGCGACGGGCGAGCTTTCGCACGACGGCAAGAGCCTGTTTGCGACCATAAATTCCAAGGTCGCAGGCGGCGAGCTAAACGGACAGATCGCGGGCGATGAAGCGAACTTTAAAATCCAAAATTTCATCGTCAAAGAGCTTACGACGCTTCTAAATATCGATCATGTCTACGACGGCACGGGCAACGCAAATCTTACGTATAACACGAGCTCGCACAGCGGAAAATTCGACGCGATCATCAATAACGGCCGCCTTCCTAGCGGCGGACTGATCGATAAAATAGGTAAAATTTTAGGGCGCGATCTAGGCGGCGAGGTCTATAACGACGCCAAAGTAAACGGCACGATCAAGCAAAATTTAATCAATTTCAACGCCGATATGAGCGCGCAAAAAAGCAAGCTAAACGTTACCGGCGGCACGCTGGATAGCAAAACGGGCGCGATTTCGGTACCGGTTAAAGCAAATGTCGAGAAAACGGACTTTGAGATAAACATCACCGGCACGATCAAAGAGCCGAAATACGACGTGCGATCGGACTATCTAAAGGGCAAGCTCGACAAGCAGATCGGCAAGGGCATCGACAAGCTTTTCGGCGTGAAAAAGGACGATAACAGCAGCAAAAACGACGCAAAAAAAGAGAAGTCAGACGCGATTAAGGGGCTGATAAAAGGGCTATTTTAGCGCGTTTGCTCTTATTTTGGCGATTTAAATTTCGTGCAGCAAGCCGAGGCAAACATAGCGTGAATTTGAAATTTCAAACGCGCGCTGCGAGCGGAAATTTTTAGAATTTTAAAAACGCAAATCCGCGAAACAAGCACTCTATGAAACGGCTTGTTTTTGTATATTTCGAGCTTTAAATTTAAAGCCGATTTTACGGAAGCTGAACCTCTTGCGACCGCGCCTTTTTTTGCTAAGCGCCGCAAAATCGCCGAAATTTTAAAATTTAAGCGAAGCAGCACGGGAAAAACTGCAAAATTTCAAAATTTGGCGCGAGGCAAATTTATCAAGCCGAATTTATTAAATTTAAAGCCTGCTGCGGTTTGTATTTGAGTAGCGCCTTAAATTTATCAAAAAATGCGGTTGTCAGCGCGGGCATATCAGCCGTGTCTGCATTTTAATAACGGCTTAAATTTACGCTGAAGCTGCGAATTTAAATCTCACGCGCAATCCTTAAAGCTGCGATGAATTCCGCGCGCCTAAATCCGATTTATGAATCGGTTCGCAAAATAGCCAAATTTCAAAGTCGCATTTTAAAATTTCGTGCGCCGCGAGCCTAACGCTTTTTGAAATACTTAGTCTCGATACTGCGCGCCGTGTTTTCTCCCTTTTGCTTTTTGCGCTCATAAGCCTCTCGCGCCTCTTCTGTATTAAGCGCGTATATCAGCGCCAGGCATAGCGCGAGCACAAAAAGCGAGCCCGCCGCCGTTTTGAGATAGGTATCTCTTCTGCCCTCGTTAAATTCGATCAAATAGCCCTTATCCTTTTTAAATTTTAACTGATAAATTCTGATTTCACCCGGATGCATCAAATCGCGTTTATACCAAATGCTTACCCGCTCGCCGCGACGAAATTGCATTTCATCCCTGCAAATGCCAGATCGCAGCCGCTCCAGCTCGCCCTCGCTCGTGCGAATTTCGATATCGCAATAATCGCTTTTGTAATGGCGATGACGCTCATAGGATACGAGCTCGCCGCTTAGAATTTGCGCGCCGCTGATGTCGTTATTTTTGGGGGCGTTTAAAAATAAGATTACCGATAAAAAAAGCGCGGCGAATGCGAAAATTCCCGCTACTTGCAAAAACCCTATTTTAATCAAAGGCGCTTCGCCGAAAGGAACGAAAGCTCTAGCAAAGACGCGGGCGAGCTTTGAAGCTTTCAATCGCGCGAGCAGCGAGGCATCGCCTCTTTTCATCGCGCGGCAAATCAGGTTACAAAGCACCGCAAAGCCGCAAAAGCACAATGTAAAAATAAGCATAATTCCTCCCTTAAATCAGCCGCAAGCGATCACGGGCTTTAAATTTACGGACACAAAGTAAAATTTACGGCGCGCGCCGCGCCGTAAAGCCGAAGCGCCGCTTAATGAGCAAAGGCGCGAAACGGGCGCGCTACAAATTCCGCGCACTGCTTAAAATTTAGCGTCATAGAATTTTATGATAGCTGGCGCGCTCGATAAATTTTGCTTGCCGCTATCACAAGAAAAATGAGCGTTAAAATTCCAAATACCGTAGCCGTAAATTTATCATCCGTCGTAGCGTATTTGTCATATCTGAATTTCATCAGATACTCGCGCTGCGGCGGATCGATGCTTGCATTGTAATCCAAAAATAAAACTTGATATGCCGTGCCGCGATCTTGAAACGGAAACGGACGGCTTTGATACCAAGCTTTAACTCGCTTGCCTTCCAGCCATTCGTATGCGATTAGCGAGATAGAAGGCTTAATATTTACGCCTTGCCACTCGTCCGCTCCTGACCGTTTAAAATTAGCTTCAACAATTGCCGCATTGAGCAAAATTTTATTTTTATAAAAGTAGGTTAAGTTATCCGTATCGCCATTTAAAAAGACTTTGATAAATTTGCGCTCGTCCGTAAAAATCTGCATATATTCGCGCCCATCATCGCTTCTGACATCCATGATTATTCCGTGTGCAATTTTCAGATCATCTAAGCTTTTCGGATTCAAGCTAAAAAGAAATCCGTACCACATCGCCGCCAAATAAAATGCGATCATAAATAGATCGAACTTGCAATCTAAGTTATGCCAAATTTCGCCGAGCTTCATCGATCATTACATTGTAAGTTTCGCTGCAAGATACGGAATTTTACGGCTTTTATTATCGCGAGCTATGCTGCATCGCAAGCGCCTCCATCGCCCCGACGGGCAGAAATAGCACTACGCCCACGATTACCACCGGTATAGCTACGATGCCTCTTATCACATCCGATAGAGCGCTACTCTCGCAGCGTTCAGGTCTAACCTCGATGTTTGCCGGAATCGGGGAGCGCAACCTATCGCTTGGCTTCATTATTTCGTTAAGATTTTTGATCTGCACGACGCGCGCATCGAAGTAGAAAATCGCTTCTATCTCGCCCTTTTTCTCATCGATTTCGATGCGGTTCGCTAGAGCTTTGATTTTGGCGACATCTGCACCGGCTGCGGAATTCAAAAATGCGCTGAAACTACCGCGCGCCTCGCCGTTTTTAGCATCGGTTACTTCGATCTGCACAAACTCGCGCTTAAGCCCTTTGGCGTATCCGCCATCGTAAAATTCCGAGATATTCTTAAGCGACGAGCCGTTCGTTAGGACATAGCTGAGTTTCTCGCCTACGATGTATTCCTTGCCATCGTTTATGAAAAATGCCGTAATCTTTTCGGGCGTTTCGTTAGCCCCAGGCACTACGTTTTGTTTGCACTGGCATCCCACAAGCAGGACGGCTAGTAAAACAGCGATAAATTTTTTCACGATGATCCTTTAAAATTTTAAATTAGCATATGAATTTCGCAGCCAAAGCTCTATCTCAAAAAATTTCAGCAGCGAAATTTTACGTCGATACAATTTAGCCGTAGCCAGACTTAAATTTACCCCAAACGCAGGCTACTTCAGTGCCGCTTTAACCGCCTCGCTCAGCCGCTTGCCGTCCACACTTGAACCAAGCGCTTCTTTGGCGGCTTTCATCACGCGCCCCATATCCTTTGCGCCGCTCGCACCGAGCTGCGCGATTAGTGAGCCAACCTCGGCGGCAAGCTCGGCATCGCTTAGCTGCGCGGGTAGATAAGACGCGATGATCTCGATCTCGCCCTGCTCTTTTTGCACCAGATCGTCGCGACCGCCTGCGCGATACTGCTCCACAGAGTCATTTCGGCGCTTGATCTCGCTTTGAAGTATGCTAAAGACGCGCTCGTCGCTAAGGCTGATGCGCTCGTCCACCTCGACCTGCTTAAGCGCGGCGTTAAGCATCCGCAGGCTGTCTCTGTGGAAGTGATCGCCGCTCTTCATCGCCGTTTTAATGTCTTCTAAAATTTGCTCTCGCACACCCATTTTCCACTCCTTGAGATTGAAATTTCGGCGATAATTTTAGCAAATTTAAAATTTGGCTCGGGTAAATTTGAGAGGATGAAATTTTAAAATTTTAAAGATTTAGCGCAATTTGCGGCTAAGCTTAAAGCTCGCGCGGGCATCGTCTGCGGCAAAAGGTTCGCACGGTTACCCTTTGCAGCAAAAAGCTCACGCACGAAAGGCTCGCGCAAAGCCTAGTAAAATTTAAAAAGCCCCGTGAGGAATAAAATCCCTGCGGGGCAAGCAAGCGGTAAAAGCTCGCGAAGGCTCTATTTAGCGCGTGAAAATATCATTCGCACGATTTGAATCAAGAAGCACACGCTTCCAACCAAAAAGATCGTATCGCCGATGATGCGCGCCCAGCGGAGCCCGTAGAGGCTGTCTTTTTGCAAGAATTCCGCACTTCTTGCGTACCACATACCCACGTCGATCGCCGCAAACGCCTGCAAAATTCCAACCGGAAGAAGCGAAATCAGCACCATTAGAAGCAGACCCGCATTTAGCGCCCAAAAGCCGATCTTCATCAGCGTATCATCAAAGTTTTTGTCTTTGTAAATATACAGCGCCACGAGCCACACGAAGCCGAGCGCCAAAAATCCGTATACGCCAAATAACGCCGTATGAGCGTGCACTGCGGTGGTGTTTAAGCCCTGGATATAAAATAACGCAAGCGGCGGATTAATTAAAAAGCCGAAAACGCCCGCGCCCAGCATATTCCAAAACGCCACGGCGATAAAGCAGTAAAGCGGCCATTTTAGGCGCTTAGCCCAATCCTGCGCGAATTGAAGCTTGTAGTAATGAAACGCCTCTGAGCCCAAAAGCACCAAAGGCACGACCTCAAGCGCCGAAAAGCTTGCACCCACAGCCATTATCGGCGTAGTGGTGCCCGCAAAATAAAGGTGGTGGAAAGTGCCTGGAATTCCGCCGATTAGGAAAATCGACGCGCTAGCAATCGAGGTGTAGGTGGCAAATTTCTTGCTAACGAGACCCAAGGACGCGAACACGAACGCCAAAGACGCCGTTGCGAAAACCTCGAAAAATCCCTCGACCCAAAGGTGCACGACCCACCAGCGCCAGTACTCCATCACAGGGATCGGCGAGCGCTGTCCGTAAAATAGCCCCGCGCCGTAAAAAAGCCCCACGGCGATAACCGAAGCGGTAAAGATCGCTAATAAATTCTTATCGCCCTCGGCTCTAAAGCCTGCGATAAAGCCGCGCAGCACGAGCACCATCCAGATCACAAGGCCCACAAACAGTATCAGCTGCCAAATTCTACCGAGGTCTAAATACTCGTATCCTTGATGTCCGATCCAGAAGCTGCTGCTTGGATCCATCTTGCCCGCAATCGCCATGTATTCGCCCGCGAAGCTGCCGACGACCAAGAAAAGAAGCGCGTAGAAAAGCACGTCCACGCCGAGCTTTTGAAATTTCGGATCCTTGCCGCCGTTGATTATCGGAGCTAGAAACAATCCCGCCGCCAAAAAGCCGGTAGCGATCCAGAAAATGGATGCCTGCACGTGCCAGGTGCGCGCTAGCGAGTAAGGGATATACTGCGAAATATCAAGCCCGAAAAAGGACTGACCCTCGATCGTATAGTGCGCAACAAAGCCGCCGATGAAGGCCTGAAATGCAAACAATGCAACCGCTACGAAAAGATATTTACCAAGCGCCTTTTGCGACGGCGTAAGCGCTAAAGCGGCGATCGGATCGGAGCTAAGCTTCGCAGGAGCCTCGAAATCCTCGTCCTTTTTGCCGTAGAAATTTCCAAACCACACTAAAAGACCGATGCCGGTAAGTAAAATAACAAGACTTGCGATCGTCCAAACGACGTTTTCCGTGGTAGGGACATTGTCTATCAGCGGCTCGTGCGGCCAGTTATTGGTATAGGTCGCCTCTCCGCTCGGACGATCCGTAGAAACCGCCCACGCAGTCCAAAAGATGAAATCCATGAGCTCGGCGCGATGCTGCTCGTTTGCGAGCGTGTTTTCCTTCATCGCGTAATCCTCGCGAAGCTTTTTAAAGCGCGGATCGTTTCCGAAAACGCCCATGTACTCGTCTTTTACGACCGCCATAGCCTTTAAGCGATCATCGCTTAGCTTAACGGTGCCGTCTTTTACGGTATTGGTGCGGTACTCGGCCTTGGTAAGCGCCTTAATTTGCGCCTTTTGCTCATCGCTTAAAGCGTCAAATTTAGCGCCGAAACGCTCCTGCGCCTTGATATCCATAAACGCAACTAGCTCCTTATGCAGCCAATCTGCGCTCCAATCGGGCGCCTGATACGCGCCGTGACCCCAGATCGAGCCCACCTGCATACCGCCGATGCTCTGCCAGGCCTCCTGCCCGCGGTAAATGCGCTCGGTGCTGATTAACTCGTTGCCGCTAGCATCGGTAAATTTTACCACCGGCGGAGACTGCCTATACACCTCGCCGCCGTAAAAACCCAAGAAACTAAAGCCCACGATGAGCACCGCTACAAGCGCCATCCAGAGCTTTTTATATTCTCTCATTCTCACTCCTTTAACTGAAATTAGGAGAGAATTCTACCCATTTAAATTTTTATAAACATTGAGGCTCGTCAATAAAAAGATAAAATTTATCTGCTTAAGCTCGAATTTATATAATTTTACAAAGAAAGATCGCTCAAGGTGAGATTTTTAGTATACTAAATTTAAGTCCAGAAATAGTAAAATTAAAAATATAAAATCAAGTAATAGTTGATCGACGGCAGTTTTTAAAACAAGGAGAAGATATGAAAAAATTTATCGCGATTTTATTAGCCGTAGTGTTAGTTGGGTGCCAGTGTAAGCAGGGCTCCATCTCGACCAAGCAGCAGACGAGCGAGAGCATAAAGGCGTTTTTCGTAAATGACGGCAAAGAGTATATCGTCGGTGAAAAATTTAGCTACGTGCTAACGCGCGGCTCTTCGCTTAAAAACATATCGCGCTTCTACGACGAGGGTTATGCCAAGGGGCTTAAGCGTGAGCTTGTTAAAATCGTCGTGACGGATGCCGATACCGGGCGGGCGCGCGGAGAATTTAGCGCATTTTTAAATTCCGCCGCAGGCGCAGATGTTGCCAAAATCAAGGCTCTGGCAAATCGCATCGAAATAGATGAGAAAAAAGGCGAGATCGAGGTTGTTTTTAACTTTGATGCGCAAGTAGTGGATATAAAAAATTTAAACGAAATAATGAAGCCTAGCGATAGATTAAAGATGCCTATAAAAGCAAATCTCGAAATTCTACCCGGCAGTAGGGAAAGCAGCGGACCTAACCCTCTTGGCGTTATCATAGCGCTACCGATATTAATCGTAGGTACCGTAGTTTTTGTCACCGTAGGCGGATTGATTTATGCTACTGCTAGCACCGTAGAGGCGATTGCAAATTGAGGCGTAAATTTTAAATTTAGTACGCTTTTGATTTGCCAACAACCGTTTTGGCGTTTTTATAACTAATAGGCATGAAACTGTTTGTTATTCACCTGGCGCATAGTAAATTTACTAAATAATTTCATGCCGATAAATAGCTAGCGTTGGCTTTATTACTCGGCGTTTTGTACTTCCCTAAAAACAAATTTCGCTAATAGAATTTTAATTACGCTATAAATCAACGTATAAAATACCAAAATCGGTAAAAGGGTATAAACGGCATAGGTAAGACCTTCTAAATCGTCTACAAAATATATGGGAATAAGAATCGCCGTAAAGAAATAAAATTTTGAAATTTTTAATAGGTCAAAATTATTATTAAAAATTTTATTCGATATACTTTTTAAAATTTTATATCTTAAAGCAAAAAATAGAATCATAAATAGCGTTATTATTATAAGAAAATAGTGTACCTGAGTAGTATTTATGATATGTGTCGCGGAACAAAGCGCAAATGCAGACAGATAAGACAATATAAAATAAAATGGATGGCATAAAGCAGCAATTAAAACTATAAAGAAATTTATGATATTTGATCTAAAATCATAGAAAATCCATAATAACAGATCTACAAAAATAGCCGATCTGCATATTAAAGCAAAATTTAACATATTAGCTCCTTAATAATTTTAATTATTCAGCGATTGAAATCGCACCGTCGCTACCCGTATTGTTGATATTTTTCAGCACTTTGCAGCTAAATTTCTCTTCATTTTTGCAATTATCTTCAAAGATTCTTCTCCCCTTATTTTCGTCTTTATCCACCCTTTTGCCGTAAAATATAGATATTACTTTACTAAAGTAGACGAATTTATCGTCTAAATTAAAAGACTTTATAAGCCTCCTATTATTTTAGTCCCTGCGAATTGTATATTTTATCGCCTTAAGCATTAAACAAACTATAAATTAGCATATTTATATTGTGCTTAATAAACGCAATCTATGTAAGGGCCTTCCGAAAACGGATTAAATTTGGATTTGCTCTAAATTTAAAACGATCCGTCGCTGCTACTTTCGCGAGGTTTAGGAAGCGGCGAAATTTTAGTGTAATACTCCTCCTTCCCGTTGTATTGGCGGCTAAAAACGCCGTCCGGGACGGTGAAGTTGCGCTTGGTTTGCGGATATTCTTTTAAATAGGCATCTAAAAATTTTGCAAACACCGGTGCTGCGGTACGGCCGCCACCCTCGACCTTTCGCATAGGTTTATAATCGTCGTTGCCATACCAGATTATGATCTGTAAATCCGGCGTAAAGCCGCAAAACCAAGCATCTATGCTATCGTTTGAGGTGCCGGTTTTGCCCGCTATGTCGATGCCCTGCACGCGCGCGCGAGTACCGGTGCCGCGCTGCACGATATTTTTTAGTAGCGTAGTCATCAGATATGCCTGCTCAGGGCGTAGCACGCGGCGGCGCTCAGGCTCTATAAAGCGAGTTTTGCCATCCTTATCGGTAATCGAAACGATAAATTTTGATTTTGCTGTAATTCCAAGCCCTGGGAACATAGAATACATTGTGGAGTATTCAAGCGGCGAAATTCCGTAGCTGCCGATAGCCACCGACAGGGCAGGCGGGACGTTTTTAAAGCCGAACTCACCAAGCTTTTTTACCGCGCGATCAACGCCGATAGATTGCATCAGATTGATCGAGGCAAGGTTGCGCGAGCGAGTTAAAGCTTCTTTGATCGTGATGTAGCCGCTGTAAGTCTTGTCGTAATTTTTCGGCTTCCACGTTTTATCGCTACCGTCGTCGAATTCTCTAGCTATATCGGGCACCTCAGTCATCGTCGAGTAGCCCATATCAAGGGCGATTTGATAGACGAAAGGCTTGAAGCTGGAGCCGGTTTGGCGCTGGGATTGGCTAGCGCGATTGAAATTTGATTTCGCGTAATCCACGCCACCTACTAAGGCTAAAATTTCGCCGTTTTGCGGATGCGTGACGACCATAGCGCCGTTTACGTTGCTTGCATTAGCGTCTTTGTTGCGCTTTAAAATTTCATTGTAGCCGAAAACTAATGCCTCTTGCGCCATTACTTGCGCCTTTAGATCAAGGCTCGTATCTATGCGGTATCCGCCCGTACGGACATCCGGTAGAATTTTTTCGGCTTCTTTTATGATCTCATCTACGGCATACGGCGCTACGTTTTGCGTGAGCGTTTCGTTGTAGATCGTAGGCTGCTCATTCATCGCGAGCTCATATTCGGTCTTATTTATCCAGCCGAGCTCATGCATCCTATAAATCACGTTATTTGCGCGCGAAAGCGACAAATCCAGGTGCTTAGTAGGATCAAAGCTACTAGGAGCTTTCGGCAAGCCCACTAAAATCGCGATCTCTTTAAGGCTCAGATCTTGCAAATCCTTTTTGAAATATCCCAAAGCTGCCGTGCGGATGCCGTAATATCCGTGTCCAAAATACACTTCGTTGAAGTAACGCTCTAGAATTTGTTCCTTGCTTAGAGCGTTTTCTATCTTAAGCGATAGGATCGCTTCTTTGATCTTGCGATCAAGCTTCTTTTCGCTCGAAAGAACTAAATTTCGCGTGATCTGCTGCGTAATCGTGGAAGCCCCTTCGACAAATTTCATCGCTTTGACATCCTTAATAATCGCCCTAAAAATCGCCTCGACATTCACACCGCCGTGTTCGAAAAACGCCGTATCCTCGATAGCTACGAGCGCCTCGATCACGCGGCCCGGGATCTCGTCGAATTTTACATAAATTCTATTTTGTTCATTAAAAACATTGGCTATCAAATTGCCGTTGCGATCATAAATTTTAGTCGTAAGCTCGGGATGATAATCGATGATCGAGTCCGATTCCAAGCGGATTTGCGAGTAAAAATACAAAAAAATTCCGCCTGCGGCAAACGCGCAAACCGTAATAAAACTAAATAAAACTCTTACCATACAAACCTCTTTAAAATTTCCAGATCAAGCCCCATCGCCGTGAATTTTGACCCACGCGAGCTTTTGATATATTTTTCGTTAAAGCCTTCGATACTCATCGCACCCGCCTTGCCACGCCAATCGCCGCTAGCGATATAGCTTTTTAAATCCGCTTCATTAAATTCCGCAAATTCAAAGCTTGCGACGCTAAGTGCCGAAAGCTCCAGAGCCTTACTGCAAAAAATCATCGCAGTATAAACGGCGCAGCTAGCACCACTTTGAGCTCGTAGCATTTTTAATGCGTCCGCTTCATCCCGCGCCTTGCCTAAAATTTCGCCGCCGGCAAGTACGGAGCTATCGGCAAACAGCACTCTATCATAATTTTTATAAATTTTAAAAAACTGCGTTTTTTTGGCTACGGCAACGCGGTAAGCATAGGTGCGTGCATCGTCCTTGCTAATGCCGCTTTCATCGAAATTAAAAGGAATTTGCGTAAATTCTACGCCGTTATCCTTTAGAATTTGCGCTCTAGTAGGCGAACTTGAAGCTAAATAGATCATCAAAACTCGCCCACCGTCACGCCTAGATAAACGCAAATCAGCGTAACTACGATATTTAACGGGATGAAATATTTAACGACGATGATTAAATGCTCATTCGCCTCAAGCTCATCGCCCTCATCCAAAGCTCGCTTCAAAGATAAAATTTTATAATGCATGTAGATAAAATTTAGTAGTATAAAGCCGGCGCCAGCCCACAGCGTGGCAATCGCGCCTTTTACCATAGGATCTGAAAATTTAAAACCTCCGCCGTCCGCAAGAAAAAATCCGCTTACGCAAACAATCACCAAAAATAGCGCAAAGAACTGCTCGTAGCGCTTCATATATCGCAAAATTTCTGCAAATTTTACATCCTTCGCATCTGCTTGGTTTTTACTGCTTAAATTCATAAAAATCCGCGCGATCAAAAATACGCAGATCTGCGCGCAGACCAAAAAAATCACGCTTAAAATGTGAATCAGCGGCAAAATTTGCGAGGCTTTGATGAAGCCGGTATCGATTTCGTTCAAATTTTACCTTTTGCGTAAGAGATCGCCTCTTTGATCGCCTCTTCGATTTTTAGCACGTCCTTGCCGCCTGCGGTCGCAAAATCATCGCGTCCGCCGCCGCCGCCGCCTAAAATTTGCGCTGCGAGCTTAACCCACTCGCCAGCTTTGATCGGCGCATTTTTAACGCCTGCCGCGATTGAAATTTTACCGTCCGAGCCTACTTGCATCAGCATTATCGCCGCCTTTTCGTGGCTATTTTTAAACTCATCTATCATAGTTTTTATATCACCGCTTTCGACCGAGGCTACGCAAAGTTTGGTATCACCGACATTTAGAAAAGCCAGTGCATGAGAACTGCTTGCATGCTTGATCTGATCTTTTAGCGATCTGATCTCATCTTTTAATTTCTCAATCGCGCGGAGAGGCTCAATCCCTTTTAGCTCTGTAGAAATTTCAGCAAGCTTAGCGCGATTTTGAAGCGCTAAATTTAAAGCAGTGCGCGAACAAACTGCCTCGATACGCCTAACGCCCGCACTTACGCCACTTTCTTTGACTATAAAAAACGGTCCTATCTCGCTTAAATTACGCACGTGAATTCCGCCGCAAAGCTCCTTACTAATCTCTCCAAAGCTCACAACGCGCACTTTTGAGCCGTATTTTTCGCCAAAAAGCGCGATTGCACCGCTGTTTTTAGCGTCATCTATATCCATAATCTCAGTTTTTGCCGCACAGCCCTTGCAAACGGCGTTATTTACAAATTCCTCGATTTTAGCTAGCTCCTCGCCGCTAAGTGCCTTAGGATGCGAGAAGTCAAATCTTAAGCGGTCCGCTTCGACTAAGCTTCCTGCTTGAGCAATATGAGCCCCTAGCACCGCACGAAGTGCCGCGTGCAAAAGGTGCGTCGCGCTGTGATGACGTGCAATCTGCTCACGCTCCTCAGAAACCTTGAGCCCGACGATATCGCCGATTTTCAGGTTACGATTAAGGCGCAAGTGGGATAAATTTAACCCATAAAATTTCTGCGTATCAAACACATCGGCTATGGACTCCACTTCGCCGCTATCGCCCGTTTGACCGCCGCTTTGTGCATAAAACGGAGTGATATCAAACATCGCCCAGCCGATATCACCGGCTTTGAGCTCATCCACTTCCGCAAAATCCTCATTAAGTAGCGCTAAAACCTTGCTCGTGCGGCTAAGCTCTTCGTAACCGCTAAATTTATTCTCACCAAATTTCTCTAGCAGCGCCTTAAAATCGCCACGGACGTTTTTATCGCCGCTGCCCCTCCATGCGGCCTTAGCTATCTGCCTTTGCTCGCTCATAAGCGCGTCAAATTTAGCCTCATCCACGCGCAAATTTTTCTCGCGCAGCATATCGGCGGTCAGATCGAGCGGAAAGCCGTAGGTATCATATAACTTAAACGCGACCTCGCCGCTAAAAATTTCTTTAGTGCGCGCAAGCTCCTCGTTAAAAAGCTCGATGCCATTTGCCAAAGTGGCGAAAAACCGCTCCTCTTCGAGCTTGATCTGCTCCTTTACGGCTTGCTTTTTCTCGTTCAGATAGGCGTAGTGCCCGCCCATCAGCTCGCATACTTTATCCACAAGGCGATACATAAACGGCTCTTTTATACCGAGCAGATAGCCGTGGCGAACGGCACGACGCAGAATTCTACGCAAAACATACCCCCTGCCCTCGCGATTAAAATTTGTTCCCTGCGCTAGCAAAAACGTAACCGAGCGGATATGATCGGCGATGACGCGGTAGCTCGCGCCGCTTTCATAAACGTAAGGCTTGCCGCAAAGCTTCGCGACCTCATCAATTAGCGGCATAAAAAGCGAGCTGTCATAGTTGCTAAATTTGCCCTCCTTAATCGCCGTGACGCGCTCAAGCCCCATGCCCGTGTCGATGCTAGGCTTTGGAAGCGGGCTAAGCTTGCCGTCTTTGCTGCGCTCGTACTGCATGAAAACTAAATTCCAAATCTCTAAAAAGCGGTCGCCGTCGCCGCCCATATAATCCTCGGGCGAGTGAAAATGCTCCTCACCCTGATCGTAAAAAATTTCGCTGCACGGTCCGCACGGCCCGGTATCGCCCATCGCCCAAAAGTTATCGTGATCGCCGAAGCGATATATGCGCTCCTGCGCTATGTGCTGCGCCCAGAACTCGTAAGCTTCGTCGTCCTTCTCGTGCACGGTAACGTAGAGTTTTTCTTTGGGAAGCTTTAAAATTTCGGTCACGAACTCCCACGCATAGGCGATCGCCTGCTCTTTGAAATACTCGCCGAAGCTGAAATTTCCAAGCATCTCAAAAAACGTATGATGGCGCGCGGTGTAGCCGACGTTGTCTAGGTCGTTATGCTTGCCGCCGGCGCGGATGCAGGTCTGACAGCTCGTGCGGATAGGCGGCGTCGGACGCGGAACGGCTCCTGTAAATATGCTTTTAAAGGGCACCATCCCCGCGTTTGTAAACAGCAAGCTATCATCATCTGGCACCAACGGCGCACTAGGAATGATCTGATGCCCCTTGCTTGCAAAGAAATTTAAATATTCGCTTCTAATATCCATGATTTGTCCTATTTCAAGTTAAATTTTAAAGGCGCATTTTAGCTAAATTAGATTTTAAAAATTATAAATTTTAACCATTCTTAGTTATAATGGCGCAAAAGATTAAATTTAGGGCATGGCGATGAAAAAAAAGATAGCGATCATAGGCATGGGCGAGCTTGGTCAAAAGCACTTCAGCGAGCTAAGAAGGAGCGATTATTTCGAGCTTGTAGCGCTTTATCATAAGGGCAGCAGTGAAAATTTCGGCCCGCGCTATCCGATCTTTGATAATCTAACCGATCTTTTTAACGTCGCTAAGCCCGATGCCGTAGTCATCACGGCTCCCCCGCCATCGCATAAAGAGCTGATTTTAAAATGCCTGCCGTTTACCAAAAATATCTTTGTAGAATCTCCGCTCGCACAAAGCCTAGCCGAAGCTAGAGAGATAAACTACGCAGTCACCACTAACGGTACGCGCCTAGCCGTAGGCTACTCCGACCGCTACAATCCTGTCATCGTATCCTTGCTACGCGAGCTAGCCAAGGGGGATAAAATTTTTTCGATGAGCTTTGTAAGCGGTTTTGCAAACGACGATAGAGCGGATATCGTCGCCAATGCCCTTTTTAGAGATATCGATCTTGTGCGACTGCTTTCTCACAGCGAGATCGCCTGCATAGAACTTAGCAAAAATATCTCTAAAGAGCGCACTCTAGCCGCATGCGCTACGCTTCACACAAAAAGCGGCTGCTATTGCACGCTAATGCAGTCCAATCTCTATCCTATCAGACGCCACGGTATCGAAATTTGCACCGACAGCGGCGTATATTTCGGCGATCTAATCTCAATAACTCTTTTTAAAATTACGCCTGACGGGCGCGTGAATCTGCGCGTCGATCGCGATGACTTTTCGCTACGGCGTGAACACGAAGCGTTTTGCGAGATGTGCGACAGCAGTACTAATGCAGGTCTTGCAAGCGTAGAGGATGCGATAAAAATCAGAGAAATCATCTCATGAGAAAAGCTTTAATTTTGCTCAACATGGGCGGTCCGAACAATCTGAGCGAGGTTGAGCTTTTTTTAAAAAATATGTTTAACGACCCCTTTATTTTGGGCGTTAAGAGCGATTTTTGGCGCAGCGTTTTAGCCGCACTCATCGTAAGAAGTAGAGCGGCGGCGGCGCGTAGCAACTACGAAAAACTGGGCAGACGCTCGCCGATATGCTCCATCACCGCCGCTCTTTGCGAGCGTGTAAATGAACTAGCGCGAGCAAAATTCGGCGCGGAGTTAAAATTTGAAAATGCGGCGAGTGTAAGCGCTGCAAATGAGCCGTCGCAAGACGTTTCATCGCAGAGCAAGCCGTCGCAAGACGTCCCGACGCATGGCGAGCTGCCGCAAAACGAGATGCCGCAGGATGAAAAACCGATAGACGAGCTAATTTGCGATTATGCGATGAATTACACGCCGCCATTTGCGGAGGATGTGTTTAAAAAATATGCGGATTTTGACGAGATAATTTTGATGCCTTTGTATCCGCACTTCTCGAAAACTACGGTGCAATCGAGCCTGTGCTCTGCCGAAGCGGCGCTTAAACGGCTCGGTATAAAAAATTATAAAACCATTGACATCTTCTACGACAGCGCCGCTTACAACGAAATTTTACTAAATTTAATCGCAAGCTGCGTCGCAAAATTTAGCGCGGATGAAATTTCGCAAATTTCACTCATATTTTCCGCCCATTCGCTGCCGCTAAAAATTATCGCCGCGGGCGATCCTTACGAGGCGCAGGTAGAAGCGCACGTAAAAATTTTAAAAGATCTGCTGGCTGCGCGCGGGATTAAATTTAAAGAGATAATTTTGGCATATCAATCCCGCCTAGGTCCCGTGAAGTGGCTACAGCCCAATATCGCAGACGTTTTGCGGAATTTAAAAAGCAAAAAAGCGCTCATATTTCCGATCGCATTTTGCGTGGATAATTCAGAAACGAATTTCGAATTAGATATTTTTTATAGACAGCTTGCGCGCGAGCTGAATTACGAATACTACGAAGTGTGCAAATGCCCGAACTCTCGCGAGGATTTTGCGAAATTTATACTCGCGCAGGCACTGTAAATTTAGAGATTAAATTTAATCTTTTAGTTTGGATTTTTTATATTCTATATGAAGCTTGAAAGTAAATATAAAAGCTATTAGAACTAAAATTATACCAGCTATAACGCTAGTTTTTCTTCCTTTGTAGAGATAGCTCATGTTTGTCGTATCTTTAAATAAAACCAAACCATCATCGCAGCGGCTCAGCTTATTCAATACAAAATCAGACATATTTATGATTATACATCGATTAAATACATATTCTTTAAAAAATATATCACAAATATATGTTCCTTCTGAAATTTTTACATCTACAAAGCGTCTAGTGATGATTTTATTATTATTTTGGATTGACACTACACAATTGGCTTTCGTACGATAATGTCCTTTGTGCCTTTTAAGTTCTTTTATAGTACCGGAAAATACGAATGGATCTCTTATGCTTTGAGTACTTGGTACGATAGAGTAGGAGTACAAGAGAAGTATCGGTGCGATAAATGAAACGCAAACAACGATTAGCGTTATAAAAGTATGCTTCCGATCAAAGCCGAATTTAATCAAATCATACCAATAATCTACGTAGTAAAGCGGGTTTTTCATTGTATTCCTTTAGTAGCTTTTGGCAAATCAGAATATTCTTGTAGCGATTTAAAACCACCTGTAATAAGTACACCTTTTATCAACACTTCCTCTACTCATCTATATCTCCTTTATTAAAATTAAGGCATTGGAATTTTGAGCATCAGAATTTTCCTGCAAGCCTTGCTCTAAATTCTGACGCCGCCCATCTAAAAGCCTCTTTAACTTTTCAAGCCTTGCTTCATTCATCCTTATCCCCGCTAAGCTACTGATTTAGAAGTCTAAATTTAAACCTCGGCTAAATTTCAGAGCTTTCCTTGTGCGTCTTTATAGACGTTTTTCACGTCGTAAACCAGCGAACCCGCGTAATCAAGCTCGAAAAATTGCTTATGCGCCACGGCGATTACGACGCAGTCAAATTTGCGCAAATCGGGCTTTTGCAGCAGATCGATGTCGTAGTACCTCTTAGCGTCGGTGGCGCTCGCCCAAGGATCATAGACGCTTACTTCGCAGCCGAAATTTTTAAGCTCGTTTATCATATCCACGACGCGCGTATTGCGGGTGTCGGGGCAGTTTTCTTTAAACGTCAGTCCCAAGATCAAGACCTTCGCGCCTTTTACCTTTTCGTCGTATTTTATCATCATCTTGACGACCTCCGTAGCGACGTAGCTTCCCATATTGTCGTTGATACGGCGGCTTGAGAGGATGATTTCAGGATGATAGCCCACCTCGGTCGCCTTCTGCGCCAGATAATACGGATCGATGCCGATGCAGTGTCCGCCCACAAGCCCCGGACGGAAGCTTAAGAAATTCCACTTCGTAGCCGCTGCGTCGATGACGTCGTTGGTGTTGATACCGAGTTTACCAAACAGGATCGCAAGCTCGTTAATAAAACCGATATTGATGTCGCGCTGGGTGTTTTCGATCACCTTTGCGGCCTCGGCGACCTTTATGCTGCTGGCGCGAAAGGTGCCGTTTTGAAGTATGCTAAGATATACGCTATCTACGACGTCCAAAGCCTCCGCGGTACTTGCCGAGACGATCTTTTTGATCTTAGTGACGGTGTGAATTTTATCGCCAGGATTTATCCGCTCGGGCGAATATCCGCAGAAAAAATCGCGGTTAAATTTAAGCCCGCTCGTGCGCTGCAGCACCGGTACGCAGTCCTCCTCCGTAGCGCCCGGATAGACGGTGCTTTCATACACGACGATGTCGCCCTTTTTAAGCACGGCTCCGACGCTTTCGCTGGCCTTGATTAGCGGCGTAAGATCGGGGCGATTTAGCCTATCTACGGGCGTCGGCACGCACACGATATAAAAATTGCTCTGCCTCATATCATCTAGATTTGCGCTAAATTTTAGCCCGTTTTGAATCGCCGCAGCAAGCTCCTCGTCGCTAAGCTCCAGCGTGCGATCATGCCCGCCGCGCAGCTCGTCTATGCGGTCCCTAGCTACGTCAAAGCCCACCACTTCGTGCTTCGCCGCAAACGCCGCCGCCAAAGGAAGCCCCACGTAGCCAAGTCCGATTATCGCTATTTTCATTTTTCCCTCATTTGCTTTCATATTTTCCTCTTTTCTTTACGTTAAATTTCATCGTTAAATTCCGCTCTCAAACTCGCTAAATTTCATGCTCGCATTGCGCGTCTTAAAACTTAACGCTGCAAGCTCGCTCGCCATTTTGCTTGCGTTACTTGCGCGGCGGCAAATTTAAAATTTTGTCGTGATACAGAATTTTACGCCGCGGCAAAATTTCGTATTGTGATAAAAATTCGCTGCCTTAGCGCAGTAAGCGGCGCCATGCAAAATTTCAAGCCGTGATAAAATTTTACTACCGCGCCAAAATCCCGCGTTACGATAAAATTCCATCACCGTACCGTTAAAATTTTGCGCCGATAAATTCTATGCCGCCAAAATTCCGCGCCGTAAAATTTAAACGCCGTAAAATTTCAAAAAGCCGCGCCTAATTCCACGAATTTTCGTCGCCGCAAGCCGCAAAATTTCAAAAAACCTCGCGAAATTTAGCAAATTTAATCTTTAATTTCAACTGCCTCATCCTTGATTTCGACCTTTTGCGTGGCGTTTGCGTCGGCTGCGGGCTTTAGATAGCCCTCCTCAATCAAAATTCCTACCGCCCGCTTAAAGATCGGCAGCGCATTTTGAGCGGCGTAGTAGCTGCCCCTTTTAGGCTCGCGCACCAAAACGCCGATCGTGTAGCTGGTGTCCGCGTCGTTGGCAAAGCCGAAAAACGAGCTGTTATAGGCGCTCGAATAGCCGCCTCCCTTGGCGATGCGCGCAGTGCCCGTCTTGCCACCGATTTGCAGCCCCGCCACTCGCCCCTTACGCCCCGTGCCACTCTCAACCGTTTTGATTAAAATTCCTTTTATTACATCAGCGGTAGGTTTAGAGATGACCTGGCGGGTTTCACTTTCGTTGACGATGTAAGTTTTGCCGTTATTTTCGAGATTTTCGACTAGGCGCGGGCTAATCATGACGCCGCCGTTGTTAAAGACGGTATAGGCATTGAGCATCTGAAGGAAGGTCATCTGCGCACCGTAGCCGTAGCTGATCGTGGCTTTGTAAATTTTATTATTCAGGCTTTTGATGCTTGGGATATTTCCACTTTGCTCATACGGCAGATCAATGCCCGTTTTTTGCGACATACCAAAGTTCATAAGCCCGTCATAAATAGCCTGCCCCTCCAGTCGCTCTGAAATTTTAATCATTCCTATGTTTGAGCTGTGGATAATGATCTCCTCGCCGCTCATCTGCTTAGCCGGGTGCGTGTCGCGGATCGTGCGAGTACCAAGCTTATAGCTGCCGTTATAGGTGTTGATGATCTCGCCCGGTTTGACGGCTTTGGCATCATAGGCGATTGCGAAAATTATCGGCTTCATAATCGAGCCCACTTCGTAGGCGTATTCGCTCGCGGTAAAATTTAAATTCTTAAGATCGTTTTTTGTTATATTTGAGGGATCATAGCGGGCATTGGTCGCGAGGGATAAAATTTTGCCCGTTTTGGAGTTCATAATGCCTACCACGATTTCTCGCGCATCGTAATTATCAGAGCCCTCATCGCTTAGGTGCTCTATCTTTCTTTGCAGCGTTAGTGGCACGCTTAAACGGACGTTATAGCCGTCGATCCTGCCCGTTTTTTTGCTACTGCGCTCTAGAATGATATTGCCGCCGATATCGCGCGGACCCACGATAAACTCATCTCTAACCGGCGCTAGATAATACTCATAGTACTTCTCGATCCCCTTAATTCCGCTAACCTTGGTGATACCATCAACCTCTTTTTTATTGATATAGCCGATTAACGGAGTGAGCGAATCGCCGACATTGTAACTGCGCTTTTCGCCGCTTTCGCTCACGCTCATGCGGATAGGCGGATTTAGCCTGCCGTTTGAGCCCATAAAGCTAACGAATACCTTTTTTAAATTTAGCTTATACGCAAGCTCTTTTAGATGCACGGCGGTTTTGGCGTCGATTTTATACGACAGCACGGTCGTACCGCTAGAGCCCTCGATCGCGCTTTTGACACGCTTTTCGCTATCGCCCGTATAGATGCAATAAAGCCGCACGAAAAGATCAAGCTTGTTTTTATCGATGCTGCGTGCATCGACGCTAACTTTGTAGAGTTTGACGGAATTTGCCGCGACGTAGTTGTCTTTTGCGATTATCGCGCCGCGGATCGCGCTGTTGGTTTCGTTGACGTCCAGACGCGGTAACTTGCGCTCGGTGCTGCCCCAAAAATATAAAATCGCCAAAAATACAAAAAGCGCCGCCGGCACGAATATAAACATCACGATAATCATACCGACTGAGGAGCTTTTATCTCTTTGCCACATCTTATTTCTTTAAAATTCTAAATTTCGCGCGTTTTTCGTGCTGCCGCATCTCAAGCTTTGACTCAATGCTGCGCTCCGCGCGGAACTTTAAGATCCGCGAAGCGCTCAAAGCCGCTATCTTGCGCGCTAAGCTCAGCAAATAGAGCAAGGAATTCCGCTCGCGGCATCTCTTTAGCACCCATAAATTTCAGATGCTCGTTCATAATCTGACAATCGATTAAAAAGCCGAAATTTGCAAGCACCTCACAAAGCCTAATCAGCGCTACTTTTGAAGCGTTGCTCTTTAGACTCAGCATACTCTCGCCGCAAAACACACGCCCAAAAATTAGCCCGTATAGCCCACCCACAAGCTCGCCGTCCTCGTATGTCTCGACGCTGTGAGCGTAGCCGTCTGCTGCTAAACGCGAGTAAGCCTGCACGATCTGCTCGCTGATCCACGTGCCGTCGCTCTCTTTTTTTCGTACGTCTTTGCAGCGCTCGATGAAGCCCTTAAAATTCGCGTCAAATTTTACTTCATATCGCTTCAGATAGGGCTTGATGGACTTTTGCACGCGCACTTCGCGCGGATCAAGCACTGCGCGCGGATCGGGCGACCACCATAAAATCGGCTCATCCTCGTTAAACCACGGAAATATCCCTGCGCTATAAGCGCTAAGCAAGCAATCCTCGCTCAGATCGCCGCCACTTGCAAGCGGCGCAAAACCGGGCGCATCCATGGGATCTGGAAAATCGTAAAATCGAGCCATTATTTAACGACACTGCTTTGAGCTAGTGCAGGTTGCTTTTTTTCTATCTGTGGCAAAGGCGTAGAAGCAAAGCTAAAGCTTAGCTCGCCATCTTTTACGCTCACGCTAACTAAGCCGCCCTCTTGCAGCGCGCCAAAAAGCAGCTCGCCGCTTATATGATCACTGATCTGCGAGCTGATCTCGCGCTTTAGGTTTCGCGCGCCAAACTCGTCCGAATAGCCGCGCGAGATAATCAAATCTTTTGCTTCCTTGTTTAGACTAATCTTTACGTTTTTTAGCTGCGACTCTAGCTCGCCGATAGTTTTATCCACGATCTTTTCTAAAATTTCGCCGCTTAAGCGGTTAAAATTTATGATTTTATCGATGCGGTTGCGAAATTCCGGCGCAAAAAAGCTTCTTATGGCGCTATCTACTTTATAGCTCTCATCCTTTGTAAATCCGACCTGCGGCGCTTCTTTCGTACCTAAATTCGACGTCATTATTATGATCGTATTTTTAAAATCGGTCGTAACGCCGTTATTATCGGTAAGGCTTGCGTTATCGAAAATTCCTAAAAAAATATTCGTCATGCTAGGATGAGCTTTTTCTACCTCATCAAATAAAATGACGCTGTAGGGGTGCTTTTTGATGTTGTTTGTTAAAATTCCACCGTTTTCAAAGCCCACGTATCCGGGAGGTGCTCCGATGAGCCTAGAAACGCTGTGAGCTTCCATATATTCGCTCATATCATAGCGCTCAAAATGCACTCCAAGCTGCGCGGCTAAGACCTTGGCTAGCTCACTTTTGCCCACACCGCTGCTACCTGCAAATAAAAATACGCCGATTGGGGAGCTTGCGCCTCCAAGCCCGGCGTAAGAGCGCAAAAGTGCCTTGCAAAGGCTGCTAACCGCTTCATCTTGACCGAAAATTTCACGCTTGATATTGGCTTCCAGATTTTTTAGTACCTGTTTATTATCGACGCTACTGCTTAAATTTGCAATATTCGCGCTAATCGAAAGCGTATTTACCAAATCGTCCTTACTGATTTCAAGCGGAGCTTCGTGCGGTTTAAACGCAAAGCTAGCGCCCACCTCGTCGATGAGATCAATGGCGCTGTCGGGAAGGAATTTATCGCTTTGATATTTTTTAGCAAGCGTTACGCTATCTCGCAAAATTTCGTCGCTAAATTTTACGCCGTGAAATTCCTCATATTTTTTGGCTACGCCTTTTAAAATTTCGACGCTATCGTCAATGCTAGGCTCGCTCACGTCGATTTTGCAAAACCTGCGGCTAAGCGCTTTATCCTGCGAAAACGAGCGATATTCGCCGTATGTAGTAGCGCCGATGACCGATAGCTCGCCGCT
Organism: uncultured Campylobacter sp.; assembly: GCF_937980635.1. Lineage (GTDB taxonomy): Bacteria > Campylobacterota > Campylobacteria > Campylobacterales > Campylobacteraceae > Campylobacter_B. The sequence goes on from NZ_CALJPG010000008.1 coordinate 85,236, forward strand.
TGCAAGCGAAGGTTTTAGGATGTTTGACATATCAAGTTCGTTGCGATTGCCCGTGCCTGCACCAACGATCGTGTGAATTTCATCGATAAATAAAATCGCGTTTTGATTAGCGCTAAACTCGTCTATGAGATCTTTTAGTCTCTCTTCAAACTCCCCACGCAGCGTAGTTCCTGCGATCAGCGCGCCAGCATCAAGGGCGTAAATTACCTTATTTTTTAGCTTCTCTGGCACTTCGCCGCGGACGATTTTTAGCGCGATACCCTCGATGATCGCGGTTTTACCAACTCCTGCTTCGCCCACTAAGATCGGATTGTTTTTCTTGCGGCGACAGAGGGTTTGCAGCGTCTTTTCGATCTCTTTTTCGCGTCCGATGAGTGGATCGATCTTACCCTCAAGTGCGATTTTATTGAGGTTTGCTGTATAAAGCGAGCTAGGCGAATCCTTTTTAATATCGCGCTCGTTTATCGCGTCCTTTTCGCCCTCAAACGCAGGCTCAAATTCCGTATTCTGCCACTGCCTACGGCTTTCGTCGTAATTCATCGCATGCGTGATATCATCGATATCGTATGAGTTTAGCTTAATCGCTGCGGCTTCGTCGCGAGAAACGACCTCGTCGCGGTGATCGAAAGCGGATTTGTACTTTCGCACGATGAGTTCAAAAATCGCGGCATTGATACCGTAGTGATTTAAAATTTTAGTGCAGTCGTTTTCCTTATCATTTAGAATTTTAAGCATAAAATCAAGCTCGTTTTTAGGCTCTTTAGCATTATTTAATTCAGTATAGAACTGCTTAAATTCTATCGTCTGCGCCGGAGCCTTGCCGCTTGATTTAGGCATCATATCCAAAAGCCCGCCCAGATTATCCAAGATATTTAGGTAGTTAATATCCGGAATTTCTTTAGCAATGAGCCCATGAAAGGGCTTATTGTATTTAAAAATCGCATAAACTACGTGCGAAGTAGTAATGTATTCGTCCTCGCCGTCATTTGCGACGCTGATTGCTTGTTCAAAATGTTTGTTTAAAAAAAATCCTATCATTGCTTTCCTTTAAATTTAATCCTCTTCGATCTCACATCTAAGAGGGAATCCTGCGGCCTTTGCCGCTTGTAAAACCGCTTGTTGCTTGCACTCGGCTATCTCTTTGGGATACGCGCCGCAAACCGCGCGACCCTGCTTATGAACTTTCATCATTAAATCTACGGCGTCGTTAAAGTTTTTGGCGAAAATCTCCATCAAAATATAAACCACGAAATCCATCGTCGTCACGTCGTCGTTTAGTAAAATCACCTTATACGGGCGAGGCACGAAAGATTTTGTTTTGGCGCGAGTGCGAATCTGCACGCCGGTTTTAGTTGCCATTTTTTATCCTGGCGATATCGCTTTTTATCACATCGGTATCGACCATGCCTAAGTAATACGGCTTGCCCCGCTCATCGCCCTCGTTAATGTCGGTAAGCCTTTGATATTTTCCGTCTTTAAGCACCACCTTAAAAGGGATCGAAAGCGCGTGGCGATAATCGATGTCGCTTAAAATTTGACCCACTATGCGCTCGTTTTGTTTTGAATTGGAGATGAAATAATATGCGTTAAACTTTTTCGTAAAATTTTCGATCACCTGCGCATCGGTAATATCCTCAAAATAAATCAAGCCGACCATCAGAAAATCCGCGGAATTTTTTAGCTGAAAGTCCATCAAATGCGGCGCTTCGATGCGGCACGGCTGGCAGTACGTACCGAAAATATCAAACATTAAAATTTTATCGCTGTCCGCGAGCTTAAAGCCCTTTTCTGTCCGCTCAATCGTTACCTCGCCGCCTACGACGCTTTTAAGCGTAAATCGTTCGCCCGTTTTAAACGGCGTAAAAGCTACCTCCTCGCCGCTCTCTCCGCCAATACGCTCGCCATTTTTATCTTGAGCGGAATTTTTTGCCATCTGATTCTCACTCGCGGTAGGATCTACGCCAGCAGAGCCCGTCTTTTTCTGCGAATCATCTCCGCAGCCGCTTAAGACAAAAATCGCCAAACATAATAGTAAAAATTTCTTCATTGCATTTCCTTCGGGTTTAAATTTAAGCCCGCATTTTAACCAAAGTTTTGTGAATTTAAAATGAATGCTTGTCGTATCGCTTCATCGCGCTTTGCGCTTCGCGGTCGGCTTCCTTGCGCTTTAGCGATTCGCGCTTATCGTGCAGATTTTTGCCACTAGCCAAAGCGATACGCGCCTTTACGCGGTTTTTATCATTGAGATACAGCGACAAAACCACGATGGTAAGGCCCTCTTTGCTAACCGCGCCAAGCAGCTTGTCGATCTGCTTTCTGTGCATCAAAAGCTTTCGCACTGCCCCTTCGTCTGGACGAAAGTGGGCGTTGGTGCTTTCAAGATAGCTGATATGGGCGTTTAGCAAAAACAGCTCGCCGCGGATCACGCGACAGAAGCTATCTTTGAGATTGCCCCTGCCCGCTCGCAGAGCTTTGACCTCGCTGCCCTTTAGCACGATGCCCGCTTCAAAGCTTTCAAGTATCGTAAAATCGTGAAATGCCTTGCGATTTTTACTCAGTTCTTTCATCTTTTTCCTTCTAAATTTGACCCTAAGCTTAGCCCGTTTTTGCTTAAATTTAAAAGCGGGCGAGCGAAATTTTAAATTTTATCTTTAAATTTAGCTTTTAAATTTTAACCGCGCGCCTTGGAATTCTTATTTTAAGAAAAACACGCTGCTGCCGCTGCCGCTTAGAAACATATCGCGATACTTGCTCATCTGCGGATATAGCTTTATGCACGGCGCGAAAAGATCATTTAACGTAAAGCCGTCATATCGCGCTAGCAGCTGCTCACTGCTTAAACGCAACATCTCTTGCGCCTGCGCGGCGTTTATATTTTGCATAAAGCTTGCGCGAAACTCATTATAAACCGCGCCGGTGGAGCAAAAGATCGCGGGCGTTAAAATTTCGATCGCCGGCAAGAGGTCCTCGAAAGGCTCGATGATCTCGCCGATGCCGCGCACGTTTGCGGCCTCCAGCCCGCTAACAAAAAACGCGACGTCTGCGCCGATATTTTGCGCGATCGCTATAAGCCGCTCGCGCGGAATTTTTAAGCTTAATTCTTCGTTCGCAAGCCGCAAAAACGCCGCCGCATCGCTACTGCCGCCTCCAAGACCCGCACCGATCGGAATATGTTTTTTAAGCACGATCTTGTGCGAGCTGAAAAAATCCGCAAGCTCGCGCGCAAAGCCCGCCCGCTCAAGCGCCGCCTTGGCCTTTAAAATTATATTATTTGTGATCTGCGCGGCGCCGCATTCAAGCGCAAAGCTGCTCGCGCGCTCGAAGCTTATCTCATCAAACAGCTCCTTGCGCAGCACGAAGCGCGAGGCGATCTCGTGGTAGCCGCCGCGCGTGCCGACGACTTTTAAAAAAACATTGATCTTTGCATAGGCTTTCAAAATTTTACTCCTTCTGCGCTTTGGCGCGCTTGCGTTAAATTTAGCTCACGGCAAGCCCATCTAACGCGATTAAAATTTCAATCCGCGCGCGAGTTAAATTTCAGCCTGCGGCACGCCCCGTCCAGTGCAATCAAAATTTAAAACTGCGTGCCGTGAAGTGCGCGCCGCGGAATTTAACCCGCGATCGTGGCGCCCGATACGTAAATTTTATAAAGCGCGGAAATTTAAATCTGCGACGCATGCGGCGGAATTTCAATCCGCGGCGCAAATCTATCTTAGCGATTAAAATTCCAAGCCAGCAAAATTCTAGCTGCGCTGCGCTAAGTCGTAAATTTAACTTAACGGTACGCCGCCCGCTGCAAAATCAAACCCGTCGGCGCGTACATGCACCGCCGCGAGCTAGAATTTCATTCGACACAGGCCGCTTGCTGCGCCGCGATAAGGTCCAACCTGCGCGCTTTTTAAATCGCGAAATTTTAATCGCGCGGCGCGTCGTCATCGCGCACCGAAAAGCAAATCAAAACGCCGTTCCGCCGCGTTTAAATTTACCCTCACGGATTTATTTCTTTTCACAAGCGAGCGTCGCCTGCCTAGCCGCATTTAAATTTTAAATTTACTCCGCCCGATGCCGATCTGCGATCTGTGCGCAACGAAAAAGCGTGATCGCTCGCCCGCTGCTCCGCACGATAAAATTTAACCGCGCAGGGCGGCGTCCTATGCGAGCAAATTTAAAACGCGCCGTATTTATGATCGCTTCAAAATTTCAAACTCGAACCGCCAAAATTCCGCCGCAGGCTGGAGCCGCTGATTAAAACGCGCCGCCTGCGATCGGAACGTCGTTCCAAAGATACCTCACCTCGCCCGAGCTTATCTCGATGATCGAGTAAAAATCGCCACATATAAGCAGATAGCGCCCGTCTGCGCGGCTCGCTAGATCCTTTGCGGCAAGCTTTTTGCCCAGGATCACGTCGCGAGCGTCGCCGTCGTAAAAGTTCGGCGCGAGGTCCAAAAACTCGAGCGGATTTAGCGCCGCCTCATCCGCAAAGCGCGGATCTTTCAAACAAAAAGCCCCCTCGCTCTGCCGTCTAAGCGCACTTAGCGTACCGCAAACGCCTAGCTTTTCTGCTAAAATTTGCGCGAAAGAGCGCACGTAGCCGCCCTCGCTAAGCGCAACGCGAAAGCTCACGAATGGATGAGCGTAGCTTAAAATTTCGGCATAAAAAACCCGCATCGAGGTCTCTTTTAGGCTCACCTCTTCGCCCGCGCGAGCGAGCTTGTATGCGCGTACGCCGTCAATTTTCTTGGCGCTGAAAGCGGGCGGGATAAATTTTATCTCGCCGCGCATTTGCGCCATCGCAGCGTCTAAAACCTCGCGCGAAATCGGCGGGATTTGCTCCACGCGCCCTATGTTTTCGTTATCGCCGCTTGGGCTTTGTGCGCCCAGCCACAGCGTCGCGGCGTAAACTTTTGGCTCCTTTTTCAAAAACCTAAAAAAGCGCGCGTATTGCCCGAACGCCACGATCAGCGCGCCGCTTGCGAAGGGATCGAGCGTGCCGCTAAAGCCCGCCTTTTTCACGCCGTATTTGCGCTTAAGAGCGCTTAAAAATTTATTGCTGCCGATGCCCGCGGGCTTATCAGCCAAAAACAATCTATTCATAAGCGCCGATCTTTTCTACGAAATTTGACATTATCACGCGTGAAATTCCGCCGAAATTTATCGTGAGTCGGTCGCCGTTTACCGCCGTGATCTGTCCGATGCCAAAGAGTTTGTGTTTGATCAGCTCGCCCTTGTTAAAGCCGCTACTTTGCTCGCGCGGCGGCTCTTTAGCCACCAAACCCGCCTCGGCTATAAATCTGCTAGCATCGAGCCTCTCGCGCTTGCCGCGATAAAAGCGGCTAGCGGCAAAGCTAAGCGTAAGCGTGCGCTTGGCGCGCGTGATCGCTACGTATGCGAGCCTGCGCTCCTCCTCGATGTCGCTACTGTCGCCCAATAGCGGGAAAAAGCCCTCCTCCAGCCCGATTACGAAAAGATGCTCGAACTCAAGCCCCTTGCTTGCGTGCACGCTCATTATGTTTATCGCATCGCCCATAATGGCGTCCTGATCGCTAAGAAGGCTCAGCTCGTTTAAAAATTCCGCCAGATCAAAATCGGGCTTATTGCTCGCTTCGTCCTTTAGCATAGCCAAAAACTCGTCGATGTTCGCTACGCGGTCGGCGCCGTCCGGAAGCGAGGCATAGTAAGCCTTTAGCCCAAAAGCGGGCTCCAGCGCGTCTATTTTTTTGATAGTATCCGCTAGTGCGGAAATAGAAGCGATGCCGCTTTTAAGCTCGGCTAGAGCCTGCGCCGCCTTGGCGCTAAGCCCCGCATCAGGCTCGCTAAACGCGTCGAATAGACTTATGAGCCGCAAGTGCGAAAGTTCCTCGAGCTTCGCCAGCGAGACCTTGCCGATGCCGCGCTTGGGCACGTTTATGATCCGCCTCATCGAAAAGTCGTCGTGCTCGTCGTTTACTAAGCGCAGATAGGCGATCGTATCCTTGATCTCGGCGCGCTCGTAAAATTTCACGCCGCCTACCATTTTATACGGGATTTTAGCGCGATTCAGCCCCTCTTCCAGCGCGCGCGAAAGAGCGTTTACGCGGTAAAGCACGGCGATTTGAGAGGGCGCTACGCCGCTTGAAAGAAGCTTTTTGATAGCTTCTGCGATCTTTGCCGCCTCGATACTCTCCTCGTCTGAACGCAAAATTTCGATCTTTTCGCCGCCGCCGTTCATGCTAGTAAGGCTCTTGCCGAGGCGGTTTTTGTTATGCGAGATGAGCTCGTTGGCGGCATTTAAAATTTCATCCGTGGAGCGGTAGTTCTGCTCGAGCTTGATAAATTTCACGTTTGAGAACTGATCTTTAAAATTTAGAATATTTTCTATCCGTGCGCCGCGCCAGCCGTAGATACTCTGATCGTCATCGCCTACCACCACGAGGTTTTCATGCGCAGCGCAGAGCTTTTTCAGTAGTTTGAATTGAATGTCGTTGGTGTCCTGATACTCATCCACCGTGATATAGGCGTAACGGCGTGAAATTTCATCGCATAGCCGCTCATTGGCGCTTAAAATTTTATAAGGCAAGATCAGTAGATCATCAAAATCCACAAGATTATTCGCCGCCAAATACGCCTCGTAGCGTTTATATGCATCAGCGCAATGCGCGTAAAATCCGCTATACATCCTGCTTAGCTCATCCTCTTCGCCCTTTAGAAGCTCGTCGATATCTTTGGGGCCGATCAGAGAATTTTTGTAGGTTGAAATTTTAGCCGCCAATAGCGACGTGGGCAAATTTATTTCAAAGCCCTTGATGATCTTTTTCTTATCGTCGGTATCGATTACTTGGAAGTTTGCGCTGCGTCCAAGCTCGCTAATATGAAATTTCAAAAACAAAAGCCCGAATTTATGAAAGGTGCACAGAAGCGGCACGCCGCTTAAATTTAGCCCGCTTATCAGATTAAGCGCTCGCGAGCGCATCTCAGCGGCGGCTTTGTTCGTAAACGTAAGCGTGAGAGTATTTTCCGCAGGCACGCCGTTTGAGAGCAAGTAAGCAAGGCGCGCGGTGATCGTTTTAGTTTTGCCGCTACCAGCACCCGCTAAGATTAACATCGCTCCGTCCACGTGGCTCGCAGCCTCGCGCTGAGCGGAATTAAGCCCTTCTAAAATATTACTCATTTTGAGAAAATTTTACGCGATTTTTCGCGTTTAAGCCACTCAGACTCGGGACGAGAAAAATTTACCGCGATAGGCTTGCCGTCCACGACGATCTGCAAGACCGCGTAAAACGGCACGCTAAGCGTGCTTGCAAAATCTTGCGGTCCAAATCCCGCCTCGAAAACCAGCTCATCCTTGCTAAGGTGCGCGCTAGAAAGCGTGTATTCCTCCAGCTGCAAAAAGATCGCGGGCATTTTGAAGCTTTTTAAAATTTCCTCCGGTAGCGGCGGGTCAAATTTTATCTGATCCGTCCTCGCAACGATGCCAAATCCGCACCCAAGAGCCAAAACGTAATCCAAAACCGCGCCTATATTTGCACTACTCGCAGCGATAAATTTATCGTCTTTTAAAATTTTATCTATCATCCTAACCCCTCACAAACTCATCTACAAGCGCCGCGACCTGCTCTATGCCGATGCGCCAAAACTCGCTTTTATTGATGTCAAAGCCGAATTTTGCCACTAGCTTTTGCGGCGCGTCGCTGCCGCCCGAGCTTAAAAACTCCGTGTAAATTTGAACGAAATTTTCGAGCCTGCCGCTCTTATACAGCCCGTAAAGCGCGAGCACCAAAAGCTGCGCATAGGCGTAGGAGTAGCAGTAAAACGGTGTGTGAATGAAGTGCGGGATGTAGCTCCACCAGCTTTTGTAATGATCCTGCAAGATTAGCTCGCCCGCAAACATCTTGCGCGACTCCTCCATCCACAGCTCACCCACCTGCTCAACGCTTAGCTCATCCGCGCTCGCATGCACACGCCGCTCAAAGGTCGTAAATCCGATCTGGCGGTAAAGCGTCGCGAAGATATCTTCGATTTTTGCCGCAAGCATCGCTCGCAGCGCGGCTTTATCGTTTGCAGTCTGCGAGGGCGTATCCGTATCGCTCGCAGCAAGCTCGCACGAACCCGCAGAGTCTTGCGAGGCGGAGTTTTTTACGGCGCGCTCGTTTGGAATTTCACCGACCAGGGCCTCTTGCGAAGCGCCGCGCTTTAAATTTTGCGAGCTGTCGGAGGCGGCGGCACTTTTTAAATTTAGCGAGCCGTTTAAATTTGAAAAATTTTCGCGCATATAATCAAACACCAGCATCTCGCAGAAAACCGACGCGGTCTCTGCCGTCGTTAGCGGCGTAAAGGAGTTAAAATAGCCCACGCCGTAGCTTAGATACTGATGTATCGCGTGCCCCAGCTCGTGCGCGAGGGTAAATACGTCGCGGCGCTTACGGGTAAAATTTAAAAGCACGAAAGGGTGCGTATCACGCGAGCCGGAATGCGAAAATGCGCCGCTTTGCTTATTTTGCGCGGGCATCGCGTCGATCCAGTTTCGCTCAAACGCGATCAGCGCGATCTGCTTAAATTTCAGGCTAAATTTTTCAAACGCCGCAAGCACGATCTGCTTAGCCTGCTCAAAGCTAAACTCGCTCTCGTCGCTACCGAGCGGCGCGTATCTGTCGTAATCATACAGCGCGTCGTAGCCTAAAATTTCGCGCTTTTTAGCGTAAAATTTGCCGACTAGATCAAAGCTTCGCTCCGTCTCTGCGATCAGCGCATCGACACTTGCGATGTTTATCTGATTTTCCTCATGCATCACCGCCTCGGCTTTATCGTAGCCGCGCAGCTCGCAGCGAATTTTAAGATCGGTTTTGATCATATTGTAGATGTAGCCAAGCAGGTGGGAATTTTGCTCTAGCACCGCACTTAGCGAGGCTGCGGCGTCCTTTCGCACCTCGCGATCGGAGCTATGAAGCAGGCTTAAAATTTCCTCCTCGCCTAGCTTTCGCCCGCGAAAATCAAAGCTCATCCGCGCCATGCTCTCGTCAAAAAGCCGCGAAAATGCCTCGCCGCTTACGGGCGAAGTTTTTAAAAGCACGCTTTCTTGCGGCAAGCTTAGCTGGTGGGCCTTGCGCTGCTTAAGCAAGCTCAAATAATATTTAAATCTCCCGCTTCCTGCGATAAACTCGTCCTGTTTTGCGGCATCAAGCTCGTTAAACTCGAGCTCGAAAAAAAGTAGGCTCTGCGAAATGTCGTTGCAAGCCTGCTCCGTCTTGGCTTGCTGCGCCCCAAGGCTCGTATCTCGCGCGAATCTTAGATGCGCAAAGCTCATTATCTTGCCGATCTGCTCGCTGATGCTCTCATAAAGCTCAAGCGCGCCTAAAAATTCCTCCGCGCCAAGAGCGTGCAGCTTGTCTTTAAATTTAGCTTCAAAATCCCTAGCCTGCGTAGCCGCGCTATCTATCGCGCCGCTAAATTCAGCTTCGTTTGCAAATAGCTCGCCTAAATTCCAATTCATCGATTTCCTTTTAAAATTTTTGGATAATTTTATCAAAAAAGAATAAGTAAAATTTTAAAAACCGCGAGATCCGCCGCTCCAGCGGGATTCGCGGTAAAATTTTAAGGTGAGTTATTTTTGCATACTTTGCGACGCGATCGCCGTAAAAATCACGTCCGTGGAGCTATTGATCGCGGTCTCTACTGAGTCTTGAATCACGCCGATGATGAAGCCGATCGCGACTACCTGCATTGCGATATCGTTTGAGATATTAAAGAGCGAACACGCAAGCGGTATCAGCATCAATGAGCCGCCTGGCACGCCGCTAGCGCCGCACGCACCGACCGCCGAGACCACGCAAAGCAGTAGCGCTGTCCAAAAATCGGGGCGCACGCCAAGCGTATGAGCTGCAGCAAGCGCCAAGATCGCGATTACCACCGCAGCGCCCGCCATATTTATCGTAGCTCCCAAAGGGATCGAGATCGAGCTTAGCTCGTCGCTGATACCGAGCTTTTTACATAAATTTAAATTTACGGGGATATTCGCCGCCGAGCTGCGGGTGAAAAACGCCGTGAGGCCGCTTTCGCGCAAGCAGGTAAATACGAGCGGATATGGATTTTTCTTAATCACCGCAAAGACGATGAGCGGATTTACCACGAGGGCTACGAACGCCATCGCACCTACTAGCACGACTACTATTCGCACGTACCCAAGCAGCGCATCGACGCCGGTTTGATACACAGTAGAAGCTACTAGACCGAAAATTCCAAACGGCGCGAGTTGGATTACGAACTGCACGATTTTGGTTACCGCTTCGCTCAGATCGGTAAAAATTTTCTTTGTTTCATTAGTACAAAATTTAAGCGCGACGCCAAGACCTATCGCCCAGGTTAAAATTCCTACGTAGTTTCCGTGTGCGATAGCGTTTAGCGGATTATCTACGACCTTAAAAAGCAGATCTTTTAGCACAATCCAAACGCTTGCAGGAACCGTATTTTCCGCCGCGCCGACATTGCTTAGAGCAAGCTCCGTAGGGAATAAAAAGCTGGTCGCCACCCCCACGCACGAGGCTAAAAAGGTGCCTACAATATATAGGACGACCACGCGTTTTAAGCCGCTTGCACTGCCGTATTGTTTATTTACGATCGAGCTTAAAATCAAGATAAAAACTAAAATCGGAGCTACCGCTTTAAGGGCGCCTACGAATAAATTTCCTAAAATTTCCGCAAAAGCTACTACGTTTATTAAAAACGAATTGTGCTCTGCCGCAATATCGCCTGCCGTCGAACGCGCAGCAAAGCCCAAAATGGCGCCTATTATCAAGCCTGTAACTATGCGCAGGACTAGATTTTTATCTTTGTAGCTAGCTACTAATTTTTGAATGGAACTCATTTTTTACCTTTCAATCAAAACATCGTTTGAAATATATCGAAATTTTATTTAAGCACATTTAAATTTGGGCGAAATTTCGTAATTTTTAGTTAATCTTAAAACCTCGTTGGATAAAATGCCCCGAAATTTTAATCAGGAGCAGATATGTATCTTTTCACAAGCGAAGTAGTAAGCCCAGGACATCCCGATAAATGCGCCGATATCATCGCAGACAGCATCGTGGATGAAATTTTAAAACAAGACCCCAACGGGCGCGTCGCAGCGGAGGTTTTCATCGCGGGCAAACACGTAGTAATTGGCGGCGAAGTAAACGCCAAGATCGATTTTACCCACGACGATTACCGCCACATCGTAAAGGGCGCGCTTAGCGAGATTGGTTACAACGACAACCCCTACTTTACGCGCGCACAGTGCCTGCATCCGCAGGATCTGCAAGTGGATGTATTTTTAAACCAGCAAAGCCCCGACATCAACCAAGGCGTTGATCAAGAGGGCGGCGAGATCGGCGCGGGGGATCAGGGCATAATGTTCGGCTTCGCAAGCTGCGAGACGAAAAATTTTATGCCGGCGGCGATCACCTACGCGAGGCTTCTTTGCGATCACGTCTATGCCTACGCAAAATCTCATCCCAACGAGCTTGGCGTCGATATTAAGACGCAGGTTAGCGTCGATTACGGCACGAAAAGCAATTTTGAGGAGTGCAAGCCGCAAAGCATCCATACCATCGTGGTTTCCGCGCCCTGCGTCGAGAGCATGAGCATAGAGCGCGTCCGAGATCTAATCGGAAATTTAATCGATTCGGCGGGACTTCCGAAGGAGCTTTACGACAAAAGCAAGACTATCATCTACATCAATCCGACCGGCCGCTACGTAAATCACAGCTCGCTTCACGACAGCGGCCTAACGGGGCGCAAACTAATCGTAGATAGCTTCGGCGGCTACAGCCCTATAGGCGGCGGCGCTCAAAGTAGCAAAGACTACACTAAGGTCGATCGCAGCGGGCTTTATGCGGCGCGCTATATCGCCAAAAACATCGTCGCGGCGGGGCTCGCGAAAAAATGCATCGTCCAACTTAGCTACGCAATCGGCGTCGCAAAGCCCGTCAGCGTCAGCGTTGATTGCATGGGGACGAATTTAGGCGCAGCTAGCGACGATGAGCTATCTGCTTTCGTGCTTGAAAAATTCCCGCTCACTCCGCGCTGGATCATCGATAAATTTGGTCTTGATCGCCCGGGCAAAGGAAGCTTTCTCTACGCCGACGTCGCCGCACGCGGACAGGTCGGAAACGACGAGTACCCGTGGGAGCAGCTTGATAGCGCAGAGCTTTTTAAGGCTTTGAAATAAAATTTTGCGCTTTGTGGCAGCGCTCTTTTTAGCTTATGACATTCGCTAGGCTTGCAGCAGCGAGCCTAGCTCAATATTCTACGCGGCTTTGCATGCCGTGTAGTTTTATCGCATCCCAAAAAATAGCGTTGCGACAAAATTCTAAGCCGTGAAATTTAAGAGTTTTCGCAGGTAGAATTGAATTTTAAAATTTTAAGCCTAACTCGCGCAAAATTTTAAAATTGGCGCGGTGAAATTCCAAGGCTGAGCCCGTCTAGTTTAGTGATAAATTCTAACTATAGCAGGCTTTAAAAGTATTTGCATACAAGCTTTAAATCTGCAATCGCTTAAAATGAAATTTGACCTACAAAATTTTTCCTAACGCGCTTTGTACTTAATCTCCGAAGGACAAAATTTTAAATTCTCATTGCTTATGATGTTTAAGCGTGTAAATTTTAAATTTTGCATTTTATTTGAAGTTTGCCGCTTTTATATAGAAAGAAAACCCGAAGCAAATTCCATTCAAAAGCAGTATCGGCAAGACAAAAACACCAAAATTTTAAAATGTGGAATTTATGAAAGCTACTAATAAAATTTCAGATTGGCACGCTTCGCCAAAGCTCCCCCGCTAACTACGCGAAATGAAAAAGTAAGATTAATTCGCCTAGCGCGATGGTCGCTCGCAAGCGAGCACGGCGGAACATCAAGCTTAAATAACGCAAAAGATAAAAGAATAAAGCAAAAAGATAGGAGGCTCAGGGCTTGATAAAATTCTAGCCTTGTGCGGCGGCAACCGAGCGGCTTTTAAATTGGGCTTTAAACGCAGTGATGCAAATTGCGCGCCTTAACTTAAATGCTAAAGCGGCGATAAAATTTCATCGCCGCTTTCATAAATTAAAATTTTAAAGATACTGCCAAACTACGCAGCTGCAATAAGCAAATCGCCTGCATTTTAATCACCCGCGCCTCGCCTAAATTGCCGATAAAATTTAAGCCGCATTCACCTTTATCTGGCGCTTAGTTTAGCCGCGCGGCATAAAAACGCAGCTAAAAAATGAAGCACTATTTCGTCTGATTATCCTCGTTTTTTGGAGCGGCAGTACTTGCATTTATCTCACTGGCTGCGCTATTTACGGGCTCAGGAACAGAGATTTTTTTCACCGAAGCAGTGAAATTTTGCTCGGCTTCAACATCTCCCGTTTTTTCGATATATGTAAAATCACCCATCTTCGTCCACGTTCTAGCTTTAGCTAAAAACGCCTTTTGGCTCTCCCAAATCTCTTTGAAATCGGGATTTTTCTCGCTTTCTTCGGCTAAAATTTCATCCGTTGCTTTGCGAAGCGCACGCATAATTTCAGGCGAAAAAGAGCGAATCTGAACATTCGGATATTTCTTTTTGATCTCGTCCCAAATTATTACGTTTTTATAAAACGTCTCGTTTTCTGCGTATTCGCGCGCCTTTGCGATCGAAGCCTCTAGGATATTTTGCAAATCCTTAGGAAGCTTCTGCCAAGTTTGTAGATTTATCACGATCTGCTGCTCGCTAGCGGGTTCTTGCCATCCCGTATAATAGTAATTTGCGACCTTGTGAAAGCCTAGAGGTATATCAAAGCTAGGACTTGCCCACTCGACCGCATCGATAGTGCCCATCTCTAGCGCCATATATAGCTCACCTACCGGTATCGTAGCGACTGCGACGCCAAGGCGGCTCATAACCTCCCCGCCAAAGCTTGGAATTCTAAATTTAAGCCCTTTTAGATCATCTAGCGTATTAATCTCTTTTTTAAACCAGCCACCCATCTGCATGCCACTATTTAGAATATTAAAGACCTTTAAATTGCTTTTAGCATAGAATTTATCCGCTAGCTCCTTACCCCCGCCAAAGTAATACCAAGCGTGCTGCTCATCTTTCGTCATACCAAAAGGCACAGTCGTAAACAGCATATTCGCGCTATTTTTACCTTTATAATAGTAGCTTGCAGTATAGCCTAAATCGTATTGTCCGTTTTTGACCATATCATAGATCGCAAAAGGCGCTTTATGTTTGCTAGGCGCGTCGATGCTGATTTTCAGCCTGCCATCAGACATACTATCTGCAAGATCTGCCATACGCTTAGCGACATCGCCTACGATAGGCATACTAAGCTCGTAAGTCTGAGCTAGCTTAAGGCGATAAATTTTCTTATCCGCGCCCCACAGCGACGTGGCTATAATCAAACTTAATCCGACAAGAATCGATTTTTTCATATACTACTCCCAAAGTGAAATGGTGCGAATTTTATATAAAATCATCTAAATTCACGCTTTTATAACTAGCTTTTAAGCGAAATTTTCGCACAATTGCAGCCAAATTCGATAAGGAAAGGGCATGCAAGAAAAACATTACGAAGTAATAATCATAGGCGGCGGTATCACGGGCAGCGCGCTAGCGTACGTACTGGCGGAATTTAGCGGGATCGAAAATATCGCTCTACTTGAAAAATACGAAGGGCTTGCGACGCTAAATTCTAAAGCCAGCGCAAACTCCCAGACGATTCATTGCGGCGACATCGAGACCAACTACGACCTGCAAAAAGCGACCGAAGTCAAGCGCAAGGCGGATATGATCGTGAAATATTGCCAAAAGCACGGATATGAGAATAAATTTTTATTTCAGGGGCAGAAAATGGCTCTTGGCGTGGGCGAAAGCGAGGTAGAGCTAATTAAAGAGCGCTTTGAGAAATTTAAAGAGCTTTATCCGTATCTGCAGCTTTTCGACAAGGAAGCACTTAAGAAAATCGAGCCCAAGCTAGTTTTTGACGGGCGTGGCGAGGAGCGAGCGGAGGATATCGTAGCGATGGGCGTGCAATCGGGAGTTTACACGACGATCGATTACGGAGCGATGGCGAATTCCTTCGTACAAAACGCTAAAAACGTAGAGGGCAAAACCTGCGATCTGTATCTCAACACCGAGGTGCAAAACATCACTAAAGTAGGCGATAAGCTCTATATCCGCACAGCAAATAGACTCTCTCTAAGCGCCGATTTCGTAGTCGTAGATGCGGGCGCTCACTCGCTGTGGCTGGCGCACAAAATGGGGCTTGGGCAGGATCTTAGCACGATTTGCATCGCGGGCAGCTTCTATCTAACCAAGCAAAAGCTTCTAAATGGCAAGGTTTACATGATGCAAAACCCAAAGCTTCCATTTGCCGCGCTTCACGGCGACCCCGATCTTTTGGCGGACGGCTGCACGAGATTTGGTCCTACCGCACTTACGATGCCGAAGCTCGAGCGCTACAAGGGCTGTCGTTCGGTGCCGGAATTTTTTCAGTCATTAAATTTTGACATGGACGTAGCCAAGGTCATTTGGCAAAATTTTGGCGATAGCGAGGTAAGGGACTTCTTAATCCGCAATATAGGCTTTGAGATACCGATTTTAGGCAAAAAGCTTTTCGTCAAAAATGCGCGCAAGATCATACCTAGCATCCGCGAGGAGGATATTTATTATGCCAAGGGCTTTGGCGGCGTGCGCCCGCAAGTAATTTCACACTCGCAAAAAAAGCTGCTTTTAGGCGAAGCTAGAATAGGTGAAAATCCGGGGATTATCTTTAATATGACCCCAAGCCCCGGCGCTACGAGCTGCTTAGGCAACGCGCTTCGCGACGCAAAAAGTGCCTGCGAATATTTGGGAGCGAGCTTTGATGATGCAAAATTTGACGCGGAAATGATGCAATAAAGAGGAATTTTTAAAATTTCGCTCGGGCAAGAATTTTGAAATTTTACTTCGGCGAGGATTTTAGAATTTTGCTCGTGCTTTACGTATATAGGGGATTTTAGGAATTTCATTCAAACGCAGATTTTTAGAATTTAACCTGCACTGCAAACTATGAAATTTTAAAATTTCGTCGTGCCGTAGAATTCTGAAATTCTCTCGCGCTATAAAATTTTGAAATTCCTTCGCCTAGCGAATTTTAAAATTTAGAAATTTCAAAATTTCGCGCAAAATTTCGCCTAATACGGCGATAAATTTTAAATTTAAAGGAGAAAAGATGCTTAAAAAAACCAAAATCCTAGCGACCATCGGACCCGCAAGCGACAGCGAGGAGATGATGAGCGCGATGGTAAAGGCGGGCTGCAATGCCTTTAGGATGAACTTCAGCCACGGCACGCACGAGTATCACGAGGCAAATTTAAACAAAATCCGCGCCGTAGAAAAGAGCCTGGGCGTACGCGTAGGCGTCTTTCAGGACATCAGCGGTCCAAAGATCCGCGTCGGCAAACTCGAGGAAAATTTTAAATTAAAAACGGGCGATAAAATCACCTTCCTTCCTCGCGAAATCATCGGTAAAAAGACCGCCCCGGGCGAATACGAGCTGTGTATCAACCACCCAGAAATTTTGCCGTTAATGAAAGTGGGCGAGTTTATCTATCTCTACGACGGCTCGATCCGCGCCAAGGTAGTCGCAGTAAGCGAGCAAGGCGTGCGAGCGGTGCTCGAAAACGACGGCTTTTTAAGCTCGAATAAGGGGGTGAACTTCCCAAACACCCGCCTAAATATCGACGTCATCACGCAAAAAGATCTGGAAGATCTGCGCTGGGGCGCAGCGCACGGCGTAAATTTCGTAGGCATCTCCTTCGTGCAGTCGCAAAACGACATCCTGCGCGTGCGCGAAATTTTAAACTCGCTGGGCTCAAAAGCTAAAATTTACGCCAAGATCGAGAAATTCGACGCGGTCGAAAATATAGAGCAAATCATCGAGGCAAGCGACGGCATAATGGTCGCGCGCGGAGATCTGGGCATCGAGATGCCGTTTTATGAGATCCCGCGCATCCAAAAGCGCATCATAGCGTTAGCCAACGCCCGCTCAAAGCCTGTCATAACCGCCACGCAGATGATGCTTAGCATGACCGAGCACGAGCGCGCCACCAGAGCCGAGATCAGCGACGTCGCAAACGCCGTGCTCGACGGCACCGACGCCGTGATGCTAAGCGAGGAGAGCGCCATCGGCAAAAACCCCGCAGCCGTGGTCGCCGCGATGAGCGAGACGATCCGCGAGACCGAAAAGATCTATCCTTACGATAAATTTAACGATTACGACTTCTACGACGAGACCGATATGATCACTTCAAGCACCGCAGCACTTGCCGCAAGGCTGGGCGCGGGCGCGATACTTTCGATCACGGGCTCGGGACGCTCGGCGATCAAACTCGCACGTAACCGCGCTAAAATCGACATCATCGCAATCGCGCACGACGAGCAGACCGCGCACGCGCTAAGTCTCGTGTGGGGCGTAAATCCAGCGATGGTTAAGGAAAAAACTAGCATCAACTCGCTGCTCGCACGTATCATAAGCGAGGCTCTGCAGCGCGGGCTCATCGAAGAAGGCGGCACCTACGTGATGACGGCGGGCTTTCAAAGCGGCCATCCGGGCAGCACCGACTATATCCGCATCATCAAAAAAGATCAGATCAATTTCTACCGCGACGCGGAGAAAACGGGCTTTGAAAGTAAAATTTAAAGCGCAGCCAAAGGTCATAAAGTCAGAGGCTGCAGCTAAATTTAATTTCGCTACGAGATTACGAGCAGCAACGTCGCGTTTATGTCGTGATAGAATTTGCTAAATTTAATTCCATTGCGAGATGACGGTGCAGGATTTTTTAGCAACTAAAACTTTGGTGGCGCTTCGGTGGCTTTATTTCGCGCAGATCAAGGACGAGCGCGCGAGCACTTATGCCTTTGATTTCATGGCTCACCGTGGACTGGCAGATTTTTTTATGTGATACCGCATGGCGCGCTACGACCAATTTATAGCCGCATCAAGCGATAAATGACTAGCATACGACGCTAAAAAAGGTAAAATTTAAATTTAAAATTTGCAGATAAAATTCCGTGCTAAAAACCGGCTGGAGTGCGACAAGATTATCAAGATTATACTGAAAGGCAAAATTTGAAAACCGAACTAGAAAATCCCGCGCAAGAAACCTTGACGCAAAAACGGGAAAATCCTGGCAAAAATCGCTTCAGCGCGCGCAGTCTTTGGCTGATATTTGCCGCGATTTTTAGCGCGGTTGCGGCGACGTTTTGCTGCCTGCCCGCGCTTTTATTTTTGATTTTCGGCGCGAGTTTTTCCATTTTTTCGGGCGCTGAGGCGCTGGAGAGCTACCGCGCGCCGCTTTCTGCGTTAGCACTTTTTTGCTTCGCGCTTTCTGCATTTTTCTTTTTCAAGAAGCCGCGCGCATGCTCGCTGCAAAGCGGGCGTAAAAAATGGATTTTAATCTACGCGCTTTTAGGAGCCTTGCTTGCCTTTATGCTTACATATCCTGAAATTTTAGGAGGGCTTTATGCGTAAAATTTTGTTTTTGATGCTTGGATTTACGGCGCTTTTTGCCGACAAAGAGGTTAAAATTTACGTGGAAAAAATCCACTGCCCGCTCTGCACTACGATCGTGCGAAAGGCGCTTTTGCAAACACCAGGCGTGATAAGCGCGAAGGTTTCGCAGCAGAGCAAAACAGCAACCGTCGCGGCAAAAGATGACGCAAACGAGACCGCGATGCTTGAGGCGATCGCAAAAACGGGCTATGAGGGCGTAATCGTAAAATAAAAATCCCCGGCAAAATTCGGACTAAATTTTAAATAAAATTCTTGCTAAATTTCGGTAAAATTCCTGCGATTTGCGTAAAATTTCATTTTGCGCAGCTTGCCTGCAGCGCAAGCTAGCGCGATTGAAATTCTGCGCGTATTTTGCGGAAGCGCTATGTCGGCGTGATCGCGTTTAAATTTAGCAGAATTTCGTAAGCGCTTAAGCGGGCGCGGGCGCGCTTAAATTTAACGGGCGTGTCGCAATAACGCGCGGATATAATAAATTCAAAAGGAGCAAACATGCAAAAAAACGAGGTTATAAACGATTTTAAAAAGCTGTGCGAGATACCGCACTGTAGCTGCGAAACGGAGCAGATGAGGGAGTTTTTGGCGGATTTTGCGCGCTGCCTGGGCTTTAGCGTGAGCGTCGATGAGGCGGGCAACATCCACGCCGTAAAGGGCGAGCCTAAAATCTGTCTGCAAAGCCACTACGACATGGTCTGCGTGGGTGCGGCGCCGAATTTAGAGCTTATCGAAGAGGACGGCATCCTAAGGGCGAAAAACTCGAGCTTGGGCGCTGACGACGGCATCGGCGTGGCGATGATGATGGGCGCAATGAGGGAGTTTGCGAATTTAGAGTGCCTGTTTACCAACGACGAAGAGGTCGGGCTCGTGGGCGCAAACGCCTTTAAAGGTAAAATTTTATCGCCAAATCTGCTAAATTTAGACAGCGAGGAGGACGACCGCGTGACGCTGGGATGTGCCGGCGGTATAAACGTGAGCGCAAAAATCGGCGCTGCGAGCGTCAAAAAGAGCGGTAAAATTTACGAGATCGGCGTCACTGGGCTTAGCGGCGGGCACTCGGGCAACGAGATACATAAAAATATCCCAAACGCGACGAAGCTACTGGCAAAATTTCTCGCCGAGGAGGGCTGTGAGCTAATCAGCCTTGATTTTGGCGAGAGGAGCAACTCGATCCCCGCAAATGCAGTGTGCAAGGCGCTGTGCGCGCATGAGCTAAAGCAGCGCGGACTGGCGTGGGTAAAGAGCCTAGGCGAGGGCGAAGCGGACGTGCTGGTAAACAGCGGCAAAATTTTAGCGCTAATTAACTCATTTGCCCAGGGCGTGCGCAGCTACGACACGCAGCTTGGCATGGTAAACGAAAGCATAAATCTCTCGACCGTTAAGCAAAAAGAGGGCGTGATCGAGTTTGACTTTTTCGGACGCGCGATGAAGCGAGAGGGGCTCGAGAATCTGGGCTTTGAAACCGCTACACTAGCTAGCGCGCTGGGCTTTGAGGTCAAAGTAGCCGACCGCTCGGCGAACTGGGCGCCGTGCATCAGCAACTTCGCGCATCTGGTACTCGAAGAACTGCAAAAACAAAAGCCGCAGGCTAAATTTGCCGCCGTGCACGCAGGTCTTGAGTGCGGCGTACTGGTCGCAAAACAGCCTGAGCTGCAAGCCTGCTCCATAGGCCCGAACATCCACTCGCCGCACTCCGTGAACGAGCACTGCGAGATAGCGTCGGTGGAGATGATGGCGGAAGTCGTAAGAAATATAATCGCTAGATTGCAATAAATTTAGCGGTTCGTCTCGCGAGTGCTTTTTCTAGATTTTTGCTTCTTTGCACTCGCAACTGCTTCTTGAAAAGTTACGAATGCAAAGAATGAAGCAGAGCGGACGCTAAAATTTGCTCGGCGGAACTACTTGCCAAAATAGCAATTTAAAAGGAGATAAAAATGGAAAACCAGATCAAAAATTTTCTGCAAAATTGCGAGCAGATCGTTAAATCGCAAGTAAAGCAATACGAAAACCGCAGCCCTTTCGCAACCAAAATTCCACCCGTTTTTATACTGCCTTATGATGAATTTGAGCAAAAATTCGGCTCAAATTTACATTTGGATAGCAGTTTTGACGTGCTGGTGTTTGACGGCGATCTTAGTCTTTCGGGAGGCACGATAAATTCCGCTTGGCTTAAGGATAAATTTAGCGGGGCAGGCGGTAAAAATAGCGCACGAGCGATGTTTGTTAACGGAAATTTATCTATCGGCGGCGATATCGTCGATGATGATTATCTGTTTTTACAGGTCGCCAAAGATACG
This sequence comes from uncultured Campylobacter sp., assembly GCF_937980635.1. Lineage (GTDB taxonomy): Bacteria > Campylobacterota > Campylobacteria > Campylobacterales > Campylobacteraceae > Campylobacter_B. Next base: position 106,058 of record NZ_CALJPG010000008.1, read on the forward strand.
GCGTGTAATTATCTGCATTCGCAGGACGGCGTTATCGCAATCGGCGGCAATCTAACGGCGATTTGGGGCATAAGCGGCGAATACAACGACGGAATGTTGCAGGTTTTTGGAAAAACGCAAGCGCCGTATATCGTCTCAAACGACCACGCAATGCCTGATCATAGCGCTAGAGAATGCGTCTATGTCCTAGACGGACGGATCGGTCGAAGCTACCTGGGCGCGCTTGAGGGTTGGGAATTTTTTGAAAATAGCGAGTTGATGTTTAAAGATGGAATTTGCGAAGATGAGCATCAGATCAATATTTCCGCCTTTTTTGAATTCGTAAAAAAAAAGCGTTAATCCGCTGGTGGATTTTAAAACTTTTGAAGCTAGAAAAGCTGCCCTAGATGAAGAGGACGAAGAGCAGGAGCCTGGATATTCAAGCGATCTGCCCAAAAATTCCGAAACCGTCGCCGAGATATTAAATTTAGAAAATTTCAGCGGCAGCGACGAGGAGCTATACGAGTATATGGCGGGTGAATTCGGAGCCATAGAAAAAATAGACGATGAAAGCGAAAAATATGCTTATGGCGGCAGGGCCTTCGAGCTATCTATCATTGCGGCAAGGATGGCGGAAAATTGGCAGCTGATTACCCAGCGTTACTCTGCGCAGCAGATAGACGAGCTACGCAAAATCATCATTAAGAGCGCGACGAATTTAGCCGATTATTTTTTAAAAATCGGCGATAAAAAACAGCTTGCGTTCATCTATGAGTTTTTAAACGATGATGCGGTAAGCATCGAAAAAGACGAGCCGTTTTTATACGAAACGCTGGTGCGCGCGGGCTTAGAGCTGCAAGACTACGATAACGCTTACGCATTAGTGTCCGTCATCGATAAAAAGTCCGAATTTCTGCCGCAGGAGATGGCAAAAAGCATCGCGGACGTGATTAAAAGCGAAGGATACCGGGCTTGGCTAGAAAAGCAGTAGGCTCCGAAAGTAAAACGCTAATTTGCTAAAAGATAAAAATCAAAAGAAGCGTTTATAAAATTTCAATCTAAATTTTTCGCGCCATAAAGCCGAATGTCTGCCGTAGAGCGGGTTTAGACAAGGCGTCAAAATTTTAAAATTCCGTCAAATTTAAGTGCGTAAATTTAAGCTCGCATCTGCAGGCTGAAATTTTACGGAAAATTCTTATCCTTGCTACTGCACAGCTCGTTTAAAAAGCACTCCTTGCAGTTTGGCTTGATTGCCTTACAGGTGTAGCGGCCGAAAAGCACCATGCCTTGGTGCAGCTTGCCAAGATCCGTTTTAAAAGCCTCGCTAAGATCGCGCTCCGTAAGCTCGGGCGTCTTTGCACGGCTCAGCCCTAGGCGATGCGCGACGCGAAAGACGTGCGTATCCACCGCCATCACGTTTGCGCCCGCACCCTCTAAAAGCACGACGTGAGCGGTCTTTTGCCCCACGCCCGCAAGAGATTTTAGCCCCGCTTCATCAAGCGGCACGACGCCGTCAAAGTCGCGAACCACCGCCTGCGCCATTTTGATTAAATTTACCGCTTTGTTGTTGTAGAAATTGCACGAGCTAATTAGCAGTTTAACGCTTGCCAGATTGGCCTTTGCGAGTGCCCGGGCGTTAGGGAATTCCGCAAAAAAGCGCGGCGTGATCAAATTTACCCGCTTGTCGGTACACTGCGCGCTAAGCATCACGCAGACCAAAAGCTGATAGGTGTCTTTAAATTTCAGCTCGCTGCGCTCTTCCGCGAAGTTTTGCAGAATTCTCTTTTTTATCTCTAAAATATCTTTTTTACTTCTCATTTGCATTTCCTCAAGGCGGAATTCTACCCTAAAATTCTAAAGCACAGTTTGATTGTTAACAACTTTGAGTTATAATCGCCGTTAAAATTTTTTTAAGGAATTATGATGAAAAAAGTTTTATTTACAGCACTTAGTTTGGCTGCTGCTATCAGCCTTAACGCTACCGTTTACGCTACCGTAAATGGCAAAGACGTAACCGAAAAAGAGCTTGCTCCGCTACTTCAAGGCATAGGTAACGTAGATATCGCTGCTCTTAACGCGGATCAAAAAAAGGAGCTTATCGATAAAGGCATCGATCTGATGCTGCTAACGGATGAAGCCAAAAAATCGGGCGTTATGGACGAAGACGTTTATAAAAAAGAGCTTGAAATCGTAAAAGATAACTTAGCGCTTCGCGTATGGCAGGCTAAAGAAGCCAGCAAAATAAATATCGACGATAAAGAAATAGCCGATTTTTACAACAAAAACAAAGCGCGCTTTACCGAGCCTGCGAGAATCAAAGCGGCTCAGATCGTCGTTAAAACCGAAGCTGAGGCAAACGATATTATTAAGCAGTTAAAAGGGCTTAGCGACAGTGCGCTATTTACTAAATTTGCAGAGCTTGCCAAAGCTAAATCTATCGATCCGCAGGCTAAACAAACTGGCGGCGAGCTAGGCTGGATGCCTAGTGATCAGGTCAAGCCTTTTGCCGATGCGATCTCTAAGATAAAAGATGGTCAAATCACTACTAAAGCTATTAGAAGCAGAGTCGGATATCACGTCGTGTTAAAAGAGGAGTCTCAAGCTAAAAAGCAGTTAAGTCAAAGCGAGGCAAAGCCTTTTATTGAGCGCGTGCTTAGACAGCAAAAAGCGGCGAAAGTAGTCGAGCAAAAAGCGGCAGATCTTCACAAAAACGCTAAAATCGAGTATAAATAATATAGGAGCTAAAAATGGGCGTTTTAGATATAGTAAAACCGGGCGTTTTAAGCGGCGATGACGTAAGTAAGGTCTATGCGTATGCGAAGCAGCAAGGCTTTGCGATCCCTGCGGTAAACGTAGTGGGGAGCAACTCCATAAACGCCGTCTTGGAAAGCGCTAAAATCGCAAATTCGCCCGTAATAATTCAGTTTAGCAACGGCGGCGCAGCATTTTATGCAGGCGCTACTTGCCCTAATGCCGCAGTTTTAGGCGCTATCGCAGGCGCACGTCAAGTGCATGCTCTGGCAGCTCATTATGGTGTTGCGGTGATTTTGCATACTGATCATGCCGCGAGGAAGCTGCTTCCGTGGATCGACGAGCTCATCGAAGCTAATACCGCTCATAAAAAAGCTCACGGCGTGCCGCTGTTTAGCTCGCATATGCTCGATCTTAGCGAGGATGATTTGGAGTTAAATTTAGCGACCTGCGAAAAGTATTTGGAAATTTTAAGCGATCTTGGAATTTCGCTTGAGATCGAGCTTGGCGTCACAGGCGGCGAAGAGGACGGCGTCGATAATACCGGCGTTGATAATGCGCGGCTTTACACCCAGCCCGCAGATGTCGCTCTTGCTTACGAACGGCTAAGCAAAATCAGCGATAGATTCAGCATTGCGGCAAGCTTCGGCAACGTCCACGGCGTGTATAAGCCGGGCAATGTCGTGCTGAGACCTGAAATTTTGAAAAATTCGCAAAAATTCGTCCGAGAAAAATTTAATCTGCAATCCGAGAAGCCCGTAAATTTCGTCTTTCATGGCGGCAGCGGCAGCGAGACCTCCGACATCAAGGCAGCCGTCAGCTACGGCGTCGTTAAGATGAATATCGACACCGACACGCAGTGGGCGTTCTGGGACGGCGTGCGCGCTTATGAGGCCAAAAATCGCGGCTATTTGCAAGCTCAAATCGGCAATCCAGAAGGTGAGGATAAACCGAATAAAAAATTCTACGATCCTCGCAAATGGCTGAGAGCGGGCGAGCAGAGTATGGTGGCGCGCTTGCAGGTCGCATTTGAAAATCTAAATTGCCTAAATAGGAACTAATATGGATCGCCCAAATAACGAAGTGCTCGATATCACGCTACCTGAGGCGAAGGAGCGCTCGTTAGCGGGCGTTTTTTTTAAGATCGCAGCTCTGCCGATCGCGGTTTTTGTGGTGTTTTTGCTGGGCTATTTGGGGCTTATCGGACTAAAAGTAGAGACGCACTCGATCCTGATGCTTGCAGTTTTGCTTATTATTGCACTAATTTTAGCTCGTCATAATGCAGAATATGGCTGCTTAAATTTTCAAAATAATATCGATGATTTCAAGCGCGAGCTGAAAAATTACATCGTCGCCAATCTTTTAAGTATCGGCGGTAAGAAAAAATCCGATGCTAGCTTTGATCTTTTTGTGGACGAATACGGCTACTCGCTGCGTAATCAAAACTACGCTTCCGTCGCATCGGCAGTCTTTCCGATGCTTGGAATTTTAGGAACTTTCATCTCGATTGCGATTTCGATGCCGCACTTTTCCTCAAGCAATATCGATGGGCTCGAAACCGAGATCGCGCAGCTTCTAGGCGGCGTAGGCACGGCGTTTTACGTCTCGATCTATGGAATTTTCTTAGCGCTTTGGTGGATATATTTTGAGAAAAAAGGCATTAGCAAATATGAGCGTCTGCTCATCAAATACAAAAATTCCACTAAAAATTTTTTCTGGAACAAAGACGAAATAACACAGGGCTATCTGAGTGAAATTTTAAACGCTAATTCTGAAATTTCGCGCTCATTTGCGATGATGAGCTCTACGAATTTTACCGAAAGGCTAAACCGCCTAATCGATGAAAAAATCGGCGCGTTTGAAAGCGTGATGGAAGCCGAGAAGCGAAGTATGGCAATTACACAAGAAGAGCTTGAAAAGGCAGGAGAGATGATCCAAAGGACAAATCTCGCTCACGGTGAGTTAGATAAGAGCTTCGCTCAAATTTTATCTGCGCTTAAGTCCGTGTCTGCAAGCCTAATCGAAATTCAAAACGGAATTTCCGCGCAGTATCTAAGCCAGTCTAAGACTTTAACGGATGGGCAAGGCGAGCTGGCTAACGTTACGAATGCATTAAGCGCTCAAATCAAGAGCCTAAATGCCTCCTTAGGTGGGTTTGCGGGCGAAATTTCAAGTTCGCAGAATGCTTACGCCGCTAAAATTGACGCTAGCTTTAAGGGGTTAAGCGCGGATTTGAAGGCACTTTTAGCTGGAGAGGGCGCTGCGCGGACGAGCAACGAAAGCATCATCGAAGAGCTTCGCAAAACGCTTGCGAGCATCGATGAAAAAGCACTTTTAGATGAAAACGAATAACGAAGAAAAAGAGACCTTTTGGATCGCGTACGCCGACTTGATGGCGGGACTGCTTTTTGTTTTCGTGCTTTTAGTAGGCGGCATCATCGTCAAATACTTCCTCACGCAAAGCAACCTGCAGGAGAAAGAAAGCCAAATTTCAAGCGCGCTAGCAAGCCTGCAAAGCCAGGAGAAAAAAAGCGCCGAGCTTGAAGCGCTGAATAAAATTTTTAGCGATCAGCTCGAGAAGCTAAATATCGAAAACACCGATCTTCGCAAGCAAAATTCCATCTATTTCATACAGATCGAAGATCTGACTGAGATGGCTGAGAAGCTGAAAAAAGAGAATTTAGACATCAACTCGCTTCTGCAAAAAGCACGCGACGACGCCAACGCTACGATCAGCCAAAATGAGCTTAAAATCGCCTTTTTGCTCAATCAGCTCACGAAGAAGGAGAGCGATTTTAATAAAATTTTACAAGACCTCAACGTCACGAAAAACCGCATCCGCAACCTCACCGGAATGAAGGTCAAGATCATCGCCGATCTGAAGGAGAAGCTGGGCGGCAAGATCCGCATCGACAACGAAAGCGGCGCGATGACGCTAAGCTCGTCGATCCTTTTCGACAAAGGCTCAAGCGAGCTGAAAGAGAGCGCCAAAGAGACGCTCCGCTCGACGCTACAGAGTTATTTCGCCGCGCTTTTGAATAACGATGAAATTCGCGAAAATTTAGATCAGATCATCATCGAGGGGCACACGGACAGCGACGGCGGGTATTTATACAACCTCGAGCTGTCGCAAAACAGAGCGTTTGCGGTGATGGATTTCATCAACTCGTGGAATAAAGATGAGCGGCTGCAAAAATACCTCATCGCCAGCGGTCGCAGCTACACGCAGCCCGTGATGCGCAGAGGCGTCGAGGACAAGGACGCTAGCCGCCGCATCGAGATCAAATTTACTCTCTCAAACAAAGAGGCGATGGAGGAGATCAGGAAATTTTTGCAGTTCGACGCGAACGCTACGAATTAGTAGCTCGCTCGAAATTTTAACCTGCAAAAAAGAAGGCTTAAAATTTTAAAATTCTTAAGGAATTAACGGCTCATCTGAAATTTAAACGGCGGCAGAACGCGCCATTTTTTTTGGCGCGAATACTATGAACGGGCGGCTCGCTAAATTTTACCGTAGCCCTTACGTGGCGTTTATGTAATGCCTGCTGCGGCGGAATGGGCTTAAATTTAAAGCCTGTGCATTTTGCCGCGCCTTTAGTACTGCTGCGCGCGACCGCGACGATATAATTCAAATTTTGACCTTTAAATTTTAAGTCGCAAATTTAAGCAGGCTTAACGGGCGGTTTTAAATTTAAACGGATTAAAATCCTTGCTCGTTCAGCTTTTTATATTCGTCGCAACCAATTTGATCACCCAAATCGCAAGCCTTGCCGAAGTATTCCTTCGCCATACTCTTATCTTGCTTTACGCCTTGCCCGTTTGTATATAAAATCCCGAGATTATAGCATCCGCTGCTAAATTCTAAATCACAGCTCTTAGAAAACAATTCGTTTGCTTTTTTATAATCTTGCCTTACGCCTTGTCCATTTGTATATAAAACTCCTAGATTATAGCATCCTCTGCTATGTCCTAAACCACAAGCTTTAGAAAACAATTCGCTTGCTTTTTTATAATCTTGCCTTACGCCTTGTCCATTTGTGTATAATCCTCCAAGATTATAGCATCCTGAGCTATTTCTTAAATCGCAAGCTTTAGAATATAATTCACTTGCTTTTTTATAATCTTGCCTTACGCCTTTGCTAAATTCGTATAAAGCCCCAAGACCAAAGTACCCAAGACCATCTCCTAATCCACAAGCTTTAGAATATAATTCACTTGCTTTTTTATAGTCTTGTTTTATGCCTTTGCCAAAATTATATGCTATGCCCAGCCTTACACATCCTGTGGCATCATTGTTATTGCATCTATTTTGAAGTTCTTTAATATCAAAATTGTTCTGTTCTGCCGACAATAAAGCCGTCATGGCGGCTAGCACTAAAAATATCTTTTTCATAAGTTGCTCCATCTAAAATTTTGAGCATTTTATTCCTTTTTTGCTTAATTTATTAAAAAATCATTCATTTTTTAAATATGTTTTATTAAGAAATATTGGATTTTTAGAAAAAAGACTTTCAAATTTCATTATCTTAGATTAGGCACAGCCGCAAGCTTAAAGGCGAAATTTAGCAAAAAGCGTTAAAATTCCAAGCATCACAAGGAGCGAAAATGAAAATTTTAAAAAGCACGGACGCAAATTTCAAAGAGGAGTTCGCGAGGCTGGTGCGCCGCGGCGAGACGGATATGAGGTCTGTAATGCCCGTCGTAAGCGGCATCATCGAGGAGATCAGAGCGCGCGGCGATGAGGCGCTAGCCGAACAGATAGAGAAATTTGATAGATGGCGCGTGCAGGGCGATCTGGCTATCACGCAAGAGCAGATGAGCCGTGCGTATGAAAGCTTAACCACGGAGCTTAAAAACGCGCTACAGGTTGCATACGAGCGCATCTACGCTTATCATGAAAAACAGCTTGAGAGAAGCTGGTTTAGCTTCGATCCAAGCGGCGCGATGCTCGGGCAAAAGATCACGCCGGTAGATCGCGCGGGGCTGTATATCCCGGGCGGCAAGGCGGCGTATCCGAGCTCGCTTCTGATGAATGCGATCCCAGCAATCGTCGCGGGCGTAGAGGATATCAGCGTTTGCACTCCTGCCGTGGGCGGCGTCGTAAATGAGCTGCTGCTCGCAGCGATGCATGTGCTGGGGATCAAAAAGGCCTACAAGGTGGGCGGCGCCAGCGCGATCGCGGCGATGGCATACGGCACGCGCACGATCGGCAAGGTCGATGTCATCACGGGCCCCGGGAATATCTTCGTCGCAACCGCTAAAAAGCTCGTGTTTGGCGACGTGAATATCGATATGATCGCGGGCCCTAGCGAAGTGGGCATCATCGCAAACGCCGCGGCAAATCCGCGCAACATCGCTGTGGATCTGCTTAGCCAAGCCGAGCACGACGAGATCGCGAGCAGCTTTTTGATAAGCGACGATGAAAAATTCGCTCTTGCCGTCGCAGAGCACATAGAGCGCGAACTTCCTACGCTCGCGCGTGAGCCGATCGCTCGCGCCAGCGTGCAAAACAAAGGTGCGATCATCATCGCGCGCGATATGAACGAATGCGTGGGGCTAATGAACGAGCTTGCAGTCGAGCACCTCGAGATCGCGACCGAGAACGCCTACGAGCTGCTTCCGCGCATACGCCATGCAGGCGCGATATTTTTGGGTCACTACACGCCAGAAGCGATGGGCGATTACCTCGCAGGTCCTAACCACACGCTGCCGACCGGCGGAAGCGCGCGGTTTTTCTCGCCTTTGGGGGTTTATAACTTCATCAAACGAAGCTCGATCATAGCGCTAAATAAGCGCGCCATAGACGAGCTCGGAGGCGCGTGCATGGCGCTAGCGGACGCAGAGGGGCTCGGCGCGCACAAAAAGTCGGTGCAAATTAGATTTGATGAGAAGTGATTTTTACGCTGCAGCCCCAAGAGGCGGCGAGGGCGAAATTTTAAAAAGCACCAGCGGCAGTTGCGAAACCGCGAGCCGAAATTTAGAATTTAAAGACGAGTTAAATTTTAAAAAATGTAAGCATCGCGATGAGAGTAAAATTTTAAAATTTCAAAAGCGCTATAAATTTAAAAAAACGGCCGTATTTGATTAAAATTTAAGGCAAATTTACTAAGCGAAATGATATACTTTCGCTGATTTTTTACAAGGAGAGAAAAATGAAAAAATCAATTTTAGTTTTGGCTAGTTTTGGCTTTGCGCTAAGTCTTAGCGCTGCAGATCTTTCAGATAGCTGCAAAGAGTATTTCGCAGATCTTGATAAGATGGTTGATACCTACAAACAAGCTGGTCAAGAGCAGCAGGTCAAGATGTACGAGGATCAAAAAAAGCAGTCCATGGATCAGATCAGCGCACTTCCTAAGGAGCAGCAAGAGGCCACTTGCAAACAAGCTAAAGAGATATTTAAGCAGATGATGGATCAGATGAAACAACAAGGCGCTATGAAATAAGCACCTTCGCGGGCACGATGATGCCCTCTTCAGTCGCGGCGATGTGATATCGTCGCGATTAATTCTTTTTAAACTCACACTTTTATTTTAAAAATTTTTAAATTTTAAAATTCGGATGTTTTATCCTCGTTGCTTTCGGGGATGCACTAAGAATTTCAAATTTGACATTCGGCTCGTTGCAGGAAGTTAAAACGAAATAAAGCGCTCGCCGTCGTTAAAATGCTCCGCAAGGCGACGCATTTTAGTGGGACGCTGCGGTGCACCAAAGATTTACGAGCCGTTTTGACGCGGCTCGAAACAGCGCCTCATCAATATGATGAATTCGAGGCTCGGTTTAAGCGTTATTTTATCGCGATTTGAAATAGCCGGGCTCATAGATAGAGCGAATTCGCGTCTCAGTTTGCCGCTCTGCCTATGAAATTTACGGCCAAAACATCTCGCAAAATCGCCTCGGATTTTAATCCTTAGTAACGATCGCGCCGTTTTTTATTTCGAGCACGCAGGCATTTCTGTGCAGCTCCTTACCGGCATCTAAAGTATAGTAGTGCGTTGTTACTGTGCAGCGTAAATCGGCGTCGATGACGAACTCCTGCTTGGCGCGCATCGGCGGCTTGCTTTTACCGCAGTGCACGTAATCGGCGTAAATTTCGCGACAATCGCTTATACGAAATACGTCGTTTAAAAGGCACATAAAAACATATTCGTGCCCGTGCTTGCTATCTTGAAAATCCCTCAGATAAAGCCTTAGCAAAATTGTTTTGGCGCTCTTTTCAGGCAAACGACAAGCCCTTATGTCTTTGATCCTCTCCCAATACGCGCTTAGATTGTCGATTAAAAAATTCTCCTTTGCGAACGAAAACAGCTTATTTTTATCAAGTAAATTTTTATCGATAGCCGCTAAGGGCGAAATTTCTCCCGGATAGCGCATCGGCAGTTGCGCGATCGGCAGATTGTCGTAAATATCTTTCATACTCTGATAAATCTCTGGCCGCGGCGCATCGTCTCCCTTGGCTGCAGCATTTTCCATGCTGTATAGCGCAAGTAGGCACAGCAAAAATATCCACATCTGCTTCATAACATTCCCCCTTGTTTCGGTCGCGACCTCTTTGCTTCTGATTATACTGCAAATTTTAAAGCCTTAATATGAAGAAAAAGATCAAAAATCAAAGCGCCGCTTTTACAGCCATCCTTAGCCATCTTTTTCTATTCTGCCCTTGCTTTTGGGTTAATTTAATCCGAGTCCTCTTATTCTTGTGTGAAACGGACGATGCGCGATTATTCGTCATCCTGAGCCTTTTCGGTGAAGCTAACGATGTGCGGAGCTGCGATGCGCGCATAATCCTGCGCGTTTAGGATGATCGAGTGATCGAGCAAGCCCGCGTTGAAAGCGATCTCTTCAAAGCGTCCGAACAGCGACGGATCGGCGATTAGCAGTAGTTTGTTGTGAAAGCTAAACGGCGGCACCGAGCCAATGACGCAGTCCGTGAGATCGCCCACTTCATCGGGGCTTACGAGCGACGCTTTCGTGCCGCCGAGCCCCTCTGCCAAGCGCTTTAGATCGGTTTTATGATCGGCTGCGAAGACCGCTAGGACGTAGATCCTGCCGTTTCTGCCCGCTGGTTTGTCGCTAGGAAGCTTTAGCTGCTGCGGCACGTTGGCGCAGATTTGATCGGCGGTTAAAGTTAAATTTCCATCGCAGGCGCCGTTTTTGCGGCCTTGAGCGCTCGCAACGCAGGAAGCGTCGGGGTTTTGCACGTCATCGGCGTTTGCTAAATTTAAATTTTGCGCGAAAGAAATTTGCCCGTCCTTAAAGCCCTTGATCGTGCAAACCAGTGCCTTTGCGCCTTGCCCCAGCTGTGTGCCGCGGGCTTTGGCGACCTCGGCGGAGGTGCCCGCGCTTTGGTGAGCTACTACGCGGAAGCGCGCGCCCTGCTGCGTCAAAAGCTCTTTTAAGCTTTTAAAAATTCTCTCTGACATGCTATCTCCTTATTTTTTGCAAAATTATACTGAAATTTTAACCAAACGACCCATTGATGCCGAAATTCCATTCTTCGTCGTAGAATTTATCTCGCCTGCGCGCAAATCCATTGCGCGATGAAAAATCTATTGCGCCGTAAAATTCCGCCGCGCATAAGCTCGGTCCGCCCCGCTTCTTGCGAAATTATTTCATCTTGCGGATTTTAGGCTTTTTGCTCTCTACGAGTTCGTAAATTTTAAGCTCGACCTTGACGTCTTTGGGCGCTAAAATTCTAATTTCGCCCGGAGTGTAGAAAAAAGGCGCTTCAAGCTCATAATAGACCCATTTTTTTTGCTTCTCGGTTTTGCATAGCATCAGCGTTTGAGCAAGTTCGTTGCCGCCGCTAAACTCGTAATAAAGCCCGTCCGAGCCCTCTTTTTGCTCTATTTTGCCGCCGATCAGATACGCGTCGTTGCAGTCGGCTTTGATCTCTTTCGAAAAGATCGCTTCGACTTTAAATTGCTGCGGCGGCATCTTTGACGGCGTTAGCTCAAAGACGTTTAGCTGCTTCTGCGCCTCGCCGCCGAACAAAAACAGCGGCAATAGGAAAAATAAAACGCTTTTTCTCATTTTTTGCTCCTTAAAAAGATATTTTTATTCAAAATTCTAGCAAAATTTTCACTCATTAAACTGAAATTTCAATTGACTTCGTTTTTTCTTATAATACAGATGACGTTTTTTAGCGCTTCCGTCTCTGATTTTAACGCCTCGCTATCGGTTTTTTGCGCGGCGCTCTTTTTGTTCGCTAAATTTTTGCTAGAGCCTTGCGACGATGTCTTTTCCTGCAAGTTTAAAGCTTTGACGGCGTCGCACGAAATTTCGCCCTGCGTCTGCGCGGTGGAAATTTCGCCGCTAGCCTCGCCAGCCTTGCTCGTGCGGCGGCTTAGCACGCTTTTGACGCTTATCTTTTCGCCTGCGTAAAACGCCTCGCAAAGCCCTCTTTGCGCCTCATAGTCCGTCACTTTGACGCTGTCTTCTTGAAATTTGTAAAATTTCACCCGTTTTGCTCCTTGTAGCTCCTCCGCTCCGCCCCATACGTCGCTCTGCGCGTCAAGATCCGCGAGCACAAATGCGCCGTCTGCCGCCTTATACATATTGCCAAGCCTTATCGGTATGCGTTCGCCGCTCTTTTTGGTAAGCACGAAGCCGATCTTTTCGCCATCTTTTGGGCTCTGGCGGAACTGCTTGGAGAAAAATGCCGTGAAAAATGCGATCTCCTTGGTCTCGCCGTCGGTGTCTAGGTATCTCGTCCAGCCATCTTCGGGCACGTCGATCTCGGCGACGTCTCGTCCGTCCTTTGCGCCGCATTTTAAGCCCGCGCACCCGCTAAGCGCTAATGCCGCAAGCGCGGCTAGAAATAGGTTTTTCATATTTTCCCTTCAAATAAATTTTGGCTCAAAACAGGGCGCCGCCTGCGCCTCGGCGCGTAAATTTGCACGAAATAGGGCGCGCTTGCTTGCTTTGCTGCTTGGCTTACGCTATTGCGCTTCAAGGCGTGCAAATACGCGCGATATAAGCGGTAGCGCGGAATTTTAACGTCGCTCGCGCCTTTTGCAAGCGCTTTGCGGCAAATCCGCCCGAAACCTCGTGCGTGCAAAGCCAGTATCTACGGGTTAAATTTATCAAGCTGATGTCGCCCAGACGCGTAAAAAACGCTGTCCGCTCGCCTCAAACGTGCACTCCTGCCAGTCCCAGTCGTTCTCGCCGCTCATTGCAAAATTTTGAGGCTCGCCTGATAGGCCGGCCGCGCTCAAAGCGGCCGCTATACGCTCTTTCATAAAATCATCGGGCTCGCTCGGCGTAAATTTTTCAAATTTTATCTCGTAAAGGGAGGCGAGCCCAAAGTCCGCGCGCGCGAGCTTACTGCACTCTCGCGCGAACTCTGCCGCGCTACATTCGTGCTTTGGGGCGTAGTACCAAACCTCCAGCTCCTCGATGCTTTCGCCCCCAAATTTTATGGATTTTATCATTTTGACCCCATTTCGATCGTCGCGGCGGTTTAAATTTCGTCGCTTAAATTTCACTTGCGCCCATACGGCGCAGGTCTTACGCGCAAGATAAAACCTTTGCTATTTGGCGCGAGTGCGCTGCGCGGTCAAATTTTAAATTTATCCGCCGCGCTTTAAATTTAGACGCCGAAGTCCGCCCGCATCCCCTCTTTGCCTTTCGGCGTAAAATAGCAAACGACGTAGCAGAGTATTCGGTCTTTGCAATCGTATTTGTCTTCGAGGCCACGGGTAATGCGCGCAAACTCCTGCGGCGCTCTGCCCTCAAAGGCGCCTCGCAGCTCCTCTGCGGCGATATGTCGCGGACTAAGGAGCAGATACGCCGCGCCGCCGTCCTCATCCTCGCTTATCGCGCGTAAAATTTCATCGCTCGCGCGAACCCGCTAATGCTCCTTGCCGTCCCACTCGCGCAGGCTCAAAAACGCCGTGCCGCCGTCAGCGTCCAAAGCCTTTTCGTTTGGAATTTGAGCGCGTAAGGCGTCTTCATTTAAGCGCTCCTCGCTCGCAACCTCGATAAAAACGTCCGTACCGAGCAGATAGCCGGTCCGCTCAAACTCGCTCTCGTACTCCCAGCCGTCAAATTTAGCGGCAAATTCTCGCACCCGCTCGTCCGCTTCGCAGCCGAACATCATCGCGTCGCTATCTGAAATTTTAACGATATAAGGCTCGTTCATGGGATTTTCCAAATTTTATTGCGGCTCGCACTTTCCGTAAACCCACTCGCGAGTTTCGTTTAGCTTAAACTCGCCGTCCTTTAGAAAATACTGCTTGCTGCTTTTGATCGCGTTTTTTCCTGCGGCTATGTAGTCGCCGATGAAGCCGCGATCCAGGACGTCGTGCGCTAAAATCTCTCGCTCAAAGACGTTTTGCGTCCTTTGCGTCTCGTACCATTTGCCGCTCTCATCAGGCTCGCGCAAGGTGATCGAGACGTTGTTGCCCGCTTCGTCGTAGTCGTAGATATACTCGTACTGCTTGCCGTCGGAAGCTGCGCAATTTTTTATCACGTTGCCGCGCGCGTCGTAGCTAAACTCGTTTTCAAACACGACCTCCCAGCTCTGCAGCTCCTCGCGCCAGAGCACGGTTCTCTCGCGTAGCAGCCTGCCTTCCTCGGTCTCCTCATGCACGTTTTTGTAGTACTCCCTCCACTCGTTTTTTGCGGCATCCCAGCGCGATCTTAGCTCGCTAAAGCGCCTATGCTTAGGCTCGATCTTGTATAAGGCCTTTTCGTCGCGCTGCCAGATGCCGTCCTTCCATATAAAATTTATCTCGCTGCGCGTCCCGTCCTCTGCCGTAAAGACGGTATGTTTTGTAAGTGGTACCCATTTGCCGCGCCACGCGTAGCCTTCGGAGCCCGCGTAAACATCGCCGTTGTAGTGATATATCGATTTTTCGTACGGAGTCCATTTTTTCGCTTTGGCGTTCCATTCATAGGTCGCTACGAAATTGTTTCTATCGTTTTCATCGACAATCCTTTTTGTAAGGTGTGTCGGCGTCCATCTGCCCTTTTTTAGCGTGAAATTTTGCAAAATTTCCGTTTTGCCCTCGCGCTTTTCGACGGCTTTTTCACCCTCGTATGGCTTGCCGTCCTTGCTTTGCAGGCTGAAATAAATTTTTGAACCGTCAGAAGCGATCTCCTGCTTGCTTATCGCCGTTTCGCGTAATTTGTTTGTATCCGCGTCCCAGTCGTATTCGACATTTTCGATCTCGCGCTCGCCGCTTTCGTCAAATTTGCTAAAGCTTTTCGATACGGACGACCCCTCTTCGCCGCTCTTTTTGTAGATTTTTTCTAGGCGGTGGGTTTTGGCGTCGTAGTTTTGGCTCACTTCATATTCGTAGCGCGGCACGGCGCCGCCCTCTGTCTTATAACTCGTCTTTTGCAGGCAAATTTTATCCGTTCGCGCTTTGAAATTTGATGCCGTTTCGCGCGTCTCGCCAGTCTCGGTTGCGCCCGCAGGCATCGCAAGCGTTAATGTCGCCGCCAAAATGGAGCCTGCTAAAACTGCCGTCCGCGCCCTCGAATTTACCGCCGCCCGCGCTCTAAAAGCACCCGCCGAAATAATCGCTCGCGCCTTTAAATTTAGCGCCGCAAAATTTGCCGCACCTTCGTGTGAAATTTTAAAAATACCTCTCATGACCGCTCCTTTTATCTGAATTTTAAATCGCGCCTACCGCTTTATATCCTCGCTCGAAAAAGCTCTCTCGCCTTCGTAAATTTTCTCATAGCGGCTTAGCTTGCCATCTTTGAAATAGCCGATGAAATAGCTCGCCGATTTTCCGGCCTGCTCTTGCGAAATTTCATCGTAGAGATAGACAGGCTCCTTTGATTTTTGTTTGTGTAGGTACGAGCAACTGCGAAAATAGCGCTTTTTGATTTTAAAATTTTACGCCTCGCCGCTTTGCTCGTCTGCGCGCTTTGTTGCGCTTATTTCGTTGCTCTGTTTGCCTGCGGGCGTCTGATCATCTCTCCCGCCGCCCTGCATCGTCTGTTTTTGTCTGCTTGCCGCGGCGTGATCTTGCGCCTCTACGGTGCCAAAACAGATACTCGCCGAAATTAAAGCCGAAATAGAGCCGCTCTTGTCGCTCTAATTAAAACCATTTTTCAACCTTTCCTTTTGCCGCCGCTGCGTGCGGACCTGCCGCGGCGTAGGATTTAAATTTTAAAATTTACGCGGCGCACGAATACCTCCGCGCTAGCTAAATTTAACCGCGGCGCTTACGCAAATACCTCCGCGCCGTATAAATTTAAATGCAAAGCTTACAGACGCCGCGACTATAAAATTTAACCGCAGCACTCGCGCAACGCCGCGCAAATAAAATTTCGCGGCTAAATTTTACCGACGCATCTTCAAACGCTACTTTATCTTTTTATATTTCCACGTCTTTTCCGTTATGAGCTCGGATTTGCCGTCTTTAAGCTTAAATTCCTTAAAGCTCGTTATCGCGTAGATACTAGGCATCTCAAACATCATCAGCGCGGCTCCGTGCCCCACGCTGTCTGATGGGATTTGGGTATCGTAAGTAGCCTCCGAGCGCCCCGTTTGCACCCATTTGCCGCTCGCATCAAGCTTGTAGATGTCCATCGCGGTATTACTGCCGTGCTCGTCGTAGCTATAGACGTATTTGCCGCTGCTAGAATTTGATTCGTAGCTTTGCTCTAGTAGTCGCTCGCCCGATTTATCGTAAATTTCGCCGTTTGAGTAGCTTTTGACCCACTCTTTAAGTCGCTCGTCCCACAGATAAAAGGTCATATTAAGATCCGCTCCCTTCTTGATAACGGTCTGTTTGCTCATATTATCCCACGCGCCCTTCTCGTCGTTCCAGATGAAGCTCGTAACGATCCCCTCGCCCTTCGCGGCATCAAGCTCGTGCTTGCTCATCGTCGCGTTTTGCCACGCGCCGTTTTGAAAAGTGCTGCGGAGCTGCTCGTAGCTGCCGTTTCGATCGCCGTTAAGCATCTCTCGCTCGCTATTTTGCCACGCGCCGTTTACAAACTCGTAGCTCACGTATCCGCTCATCTCTCCTAGGCTGTCGTAGAAAATTTCGGTCTTATCTTTGGGCTGCCAGCTCTTGCCGTCCCATTTGAAGCTTATCGTAAGCTCCTCCTTATCCCACGCGTTTTTTACGGATCTGTTCATGCTGTCTTTCTGCCATTTGCCCTTTGCGAGCTTATATCGCACATCTTCGGTTGCGTTACCGTCGTAGCTGGAGACGGTTTTGCTCGCATTGCGCGTGCCGTCATCCGCTATCGAATTGCTCTCGCGCGTCGTGACGCCGTCTTTGACGCTTTCCGTGTAGTCTTCTATTTTTTTCCACTTGCCGCTTTTAAGATCGAGGTTAAATACTTCAAATTTAACCATATCCCCCTTTTCGTCAAAGTAGCTGATCTCTTTGTAGCTAGAGCCTAGGCCGTCCGAGGAGTTCGTATCTCTTACCTGCTCCAGCTTGCGCGCCGCCGTGTCGTAGCTTAGATGCGTGCTCTCCTTGCGCTGCCCGAGTGAGCCGTAGCTCATACTTTGCACCATATACTCATACTCCTTGGCAAACGCCGCCGCACAGAGCAGCGCAAGTATCGTAGCGAGCTTTTTCATCCTCTCTCCTTGGAAAAAATTTTGATAATTATATAATGTTCGTATATAAAAACGGATAAAATTTCGCCGCGCGGCAAGCGAAATTTCATTAACCGCGCGGCGGAATTCTGCGTAGATCGGCGAGCGGAATTTTATGTCGGCTAGTCGGAATTTTGCGCGAGTTTAGGCGGCCGAAATTTCGCGCGATCTGCTTTTGAAATTTTACGCGGGCTTTCGGCGAAATTTTGCGCGGACGGCCGCTATTTAAATTTTAATCCAAACCGTCGCAAGAGCAGCGCGAGCCTCAGCCGTCTGCGTAAATTTTAAAATTTTATAAATTTGGCGCCTTGCCTCGCTGCCGCGCTATGTACGTGCCGAATACACCCGGCGGGAGCGGTAAAATTTTAACCGACGCCTAATCTCGCAAAAATTTCTTATCGATCAGGTCGTAGTTTTTATACAGCCTGCGCAGTTCGTCTCGCACCTCCATCAGCGCAAAGCCGAGCAGATTTTGCCCGCGCCACGCGCTTGGACGGCTTGCGTTTTCGCTCTGCCGCCCAAGACCGATACCCCAAATTTTATCCAGCGGGCTGGCCTCAACTAAAATTTTATCTCCCGTCGCGAGCAAAAAGCGCATCATCGCGGGATTTTGCGTAAATTTATAGTAATTGCCGCTTAGCACGACGCTGTAGCGCACCTCGCCCCAGAGCCGCTCATCAAAGCCCCGCACCTGCCTGCCGAGCGCCTTCATCTGCTTTGCACATTTATTTGTGCCCCGTGATCTGCGGCATAGCACTATCGTGATAGGAATGGTGATATGTAATTTCTTTGGCAGAGTTTAAATTAATTTTATCTGATTATTTGCCGTGGTGAAAAAGAATGAAAGCTGTTTAAATTGGCATAAACTTAATACCAGTATATTGCATAACTCTATTGATAAAAATATTAATATTTTTATCAATAGAGTTATTTATTTCTTTCAAGCTCTTTAAGGCCTACTTCATTAAGTTCCTCAATGTCAATTTCTATAAATTTTTCTCTCACTACATCCATTAACATATTTAATCCGCCCCTCAAATTCAATACTTCTTTTCTTATATCATCTTGTACTTTTCTTTGCTGTTCTTCTATTTCCGGAGTACTTCTATCAAATATAAATTTTATTTCCCCATTGCTAGAGATACAATAATCTATTGATGTCATTTTAAATATTTTATCGAATGCCCCATAAAACGTTAACAGATGTTCGTATATATCTTTATCGTATATATAAAAGTATCCAGACCGAAATAGTTCATATAATTTTCCAGAGAAAAAAAGAGTATCTTTACTGAAACTTTCGGGCATACTATCCGCAAATTCATAAAATATCCCTATATTAAGATATTTAAATAGTTTTTCTAAATTATCTATATCTCGTTTTCTTCGTATATCTTTTTCTCTTCTATCCCATTCTTTTGTAGGATTTCTTTCTAATATTTGTTTTATGCGGTCTTTTAAATACTTTGACTTACTGCCACACATAGATTTTATATGATTGCTGTCATCGCTTTCTTTAAGTGAATAATTTAAACTTATTCTTCTCTTATTTATATCAAAAGGCAAGTCGTCAAGTTTGCCAAATTGATCGTTGAAAATTAAAATAATCCTATCCCATCCAAGCCTTGAAACTGCATACCCTAATTCGTATAATACATTTGGATTTGGAGTCTTCTTTGTATCACTATATGACCCAACAATACTTATATCTGCTACATACACATCAGCATTAGAAATCTTTTTTATTATAGTTTCTATAATATCAGGAGTTCCGCTCTCATCTTTGGTTGCTTCATCTATGTTAATGTTTATATTGTCTTCTGTTCTAATGTCTTTTGCGACATTGGCCAATATATCACTAATAAATTTTTTATTCGTCTTTTTTGGTAAATCATTTTGCCAAGAATAAAATATTGTACATTCTTTCATAAACTTTTCCTTAAATTTTATTTTGAAGCATAGTTTGAAATTTGCCTAAATTTAGCCTGCGAGCTGAAATTTAGGCAAAATGCGGCTAAGCTAGCAAAGCCCGCCAGAGGGGAAGCTTAGCCGCAAATTCAGTCGCAGAAGCGCTCGTCTGTGCGGTATTTCTTGCGCTCGGCGATGTAATCGGCTCTGTTTTTCGGATCGGCAAAATACTGCTTTTGCTTTTGCTGATCGGCTTTGAGCTTTTCTATCACTTCCTTTAAAGCCGCCTTGCGGTCGCTAGCGATGGAGGGGAATTTATCCGAAAATATCGCCTTGTACGGATGATCCTTTACCCAATCGACCGCCTTTTCGACTGTGATCTGCTGCTTGTCGATGTCGCAGAATGCGTATGGGTTGATCACGTCGCCCGCAAGGTGCATGAAAGCGGAATTTGCCTCGACCGTCTCCATAAACATCGCGCCGCTAACGTCGATTACCGAGGCGAAGGAGATGAAGCGGTATTTGCCCGCGTAGAACCAAAACACCGCGTCGTCCTTAAGCCCCAGATCATAAGCGCGCGCAGCGACGGTCATCAGCGTGGTCGGAGCGACCATATCCGGGGCGTCTTCGATGATTTTGATCGCCTTTTTTAGGCTCGCCACGTCGTTTTTCATCAACAGATCGTCGATCGGCTCGTAAACATGCACGTATTCGGGCTTACCATCCTTGGCCGAATAAAACGGCGAAACATAGATGTCGATCGAAGTGATTTTTTCTACCTTGTCCTCGCCCTGGGCGCTCAAAGTCGCAGCCGCCGCCGCACACAGCAGCAATGAACGAAATTTTTTCATGGTCTCCCCTTTGGCTAAATTTTTATAAATTTCCCTCGTAATTATACCCTTAAATTTAAAAGCGCTAGCTTGATTTTTACGAATATATTTTTGCGGAATTTTAATTTTTGCGACGCAGCTTTATTTTCTTTTGATTCGGCTTTGGCGCGACGCTTTGGACGGTTAAATTTAATGCCGCTAATCATAAAATTTAGCTCATAATTTAGATCGCTTAGAGCGCACAAAATCGCTCGAAGCGCTATCAAAATTTTAGAATCTTGCGCATCAAAATTTTAAGATTCCGTTCATCTTGAAATTTTAAAATTCCACGCCAAATAAGGCGCGGAATTTTTTTCTGATGCAGACGCGGCGACATGTAGATTGGGCGCATTCTTATACATTCGCTTTAAAGACGCCTAACCGAGAGAAGTTTTTTGCGTACCGCTCAAAAGCTCAAGTCCGACGTGCCGCATAGCAAAACGCGAACCGCTACAGCTCTTTCGATCTGTAATCGTAGCTGAAATCTTTCGGCGAGTAGTAATTAAGCGTGTTGCCGTCCACTTCGCCGTAAGGATAGCCGAAATTATTGATCGGAAACTGCGCCGGGCGTGGGCTTAGCGTGAAGTCTCTGCCGTAGTTAAAGCCGATCCAGCACATCTCCCAGTTGCCAAATAAATACTCGCGAATTTTAGCGAGCTTGCTATCGTCGTTGCTTAGCTTCTCGCCCAGGCGCACTTTCGTAACGTCCGCGGGATCGACCGGGATCCAGCCGTAGCCTTTGAGATAAAATTCCGC
Organism: uncultured Campylobacter sp.; assembly: GCF_937980635.1. GTDB lineage: Bacteria > Campylobacterota > Campylobacteria > Campylobacterales > Campylobacteraceae > Campylobacter_B. The sequence goes on from NZ_CALJPG010000008.1 coordinate 126,893, forward strand.
TCTGCAATGCTGCGCGCCCGAGATATGGCTGACGCCGTCTTTTGGTGCGGCGCCCATTTGAGCGCTAAATCTCGACGCGCCGACGCGGATGCCAAACATCTCTCTTGCGGCGATGCCCTGCGCGCGGCAAAGTGCGACGAAAACGCTATTTATGTCGGTGCATTTGCCGCTTAGCTTGCCGCTGCTTAAAATTTGCTTCACGTCCCCTAGCCCGCAGCCTAGCACGCTGTTATCTCGCTGCATAGTGTTTGCCACCCACGTATAAATCGCGCGCGCCTTTTCCAGATCGCCTTTTATGCTGCCTGCGATCTCGTCTGATTTTTGCTTAACGACGCCGTCGATTTGAATCTGCGTGCTAGGCTCTAAAAACTTCGCTACCTCGGGGTTAAGCTTTTCGTTCGGATTAAATTTTACCTTGCTAAAATCGGTATTTCGCTCAAAGGTCTCGACGCTAAATTTAATATTTAGCGTGGGCTTTGCCACACCGACGTAGCCGGCATAGAGCGTCGGAATTTCGCCATAGTCCACGGACGGATCGTTGAAATTGCCGTCAAATTTTACGTCGCTTACCTTTTGATACTCCGTGATAAGAGGAAGTGGTATCCAAAGCCGCGTCTGCTTACCCTCCTCCAAAATTTCGTGATTTAGCGATAGCCCGAAAGCTCTCTTTTTGCCAATGACTTTTTCCTCGCCCAAAATAGTACTCGGAGCAGCCATAACGGCGCCTAAAATCGCAGTGTTTCTTAAAAAATCGCGTCTTTGCATGAAATTGCCTTCAAATAAAATGGCTAAGCCTTAGCCCTAATTACGCGTGGATTTTAGCCTTTTACGGCTTTGAAATCGCTAAATTTAAAATTTCACCAGCTTTAAAATTTTAGAATTTTACTCGACGCGGAATTTTAAAATTTCAAAATTTCGTCCAAAGACATAGCGCGAAATTTCGCCAAAGCGGGCATGACAGTAGCCTGCAAACTAGGTATGTATCGGCGGCACAGGCAAAACCACGCAAAAGCGCCGCTGTCGCAAAGCCAAGCGTGCGTTTCGATGAAATGGTTGAGCTTCGACGAAGCGCGGCGGCTTAGCTTAAGCAAATCGCGGCGGTAAAATGCAAGCCGCCAGAGGATTAAATTTCGCGCGAAAAATACTCGTAGATAAAATTTTTAGGCGAGTACGGATCTTTCGGCGTGCCGCCCACTTCGCAATACGGATGCGAAAAAATTTCAATCGGGACATGCGCCGGACGCGGATTTAGCACGATTTCGCGAGCGTAGTTAAAGCCCAGCCAGCACGGCTCCCAGTTGCCGAAAAGATATTCGCGCACCCGCGCCAGCTTAGAATCATCCTCGCTTAAGCCTTCGCCCAATCGCACCTTCGTAACGTCCGCGGGATCAACTGGGATCCAGCCATAGCCTTTTAGGTAAAATTCCGCCCTGCAATGCTGCGCGCCCGAAATTTCAAGCGCACCGCCGCTTAAGGCGCCCATGACGCCCATTTCGGGCGAAAATTTCTGCGCTGCGCCCGTGCGGATGCCGTAAATAGCGCGCGCAGGAATGCCTGCTGCCCTGCAGAGCGCGACGAACACGCTATTTATATCGGCGCATTTGCCGCTTAGCTTGCCGCTGCTTAAAATCGCCGCCGCATCGCCGCTGCCGCATGCAATCACGCTATTATCGCGGCTCATATTTTTTGCGACCCACTCGTAGATCGCGCGCGCCTTTTCCAGATCGCCTTTAAGCGAGCCGGTGATCTCGTCTGATTTTTGTTTTGCAGCGCCTTCTACTGGAATTAGCTTTGATGGCTTTAAAAACTCCTCGATCTCGGGGCTCAAGCGCTCATTTTCATTAAAGCTTACCTTGCTAAAATCGGTGTTTCGCTCCGAAATTTCAATATCGAAGCTAAGCTCAAAATAATCATCCTCTTCGCCTACGACACCTTGCTCGCCGTATTTGCCGACGCCCGCTCTTGCCTCTTTATCGGGTGCGAAGCGCGCGTAGTACGTGCTTATATGATCTCCGCAGATAGCCGACTCTTGCGCATTTGAGCGGGCATGATATTCGCCAAGCAACCTCTGATACGGCTCTTGCAGCACTAACGGCAGCCAAAGCCGTACCTCTGCGCCGCTACTTGAAATTTCGTGATTAAACCTGAGACTGAATTTTCTCGTTTTTGCTTCTTGCATTTTTGCTCCTTTGCTTGAATTGCAAGTCGATTTTATCTCTTTGCGCCTTAAAATGGATAAAATTTTATGTTAAAATGGCGCTAAATTTGAAATTTTAGGATTAAAAATGGATCTGCAAAAAATCAGAGACGAGAACTTTAAAAAGCTGCAAAGCGGGCAAAACCGCGAAATTTTAAGCGCGATCGAGGCGCTACGAATAGACAAGTGCGACTGCGAGTGCGGCGACGTCGTGCGCGCAATCTTTAACGCAAGCGCGGAGCAGAGAGATGAAATTTCGCGTATCGCGCGAGTGCTAAAGCCGTGGCGCAAGGGGCCTTTTGCGCTGAATGATCTTTTTATCGACGCCGAGTGGCGAAGCTTCGTGAAATTTAACCTGCTGCAGCCGTTTTTAAATCTGAGCGGCAAAACCGTCGCCGATGTGGGCTGCAACAACGGCTACTATATGTTTCGCGCAAGCGCTCTAAAGCCTGCGCGGCTAGTGGGGTTTGACCCGAGCGCGCTATTTTATCTGCAGTTTCGCTTCATCGAGAAATTCCTCCGCAGCGGCGCGAAATTCGAGCTTTTGGGCGTAGAGCACCTGCCCTTTTACGAGCACAAATTTGATACGATTTTCTGCCTCGGCGTCATCTATCATCGCAGCGACCCCGTAAAGATGCTAAAAGATCTGCGAGCCTCGCTAAATGCAGGCGGCGAGGTGTTTTTAGACACGATGTATATCGAGGGAGCGGGCGATTTCGCGCTGTGCCCGAAAAACAGCTACTCAAAAATTTCAAATATCTACTTCGTCCCGACCGTCGGCGCGCTGCAGAATTGGTGCGAGAGAGCGAAATTTAGAGATTTTGAAATTTTGGCTCAAAAGCCCACGGATGCTAGCGAGCAGCGCAAAACGGAGTGGATCGACGGGCAGAGCTTAGAAAATTTCCTAGATCCGCTCGATAGCTCGCGCACGATCGAGGGCTACCCCGCCCCGAGGCGTATCTACGTGCGGCTTCGGGCGTGATCTGCATTTCTAAAAACGCGTAAAATTTTACTGAAATTTATT
>NZ_CALJPG010000009.1 GCF_937980635.1 uncultured Campylobacter sp.
CATACGCGCCGCTAATCATCGTCTTTACTAGATTTTCATGCCCCGGAACGTCGATGAAAGCGACGTTGGTATCCCCAGAGCGCAGATGGGAAAAGCTAAGATCGATCGTGATACCACGCTGCTTTTCGCTCGGCATTCGGTCCCCTTCAAAGCCGTTTAGCGCCTTGATTAACGCGGTCTTTCCGTGATCGATATGGCCTGCGGTGCCTATGATTACGCTATTCATAAATTTCTCCGATCTTTTTTATTAAATCTTGTAAGTCGCTTTTTAAAATCGATCTGAAATCGAGCAAAAATTTATCATCCTCGATCCGCCCGATTATGCCCGCAGCGCGAAATTTTGCCTGCGTGCTCTGCGGATCTGCGCCATCTAAGATCGCAAGCGCGACGCTCGGATAAGATGCATTCGGCATCGTGCCGCCGCCTACGAAGGTGGTAGTAGGCACGATTTGCGATTTTACGCTGATGCGCGATTGCACTAGCTCCGCTCGCTCACGCAGCTCGTCCAGGCTCAGATGGATCTGATCTATCGTCGTGATGAGGTGAAATTCTTTATTTATATACGCCTTGATCGTCTCGGCAAGCAGGCTTAGCGTGATCTTATCCACGCGCAGCATTCGCAGTAGCTGGTTTTTGCGCAAGCGCGCGATGAGCTTGCGATCCCCTAGGATGATGCCGCACTGCACGGAGCCGAAAAGCTTGTCGCCGCTAAAGCTAAGCAGCCGAACGCCGCTTTTTAAAAGCTCAAAAATGGATGGCTCGCTTTTGCCTAGCCCAAATCCCAGTTCGCTCGCGTAGCCGCTTCCAAGATCGTAATAATCGATGATCTCGTTAAAGTTTTCTGCTTTTTTCATGCTAAATTTTGCAGGGTAAATTTTAGAAACTTTAGCGGGAATTTCGCTTCCATCGCCTTCATAAAAACACTTTTTTTTTGCGGACGGCTCACCGATATTTAAATTTAGAGCATTCGCAGAACTATCCGCCAAGTTTAAACTATTCGGCGCGGAATTTAGAATTTCGTCCGCCGTATCCGACGAGCTGCCGCAAAGATTTTCTAAATTTTTAAAGCTTGCCGCTCTAAGCGTTAAAAATTCCTCTTTTTTACGCGTCGCCTTTCGTGCTAAAGCCGCAACTTCCGCAGCGCTTACGCTAGAGCTAAAGCCTGAAATTTTAAAATTTGAGCGGTGCACCTTCATCAAGATCGCCGTATTTTCATTGATCGCTTCTTCGTAATCGTCCAGCTTGGTTTTATTTGTAGTGCCGATCTCTGTGAGCTTTGCGCCCGAGTTTGCCATCACTTCGCTTACCCGAAAGCTCCCGCCGATCTCGACTAGCTCGCCGCGGCTTACCACGACTTCGCGTCCGCGCGCGAAGGTATTTAGCACCAAAAATACCGCCGCAGCGTTGTTATTGACCACGAGCGCGTCCTGCGCGCCGAAGAGCTCGCTGCACAAAAGCGCTATGTAGTCGTATCTGTTGCCGCGCGCGCCCTCGGATAGGTCGTATTCTAAATTTGAATACGAGGTGATGATCTTTTGCGCGCGGGCTAAAATTTCGGCGCTGATGACGCTGCGGCCGAGGTTTGTGTGCAGCACGACGCCGGTTGCGTTGATGAGCGGCTTAAGACTTAAGCTTTGAAATTTTTCGTAGCGCGATTTGATGCGCGCGATGATCGCGCTTTCGCTTGCGAGCTCGCCTCCTTGCAGCGCCTCCCTGCGTGCTTCTTCGATGAGCTCTTGCGCGATTTTGATGATTTGCGGGCGGAGGCAGTTTTGAAACTCCTGCGCGTTTGCGATTTTATCGATTTTGGGTAGTTTGATTCGTTGCATTGCGACCCCGATGCCTTAAAATTTAGGCGATTTTATCATTTAAAGCTTTGATTTTGCTTTATCTATAAAATTATTAATTTAAATTCGATTTACTTTAAGTGCAGAATTTAAAAGCTGTTTAGAAAATAAGAGTAAAACCCGCCTAATTATCAATTTAGGATAGATTATGAAAGAACATGGATTTTACGCCGTGGGGCTAAAGGATGTCGTCTTAAGCGATGATATCGAAATTTGCGGCGATGAAGAGGGGGCGAAAAATGAGGAATTTATCGTCGCTAATTCGCCGAAATTAAAAGCGCAAATTTATGCGCCCGAGATAAATTTTTATATAGAAAATTCCGCAGATGAGCCACTGCAAATCGCTAAAAACGTAGATATTTTGTATCGCGCCAAGGATATCGCCTTTGACGGCGCGCTAGATAGCGACTATCAAAAGCCCGTCGGCAAAAACGTAATTCTCGCCTGTGATGAGCCGCGAGAGGAGCTTGTGGGGCTACTTAGGCAGCACGGATTTAAGGTGATCGCGTTAAGCAGGGCCGAGATTAAGTTCGTCTACGGCGAGATTGGCGATCTTTCGGTTACGATTTTAAGTGAGCGGGATGAGGTTGAGACCGAGGCGGATTTTTTCTTGATTAGCGGCGCAGCGCCCTATCAGCTACGACAAAGCGGCTGCTACGAGATCTCGGGGCTAAAAGACGATGAAATTTTAGAAATTTTAAATTCCAAAAGCCCGGTTTATCATTATAAGAATTCCACGATCTTCGATCCTGCGATCTGCCAATATCACGGCAGGCGAAATGAGCTGCGCGCGCCGTGCGTGGAGGTTTGCCCTACAGTGGCGATTTTGAAAAACGACGAAAAGCGCGAGCTAGTATTTTCGCACATCGACTGCGTCGGTTGCGGCGCGTGCGTGAGCGTCTGCCCTAGCGGCGCGCTAAAATTTGCCAAGCTGCCCCAAAGCGTATTTGGCGAGATCGCAAAGCTCTATGCAGGCAAAATTCCGCTTCTTATCGCGGAGAACGAAATCGCGTCCGCACCCGCAGCGCAGCTTCCGTGTGGCGTGCTGCCGTTTGGAATTTTTGGAAGCAGGCAAATAGATGAGGTGAATTTGCTAAGCGCTATGCAAGAAAGCGGCTCGAGCGTGATCGTTTACGGCGCAGACGTGGGCAAGGGCACGCTAGAGGCGGCGGAGCTCATCAATGGAATTTCGAGCGCGATCTATGGCAAGGACGCGGTATTTTTAGCGCGAAATTTAACCGAGCTGCAAGAAGCGCTAAAGTGGGCGCAAAGCTCTCAGCCATGGGCGTTTAGCTTAAACGAGCAGGGTCTTAGCAAGAAAGAAATTTTTTCCAAACGCGTAAGCGCGATGGTTGGCGAGGGCAGCTTCGGCGCCGTAAAAAGCGGAGAGTTGCTAAAATTTGGCAAAGTAAGCATAAACGAAGCAAGCTGCACGCTCTGCCTTAGCTGCGTGGGCGCCTGTAATACCGGCGCGCTGTATGCCGATAACAGCGACAATTCGATTAAGCTCAACGCTTCACTCTGCACGACGTGCAACTACTGCGTGCTAAGCTGTGCCGAAAAGGATACGATCGAGCTTCAGCCTTGCGGCGTGGAGCTTGAGCCGGGATTTTTTAATTACAAAATGCTAGCTAAAGACGAGCTTTTCAAATGCATCGAGTGCGGTAAGGAATTTGCGACGAGCAAAGCCGTGATGAAGATCGCGGATATGATGGGCGCACATTTTGCAAATGAGCCTGAAAAGATGAAGACACTTTTTTGCTGCGGCGATTGCAAGGCGAAAATAATGATAAAAAAGCAGATAGAAGATGCTAGAAAAGGGGCAATGTAATGGATGCGAATCTACTTCAAGCAAGAAGCTACTACTACGAATTTTTTGCAATTCCGTTTTTTTTCTATGAAACGGATACGAAATTTAAGCGCTGGAAGGAGCAACTGGAGTTTTTATGTAGCTCGCCCATCGTGTCTAGCGATGAGGCGGAATTTCAAAATTTGGCGAAATTCGACTTTTCTGCGTTTAAAAGCGAGCAAAATTCCGTGCTTTTTGATTTTTCATACGCCAATGTGCCGATGAGTGCGAGCTTCTACGACGAAGGACGCGACGATGGGCGTATGCGTGTCGCGGTAATCGACGTGCTAAAAAAGAGTAAATTTCGCCGTAATATGGAGCTTTGCAAAGAGTGCGAGGACTATGTGGGATTTATTTTTTACCTGCATTCGACTCTGCTGCGCGACGCGGCTGCAAAACACAGCGCGGTTTTAAATGGACAAAATTCCACAAATAACGCGAGCTTGACGGTGCAAGACGGAAAAAATTTTGTAGATTCGCGGGACAGTAAAAATTTTACAGGTCCGCAGGACGGTAAAAATACCGCGAACGCGCAATGCGCTAAAAATTTCGTCGGCGCGCAAGACGGCGAAGCGCTGGCTTTAGAGCTTTTTACGAATGTCACCAACAGCTTTGTGGATGAGTTTAGCGAGCTTTTGTGCGGGCATGTGCGGGCGGATTTTTTCAAATCATTAGGCGCACTAATGAGAAGCTTTTTTGCGCTTGAGCGCTCGCTTTTAGCGCTTGCTGCTCCGCAAAAGAAAGATCGCAGCGTCGTTAAAGAAGCGATCAAAAAAGGCGGTTATCAAAATAAATTTACCAATCCGGAAGATATTTTTAATCTGGATTGATAAATAAAATTTTTAACGGAAATCTTAACGCAAAAGCAGAATTTCGGTTAAATTTTAAACTCGCAAGCTCGAGTTTTGCGAGTAATTTTTTAGTTAGAACTTTATATTTTGAATTTTAAATAAAATTTAAAAAGTAACTTAAAATTTAATTTCCATCTCACTGCCTTTTCGTTATAATTCATTAGACTTAAATCCTGTAACAGGCGTTACTACAATAAAAGATTTAAAGCGATTTCTTCACAAAGGAAAACCATGGAGAACAAACGCAGAGATTTTCTTAAAAAATCTCTAAAAATCGGCGCAGTAGGTGCCGTGGGCATTGCCGCATCTCAGGCTCTAGCGAAAAGCGAGCAGGATTATGGCGATACCGTTCGTGGCAAATCACCGAAAAAAGAGGTGCTTTACTGGGAGAGTGAAGCGTGGAAAAAATACTATAAAGTAGCTTACTAGGAGAATTTTCATGAGTGAGAATGCGATCGGAAGGAGATCGTTTTTGAAACTCGCCGCTTTAGGAGCGAGTAGCGTAGCCGCGTTTGGCGAAAATAATACGCTAAGAGCCGCTACTGAGCAAGAGATCAAAAACCCATTTCCAGGTTCCGTTATGAAGCGAACGATATGTTCGATCTGTTCCGTAGGCTGCGGTATCGAGGCTCAAGTGGATGAGAGCACCAATACCTGGATTCGCCAAGATATGGCAGTAGATCACCCGATCTCACAGGGCAGTCACTGCTGTAAGGGAATCGATCAAATCGATCTAACCAAATCTAAAATGCGTCTTAAATATCCGCTCAAAAAGGTTGGCGGTAAATGGGAGCGCATCAGTTGGGAACAAGCGGTTAATGAAATCGGCGATAAAATGCTTCAAGTCCGCAAAGAGGACGGCCCCGATAGTGTAGTATTTTTGGGTTCGGCTAAATTTTGCAACGAGCAGGCATATTATTTTAGAAAATTTGCAGCCTTTTGGGGTACAAACAGCAACGACCACGTAGCCAGAATTTGACATAGCGCAACAGTCGCCGGTGTGGCGAATACTTGGGGTTATGGAGCTATGACAAATCACGTAGGCGATATGGCGAAAAATTCTAAAATGATCCTTTTTATAGGTGCGAATTCCGCGGTTGCAAATCCCGTAGGAGCTATGAAGCATGCTCTTCAAGCTCGCGATAGAAACGGCGCGAAAATCGTCGTCGTCGATCCAAATTTTACTAGAACTGCGGCTAAGGCGGATATGTATATTAGAATTCGTCCGGGAACCGATATAGCGTTTGTGTACGGAATGCTGCATCTAATCTTCAAAAACGGCTGGGAAGATAAGGAGCTAATAAAAACCAGAACCTACGCTGTAGATGAGATCAAGGCGGAAGCTGAGAAGTGGGATCCTAAAGAGGTAGCCAATGTCACCGGATGCAAGGAAGAGGAACTGATAGAATTTACGAGGATGTTCGCTACCACAAAGCCTGCCACTTTATGCTGGGCTCTAGGCATTACGCAGCACTCAATCGGTAGTTCAAATACTAGAATTTTGGCTCTTTTGCAGCTAATACTAGGCAATATGGGCAAGCCAGGCGGCGGCTGCAACATCCTTAGAGGTCACGATAATGTTCAAGGCGCTACCGATATGTGCAATCTCTCCGATAGCTTACCTGCGTATTACGGGTTAGCCGATAATGCTTGGAAGCACTTCTGCAAGGGCTGGGGCGTAGATTATGAGCAGTTTATTAAAAGATTTGCCGTTTCTACTAAGCAGCCACACGAAAAGCAGGGCGAAAAAGTGCTTGGCACGAATTTTACCGAGTATTTTCACTACGATCCGAGCATCGAGCAAGATACGATAAATTGGCGCAACGAAAAGGGCTTTTCACTATCTAAATGGTGGCAGGGTGTTTTGAAAAACGAACCCGTTTTAAGTAGTGGCAATGTCCGCGTTCTTTGGGTGCAAGGCACAGGAATTACTTCTATGGCTCACGTTCGCGAGACTAAAGAAGCGCTAGGCAAGATCGACATGCTGGTAGTCGCCGAGCCATTTTTAAACGAAGTGGCGATTCTAAACGATAGACCGGATGGAATTTATGTTTTGCCGGTAGCTACGCAGTTTGAGAGCGAAGGTCATCTAAGCGCTACAAACCGTAGTGGTCAGTGGAGAACTCAGATCGTTAAGCCGTTATTTGAGAGCAAAGAGGATCAGGAGGTAATGTTTTTATTTGCGAAAAAATTCGGCTTTTACGACGAATACGTTCGCGGCATGAAGATGGGCATCGTTGATGGCGAGCTTAAGCAGGTTAAGGACGATTTTGTTTGGCCTGACGATGCTACCGATGAGATCGCACGCAATACTCAAAGTATTGGAAATAACGGACGCACCGCAGCTAGATTTCGCAGACAGCAGAAAAACTGGCATCTATTTGATCCCGATACTTTGCGCGGCATAGGCGGCGAGGTCGAGGGCGAATACTACGGCCTTCCATGGCCTTGCTGGGATGAAAAACACCCGGGCACGCCGATTCTTTACGATGTAACCAGACCTTATGCCGACGGCGGTATGGGATTTAGAAACCGCTTCGGCTTAGAGCACGACGGCGTTTCACAGCTAGCCGATGAGAGCATTACACTTCCGGGATCAAAAATTTCAGGCGGACACGCAGAGATAACCAAAGCAAATATAGAGCAGGTTTTAGGTATTACGCTAAGCGAGGATGAAAAAGCCAAGATGGGGCCTTCATGGAGCACAGATTATAGCGGCATTATCGCTAAAAAATGCCGTGAGTTTGGAATTTGTCCTTGCGGAAACGCAAGAGCAAGAGCCAAGGTTTGGCAGTTTGCGGATCAAATTCCAAAGCATAGAGAGCCGCTTCACTCGCCTAGATGGGATTTGGTCGAGAAATATCCGACCTTTGCGGATCAAAAACGAAATTTCCGCGTCTTTACGAGATTTATCTCCGAGCAGAAAAAGCAGGATTGGAGTAAGGATTTCCCTACTATCGTAAGCTCGCTAAGGCTTGTAAATTTAAGCGGTGCAGGTATGATCGAGCGCACGAGCAAGTATCTTTCGGCGATTACTCCGGAGATGTTTGCGCACGTAAATCCTAAGCTTGCCGCTGATAAAGGTATCAAAGATGGTGAGATGATGTGGATTCATTCACCGCAAGGCACGAAGATCAAAGTCAAGTGCATATATTCGCACGCCGTAACGCCCGATCGTATTGTTATGCCGTATAACTTCGCGGGAATTTTCCAAGGCGAGGATCTAAGCGAGCGCTATCCTGAGGGTACTAAGCCATATATCAGAGGCGAGAGCTCAAATACGATTACGAACTACGGCTTTGACATAAATACGCAAATTTCGGAATTTAACGCCGGTCTTTGCAGACTAGAAAGAGCATAAGGAGATAAAATGCCGGCAAGATTAAAATTTTACGTCGACGTCGAGCGTTGCATCGCTTGCTATGGTTGCCAGGTAGCCTGCAGCTCGGCTCACGAGGTTCCCGTGCAGATCAATAGGCGCAAGGTTATCACTTTAAACGAGGGCATAGAGGGGCAGGAGGTTTCAAGCTCTATCGCTTGCCAACACTGCACCGATGCGCCTTGTGCGCAGGTTTGCCCGGTTCAATGCTTCTATATCAGAACCGACGGCGTCGTTTTACACGACAAGGATAAATGTATCGGCTGCGGATACTGCCTCTATGCATGTCCGTTCGGCGCTCCGCAATTTCCAAGAGAAGGAGCTTTTGGTATCAAGGGTGCGATGGATAAATGCACTATGTGCGCGGGCGGGCCGGAGCCTACGTTTTCGCACGAGGAGCTACATAAATACGGCCAAAACCGTATCGCGGAGGGCAAGGTTCCGATATGTGCGGCGATCTGCTGCACGAACGCTCTAATCGTGGGCGACGCGAGCAGAGTTTCCGACGTCTATCGCAAGCGCGTGCTTACGCGCGGCGTGAGCCTATAAGATTATGGAATTTTAAACGCTCCGGTTTAAAATTCCACCTCTTTTCGCAGAAATTTCAACCGAGCGACGGCTTTAAATTTAGCGGTCGCTCGGCGTGAAATTTTATTTGAAAATCTCTGCTCCCGCGTATCGGTAGTTAGATTATTTCAAAAAATCGCTTCTTGCTGACATTAAAATTTTAAATTTATGCTACAATCACTCAAATTTAGGATTTGAAATCTTAAGCGAAAGGATCTGTCTTGAAAAATAAAATTTCACTTTTTTTGGTCATTTCGGCGTTTTTGATTTTTACGGGTTGTTCTAAAAATGTGCCCGTAAATAGCGGCATAGTACGCACTTCCGAGCCGCTTCACATTATGGAATTTCCGCAGGATAAGCTCATAAGCGTAAATTTCACCAATACCTCTACGACGGATTCAAATTTAACCCAAGTAGTGATTCAGCATCTGCGTGCGGACGGATTTAAGGTCGTAAATAAAAGCGTGGCAAATGTCCAAATCGGCGGCAATCTCAACTACTTCCGCAAGGCGGATTTTTCGCGCAGATCGTGGGATAATCCGAGATTCAGCTTCGGAATGGGCTTTGGCAGGTATTATAGATATACGGGCGTGGGCGTAGGCTGGGGGATGCCGTTTGGTTATGATCCTTGGGACGACGACGATTATTACAGAGACTACTTCTACGATTCGCAGATTAGTCTATACATAAGCGTCAAAAACAAGGGCGCTTGGAAGGATTACGTAACTAATCTCAACTACCAAAGCATCAAAAATCCGGGCTCTAAAGACTCGGTAATGGATGCGCTAAATTTTAAAATTTACGAATATATAAGACAGATGATTAAGCAGGGAAGATGATAGTAAAAGAGAATAAAAAGCCCGTAGCGATGACGCTGGCGGGATCGACGATTTTGGCGCTCGCTAGCGGATATTGCTACCACGCGGGCTTTGGCGGTGCGGCGCTTTTTGCTTCCGTAGTAGCGGCATTTTGCGCGTTTTTTTGCGCGCTTAGACTCGGCGCTAAAAATTATTTGCAGATCGGCGAGGATGCTTTTACGATCGTGCGCGGGGCAAATTCCGAGAGCTTCGAATACAAAGATATCACAAATTTAGGCACAAAAACCTTCGCCGCGGGCAGAAACAAAACGGAGCTTTTAAATTTTGTATTCAAAAAAACGCCGCAGGCGCAGGACCGCTTTAACTTTTTGCGATTTTACAGCGACACAGAGGCCACGCTACCGGGCTCGTTTGAAATTTCGATCTACGAGCTGAGTAGAATTTTACGCGAAAAAGCGGGTCTTTCGCAAAGCTCTGAAGAAGAGCAAGCCGCTCCAAAAGTTCGCAAGTGCGCTAAGGGCTCTAAAAAAAGCGCGAGTAGCGCTAAAAATTTTAAAGCTAAAAATTTTCGCGATGAGAATTCCGCTTCAAAAAATTTCGATACGCAAAGTTCCTGCGGCGCACAAAATTTAGGTGAAAATTCAGGCGTACAGAATTGCTGCGCCGCGCAGGATTCCGCCATGCAAAATTCTAATGGCGCCGCTAATTCAAACAGCGCGCAGAATTTAGAGGGCGCTTCAAATTTAAACGAACAAAGCTCCGCCGCGCCGAATAATGCCGCTTCCTCAAATAGCGCCGCCGCAGGCGAAAATTTCATAGGCGCTGAGAATTCCGCACCTAAAATTTTCGCAGGCGATAATGAGCCTGACGCTGCGCCCGAAAGTGCGGCGGTAGATGGCTCCGATACTACCGATACGGCGATGCAAAGCTCCGCCTGCGAAAGTAAAAATAAGTAGGCAGGCGCGGCCTTGAATTCCTTGCCGATCGGAATTTTCTTGCAGGGAGCCGCGCTGATGCTCTCGCTCATCGTCGCGATCGGCGCGCAAAACATCTTCGTCATCTCCCAAGGTCTTGCGAAAAACCATGTCGCAGCGGTTTGCATGGTTTGCGCGCTAAGCGATGCCGTATTTACGGGCATAGGGATATTTTTAATCGGCGGCGCCCTTAAGCAAGGCTCGCTTCTTACCCAAATTTTAGGCATAGGCGGGATCGTATTTCTGCTCTGCTACGCGCTAAGCTCGTTTTTCAGCGCCTACAGAGGCTCGCATTTTGCCAAGATCCAAAACTCGGCAAATAGCCCGCTAGCGCCCGTCGTAGCCAAAGCTCTTGCGGTTACGCTTCTAAATCCGCACGTGTATTTAGACACCGTTGTGGTCGTGGGCTCGCTCGGCGCTACGATTGCGGATCCGCAAAAGTCGTGGTTTTACGCGGGAGTTATGTTTGTATCGTTTGCATGGTTTTTCGGCTTAGGATATGGCTCAGGGGCGCTTTCGAAGCTTTTCGCAAGCAGCAGAGCATGGCGTATAATCGACGCGCTCGTGGGAGTTTTGATGCTATATATGGCGTATCTGATCGCTAAGTTTGTCTTTAAAATTTAAAATTTCACGCTAAAATTCCGCACTCTTGATAAAGGATCTATGATGAAAATTGAAATTGAAAGCGGGCTCGAGCTAAAAGAAGCCTTGTGGCGCGTAGAGAAAGCTCTGCGACTAGTGACCGACAAGGACGGCAAAATCACATCGAGCGCGACGCTTTACGTGGGCAAACATTCGCTTTTAAATTTACTCGATACCAACCAGATCGAAAATATCCAAAACGCCTATGCGCGCGCCAGGACGGAATTTCGCGCGGAGATGCTGGGCGTGCTGGAGGGCTTTTTATCTCAAGAGGACGCCGAGAAGGATCCGGAATACGCGCTATTTAATCAGCTCTACCAAATGGCGATGACTGCGGGCAGAAAGAGCGATATCTTTATCCATGTCCAAGGCATCAGCGAAAACGAGGTCGTGCTGCGCGTGTATCAGCGCTTCGAGCTGGAGAGCGGCGAGACAATCTATTACGCAGGCGGTGAGTTTAGCTACAATCTGGATGAAAATTTCGGCAAAATTTATCGCTACGAAATCTGATTTTAGCGGTACGGCGCAAGATCAGGTGCCTCTTCGATCGTAAATATTACGTCCGCATTATGCTTCTTTGCCGCGAGGACGCATAAATTTAAACTCTAAAACACATGGCAAGTTTAAATTTAGACGAACTTTCTGCGACGATGGCAATTTCACCTGGTTAAAATTTATCGCGATTTCAAATTTAAAGCTGCGTGTAAATTTTTATCCTTCGATATGCGAATTTTATCCTACTGCCTGCCTGCCTTCGAGTTTGCCTTGTTTTACGCTTGTCGAAATTTTTAAGTCGAGCTCGAATAAAATTTCACTCCTCAGGCACGCAAATTTTTGTCGGATCGCACTTTTATGCAAAAGAAAAGATAATTAAACGAAGCCGAATTTAACCAAGGCGCGTATATAGGAAGGCGGGCTCAAAAATGATACGCTAGGTGGCGGTTTGCTGCCATTGCTTACTTTAAAAATTTTAAGCATTAATACCGTGCAAAATGTAAAAACAAAGAAGTGAAAACGCAATGCTAAGCAGGAAAGCTAGGATAAAAAGCACTGATCGGACTAGCAATAATGATCGCGAAAGTAGTTGTTTGGCAGCTGGTGGGGGGCTGGTCGGACTAGTGCCCTTTATCGTGTGCATCACGGGATTTTGTCCCACTTGTTACTTTTTAAACCGCTGTTCGCTAAAGCGTTAAATTTAGCCGCGGTATGCGGTTTTATCACGTGCCTGGGGCAAGAGGTGCGATAAATTTTAGCGGCGAAGCAAGCGAGATTTAAATTTAATTCTCCACGCTTCGCTGCGGAATATTAAATTTAAACTAGCCCTTTAAAGCCTAAAATTTTATCGCGCGATGCAAGGCGGTGAATTTAATTTCGTGCCGCCGTCAATCGGCATGCTGCTAACTATATAAAATTTTAGCGCCCGCCGCTTTTTAGCGCTCTTGCTAGATAGGGCTTGCGCTCCGCGCCCGGTTACAACCAAACTCTATGATTAATTACACCTCGCCTCTTAAAATTCATCTTAAATTTGCTAAAATTGCAGCAAAATTTAAAATTTAAAGGAGCCCAAATGTCAAATATCTTAATCATAGGCGCAGGCGGCGTGAGCCAAGTCGCGACCGTAAAATGCGCGATGAACGCGGACGTTTTTAGCAAGATCACGCTTGCTAGCCGCACCAAAAGCAAGTGCGACGCGATCGCTAAGCTTATCAAAGACCGCTTGGGCGTCGCTATCGACACCGCACAGATCGACGCGGACGATACGGGCGCCGTGGTCGCGCTCATCAAAAAAACGGGTGCCGATTTGCTTTTAAATGTGGCGCTGCCGTATCAGGACCTAACCCTCATGGACGCGTGCTCTCGCGCCGGCATCCCGTACATCGACACGGCAAACTACGAGCACCCCGATACCGCTAAATTTGAGTATAAGCTGCAGTGGGCGAAGGACGGCGAGTTTAAAGCCGCAAACACGATGGCGCTGCTGGGAAGCGGCTTTGATCCGGGCGTGACGAATGTATTTTGCGCCTACGCGCAGCAAAATCTCTTTGACGAGATCCACGAGATCGACATCCTAGACTGCAACGCAGGCGATCACGGCTATCCGTTCGCGACGAATTTCAACCCCGAAATCAACCTGCGCGAAGTGAGCGCAAAAGGTCGCTACTGGGAGCGCGGCGAGTGGAAAGAGACCGAGCCGATGGAAATAATGTTTAAGTGGAACTACCCCAAAGTCGGCGTCAAGGACAGCTACCTGCTCTACCACGAGGAGCTAGAAAGCCTCGTTAAAAACATCAAAGGGTTAAAGCGAATCCGCTTTTTTATGACTTTCGGACAGAGCTACCTCACGCATATGAAATGCCTAGAAAACGTCGGCATGCTACGCATCGACGAGGTAGAACACAACGGCGTGAAAATCGTGCCGATACAGTTTCTAAAGACCTTGCTGCCTGATCCTGCGTCGCTAGGCCCTCGCACGAAGGGCAAAACCAACATCGGCTGCGTGATCCGCGGGCTCAAAGACAGCAAAGAGCGCCAAGTCTACATCTATAATGTCTGCGACCACGAGGCTTGCTACGCCGAGACGGGCGCGCAGGCGGTGAGCTACACGACGGGCGTGCCTGCGATGATCGGCTCGATGATGGTAGCAAAAGGCATCTGGAGCGGAAAAGGCGTATTTAACATGGAAAATTTCGACGCTAAGCCTTTCATGGACGAGCTAAATAAGCAGGGATTGCCGTGGGAAATAATCGAAATGAAGCCTGGCGAGAGGTACGAAGTCTAAATTTAAGGCTTGTCTTTTTCCGCTATACTTTGTTAAATTTTACCTTGCTTCACTGCGACGGAACATATAGTCCGCCTCATTCGCAAGGTAAAATTTGCCGCGTCTAGCGAAAAAATACCGCACCTTATCTTTAATTACATTCAAATTTAATGTCTAGATTATGCTTAAAAATATTCTGCTTGCATCTACGAACAAAGCGAAGTAGAAATTTCGCCTCGTCTAAGCGAAAAATACCGCGCCTTGCCCTACTGCATTTAAATTTCTAGTTTAAATTTTACCTCGCTTGCATTCAAATTTTACATCAAATTTAATTTAAGCTTCCATACCGAAAAACGTTTAAATTTAGTTATAATCATGCAGAATCTATCAAAACAAATTTGAGTAAATTTAAAGCTTCCAATCTCCAGTCGCGCAAATCTTGCGCCCACCCAAATAATAACAAAAGGAAAAATTTGAACTCTTCAAAAACTTCGCTATCTTTTTTAGTCGTGCTAAGCGCGCTTATGGCGTGTACGTCGCTATCTACGGACGTATATCTGCCCGCTATGCCTACGATGGAGCGGTAGCTGCATGGCGATGCGGAGCTCACGATAACGGGCTTTTTGATCGGCTTTGCTATAGCGCAGCTCGTATGGGGGCCTATCAGCGATAGGATCGGGCGTAAAATCCCGCTTTTTATCGGTATGGCGCTCTTTGCGATCGGATCAGTAGGATGCGCGATGTCGGACAATATGGCTAGCGTAGTGTTCTGGCGCGTGTTTCAGGCTTTGGGCGCATGCGTAGGACCGATGCTAAGCAGGGCGATGATTAGCGATCTTTTCGGTAGCTCGCAGGCCGCACAGATGCTCTCTACGCTAGTTATTATCATGGCGATAGCGCCGATAGCGGGTCCGTTATTGGGCGGCGCGATACTGGAATTTGGCTCTTGGCATGGGATATTTTGGCTGATGGCGCTAGCTAGCGCGGTTATGTTTGCGATGATTTTTTCTCTACCGGAGACCTTGCCGCCGCAAAAGCGCTCCACAAAGCCCATCGTATCGTCTTTTAGAAACTATCTAAGATTATTACAAGACGCCAAATTTATGCGCTACACTCTTAGCGTGACGTTTTTCTACGTAGCCGCCTATGCCTTTATCACGGGCTCATCGTTTGTATATATCGATTATTTCGGCATTCCTAGCAAATACTACGGATTTTTATTCGGCATAAACATCGTAGGCGTCATGGCGCTAAGTTTCGTAAATAAAAAGCTGGTGAAGCGCTATGCGCTAAATCACCTGCTCATAGTCTCCACGCTCGTTGCCGCGCTTGCTGCCAGCGTGCTGTTTGCGTTTGCGTTTTTCAAAACGGGCGGAGTTCTTGGCATGATAATCCCGATGTTTTTCGTTTTTAGTATGAACGGCATCATCGCTTCTTGCTCCAATGCCGCCGCTCTTGATAGCGTGCCGCAGGAGATGAAGGGCTCGGCCGCTGCGCTCATCGGCTCGCTGCAATATGGTAGCGGCATCCTCTCCTCGGCTATGCTTGCGGCGTTTTCTGCGGGTACGCCGTGGACGATGTCTTGGATCATAGCTCTGTTTGTTTGGCTAAGCGCACTCGCGGCGTATTTTAATAAGTAAATTTTAAATTATGGCGAAATTTTATAATTTGCCATCGAGTTCAGCTCTGTTTTAAACAGACGAGCGGTTTCTTAAATTTAAACTCTAGCTAAATTTAGACCGAAATTTTTAAGCAAACTTTGCTATAATCGCCGCAATTTTGAAAAAAACGAGGAGAAAATATGAAACTAATTTACGCCGCTTGCGTGCTAGCCGCCTTTGCTTCGGCTCAGACCGAAACTTTGCAGGTGCCGGACTTTGCCAAAAGCTCGATGAAGACGCATGAGCAGGCCGAAGAAAAACTAATCGCAAATGCCTTAAAAGGCGATCTAAGCCAGATTGCAAGCGACCTGAAGATCGATAAAACGCTAAAAGGTGGCGAGTCGCTTGTCATTAACGGCGCGCATTACAGGACGATCGAGGGCGACAGCACGCAGTGGAAAGAGGGCGATGCCGTGCGCCTGCTAAGCGGCAACAAGGACGGCAGATGCCTAAGCTCGATCATGCTCAATCTCCGCACGAAAACCGTCTGTAAATTTATGTGCGACGCGTATTAGGCGAGAATTTCGTCTAAACCACAAAAATCCACCGGCTCGGCGTAAGTTTCTTGCAACGACCGGTTGTTTCTGCTATCAAGCCCTAGCATAGATCGCTAAATATATGCCTATGAATAAAACATTGTGTTATATATTTTTTTAAAAGCGTTCGTTATGTTTATTGTCCTATATTTGTTCATTCCACACCCAGAAGATGGAATTTATAATATGCTATATATACGCATATTTATTGGCTTAGTATTGTTTTGTGTCTGCCTTATATTGGATATTTAGTTTACATCTTAATCTCTATCTTTACGTATCGTATTTTTTTTGATGGTCGCCAAAATTGCATGTTACAAATTTAAATTCTAAATGGCTTGACTTGGTTGTTTTTAAAATTTTACTTTTAATATCGATAAATTCTGCTATAATAAACGTAAATTAAACAATGCCGTTAAAAACGTAACGCGGGCGTGATAAAGCGAGTAAAATTTGTAGAGGCAAATTTTAACCCTGCCGCTCGGTACTTCAAACGGCAAATCAAGGAAAAAAATGCAAAAATTTAGAATTACAAACGGCGAATGTTCACGCATGGATATCTTTTTGATCATGACGTTGGTTTATATATTCGGCGTGGCGTGCAGGTTTTTTTGGATATATTGGGCTAGCGGGATCGAGCAGTTTTCTTTTGACGGCGAGCTCATCATGACCACCAACGACGCCTTTGCGAACGCCGAGGGTGCGCGCGATATGATAGCGGGCTTTCACCAGCCGGGCGATCTTAGCCCATACGGCGCGTCGATCCCAACTCTAGCATTTTTAATTAGCAAAATTTTGCCCGTCAGTCTAAATAGCATTACGATCTATATGAGCGTGTTTTTCGCGCCGCTGGTGGCCGTGCCGATTATTTTGATAGCAAGAGAGTATAAGATCCTGGGCGCCGGCATCATCGCGGCACTACTTGCCACCATATTGCCGGGATATTATATGAGAACCTTGGGCGGGTATTTCGATAGCGATATGTTAAATGTTACTCTGCCGCTGCTAACGCTATGGGCTTTGATTAGGCTCATAGGGCGAAGCGAGCAGAGCGGCTTTGCTTTACCTGCCGTTTTTACGGTGATTTATGATTGGTGGTATCCTAGCTCGTATTCTCTAAATATGGCGATTATAGTGATATTTTTAATCTATACTTTGATTTTTAATAGACACAATGAGGAAAATTACAAAGCGATTATTCTTATGGTCGTTGCAGTTATAAATTTTGGCGCGTATTACGAAGGCGAGACAATAATTGTAAATTATATTTTATTGTTCAAAACCTCACTGATTGCATTGCTATATTTTTTAATGATTAAAATTCCAAGTCATAAAAGTAAAAAGGCTCTTTGGATCTTGGGTGTGATCGTCGTAATTATGTTTATCATATTCGGTGGGCTCGTACCTATAATAACAGAAATTAATGTATATATTTTAAAAAATGCTGGCAAGGGGGATATTTTTCATTTTTATGGTGTTAGAAATACGGTTAACGAGGTTGCCAATGCTAATTTCATAAAATTTGTGCTTGAATCTAGTGGGCATCTATTTATATTCATATGTGCAGTAGGGGGACTGGCTCTATTGTTGATAAAATTCCGTTCGTTCATCTTAACACTGCCGATGATAGCGCTTGGAGTTTTAGCACTTTTCGGCGGAACTCGCTTTACAATGTACGCTACACCGATGATAGCGCTTGGATTTGCTTATTTTATATATTTTGCGCTGAATTACTTTGAAATACGCACCTGGCTTAGAAGTACTTTGTTGGCTATTTTAACCTGTTTGGCGCTAATGCCTAGCATAGATTTTATTTATGAATTCCGAGTTGCGCCTACGCTTACGAAAGATTCCATAAAGCCTCTTGCAGAGCTAAAAAATAAAGCCAGTAGAGAAGATTACGTGCTATCGTGGTGGGATTACGGTTATTTAATCAGATATTACTCAGATGTAAAAGTAGTAGCTGATCCTGGAGGTAGACAGGCGGGAGAATATACTTTTATGAGTGCGTTTTCCTTTAATAAAGATGAGGTAAGCTCTGCTAATATGGCAAGGCTTAACGTAGAATATATACAAAAGTTGCAAGGTAAAAAATTTGATCCTAAACTGGAAGATAAATTTAAAATAAATCTATATCAAATTCAAAAAGATTATGGCGAAGCGGATATCAATAAATTCTTAAGTTCTTTGAGTGATAAGAATTTCAAGCTTCCACAGAAAACTAGGGATATATATTATTATTTCGTGCCTAAAATGATAGATATATTACCAAACATTTGGAAATTTACTTCTATAGATATAGCTAGCGGAGAGAAATTTACAGGACCTCTAGCTTATGTTGGCTATGATATACAAATAGGTAAGGATGGTAAAAGCATAATTTTAGGCGAAGGCGTTGAATTACCAAGCGTCAAACCAGAATATGTCGTTCATAATGGGGAAAAATTAAGCATTAACTCATACTATCAAGTAGGCGAAGTAAATGGAGAGCTGAAAAAAATATCTAAGCAAATAGATACAAAGTCAAATATTTACGTTATTTTTTTGCCAAATTATCAAAGAATTTTAATCTTAGATAAAAAGGTCTTTGAATCAGCCTTTATCCAACTTTTTGTGCTGGAAAACTATGATAAAGATCTGTTTGAGCCCGTTTATTTAAGTAATTATGCGCGGATTTACAAGTTATTAAGATAAATTTATATCCAGAGGAATATTGCGTAAATTTTTATTGCATTGTGCTTTTACGAAGCGTATGTTATTAAGCGATAAAATTTATAATGCAAGCTATATGTTGAGATTTAGAATTTATACTATAAATAAGTTACGAAAATACTTCAAAATTTCGTCACTAAAAATCGTAAATGTTATGTATTTACTTTAAATTTAGCCTAGATTTCGAAGTGTGTTGCTATCATTGAGATGAAATTTCACCAAAAGGAGTAAAGATGAGAAATTTAGTTGCAAAAGTGGCGCTTCTTAGCTCTTTAGCTGCAGTAAGCGCGATGGCGGAGGGGCTTTTCATAGGCGGCGAAGGCGGATATAATTTCAAAAACCAAGCCGCAGGTTTTGATGACGGACAGCCGCAAATCGGCGTTAAGGCCGGATATGACTTCGGTACGTTTAGAGCTTACGGCGGATATTTTTATGGATTTAAGGGCGAGGATTCCAGCTCGAATGCCAATTCGAAAAGAAAGGTTAAATGGAGCACGCACGATTTCGTAGCCGGTGCGGATTTTACGCCGGAGCTTTTCGGCAGATTTAAGCTTGTCCTAGGCGCTTACGCTGGGCTTTCGGTGCTAGATACTGAAGTTAAAATAGACTATAGCAATGGCGGCTGGGTTAGAGCGGACGATACGCTGGGCGGCTTTATTTTGGGTGGCAAGATAGGTACCGCGTATGAGTTTGGCTCCAATAGCGAGATTGAAATGGGCTTTAAAGCAAGCAAGGCGTGGTACAAAGACGGCGATTATATCGAAGATAACGACGGTAAAAAATACGGCGTTTACGCAGGATATAATTATAAATTTTAAGAATTTTCATATTTGAGGCATTGCACTGCTTTCATATAGCCTTGATTGCCAGTAGCTTTGCGCGGTGTGTCGAGTGCGGCTAGCTTCGTCGCAAGGCTTTACTAAGTTTTAGTAGAATCTTGCGACAAGGTTTAAATTATGATGAATTTAACGCCTTTAAATTCAATCCTAAAATTTTAACTCATAGAATTTCGTCGATAAAATTCCATCTCGAGCTTTATCGACGAAATTCCACCCTTGCGCTTTTATATAAAATTTCGTTCATTTTCGAGATTAGGTTAAAATTTTAATGGCGGCAAAAGAAATTTTAGATAAAATCAACACTTTCATACCAAAATTTTACTCAAAGGATAGAGATGAAGAGTTACGTTACGGGCTTTCCACGTATCGGAGAGCAGCGCGAGTTAAAGAAGGCTTTAGAGAGCTATTGGGCGGGCAAGTGCGATTATGACGCGCTAGAGCGAGTCGCCACAGAGCTAAAAGATCGCCACATCAAACATCAGCTGGATGCTTGGAGCGGCCTAATTAGCGTAAACGACTTTTCATACTACGATCTGATGCTCGATACCAGCGTGCTTTTCGGCGTGATCCCGCAGCGCTTTGCGGCTCTTTCGGCGCATGAGCAGTATTTTGCGATGGCGCGCGGCAGTAAGGACGCAGTCGCGATGGAGATGACGAAGTGGTTTAACACAAACTACCACTATATCGTGCCTGAGATCTCTGTGTATACGGAATTTAGCCTAAATCCTAGTAAAATTTTAAGCGAGTACAAGGCCGCAAAGAATAACGATTTTAAGGATTCCTGCGCGCTAAAGATAAATTTAATCGGACCTATCACCTATCTTGCGCTTAGCAAATCAAGCGACAAAAGCGATCCGCTCGCGCACCTGGGCGCCCTTGCCGCGAAATACGAGGAGCTGCTAAAGCTTCTTAGCGAGCTTGATAGCGAGGTTATAGTTCAGATCGACGAGCCTATCTTCGTGACGGATCGCGCAGCGGAGTTAGCGCCAAAGATCACGCCGATTTATCAGCGCCTAAGCAAGGCCGCAAGCAATGTAAAAATCATCTTTATGACCTATTTTGAGCATGCGACCGAGGCCGTGCGCGAGATAGTAAAGACCGATGTTTGGGCGATCGGGCTTGATTTTGTTTACGCAAGTGAAGAGAATATCAAAAAAGAGCTTGAGGCTTTAAAAGACGCTAAGACCGTGCTTTTCGCAGGCGTGATCGACGGGCGCAATATCTGGAAGAGCGACATCGACAAAAAGCTCGCTCAGCTTAGAGCCATCGAAGCCTACGTTCCTAAGGAGCGTATCTATGTGGGCACCTCCTGCTCGCTTTTGCACGTGCCTTTTACGCTAAAATACGAGGACAAGCTAAGCACCGAGATCAGATCCTGGCTAAGTTTCGCGGTCGAAAAACTAAGCGAAATTTCGATTTTGACCCATCTTTTCTTTGAAATTCCGATGTGCGAACACGGCATGAAGGCATACGAGGAAAATCAAAAATCCGCTAAAACTCGCGCTAGCTCGCCTCTAATTCACGACGAGCGAGTGCAAAGCCGCGCCGCAAATTTAAATAAATTCGAGCGCGCCGATCGCTACGAGGATCGCATCAAGGTGCAGAAAAAGGAGCTAGGCTATGGAATTTTACCTACCACTACGATCGGCTCCTTCCCTCAGACTGCCGAGCTTCGCCAGGTTCGCAACGCCTATAAAAAGGGCTTAATCAACCGCGAAGCCTACGAGCGTGACATCAAAGCCTACATCGACGACTGCGTTAAATTTCAAGATGAGATTGGCCTAGACGTACTGGTTCACGGCGAGCCGGAGCGTAACGATATGGTCGAGTATTTCGGTGAGCAGATGAGCGGATACGCGTTTAGCGCCAATGGCTGGGTGCAGAGCTACGGTAGCCGCTGCGTGAAGCCTCCGCTACTTTTCGGCGATGTGAGCCGTCCAAAGCCGATGACCGTGGAGTGGATCAAATACGCCCAAAGCCGTACTAAAAAGATTATGAAGGGCATGCTAACGGGACCTGTTACGATGATGAATTGGAGTTTCGTGCGCGATGATAAGCCTCGCGAGCAAATAGTAAAGCAGCTTGCGCTCGCGATTTTTGATGAAATTTCGGATCTGCAAGACGCGGGTATCAAGATCGTTCAGGTGGACGAAGCTGCGTTTAAAGAGGGTTACCCGCTTAGATCCGAAAACATCCCTGCGTATGAAAAATTTGCCGTAGACGCCTTTAAACTCGCCGTTAGCGCAGCCAAAGCGCAGACGCAGATCCACACGCATATGTGCTATTCGGAGTTTAACGACATCATCAAAACGATCGAGGCGATGGACGCCGACGTCATCAGCATCGAGACCGCTCGCAGCGGCAACGAGCTGCTTCGAGTTTTCAAATCAGTCGGCTATAAGCAAGAGGTCGGTCCGGGCGTTTACGACATCCATAGCCCGCGAATTCCTAGTGTGCAGGAGCTCGTAAGCCAGATCCGCGCGCTGCTTGAGGTGCTTCCTAAAGAGCAGCTGTGGATCAACCCGGACTGCGGCCTAAAAACCCGCAAATGGGAAGAAGTTCGCCCTAGCCTAAAAAATATGGTCGAAGCGGTAAGAATCATCCGCACAGAGGCGTAAATTTCGCGCAGAAAAAGACTTTGCTGTCGGGCAAAATTCCACCCGGCAGCCCTATTTCGCGATAGAATTATGCAGAGCGTTTATTTCGAATATAGACCGTTAAAACATCTGGGCGAAATTTTACTTCGAACGAGTATTAAATGGCGGTGCGAGATTTCTACGCGTCTGCTTGGCAAGCATATTTGATAGCCGCTAAGTAATGCAGCAATATGAAATTTAGTGCAGGCTTTACGGCTTTTACAGACGCACAGAGACGGGCATTTCTTGAAAATGCGGCGTAAAATTTCATCTCGACTGCTAGTTTGAAATTTAATCGTAACTGCTCGTTTGATTGAGACGCGGAGCGTAAATTTTATCGCGATTGCCCTAAAGGCGGGCTGGGGCAAGCGATAAAATTTTAAAATTTTCGCAAATCAGTTCTTGCGCGCACAAACCTCGCCAGCCGAATAAAAAACGCTGAAATTTGCAATTTTACGCGGCGCTTTATGAACTTCGCGCCGCTAGATTAGAATTGCAAAACGCGAGCCAAAGCCGGTATCGTTGCGCTAGAAATTTTAAATTGCAAATTAAAATTTACATTATCTCGTTAGAATGGCTAAATTGCGAAGCGAGATTCGACTCTGCTACGTTAAATTTCAGCTCAAACTAAACTTTATGTAGCGCATTAAATTTACGACTAATTTCGCCTGGCGAGCCTGAAGTTGCGTCGCGCTAAAACCAAGTCTAGAGCCAAAATTTTACTACGCGAAACTCATTGATTTTAACTTGTGTTTTTTGCAAGAAAGAGCGAAGCTAGCGCAAGGCGCGTTTGCGTTACCATAAAATTAAAAGAGCCTTTATGGAGGCGCAGATCTGCAATTTGCAGTAAAAATTAAAAGCCATGATTTTGGCTTATAAGGCGCAGGCGCAGCTTTTAGATGGTTTCTATCACGCCTTAAAGTGAGATTTACTTAGTAATTTTGCGCTATAGATTTTAACGGGCGGAATTTTATCATCGCTGCAAAATTTAGGTTTTTAGATTTTATTTTGTAGGATTTTAGCGGCATCGCGTTTAATTTATATGGCATGATTCCAAGGTGCTTATTTTGAAATCCTGCGGGTAGAACCTATGAGACTGCGTTTGCGAGGTTTTGTAAGAATTTGATGGCAAAGCGCTCAACGCGTTTAAAAATTTTATTCGTGTGTAGAGCTCTCATTTGCGTTTCAAATTTTGCCATTGTGGCGGAATTTTGCTCACGTGGCAAGAGCTTGCATGTAAGCTGTCCATGAAATCTAAGGATTTGGACGCTAAATTTATTAGCGTGTTTAGCGACGCAACACCGTGACTACCGCCATGCCTGCGCATAAAATCTCGCGTTGCAAGCGATTTAAAAAAAGCTTTTTCGCTTCATATAAATCTTACGCCGCAAGCGTCTAAAAGCCCGCAAGAGCTTTAAAAATTTAAATTGGAAAGATTGAATGACATTTTTTTCGCCAGAGTTTGTCCTTGCTTTTTTAGCGTTTTTAATCGTTTATTGGACGCTCAAAAATTATATTTTCGCGCAAAAAATCCTGATCCTGCTGGCAAGCTACGGCTTTATGTGCTCCATAAATCCGCGCTTTGCGCTGGTGCTTGCAGCCTATAGTGCCTTCGTATATTTTGCAGGTGCGTGTATCGCGCGCGCCAATCGCGTAGTCGCGAAAGCCATACCGCCTGCAAAGCAGTCTTCGCACAAGAAAAAGCTATCGCGTAAAGCGGCAGCCAAGCAGATGAGCGCAACAAAACAAGCTGGCATAGCAAAGCAGATGCAAAAAGCGGGGCTAGCGAAGCAAATTCCGTTACCAACTGCGAAAGCGCGTGCGGTGATGCTTGCGGCAGTTGCTGGCGGCTTATTTTTTCTCGCGTTTTTCAAATATTACGGCTACGTCAGGGAGTTTTTCAATGCCGCGCTTGCCGCGCTGCACCTAGGTGCCGTCGATAGCGTGGCGTTTCCGCTTGGAATTTCATATTATGTTTTCATGTCGATCACCTATTTCGTCTCGGTTTATAGGCGCGAATGCGGTGAGCAGGGCTTTTTGAGCTTGGCGTGCTTTTTAGCGTTTTTCCCTAGCGTCGTAATGGGTCCTATCGGGCGCGCTAGCGCTGCCAAAGGCGTAGAGCCAGTACTGCCACAGTTTGATCGCTTCAAGCACTTTGGCAATGCCGATGAAATTTATGTGCTTATAATTTTTGCCTTAGTTAAGCTGCTGCTTATTAGCGGCTATTTGGGCGCGTATTATAGCGATGTGATTTCAGGCGTTTACGGCGACGAGCCTGAGTCCTCCGCGGCGCAAATTCTAGCTGCACTGCTGCTTTACGGCGTGGTGCTTTATACGAATTTTAGCGGCTTTATCGATATGGCGCGAGCGCTTGGGCTTGCGATGGGCTTTAAGCTGCCGCAGAATTTTAATATGCCCTACGCGGCTAAGAATTTAGGCGAGTTTTGGGATCGCTGGCATATCAGTTTATCCACGTTTATACGCGATTATATTTATATCCCGCTTGGTGGCTCGCGCAATGGCTTTGCGCGCACCTGCGTAAATTTGCTAATCGCATTTGCGCTCTCGGGCATCTGGCACGGCGCGGGATTAAATTTTTTGATTTGGGGACTTTTGCACGGGGCGGCGCTTGTATTTTTAAAATGTCTTGCCAAAGTGGGCGTAAAGCCGCTAAATCCACATTTAGCGCTATTTTGCACCTATATTTTTGTAAGTTTCGCTTGGATTTTTTTCGCCAATTCCCTTCCAGATGCGGCGGCGATTTTGGGCGCTTTTACCCGCGCACGAGCTTTCGGAGATATTGGTGAGCTAGCGGTACTTGCGGTGATTTTAGCGGGGATTTTTGTTTATCCTAAAATTTCAGCTCTTAAAGATACTTTGATCGCGCTTTTTGCCGAGCTGCCGTTTTTGCCTAAAGCTCTCGCGCTCGGCGTGATTTTCACGCTGATTTTCGCGCTGATGCCAAGCGGAATTCCAAATTTCATCTACGCAGGATTTTAGATGCTTAAGTTTGTTTCAACTCTGCTTTTTGCGCTGCTTTTCTCGGCATTTTTTATGCAAGGCTCGCTGCTTTATTATTTGGAGCAGCGATTTCACGATGACTTTGGGCTGGAAGAATGGCTGCGCCGCTCGCCGTTTCGCGTAGGCGGAGAGATCTACGAAAAGATTGCAAATGGCGCAGATAAGCTTGAGCAGCGTATCAAAGGCGAGGATATTAGCAAGGATGAGGACGAGAGTTCGCATGGCGGAGGCGAAAATTTTAAAAAATCTGCGCAAGATCGTATGGCGGAAAATCAAGCTTTGCAAAGCACGAGGGCGCGAGATCACGATACTTCGCAAAGCGTTAAACCGCAAGATAGCAAGCCGCAAGCCCATGCTGCAAAGAATTCGGCTTTAAATAATTCTACGCATCATTTCAAGACGCGCGATTCGGCGCAGGAGCCTTATGCACAAAATTCCATCCCTCAAAATTCTACTTCGCAAAATTCCGTGTCACAAAGCCTGGCTACAACAAGCTCTGTGCCGCGCAGCTCCGCTGCGTCGCAAAATCCCGTCACGGCAAGCGCAACCTTGCAAAGCGGCGAAAATTACGCTTCGCAACTTCCCGCTCCACAGGCTTTGGAGCAGAATTCAACGACGCAAAGCTCCGTGGAGGTTGATGCTAAAATTTCGCTTAGCGACGATGGCAAAATCCGCCTAAATGCAGGCGATGAGGTGCTTTTTATGGGCGATAGTCTGATGCAATACGTGGGGATGAATGCTAAGAAATTTTTCCCGAAGCGAAGCCTGAGGGTGATCGATCTTAGCAAGCAATCTACGGGGCTTGCGAGCAAGAAATCTTTCGACTGGCAAAAGACGCTCGATACCGCGCTTCGCGAGAACGGCGGCGTTAAGCTCGTAGTCGTGCTTCTAGGCGCCAATGACGTCTGGGAGTACCGCGCAGGAGGTAAAACTTATGGCATTAAAACGCCGCGCTGGCGAGAGTTTTATGCCTCAAGGGTACGCGAGATCTACGATACGGCGCACTCGCACGGTGCGGGAGTGCTGTGGCTTGCGATGCCGTGTATGCAAAAGCCAGATTTTGAGGAGAAAACGCAGTTGCTAAATCAAATATATGCCGACGCCAGCATGGCGCTTGGCGGGTATTTTATGCAAACAACCCCGCTGGTGTGCGAAAAAGGCGTCTATAAAACATATCTGCAAAGCGGCTCCAAGCTCGTGCGCGTGCGCCAAGACGACGGCATTCATATGAGCAAAGAGGGTTGCGAAGCGGTAGCGAAAGAAATTTTATCAAGGATTGAAGTTGAGTAAATTTATAGCGATTTTATTTGCCGCTTTATTAGGCGGATGCGCAGCAAACGCAGGCGTTCGTGGCATAAATTCTGCAAATACAAAAAGTTCTGCGGGCTTTGGAGTGAAATTTTTTGGCGATTCGCATTTAGGAAGCGACGCGCTGATAGATGCTTTCAGACACGGCTTTTTTGTGCAAAACAGCGTCGGCTTCGTGCCTGCAATGATGCCTAAATATCACAAAAGCGAAAATATAGAATTTAAGCAAAGCGGCTTTAATGTAATCTCATCCCGCACCGAGCAAGACCCCGATTTCCCACTATGCGGAGTGATCGCTACCGGCAAAAAGGGCGCTAATGTGCGACTGGAGCTAAAGCAGCTTAGCGGAGATTTTTACGTCGAAATTTTGCATAAATCGGATCAGAGTGGCGAGATTTTTCGCGTGCGCGATGCAAGTGGGCTAAGCGCGTATATTTCGCAAGAAGTGCCGCAGAAATGGGAGTATTCTAAGCTACGACTTAGATTTCCGATCGAAATTCGATCGCTGCGTGACGGAGCAGAGCTTGGAGGATATAAAATTTATCGTAAAAACGCGCGCTTTGCAGACTCTTGTGCGAGCAACGGCGCGTTTAGCAACCTCTACGAAAAATGGGGTGCAGATGCCTTTGGTAGAGATTTTTCGGGACTTAGATACGATCTCGTAGTCATCGCTTACGGCACAAACGATGCGATGGATCCGAAATTCGACGAGCAAAAATTCTACCAAAGCGTCCGTGGGCTGCTTCGCTCCGTCCGCTCCGCAGCTCCCGGTGCAAAAATCTTGCTCGTAGCGCCGCCGCGAAGCCCTAAAGTGCCAAACGCCTCACGCGCTGCGGAGGTGCTAGCGCATCTAGCGCGAGACGAAGGGGCGATGTTTTACGACATAGCTGGTCTTATGGATGAGGATGGCGGCTGGCGCGGCTGGCGCGAGCGCGGGCTTATCCGCCCCGACGAGATCCACTTACAAAAAGAGGGCTACGAAAAAATCGGCGCAGCGCTGGCGACGAAATTGCGCGGCAGGTTTTAAATTTAATCTTTAAATTTAGGCGCCTCGCCGTGGAATTTATAAAGTTCGTTGTGAAATTTACAAAGCTCTTTGTGGAAATTGCACAATCCGCCGCAAAATTTACGCAGTTAGTTGCTAAATTTAAAATTTAGCAGTAGCAAAGGGGTCGCGTTTGCTTGGATTTTGCCGCTTAGATCCGCGCCGCGAAATTTAAGATCAGAGGCCGCGGCTTTAAATTTGTGCGGCGACAGGTTTGATGCCCGCGCTTTTAGAATTTCGTCGCCTAAATTTACGATTTTAATTTGGATTAAATTTGCGTGGTTGCGGATCGGAATGCTAGTCGTGTTTTGCAACGCGTGCGCTGCGTAAAATTTAGCGCTTAAAATTTCATTCTCACGGGCTGCGGCAAAGCGCGGCGAGCTAAATTTAAAGGAGAGGCAGATGATATATCTTTGCGGAGATACGCACGGCATAAACGAGATCGGCAAAATAACGAACAAGGCCTTTGCGGGCGGGCTTAGCGCCGATGATTTCGTCATCGTGCTCGGAGATTTCGGTCTGTTTTGGAGCGAGCGGATAGATGAGTTTATGGCGCGCAAAAATATAGAAAGATATTTCCCAGCCACACTTCTTTTTATCGACGGCAACCATGAAAATTTCGATATGTTGGACGAGCTGCCGCGCGAGCGGAAATTTGGCGGCACCGTGAGCGTGGGTGGCGAGAATATTTTTTGGCTGCGGCGCGGCGAAATTTACGAGATTGCTGGGCGACATTTTTTGTGTTTCGGCGGCGCGCTTAGCGTCGATAAGGCACATCGGATACCGGGGCTTAGCTGGTGGGCGCGCGAGATTCCAAGTGAGGAGGAGTTTGCTTGTGCGATACGAAATGCGCGCGATTTCATCGCTACGGGCGGACGGATTGATGCGGTGCTGAGCCACACGGCGCCGTGGTTTGCGATGAAATTTTTAAAAGAATATCTTTGGTGCGGCAAAAGTACCCCCGATAAAACGTCTGAGTATTTGGAGCGGATCTTTGAGCTCGTAAGGCCCGCGCGGTGGTATTTCGGACACTTTCACGGCGATAAGAAATTCCATACGCACGGCTGCGATTTTTATCTCTGCTACGATGAAATTTTAAAATTTGAGGACTAGTCTTGGGCTCGCGGCAGCAAAGCTTTGCAAACGGCGAAATTTCGCTCGTAAATTTTAAATGCTGAGGCGCGTGAAATTGGGCCTTTATATTAAAATTTAAGCTAGTTTGGCTACAATGTGGCACTTTTTTAGAAAGGAATAAAAGATGAAGGTTGTAATTACTTATTGTAATTCTTGATCTTATAGACCGCAAGCTCTCCGTGTGAGAGATGAAATAACAGGCGTCTATAAGGATGCAGTTGTCGAGTTGGTCCCTGGTGGCAGCGGAGACTTTCTAGTAGAAGTTGACGGCAGAAAGCTTTTCTTTAATAAAGATTTTGCTAAGCCTCGTTTCCCAAGTGAAGGTGAAATTTTAAATCTAATTAAAGTTGCAGCCTAGCTCAAAGCCCGAAAGCGGGTCGTAAGATTTGCTTTCGGGCGTTTTTTATACTCAAATTTCATATCCGTAAATTTAATCGTAAAACTATTCTAAATTTTGCAAAAATCAGCGTTGCGTAAAGCTATACTAAATTATCCCACATTTTGGCAAATTTGAAAAGCTATTTTAATCAAAATTTATGCGAAGATCGCGGTTTAAATTTATCGCTCGGAGTTTATAAATTTCAAAAGAAAGAGGAATTTTTGCGAAATCAAAATTTCGCAAAAACAGGGGGAGATTATTTATTTGCGCGCTCGATATACTCGCCGCGGACGGTGTCAACGCGGATGACCTCGCCTTCTAGCACGTGAAATGGGATCTGTACCACGGCGCCGGTCTCAAGCGTGGCAGGCTTTTTGTTGCTGCCCTGCGTATCGCCGCGGAAATTCGGCGCAGTTTCTACGATCTTAAGCTCCACCACCTGCGGCACATCTACGCCGATCGCTTTGCCGTTGTAAAACATTATATTTACCATCATACCATCTAGCATCCATTTTTTCGCCTCGCCCACATCCTCGTCGCTGATCGCGATCTGTTCGTAGCTATCGGTATCCATGAACTGACACGCCTCGCCATCGTCGTAGAGATACTGCATCTCTTTTTCCTCAAGATTCGGCGCCTCGCATTTATCGCCCGCGTGGAAGGTCTTTTCAAGCACCTTGCCATCTATAAAAGATTTTATTTTAACGCGCACGAAAGCAGGTCCTTTGCCCGGTTTTACGTGTTGGTATTCTATGATTTTAAACGGAATTCCGTCCACCTCGATTTTTAGACCTTTTTTTAGATCGCCCATTGAATAAGCCATAAATTTCTCCTTAAATTAATGAGGCGCGATTATAACAAATTTTATTTTAAATTGATATAATTGGCGAAATTTTAAGGGGAGGGAAGCTATGAAAAAAATCATCTACGTTTTGGCTGTATGTGCGGCTTTTGCGCTTGGCGCGAATGCGAACGAAGCGGAGTTAGTGAAAAACCTAAAGCAAAGTCTAAATGATAAAAACGCTCAGCTCATCTCGATCGACAAACTAAACTCGCTAAACGGGCTAAATTTACTAATCGTCCGCTCGGGCGATAAAAAGGAGGCGTTTTTGGCTAGCGACGACGGCAAAAGTCTAGTGGCAGCAACTGAGGAGCCTAAGCTTGCAGACGCGGCAGACGCGGCGCTATTTAAGGCGAGAATGCAAACTTTAAAAGACGCCAACGATGCTGCCGCACTTAAGCTGCTAAAGAGCATAAATCCCGCGAGATTTGCCTATATCGAGTCGTTTGATAAAAATAATCCCTATGTGACCTACATCGTGGGCGATCCGGAATGTCCGTATTGCGCCGAGGAGATGAAAAGGATCACGAAGCATCTTCGCAACAGCAACGTAAAATTAATCTTTGCGCCGGTGCACGGCAAGAGCGCGTTTATCAAATCGGCACTGATTTTAAAGCAGCTGAAGGCTCTCTCTCCGAGCGATCAAAAGGGCGCGATCGACGTGATTGAGAAATACTACGACAAGGACATGCAGGTAAACGATGCGGACGTCTCAAAAGCCGAGCTTGACGCCGTGTATGCGGACACCAAGACGCTATTTTCAAAAGGCGTGATCAAATCAGTCCCATACGTGATCAAGGTGAAAAAATAGTCTAAATTTTAGGAATTTAAAGCGCGAGGTTTGTGTGCGAAAGGTGCCGTCAATTTGCGCCTTTGCGACGAGAGCCGCTCCGATATGCAAAGATAAACTTTTCGCGATTTGTTTGCGAGAGGCGCAAGCTTGCGTGCAGATAGCGTGCTGTCTGCCTATCCATAGCGCCCGCCGTCCGCTCAACACACCTTCATACCGCCTATCGATAGCGCGTCTGCCATGCCTTGCGCTTACCCATGCTCTGCCTATGCCGCCCGTAGATAGCGTATCCGTCGATAGCACCCCACTTATTTCTTGCGGCATACCGTACGCGCACGGTACCGCTCGCTCGCGCCATATTCTAGGCTTTTTTGGCGCGCAGTTCAAAGTAAAATTTTAAAATCCTCGAGCGAAAAGAGTAAAATTTTATCGCTTTTTAGGTTTTGTAGCTCGCCGCTAAAGCCGCTTTTAGAAAACAGCGCGAGCAGATCGGGCGCGAGGTGCGCTTTTTCGCATTTGAGCATTAGCTCGTTTAGCACGTTTTTTGAAATTTTTCGCTCCTTGTATTTGCACTCGCCCGCGACGCAAAAGCTCTCAAATTTCGCGTAGATGTCGATCTCGACCTCTTTGTTCCAGAAGCTTGAAATTTGCGAAATCTCTAAATTTAGATACTTTGCGAGCAGTTCTTTGCTTAAAATTTCAAACCCGAGCCCCGCATAAGCGTTGAAATCCGCTTTGATTAGGCTTAGCACGCGCTCTATCTCGCCGCGCCGCAGCGCGGGCAGGTTCGGCTCGATAAATCTAAACCAAAATCTTGCAAAGTTGCTGCTGAAATGGACCTTGTCCGTGATATGGTAGCGGCGCAGCGCGCGCGGTAGGCGGTCGTTTTTGCGCTCTTTTTGCGCCCTTTGCTCGCTTGATTTTTCGGTGATTAAAAACTTCGCGTTTATGAGATCTGCGGTAATTTTTTGCGCCGTAAATCGCGGCAAGATTTTTGAAATTCCTATTTTTTTGCGGTCGCTTCTAGCGAATTTCATCAGCGCCTTTTTGATCTGCTCTTCGTGCTCGCCGCCAAATTTAAAGCGCTCGCCGAGTTGCTCGAAGCAGAGCAAAATTTCATTTTCGATCGCTTCGAAAACGTCCGCGTAGCCGCTTATGCAGCCTATCTCATCAAATACGAAATGAAACTGCAAAATCGCGTCGATACCAGCATCGCCCAAATTTCGCGCCGTATCTTTTAACTCGTAAATTTCGCCCTCCTTGCGGGCGTAATTTTAGCGAGTTTGGATATAATTTGCAAAAATTTTGGAGTCGCGCTTTGGATTTTGAAACGATCAAAGAAAATATCATCTTAAAAGAGGGGGTCAAATACTTCGATTGCGCCGCTTCGGGGCTCGCGTATCGCCCTATAGAAGCGGAGATCGAGCGCGTGCTTGCAACATATGCCAACGTCCACTCCGCAGGCGGAGCGAGCGCCGAGATCACGAGCGATTACTACGAAAACGCAAGAGCCAAAATCAAAGAGCTTCTGGGCTGCGAAGAGCGCTATTACCTGATCTCGTGCGGATTTGGCGCGACTGCGGCGATTAAGAAGCTTTGGGAAATTCTAGGCATCTACCTGCCGCCCGCGACGCGAGATAGGCTCGGCTTGCGGCGCGAGAGCATAAAAGAGCTGCCGCTTTTCATCATCTCGCCTTTTGAGCATCACTCCGTTGAAATTAGCCTAAGGCAGGGGCTTTGCGAGGTAGTGCGCGTGCCACTGGATCCAAGCGGGCTGATGGATTTTTCGCGGCTGGGCGAAATTTTATCCGCAAACAAAGGGCGCGAAATTTATGGCGTGCTTACTGCGGCATCGAATGTGACGGGGCTTAAGCTCGATTACAAGCGCGCTTACTTGATGCTAAAAGCGCACGGCGGGCGGCTGTTCGTGGACGCTAGCGCGCTCATCGCGCACGAAAACGTAGATCTTGGCTTTTGCGATGGTATGTTTTTCGGCGCGCACAAGCTCTTGGGCGGCGTGGGCGCTAGCGGGATTTTAGCGGTGCGAAAGGAGCTTCTGTGCGGCGAGGAGCCGACGTTCGCGGGAGGCGGCACGATCAAATACGCAGATGCCCTAATGCAGCGCTTTATAATCGACAAGGAGCGCTTGGAGGAAGCAGGCACGCCTGGTATCATCGCGCTGGTGCGAGCTTATCTTGCTCTAAAGCTTCGCAAAAGCGCGGGGCTAGAGGCGATCAAGTCGCGCGAAGAGGCGATCTGCAGACGCTTCATAAGCGAAATTTCAAAAATCCCCGAGATTGAAATTTACGGCAATCTCACTGCGCCGCGCGTGCCGATCTTTGCTTTCAATATGCGAGGTCTCGGCGCAGACGCGCTAGCCGGGGTGCTCGGGCAGAAATTTGAGATTCAGACCCGCGCAGGCTGCGACTGTGCAGCACCTTACGGCTTTGATCTGCTCGGCTTGCAACCCGATACCGAAATGTCACGCAAACCCGCTTGGGTGCGGGCTAGCTTCTCGTTCATCCACGACGAAAGCGACGTGGATTTCTTGGCGGAGGCGCTAAGACAGATCGCTCAGATCCGCGATAAAATCACCTTCGTAGCGGGTAAATATCGCTGCGGCAGCATAAATTGAGCTCGCGAAATCTTATAACAAGAGCCGCTTTTAAATTTCACGGCGCGGGGTTTTGCGACATAAAATTTTGTCGGTGAAATTTCGTAGCGTAAAATTTTATGGCTTGGAATTTTAAAGCGCATAATTTTATGCGCGGCTCGGGTAGCAGATACTCCGTGCCGATTGGGACGTGAAATTCTTCGGTATAAAATTTTGTGGCTTGGAATTTTGAAATTTTAAATTGCGGGCTGAATTCTGGCGGTAAATTTTGTGCCGTGCGGATAAATTTTAACGCTGCCAAATTTCAAAATTTCGCTATTTGAATGAGCTTCGCAATTTTTGTATTTCGTAGACGTGTAAAATTCTGCGCCGTGGAATTTTAGCCGCAAAATTTTGAAATTTTACAAAGCCGAATTTTACTCGGTAGACTTTCGCGGCGAAAAATTTTACTGCAGAGCTTTGCGCAGCATAAATTGACGCAACCGCGCTCATCTGAAAGCTTAAATTAGGGCGCGAGCGGCTTGCGATAAGAGCGCAAATTTTTAAGAGGTGAAATTCTGCGCTACTAAAAGGCGCAAAATTTCACCGAATTTACTCGCCGAATTCCTTCTGCAGCTTGTAAACCTTATCGTAATCGACCCCCTCGATGATGCGCGGGCGCGAGGCGTTAAAATCGGCGTTTATCACCGAGCGAGCGGGATCGTACTCGGGCAGCTCAGTCATCTCTAAAATTTCCGCGATCGCGTGGATGAGATCGTCGTTTAAAAACGGCCTGTTTTTAGCTGCTGCGATGCGAGCCCAAAGATCAGCATTTTGCTCTTTGAACTTATCCGACGCCATGAAAATCAGCGGGATTTCGAGCGTGAAGCGGTTGATGCCGCCGTGGATCAGCTTGCCGCGGTATTGATAAAGGCTCTGGGCGTGGTCGCTAAAATAGACTATCAGCGTGTTGTCGCTCGCAAAAATTTTATAAATTTCGCTTACTATAAAATCGTTGTAAGCCACGGTATTTAGGTAGTGCGCGAGCTCTTTTTTCTGCCCTCCATCAAGTGGCTCGCGCGAGATATCCGCGGCGCTAAATTTAGCAAAGCTTTTCGGATAGCGAAACTCGTAGCTCGGGTGCGAGCCCATAAGATGAAGGATGAAAAATTTATCCTTTTTCTGCGTATCATTTACCTCTGCGGCGGAGCTTTCATCCTTGCGCGCAAGAGGCGATTTTTTCGCGCCGGATTTGAAATTTCTTATACTCGGAAGCATAACTTCGTCGAGCGAGTAGGCGTATTTGTAAACCGGGATTTGATTCGTAAAGTCCGAATGATCCGTCATCTGCGCACTCGCGCCGCTTGCGACCGCCCACTGTCCGTAGCGCTCCTGGTTACTGATCCAAAAGGTCTCGTAGTTTGCCAGCCGTGCGAGATTTACGATGTCGAGGTTGGCGCTCCACGGGCGCTGTTTTTCGCTCTCGTAATTTCCGAAATTTAGCACGTATTTTAGCACGTCGTTGGTCTTAGCTCCAGGCGAGACGACGTCGCTAAAAGCGATTAAATTTCCGCTTCGCTCAAGCGCTTGCAGATTCGGTGTAGTGGGAAGATAGTAGCCGTATAGGCTCATAAAATTTCGCTGCAGGCTCTCTCCGATAATAAAAACGACGTTTGAGATGCGATTTGGCGCGGTTTTGTGCGAGTGCGAGGCGTAAATGCTTTGGTATCCGGCTTGCAGCTCGCGCACGCTTTTAAAATCGGCGCCGAAATAATCCTTCGTAACGAAAGCAAAGTTATAAATCGGAATTTTATTCAGTGCGATTATGATGCTGGCGCGCATTTTCGAGCTTTTGGCTACGTAGCTTTTAAACGCCGCATGCGCAATAAAAACAAGCAAGCTAAGCAAAAAGATTAGCTTTATTGCGCGACATAGCTTCATTCGCGCTCGCTGGCTCACTCTAAGCCTAAGGGCAGCGAAGACGAAGATCAAAAGCGCCAAAAAAGCCGCGATAAGCTTGAAATTTAAAAACGCATGCGCGAACTCAAAGGCCTCCTTGGGCGTCGTTTGCACTAGCGCGTCCAGCGTGCCGTGCGAGTAGGTAAGCTCCAGGCTAAAGATCAAAAAAATCTGAGCGATCGCGAAGGCTACGTTTAGCGCCAGAAGTGCAAAGGCGAGAATTTTATATAGCCTGGCGCTGTAAAAGCTGAGCGCATAAAGCGTGAAAAAAAGTATCGTCACGCCGCAGATCGCAGACGCTGCGAAAAACAGCGCCTGCGCAGAGAGCAGCTCGCCGCCGCGCGCGATAAGAAGCAGCCCGAGCGCTAAATTTAATGCTAAAACTAGCGCGTATGCGTTTAGTACCGCGCCATCAAATACCGATAGGAGGCTGAATCTGTCTTTTAAAAATGCGCCGATATTTTTTGCTAGGCTCATGAAATTCCTTTGATGATTGCGTTTAAAAAACGAAGATGAAAAAGATGGCGCCGATTAGAATTCTATAAATTCCAAACGGGATAAAATCAAACTTCGAAACGAAGCTTAAAAATAGCTTGATCGCCGCAAGCGCCACTATAAACGCCACTGCGCCGCCTATGAGAAAGGTCGTGATATTGTCGGAGTTTTGCACGAAGGTGTCTAAATTTTTATAGGTGTCGTAAAAAGTCGCCGCAAACATCGTAGGGATCGCGAGCAGGAAGCTAAAGCGCGCGGCTAGGTTTCTGCTTAGCCCGCACAAAAGCCCTGCGATGATGGTAGCGCCGCTGCGCGAAGTGCCCGGCACCATCGCAAAACATTGCGAAAGCCCGATGATGAAGGCCTGAACGTATGAAATTTGATCTAGATGTTCTAGCTCACCTTCTCTAGGGCGCGCCTTGCGAAAGAGCTCTACCGCGATAAAAATAACGCCCCAACCGATTAGCGCGTAGGCGACGGTCTGCGGCGCGAAGAGCGATTTGATGCTTTTATACAGTAAAAAGCCGATCGCTGCAGTGGGGATGAAACCCACGATAAGTTTGCACCAGAGCTTAAAATCGACCAAAAGCCGCTTGTAAAACATCGCGACGACCGCTAGGATAGAGCCTAGCTGGATAACGACCTCGAAGCATTTAAGCGTGTCGGTCTGCTGCAAACCCATCAGTTTTGCGGCCAGGATCATGTGCCCGGTCGAGCTTACGGGCAGAAACTCCGTCAGCCCCTCGACGATGCCTAAAATCACGGCGTCAAATATATTCATCCATTTTTTCCTTTAAATTTGTTAAATTCTGAGTGATTGAAGCGGGCCTGTAGATCGCCTCTACCATCGCGATATAATCGGGCTTCAGGGCTAAAATTTCATTCAGATTTTCTAAGCTTATCCCGCCGATTACGGCGATTGGGAGGTTTAAAGATTTTCGCGCCTCTTGCACGAGCGCATCGGGGCAAAGCGGCGCATCAGGCTTTGTCTTGCTGCGCCTTAGCGAGCCGAAGGCTACGTAGCTAGCGCCCTGCGCTTCAGCCTTTTGCGCGCGAGCAAGATCAGCATAGCAGCTAACGCCGACGATCTTATCCGCGCCTAAAAACTCGCGCACCTGCGCCGCCTCACCGTCGTCCTTGCCGATATGCACGCCGTGCGCGCCAAGCTTTTTGGCAAGCGCCGCATCATCGTTGATGATGAGTTTGGCGCTGTAATCTTCGCAAAGACCGATGAGAGAGCGGATTAAAGCTTCATCCTGCGCGGCGAGCTTGCTGCGGTACTGCACGAGCTTTACGCCGCAGCGCAAAATCTCATCTATCTGCGAAAAGATAGTTTGCGGCGGCGTTAAGACATCGTCGCTAAGTGCGTAAATTTCACTCATCTATCTTTTTTCGGCATCGGCGCGCCGTTTAGAATGCAGTTAGTAACATCCCAAAATTTTGCGCTATACATTCCGCGCTTAGCCTCTTTGGCCTCCTCGGCGGCTTTTAAAAGAAGTTCGCTATCGTCGGTTGTCGGCACGGCAAATCCCGCCGCTACCAGATCTAATCGCAGATTACTTTTAGGATCGCTTGCGTCGCAAACATAGGCGTCATTGCCACGATCGATTAAATTTACGTAGTAGCGCTTGCCGGGTTTTATCACGGACTCGAGAGCTTTTTTATATTCTTTGTCGAATTTCCTTAGCTCCTTGGCGTCCGTTATGCACCTAGAAGCGCCCGCGGCGATTATGTTTAAATTTTTTAAGTCGCAGGGAAAGAAACGATCTTTTTGAGCCTTTCTGAAAGTAAAAACGAAGCTTCTACCGTCATTGCCAAGACCTGCAAACGCAGCGATGCCGTATCTGTCTTTTTGCTCCGCAAAGCTCTGCGTGCAGAGCAAAATCGCAAGTGCTAAAAATATCTTTTTCATAGGATTCCTCTTAGGTGGCGCAAATTTCTATTGCAGAATTTGCGCCTAAATTTTGCGGATTATTTTAAATTATACTTCTCCAAGAGCTTTTCGTAGCTTCCATCCTTTTTCATCTCCTCAAGCGCTGCGTTAAATTTAGCTAGCAGCTCGGGATATTTGCCCTTATCAAATGCGATCGAAAAGCCCTCGCTGCCGTCGGATTCTTTAAAAAACGCTACTAGATCGTCATTTTTCTTAAGATACTCGTAGCCCACGGATGAATCCACGCAAAGCGCATCAATCTTTTTGTTCTTCAGCGACATAACGGCTACAAAGACGTTCTCCGTAGCGCTGACCTCGGCGCCTTTGATGTCTCTGATCGCAAGCTCCTGAATAGTGCCTAGCTGCGCAGCAAGACGCTTACCCTGTAGATCCGCCTTAGAATTTAACGAGTTATCGTCCTTGCGCTTGACGTATAAATTTTCGACCTTGTAGTAAGGATTAGTAAAATCGATCGCCTTTTTGCGAGCCGGCGTCGCGCTCATTCCCGAGGCGATCATATCGATTTTGCCGCTTTTAATCGCAGGGATCAGCCCGTCAAAGCTCATATTTAAAATTTCATATTTCACGCCCGCTCGCTTTGCAAGCTCGGCTACCAGATCCATATCAAAGCCGGTAACCTTGGAGTTTTCATCCACGAACTCAAACGGCGGATACTCGGCGTTTGTACCTACGATGAGCGTATCTTTGGTGATGTCTTTAGCGACTAGCGAGCCGCAAAGCAAAGCGCCCGCAACTAAAAATCTCATAAATTTTTTCATTTCCCTCTCCTTTAGTGGTTTAAAATTTTATTTAAAAATTCTTTCAA
This sequence comes from uncultured Campylobacter sp., assembly GCF_937980635.1. Taxonomy (GTDB): domain Bacteria; phylum Campylobacterota; class Campylobacteria; order Campylobacterales; family Campylobacteraceae; genus Campylobacter_B. Next base: position 38,394 of record NZ_CALJPG010000009.1, read on the forward strand.
TCTCGGATTTTGCGGATTTTCAAATACGTTTTTAGGCGTATCGTCCACAGCGATCTTGCCGCCCTCCATAAAAAAAATCCTATTTGCGACATTGCGTGCAAAGCCCATCTCATGCGTTACCACAAGCATCGTAATGCCCTCTTTGGCGACCTCTTTCATTATGCCTAACACCTCGCCTATCATCTCGGGATCTAGCGCCGAAGTGGGCTCGTCGAATAAAATCACGTCCGGATTTACCGCCAAACTTCTAGCGATTGCGATGCGTTGCTTTTGTCCGCCGCTAAGCTTGTGCGGATAGGCGTAGGCTTTGTCGCTAAGACCTACTTTAGCTAACAGTTCCTCCGCTTTTGCTAAGGCTTGTTCTTTAGTATAAATGCCCGCTTTTATGGGTGCTAGAGTTAAATTTTCCAGCACGCTTTTATTTGCAAAGAGGTTGAAATGCTGAAAGACCATACTAACTTTGCGGCGAATTTTATTAATATCAGTGTGCTTATCAGTAATATCCTCGCCGTCTATTTTAATAGTGCCGCCGCTTGGAATTTCAAGCAGATTTAAGCAGCGCAAAAAGGTTGATTTACCGCCGCCACTTGGACCGATGATCGCTACGATGTCGCCTTTATTTATGGTCTTTGAAATTCCTTTTAGCACCGATAAATTGCCGTAGGATTTGGTTAAATTTGATATTTCAATCATTGCGGTTTAACCTACTTTCTAGCATTTTTACTAAAAACGAGAAAAATTTCACGCTTGCATAGTAAAGCACTGCGGCAAAAAGTATCGGCTGGACGGTATAAAGCGCCGCCTGCATACTTTTTGAAAAAAACGTAAGATCGGTAATTGCTACGAGACCTACGACCGAGGTCTCTTTAAAAAGACTTATAAACTCATTTGCAAGCGCGGGCAAAATGTTTTTTATCGCCTGCGGAAAGACGATCTCCTTCATCGCCGTGCCGTAGCCTAGACCCATCGCGCGCGCTGCTTCCATCTGGCCGCGATCAACGCTATTTATGCCGCTTCGCACGATCTCTGCGACGTAGGCGGAGCTATTAAGCCCCAGCGCAAAGATCGCAGCTGCGATATTATTGCTCCACGTAGCAAAGATAATAAACACAAACACCATCAGCTGGATAACGATCGGAGTTCCGCGGATGATGTCTACGTATTCGTCGATAATGAAGCTTAAAAATTTATTGTTCAGAAATTTTAAAAATGCCAGCATAAATCCTAATGCGATACCGATCACAATGCCGCCGGAGGTCAAAATAAGAGTAATGCCGTAGCTTTTGGCGTATGAAATTTTTTGCGCTTCGCTCAGTTCGGGATAGGTGAAATAAAGTCCCACGGCGATTACAGTCAAAACAAATACGACCTTTAAAATTTTCTCGTTCAACCAAGGCGCCTTTTTCTTAAAATTTAAATGGCAAGAATACTAAAATTTCGTTAAAATCTGGCTAAATTCCGAAAGTAAAATTTTATTTGAAATAGAGTAAAATTAGCTTTTTTAAAAGGAGGCAACGATGAGCTTTTGGACCTATTTTGCAATCGCGATATATTTCGGCGCGCTTATTTTTATAGGTAGGTATTATTATGACAAGAATGCGAGCTTAAGCGAATATCTGCTCGATAATCGCCGCCTAGGCCCATTTGTAACGGCACTTAGCGCGGGCGCTAGCGATATGAGCGGCTGGATGCTTTTGGGGGTGCCGGGCGCGATGTTCGCGACGGGAATTTGCAATATCTGGATCGCCCTAGGACTTTGCGTGGGCGCGTGGTGCAATTATAAATTTCTTGCAAAAAGGCTTAGAATTTACACCGAGGTAGCAAGCGACAGCGTCACGATCCCCGATTTTTTAGAAAACCGCTTTAAAGACCGCACCAAGACGCTTCGCATCATCTCGGGGCTTTTGATCATCATATTTTTTACGCTCTATGTTAGCAGCGGCATCATCGCGGGCGGCAAGACCTTTGAGAGCTTTTTCGGGCTAAATTTCACCTACGGCGCGGTCGCTACGATCTTAATCGTAGTGTTTTATACCTTTTTCGGCGGATTTAAGGCCGTCGCGATCACGGACGCATTTCAGGGCGCGCTGATGTTTGCGGTGCTTATTTTGATCCCTCTGTTCTCTTACCGCGGGCTACAGATCCCTGCGGACAGCTCCTTTTTAGCGCAGGTGCGGCTATACGGCGCGAGCCACCTCGATCTATTTTACAATCAAAGCTTCTTGGGCGTTTTAGGTCTGCTTGCTTGGGGGCTCGGATACTTCGGGCAGCCGCACATCATAGTGCGCTTTATGGCGATTAGAAGCTCGCGTAAGCTTGATAGCGCGCGCCGCATCGGAATTTCGTGGATGGTGCTAGGGCTAGTAGGCGCGATGCTTAGCGGTCTGATCGGCTTTGTGTATTTTTCGCAAAAAGGTCTTAGCATAGACGATCCCGAAAAAATCTTCCTTGAGCTCGGTAAAATTTTCTTTCATCCATTCATTCTAGGCGTCATAATCTCTGCGGTGCTGGCGGCGATTATGAGCACCATCTCAAGCCAGCTTTTGGTAAGCGCGAGCGCGGTTACGAAGGATTTTATCTTTGCGTTTTATAAAAAAGAGGTGAGCGAGCGCACGCAGACGCTAAGCAGCCGTATCGCCGTCGTGATCATCGCCGCGCTCGCCGCGATCTTGGCATTCGGCTCAAACGATACGGTGCTAAACGTCGTCGGAAACGCTTGGGCGGGATTTGGCGCGAGCTTTGGAGCGGTGCTGCTTTTCAGCCTGTATTCTAAAAAAATGAGCGCGCTCTCTGCTTTAGTAGGTATGCTCGTAGGTGGTATCACGGTCATTTGCTGGATATTATCGGGGCTTTCGGCGATCGTTTACGAGCTGCTGCCGGGCTTTTGCTTTTCGGCGCTTGCGATACTGCTCGTAAATCGCTACAACTCCGTGCTCGATAAGATGGCGGATGAGCCCAATGCCGCGCAAATTTCGCAAGAATTTGAAAAGATGAAAGAGCAGAGTTTAGGAAACAAAAATGGCTAACGTAAAGTGCCCGCACTGCGGCTCTCAGGTCGATATAGACGAGGCGCTGCAACGCGATATCAAGGCTAAATTTGAAGATGAAATTTTGCAGCAGAAGCGAAAGTGGCAACAGCAGCAAAACGAAGCTACGCTTAAATTTGAAGCCGAGATCGCCGCTAAGCGCGAGGAGTACGCGAAGCATCTGGCGCAACTACAAGCAAAGGAAAATGCCTTTGAGCAGCGCGTAAAAGCGGCGACCGATTCCGCGCTAAACAGCGAGCGGGAGAAAATTTTAGCGCTTGCGAAATCTCAGATCGAGAGCGAAAACGCGGCGAAATTTGAAATTTTACAAAAGGAGCTGCAAGAAAAATCGCAAAGAATTTCCGAGCTAAATTTAATCAAGGCCGAAATGGAGGCGCAAAAGCGTAAATTTAGTGAGCTTGAAGCCGAGAATAAGGCCAAATCCGAGATCGAGCTAACCAACCGCGTAAACCAAGAGCGCGAGCGGCTTTCGAAGCAAATTTCGCAGGAAAACGAGCTGAAATTCCGCCAAAAAGATGAGCAGATCCAAAGCCTAATCGGCCAAATAAACGAGCTTAAGCGTCGCTCGGAAGTGGGCTCGCAGCAGCTTCAGGGCGAGGTGCAGGAGCTCGCGCTGCAGGAGTATCTGCGACTAAACTTTCCTTTAGACGAGATAGATGAGGTCAAAAAGGGCGCACGCGGCGCAGACTGCGTGCAGATGGTGCATACGAGGGAGTTTGCGGGCTGCGGTAAAATTTTATACGAGAGCAAGCGCACGAAAAGCTTCGAGCCTAAATGGATCGACAAACTCAAAGACGATATGATAGGCGAGGGCGCGCAGATCGGCGTTATCGTCACCGAGCAGATGCCGCCTCACAGCCCTAGGCTGCATCAAGCGCCGAGCGATGCTAGCATCTGGATCTGTTCGTTTGAGGAATTTAAGGGGCTTTGCGCCGTCTTGCGCGAACACGTCGTGGCGCTTGCGTTTGCCAAAAGATCGGGGCAAAATCAAGATAGCAAAACGGCGATGCTCTACGACTATCTGACCTCGCCCGAGTTTGCAAACCAGATAAAGACGATCGTTTCGGCATTCGTCGGCATGCAAGAGAGCCTAAATAAGGAGCGCAACGCGATGGAGCGCATCTGGAAACAGCGCGAAAAACAGATCGCGCGTGCTCGAGACGGCGCGATCGCGATGCACGCAAGCATCAGAAGCATCGCAGGAAACGGTGTAGCACAGCTGGAGGATGTCGATGAAATTTTAAGCCTCGAGGCGATTGCGGCAGAGGGCGAAGCGGACGCGCTTCAAGGCCAAGACGGCGACGAGACGCCATAGCAGCATGCGGACAGATCGCGGCTATGGCGAGAGCACGAAGCGAGTTTGCAGTGCGAGGAGCTTGCGTCGTGAGGCCGAAATTTCGTAAAGTGGCGTGATATTTGTCTACGGGCAAGCGGTGCGAAATTTCAAGAAGTAATTGCCGTATGCTTTTGAGTTTGCGAGGTTGGAATTTTGCTTGCGAATTTTATCTCGGCAGAAATATGCCGCACTGTGTAGCGTGTAAAATTTTAAATTCATAATTAAGGAAGTGCTTCACGTCGCGAAAATTTGATTTGGAATTTCTATCTTGTATCTCAATTAGGAAGATTTTACACTAAAAGCTATAGCAAAATTTTAAGAATTCACTTTGTTGTACCGTAAAAATTTTAAAATTTTGGTTCGCAAAATTCATAAAAATTTATAAAATTTTATCATCAAAATTTTAAAATTCCTAACCTTTTCAAAATAAATTTTAAATTTTGTAAACACTCTTGCCGCAGTTATTTGCATACTAAAATTTTATCGATGAAAAGCGTTTGTTGCCAATCGTTAAACCCCACCCCTTATCATTCCGTAGTTGTTTTGCGCATGGGAAATTTTGTGCGCACAAGACTCGTTTCGTGCGGCATAGCGTGCAGGCCGCATCAAATCGCCGCAAAAGCAATGGTAGGCTGTGCAACGTCTGTAACGGGCGGTTTGCTTGATTTACATAAATTTATAAAGAGGTAAAATATGCGTATTCTAGGCAACATTATTTGGTTTTTTGTGGGAGGTTGGATCCTTGCTATCTTGACCTATTTGTCGGGTTTAATCCTTAACCGTTTGAGTCGGACTGCTCCTGCGGGATTAGGTTTTATGGAATACGGCAAATTTCTATTTTTGCCCTTCATCAACGACATGGCGCGCAAAAATAAAAGCTCGCTTACCGTCGCCGCAAAGTCGCTACAAAACTGCGAATATGACGTAGCGCCCCAAAAAGTGTCCGTATCGAAGGTAATAGCTACAGTATGCATCGTAGCGATCGCTTTACCTGCAGTAGCGGCTGCGCTACCTGGGGTAGCTACTAGAGATGATGCGGAGATTTCTAAGTTGGCGACAAATTTAATGACCGTTGAAAGCGATATAAGTTCTTACTATACAGCTACTGGTAAATTTGATAATTTTTCAGCTATGACTAACGTTCCATTAGAGCCTAACGGAGCAAATTCGGCGTATCTAATGGGCGCGAATATCCACAAATGCTTCATAATCAGCTTGGATGCCAAAAAGAAAACCATCATCATAGAAAAAGGCCCCGATGCCGAAAATAATATCTGCCGGGGAGCGTATGAATTACCGGGCATCCCTAAAATGCTATCGGAGCCTATTAGCGTAAAAAAGAGTTATTAATTTACGCGATTTAAGAGTGGATTAGATTATCATGGCGGATTTAAGAGCCGGAATTTATATAAATTTTGTCTTAAATTTACGCCGCCTTGTGCGCACGAAAGTGATCTAATCGGAAATCAGATAAAGTTGCGCGCTTTGGTGTGAAATTTAGCCACGATTTAAGTGGGCCTAAGTTCCATAAAATTACGCGGTTAGAATTTTAACGCCGTTTTAAGATTATTTTTGTAAAATCACATTTCTTTTTTACCGCTGGCGGGCTCATAGCTCAGTTGGTTAGAGCATCCGGCTCATAACCGGATGGTCCTAGGTTCAAGTCCTAGTGAGCCCACCACCACAAAATTTCGGCTTTTCACTACATCAAAATCCGCAAAATTCTATAAATTTCATGCGTCGTTTTTCCTTTGAAATTCTGCTTCATAACTTCAAAAGACAAAGCCTGTCGCATAATTTCAGCTTTAAAATGCAGTTAAGCTTGTGATCGAATTTTCAAATTTAACTTTCATTTGGCGACTGATTAAATTTTATTTTATGGCAAGTTGCGGTAGAATTCCGTTAAAATTCTTAGTGCAGGGGGATGTCCATGTCAGAAAATCAAACGAAAAAAGGCGGAATTTTAGCTTTTTATTTTAACTCAAGCTTGCTTTGGCGCATCATTATCGCTTTAGTGTTGGGCTCTGCGATCGGTATGTTACTACCTAAAAATATGCCGGTGGGTGATACCACGTGGGTGGCGATTTTAACGCCTTTGGGAGATCTTTTTGTGAGACTTTTAAAGATGATTATGGTGCCGATCATCATCTGCTCGCTCATCGTAGGCACGAGCAGCATCTCGCCCGCGCACCTTGGCAAAGTAGGCGTTAAGGCGATCATATTTTACGCTATAACGACGCTTTTTGCGATCATCATCGGCCTAGCGTGTGCGTTTATATTTTCTCCAGGTAGCGGGCTTGATCTAAGCGATGCGTCCAAGGCCGTCGAGAAGGCAGCAAACGCGCCTAGTATGAGTAAAATTTTGCTTAATATAATTCCTACGAATCCTTTTGATTCCATAGCCAAAGGCGAAATTTTGCCGATCATAGCGTTTTGCTTATTTTTTGGCGTAGGGCTTGCGTTTTGCCGCGATAGTAGCGACGCACGTATTAAAAATTCCGCTGATACGGTTTATAATTTTTTCGACGGAATGAGCGAGATTATGTTTAAAGTCGTGCACTGGGTAATGCAATACGCACCAATCGGCGTTTTTGCGCTAATGTTTGTAGTGTTTAATAAAAGCGGTATCGAGGCTTTCAGCTCGCTGCTAAACGTCACGATTACCCTATACGTGGGACTTGCGATCCAAGTATTTGCGGTTTATTGCGTTATTTGTATGCTTATCGGAGTTAGCCCGATTAAATTCCTTAAAAAAGTGCGCCCGCCGATGCTTACGGCTTTTGTTACCCGCAGCTCCAACGGTACGCTTCCTATTACGATGCAGACCGCCGAAGATATGGGAATTCCAAAGGCGATCTACGGCTTTGTTTTACCCGTGGGTGCTACGGTGAATATGAACGGTACGACCGTATATTTGGGCGTGTGCACGCTCTTTATCGCTAATGCTTGCGGTATCGATCTAAACAGCAGCCACTACCTCACGATCATCATCACTTCGATGCTCGCGGCGATCGGAACTGCCGGAGTTCCGGGAGCTGGTGCGCTGATGCTGCTTTTAGTGCTCGAATCTATCGGCGTCAAGGTAAGCGGTAATGTAGCGATCGCTTACGGAATGATTTTAGGCATTGACGCAATTTTGGATATGGGGCGAACTTCGATGAACGTAACGGGCGATGTCGTAGCCTCGATCTACGTCGCAAAGAGCGAAAACGAAATGGATATGAGTAAGTGGGAAAATTAGCCAAAGTAAAATTTAGAAAGGACGAGCTATGAAAAGAGTTGGGATTATCGGCGGAATGGGACCTTTGGCAAGTGCGGATCTGTATATGAAGATCATAGAAGAGACTGCTGCGGGCAGCGATCAAGAAAATATTCCGCTTGTAATCGATAGCTATCCGCAGATCGAAGATCGCACGGCATTTATCTTAGGCAAAGGTGAAAATCCGCTTCCGCGCCTAAGCGAGAGCGCTGTTAGACTCAAAAATGCAGGCTGCAAGGCGTTTGCGATGGCGTGCAACACGGCGCATTTTTTTGCAGACGATGTAGAAGCTGCGGCGGAAATCCCGCTAATTCATATCGCCGAGGTTACCGTAAAAGCGATCCGTAAAAATTATCCAAATGCCCATAAAATCGCTGTACTAGCCACTATCGGTACAAAAAAAGCTAAAATTTACGACGATCCGCTCAAAGAAGCGGGGCTAATCAGCGTGGAGCTTGGCGAAGAAAATCAAGCGGTTTTGATGGATTGTATCTACAAAGGCGTTAAGGCGGGCAAGACTGCCGAATACGTGGGGGCTTTTGAGAATTTGTTAGGCAAAATCGATGCTGATATTTACGTCGTTGCCTGCACCGAGCTGCCGCTATTTTTGCCGTTAATCAAAAGCGATAAAATTTTCGTCGATCCTACTAGAGAGCTTGCTAAAGCGATCGTGGAATTCTCAAGATCATAGAGCTGTAAGGCTTTGCAGGCGGAATTCTAAACCGCAAAATTTTATGATGACTTAAGTCGTGGAATTTTGCGGAATTATATTGAACCAAAATTTCATCGAGGTGAAATTTTACGATAGCAAAATTTCATCACAGCATTTTAAGCTTAAAATTTGGTCAAAATTTAATCCGCAAGATCCAGAATGTAAAACCTCCGAAGTAAAATTCCCTAACAAAATTTACTCGTAAAATTTCACGCTGAAATTTAAGCTAAAATTCCATTAAATTTGACCGTTTCTAAAGCCCGAATTTAATATAATCGCTCCAACAGAAAAAGGATCAAAATGAGCGACTATACCCACCTACACCTTCACACCGAGTATTCGCTGCTAGACGGCGCGAATAAAGTAAGCGAGCTCGCCGAGCTTTTGCAAAGCCGCGGCACCAAGGCGTGCGCGATCACCGATCACGGCAATATGTTCGGCGCGATAGACTTTTATCAGACGATGAAAAAGCACGGCATCAAGCCGATCATCGGCATCGAGACCTACCTGCACAACCACGACGACATCGGCGATAAAAGCGACCGCCAGCGCTACCACTTGATACTGCTTGCCAAAAACGAGACGGGCTATAAAAATTTAATGTATCTTAGCTCGCGCGCGTTTTTGGACGGATTTTACTACTACCCGAGGATTAACAAAAAAATTTTAAAAGAGCACAGCGAGGGTCTCATCTGCTCCTCGGCGTGCCTAGCGGGCGAGGTGGAATTTCATCTAAATAGAAGCGAGCGAAATTTAAAACGCGGCGCGGGCGGCTACGAAGCGGCGAAAAAAGCGGCGCTTGAGTATAAGGAAATTTTCGGCGAGGATTTTTATCTCGAGATCATGCGTCACGGCATCGGCGAGCAATTAAACGTTGATAAAGACCTCATCCGCCTCTCGCGCGAAATCGGCGTCAAGATCATCGCCACGAACGACGCTCACTACTCGCGCAAGGATCGCGCCAAGGCCCACGACGTCTATCAGTGCATCTCGATGGGCAAGACGATCAACGACGGCGACCGCCTAAAACATGTCGTTTCGGAATTTTACGTAAAAAGCGACGAGGAGATGAGACGGCTTTTTGCCGACATCCCCGAAGTGATCGAAAATACCGCCGAGATCGTGCAAAAGTGCAATTTGAAATTTGCCTTCGACGAGAAGGACTATGCGCCCACACCGCCGAATTTTAAATTTACGATCGAATACGCCGCCAGGCTCGGGCTTTCGCTGCCCCAGCCCGATGAGCGTTATAGCTTTGCAAACGATGATTTTTTATTCGATTATCTGTGCCGCGAGGGGCTTAAAGAACGTCTTAAATTTATCGACCCACAGAAACACGAAATTTATCGCGAGCGCCTGGAAAAGGAGCTTGCCATCATCAAAAACATGCATTTTTCGGGCTATATGGTCATCGTGCAGGATTTCATCAACTGGGCGAAGGATCACGACATCCCGGTTGGCCCAGGTCGCGGCTCTGCGGCGGGCAGCATCTGTGCGTATGCGCTTCGCATTACCGACCTCGATCCGATCCCGTATAATCTGCTTTTCGAGCGATTTTTAAATCCGTCGCGTATCTCAATGCCCGACATCGACGTGGACTTTTGCCAGGCGCGCAGAGGCGAGGTGATCGACTACGTCATCGATCAGTACGGCAAATACAACGTCGCGCAGGTTGCGACCTTCGGTAAGCTGCTCGCGCGCGGCGTTATTCGGGACGTGGCTCGCGTCTGCGATATGCCGCTTTCGCAGGCCGATAAGATGGCGAAGCTGATCCCCGATAAGCTCGGCATCACGCTTACGCAGGCTTACGACGCCGAGCCGAAGCTGAAAGAATTTATCGACGCAGATCCGATCGCACAGCAGGTTTGGGAGTTTGCGCTGGGCCTTGAAGGGCTAAATCGCAACGCAGGCATGCACGCTGCGGGCGTAGTGATCTCAAACGAGCCGCTGTGGAATAAAGCGCCGCTATTTAAGCAGGATAAGGGCGAGGATGCGCGCCTAGTAACGCAATACACCAAAAATTATCTTGAGGACGTCGATCTGATAAAATTTGACTTCCTGGGTCTAAAAAATCTCGATGTGATCAATAACGCCATCAAGCTCGTCAAGCGCCGCTATAATCGCGACATAGTTTGGGAGGAGATCGATTTTAACGATCCGCAAACTTACAAAACGATTCAAAGCGGCAACACGCTGGGGATTTTTCAAATCGAGGGCGCGGGCATGCAGGATTTGGCGATGAACCTGCGCCCGGACCGCTTCGAGGATATCATCGCGATGATCTCGCTCTACCGCCCTGGGCCGATGGATCTAATCCCCGATTTTATCAGGATCAAACACGGCGAGCTAAAAGCAAGCTACATCTTTCCGGAGATAAAAGAAATTTTAGAGCCAACATACGGCATCATCGTCTATCAAGAGCAGGTTATGCAGATCGTGCAGAAGGTAGGCGGCTTTAGCTTGGGCGATGCTGATCTGGTGCGCCGCGCTATGGGTAAAAAGGATGAGAAGAAGCTCGCTCACATGCGCGAGCAGTATCTAAGCGGCGCCAAAGAGCTGGGCTTTGACGTAGCGAAAGCGGATGAGCTATTTGATCTGATTATGAAATTTGCCTCCTACGGCTTTAACAAATCTCACGCCGCGGCGTATTCGATGATCACCTTTCAAACGGCCTATCTTAAGACCTACTATCCGGCGGAGTTTATGGCGGCGCTGCTTACTTCAGAAGAGGGCAACACCGATAAAATTTCAAAATATATCGACGAGGCTAGCCGCCTAGGTATCGGGCTTTTGCCGCCGTCGATCAATCAAAGCTTAAGGGGCTTTAGCGTCGTGGATGATGAAAATTCCAAATCTGGCACCTCGATCATCTACGGCCTCGGCGCGATCAAGGGGGTGGGCGGCGCCGCGATCGAGAATATCTTAGAGCTTCAAAGCGAGGCTAAATTTCAAAGCATCGACGATTTTGCTTCGCGAGTGGATAATTTCCGCGTCAATAAAAAGGTCATCGAGTCGCTGATCTACGCAGGCGCGATGGATTGTCTGGGTAAGAGTCGCCTGGCGATGATTCAAAATATGGAAAATATCCTAGACGTGATGAAAAAGATCACCGAGATTAAAAAGGACGCCGCAAGCTCGCTTTTTGGCGAGGATGAGGATATGACGAGCGGCATGAGCGTAAGCTTCGTCGATACCGATAAGGAATTTCCGCAGGGCGAAATTTTGAAATTTGAGCAGCAGACCGTGGGCGTGTATCTCTCGGGGCATCCGTTGGATGATTATAAAGAGGAGATGGAGGGCATCGACTATACGCTATCCTCGGCGTTTAGCGAGATCGAGGGCGATAGCGCCGAGGTTCTTAGCGTGGGGCGGATCGAGGATCTGTCAACGCGCATGACGAAAACGGGCAAAAAAATGGGGATTTTAAACGTGCTTGATCTGCACGGCAGCTTCGAGCTTGCGGTGTTTGATAACGCGCTAAAGGCGATCGAAAACTTAAGCTCACAGGAGCGGGAGCGCCCGTACGCCTTTATGATTAAAATTTCAAAAAGCGCGGTTGGCGGTGCAGCGTATCAGCTGTCGTTTCTTTCGATGATGAGCCTGCAAAACGCTCGAGATGCGAGCTTCCGTCCGCACGCGGGAGTATTTTTGAGCGAGAATCCACTCAAAGCCTACGCCGCGCAGCTTGGCGCGATCGCGCATACCAAATCGAACGAATTTGACGAACTGGCGGGCGACGAGGACGCAAGCGTTAAAATTTTATGCGTCGGCAAGATCGAAAACGTCCACACCCGCACGACCAAATCGGGCAAGCAGATGGCAAATCTCACGGTGCTCGATCTTGCGGGTAGCTTCGAGATGAGCGTATTCGGCGATATTTGTGATGCGGTCACTGCGCTAACGGATGCGGAGCTGGAGCGCCCGATGGCGTTTTGGGCGCGGCTTAGCAAAAATACATCCCCTTACGGCGGGAAATTTCAAATTTATTTGGATGAAATTTTAACCCTAGATGCCGCGCAAAATATCGATGGCTACGTGCCTAGTAAGGTGCGAGGCTTCGGTGGTAGGGAGCGCGGAGGCTTTAATGGCGGTAATTCCGGCTTCGGCGGCGAACGAGCTGGAGGCTTCGGCGGAGGAAATTTCGCGGAGCGAAGGGGCGGTTTTGCTGCGGAAGATCCCGCTTTTAAGGCGCGCAAAGAGCGCGAGGCACAGCGCAAAAACGCGCAGGATTTCGAGTTTGAGCTAAGCTTGGGCGAGCTTAGTCGCGAGAAAATTTATAAAATTTACCACCTCGCCTTTTGCGACACGGCGCTAAAAAACACCAAGCGGCTGATTTTACGGATCCGCAACGGCAGCGAGGTGCTAGTTTATCCGACCGAATACATCGTGAGCGATAATTTCACCGAAAAGGTGCGCGAAATCATCGCGGCGTAGGTGCGGCTCTTTCGTCGCGCTGGATCGGTTAAATTTTATTCTTGTCCGCTCTGCACGTAAGTAGCTTTTGGCATCGCAAACAGTCATAGTTTTTTGGCGCGGCCGAGATAATAAAGTAAGGTGGTTTTCGACAACCCAGGCTTGCTTAGCATAAAATTCTATTGTGCTGCACGCAAGAACTAAAACCACGCAGATCGTCCGTGATATATAAATTTATTGCGTTTATAGCGGCGGAATTTTATTGTGCTCTCAATTTACAAAAATATAGACTGCCTCTGCTTCATTGCGTTGGTAAGGCTTGTGATATGCCGCTTGTATTTCCGTAATGACAGCTCGCTTTCATGCTTCAGCAGAGCGTAGTTTGTCGTCGCGGTAGTTTGCTGTCGGTTCGACAAACGGTATGCGCGCTTTCAAATTTAAAGCTAAAATTTTGCGAAGTTTTGCTTTGGCATATCTCTGCGCGTAGCGTAAAATTTTACCGCGCGAAATACAGAGTGGGATTTTGGAATTTTAAAATTCTACGCTGCGGAGGTTTGTGTTTTGAAATTTCGCGAGCTGTAAATTTAGGCTAAATTTTAAAATTTGTAGCGACAGAATTTTAAAATTTTACGCTGTATGGCTAGGTAAAGTGCCTACGCTTCTTGATAAATCAATTGTTTAAATTTAATCGGTGCGGTTGGTTGCTGCCGTAAAATTCTATACGCAGCAGCGGTTTTTTAAACGACAGCGCGCCAAAGTGGTGATGATTCTCACGCAAAATATGCCGCGCCTGCCGCAAGCACTGCGTGGCAGGGCAAGCGAGCATTTACGCGATCGTGCGGGCTAGTTTATCTCTTAAATTTAAAATTTCATCGCGCTTTAGCACGAAGCTGTTTTTGTTGGCGATGAGGTGCGCCGAGCTTTGCATTATGGTTTCTGCGGGTTGCAGCCCGTTTTGCTTCATCGTAGCGCCGGTCTCCACGACATCGACGATAGCGTCGGCAAGCCCTATGAGCGGGGCTAGCTCGATCGAGCCGTAGAGTTTGATGATATTTACGGCGACGGCCTTGGAGGCGAAGTATTCGCGAGTGATGTTGGGCATTTTCGTAGCGATCTTAAGGCTCGGAGCGCCGTAGTTTAGCTGAGTGCCCGCATGTACGCCCACACAGACGCGGCATTTTCCGATTTTAAGATCGAGCAGCGTAAGTACGTCGGGGCGATGCTCCTCAAGCACGTCAAGCCCCACTACGCCGATATCCGCCGCACCGCCCATAACGTAAGTAGGGATATCTTGGTTGCGGACGTAGAGGAATTTAAAATCGCCCTCTTGCATTATGAGTTTGCGATCCTCAAAGGCAAAATCAAGCCCGAAGATGGTTTTGAAAATTTTAAGTGTATCGTCGGCTATACGGCCTTTCGGTAGCGCTATGGTTATCATGCGAGCCCCTTTTTTGCGATCAAGCTTACCATCGATTTAAAGATCAGATCCTTTTCAAAGATCGAGTTGCGAAAATACCGCATTAGATAGGCTCCGTCGCCGCCCGTGAAGTAAATTTTATTATTGCCCGCGATGTTTTCGATCGTAAGCACGATAGGCTTTAAAATCCCGTAGTTTACGGCGTTTACGGTCTTTTGCGGTAGCGGGTCCAGATCGATATTGGTTGAAAGCGTGACATCCAGCACGGGCGCGATGCTCGCGAAAGATTTTAAAAGTGTGCCGATACCGGGCATTATAAATCCGCCTAGGTGCGAGCCTTTAAACATCAAATCCACGGTGATTGCGCTGCCCGCATCGACGACGACGCCCGTCGTCACCGCCGAGCACGCCGCTATGCGGTCGATCCCAAGCCCACGGTAGGCGGTTTTTAGCTCAAAGTGCGGTGCCAGATCAACAAGCAGAGGGTTTTTTAGCTTTTTTTTCACACTATCATTGACGCTAATGAAAAAAATTTGCTCCCTCGGCTCGTACCTCATAAACTCCGCTACAGGCATACTTTGCGTTACGCCGCCTTTATAAAATTTAACCCTGGAATTTCCTACGTCACACAAAAGCATAGAGGCTAAATCCGTTTTCTTTTAAAAATTTCGCGCTTTTAGAGCACATCTGCGAGTTGTAAAACAGCACGCGCTTTTTCACGACCTTGCCTAGGCTTGCGCTAATGTCGCTTGCGAGCGAGAGTAGAAATTCCGCATCGCGCATTACAAAGCGAGATTTTGCGTCGCGCATAAACAAAAGGACGTTGTAGCTTTTCAGATCCACGCCAAAATACGCGCCGTATGATCGTGAGCGCGTGAAGCTAGCGATATCTAGCATTTGGAATTTTTGAAGCAAAAGGTCTTCGCGAACGCAAAGTTTTGAAATTTTATCTAGCATCAAAATTTAAAATTTTATCGTCGTAGTAAAATGAGCTGCCTGCGATAAAAGACTTATCCTCAAACTCGCCATTTAGCTCGTAGATCGCTTGTCCCTCTAAATTTTCGTCCACGCGGATGACGTAGCCGTTGCGCTCGATGATATACAGATAGCCGCCGCTAAGCAGTGCGCCGCTAAACTGTGCGAAGGTGAATTTGCGTGATTTGATCAAATTTAGTCCGCGATCAAGTAGCTCGACTCTGCCGTCTTTTAAGAAAAGATAAATTCTATCGCCGCTAAAAATCACGTCTTTGATGTCTACGTTATGATTTTTATTGCCCGCAGGACTTACCAGCATTAGCCTAGTGGCGGTCACAGCATAAAGGTTATCGCCCTTGTTTTCTAAGGCGATAATGTTGTTAAAAAACGGCTGGTTGCTTACGACAAAATCGCGTGCCGAGCGCCCACCTACGTTTTCTGCGATGCTGACTAGTCCATCTAACGCAGGATAAGCGATAAGTTGGTTGATAAATATTGGTGACGCCACGCGCGAATCGATTGCGAATGCATCGCCTACTTTATGATCAAGTACCACTGCGCCCGAGCTTAGCTTGATAAGCATGATCGAATCATCGCTCATCACTAAAGCCAAATCATCGCCGCGTATATTTGCACTGAGCGCTTGTCTGCCTAGGGCTTTTTCAAATTTTACGGCGCCTGTGCCACTAACTACTTTAAGCGTGCCATTGATATCGGTTACGACGAAATTTCCGTCATATTCGCCTAAAAATTTCTCACTTTTTAAGACTTTGAAATTTTTCACCAATCCGTTTTTAGAGATGACTTCGCCGTCTTTTAGCGTCGCACCATCTTTACTAACCGCTACGATTTCCGATGGCAGTGAGCCATTAAATTTCATATCACCTGTGATGTTTTCGTCGCTAGGTTCGAAATACTGGCGCTTCGTCGAGCAGCCTAAAAATAAAAACGATAGTAAAAGCGTAAATATCAGCGTTTTTTTCATTATTTATTGCCTCCATAGTGTTTCAAAGCAAGTGCGATTTGACGAACGGGCGAGTTGAGCGGAATTTTATCTAGCTCTGCGTGAGCTTGCTCGATTTTGCCTTCTTTTAGCAGGTCGTAGCCTTTGAGCAAAGAATCGTAATCGGCGAGTAGCACTCCGCCTTGTTTGCCGTTTTGTAGATTTATTATCTCTTTTAGCATAACATCGATGCCTTGGGTATTTTCTAGCGCCACTCGCTCGTCTGCAGAGCCGTTTTGCAAAATATAAAGAGCGTATAGATTTATATCTTTTTGCTTAAGCTCGGCTAGCTTAGCGTCATCGCGCTTGTTAAGCAGCTCGTCATAGATCGCGTTAGCACTTGCTATGCGGCGATCACTTAGAAATTCATTTGCGTAATATCCGATAAACGCTACGATCAAAACCGCAGCCAAAAATATCAGCGGCTTTTTGTATTTTTTTACGAAAATTTCGCTTTTTATGACGCTTTCTAGAAACTGCTCTTCTGTGCCAATCTCTTTTTTCACGCCTTCGATGTCGTCTTTTAAAGCCAAAATTTAGTCCTTTATTTGAGAAAATCGGCGTAATTGTAGCATAAAAAATTTTAAATACCGCCTAAGATAAAGAATTTTTATGATATAATGTCGCATTTATCAGAAAAAGGAAAGTTATGATAATAGACGACGCCTTGCTAAGTAAGCTGGAAAGGCTATCTGCTCTTAAAATTCCGGATGCTAAGCGAGAAGAATTTAAAGGGCAATTAAATAATATCGTAGATTTTGTAGAAATTTTAAATGAGCTGGATTTACAAAGCGGCGAGGCGGCTATCACTACGCTGAAAGGCGGTACTCCGTTTCGCAAAGATATTCCACGCAAAAGCGACGTTGCAGAAAGCGTCTTAAAGCATGCTCCGCAGTCCGAAGGCGGCTACTTCGTAGTACCGAAAATCATAGATTGAAAGGAATTTTATGGAAGAAGTTCAAAGAAATTTAGTAGATATCGAAACTCTACTAAAAACCGTCGTTTTTAACAAAGCGAGCGACCTCCACTTAGTTTCGCGCTCGGCGCCTCAAATACGTATCGACGGAACATTGCGCCCACTTGCCATGGACCCGCTTAAGGGCACGGATATCGAGTATATCTGCTACGCGCTCATTACCGATGCTCAAAAAAGTGCGCTCGAGGAAAATAAAGAGCTCGACTTTGCGATTGAGCTTCCTAATATCGGACGCTTCCGTGGCAATTACTATTACACTATGAACGGCGATTTGGCTGCTGCATTTCGTATTATTCCTATCGATATTCCTAGTCTGGACGATTTAAAAGCCCCTACGATTTTTAAAGAGGTAGTTAAGCACGAAAAAGGTATGATTTTGGTTACCGGGCCTACTGGTAGCGGTAAATCAACTACTCTTGCCGCGATGCTAAACGAGATCAACGAAAAAGAGCGCAAACACATCATCACCGTTGAAGATCCGGTTGAGTTCGTCCATACCAATAAAAAAGCACTTTTCTCTCACAGAAATATCGGCACTGATACCCATTCCTACGCTAATGCGTTAAAATTTGCCTTGCGTGAGGACCCGGATATTATCCTCGTGGGTGAGATGCGCGATAGAGAGACTATCTCGATTGCCATTACCGCGGCTGAGACCGGTCACTTGGTATTTGGTACGCTGCACACCAACTCCGCGATGCAGACGATCAACCGTATTATCGATAGCTTTGATGGCGGCGAGCAGCTCCAAGTGCGAAATATGCTCTCCGTATCACTTACCGCGGTCATTTCGCAATCGCTTTTGCCAAAGCTTGGCGGCGGACGTATCGCGATCCATGAAATTTTGCTCAATAACAATGCCGTAGCAAATCTAATCCGCGAAAACAAGGTGCATCAAATTTACTCTCAAATGCAGCTAAATCAGCAATCTACCGGTATGATAACTCAAACTCAAGCGATGGTTAAAGCGATCCGTGCAAATCAAATTTCAAAAGATACGGCGTTTAGGTACTCGACTAACCTGCAAGAGTTAATAGGCGTGGTGGGTGCTTGATGGAAGGTATTAATTGGTTCGACGTCGGCTGTTTAGTACTCGTAGTGCTCTTCGGACTGCGCGGTATCACCAACGGCATTGTAAAAGAAATTTTTGGAATTTTGGGTCTCATCGGCGGTCTTTTTGCCGCGATGCGTTATAAAACTATGGCAGGCGAGTGGATTGCAGCCAAAATTCCCGCTTTACAGAATGCAAACGGCGTGCTTTCAGGTGATACGACGCAGGTTCTAATCGGCTTTATCGCTGTGCTTTTTGGCGTATGGATCTCGTGTCTGATTATAGGCGAAATTATTTCAAAATTCTTTAAATGGAGCGGACTCGGATTTGTCGATAAGATCGGCGGTTTCGTGTTTAGCGTAAGTAAAATTTTCTTGATTTTTGCCGTTATCGTTACGCTTGCAAGCGGTCCTATGTCGATGAATGAACAGACCAAAAAGTATTTTGAAAGCAGCAAAACTGCGCCGATTTTTTTAAAAATAGGAAATTGGATTTTAAATCTCAAAGACGATCCGAAGATCAAACAAAGCTTGGATTCTATCGGTTCTAAGATGGATGATAAGCTCTTAAAAGATCAGAATTCTACCGCCCGTATGAACTCGGATCAAAATCAAAGCACTGAACCTAGCGATTTTAACGCCAGTTCAGAAGTAAATTCTACAGAAAGGACAAAATTATGAATGCAAAAATCGAAAATTTAGAGTTTGACGCTCTAATTGTTGAGTTTAAAAAGGCGCTTGCCGCTAGCGGTTTAAAATATACTAAGCAGCGCGAGGTTTTGCTCCGCACGCTTTATAACAATAACAAACACTTCACACCTGAGGCGCTTCACAACGAGATCAAAGCGAAATTTCCGGAGCTAAACGTAGGCATAGCGACGGTGTATCGCACCTTAAATTTATTAGAGGATTCGGGGATGGCGACGTCGATCTCATTTGGCGCACAGGGCAAGAAATTTGAGCTTGCCAACAAGCCTCACCACGACCACTTAATCTGCAAAAGCTGCAACAAGATCATAGAATTTCAAGACGCCACTATCGAGCGCAAACAGCTTGCCGTCGCCAAAGAGCACGGATTTACGCTTACGGGGCACATGATGCAGCTGTATGGAATTTGCCCTGAATGCGCGGCGAAAAGGAAGTAGATTGTTTGATAGCCAGTTAGAAATCCAAAGGATAGATAAGGCATCGGAACTTCGGAATTTAGGGGCTAATCCTTATCCACACTTTCTAAAAAAAGATATGAGCATAGCCGAGTTTAAAGAAAAATTCGGCTACATAAAAGATACCGAGGATAAAAAAGCGAGCGAGGAGATAAGCCTTGCCGGAAGGTTAAAGCTAAAGCGCGTCGCGGGCAAATCCACCTTTGCAAACATAGAAGATCAAAGCGGTAATATTCAAATTTATTACTCTCGCGACAGTATCGGCGAGGAGGATTACTCTAAATTTAAGAAAAATCTCGAAGTAGGCGATATAATTTTAGTGCGCGGATACGCTTTCGTCACCCAAACAGGCGAGTTTTCGATCCATGCCAGCAAAATAACGCTCGCGTCTAAAGCGATCTGCCCGCTTCCGGAGAAATTTCATGGCCTTGTCGATATCGAGATGCGCTACCGCCAAAGATACCTCGATATGATAATGAACCCCGAGATCCGCGCGGATTTTATTAAGCGCTCGATCATCGTTAGCGAGATTCGCAGCTTTTTTGAAAAGCATGGATTTTTAGAGGTCGAAACGCCGATGATGCACCCAATCGCGGGCGGCGCGAACGCTAAGCCTTTCATCACGCACCACAACGCCCTCGACGTCGATCGCTACCTGCGTATCGCGCCGGAGCTGTATCTTAAGCGCCTCGTCGTAGGCGGCATGGAGGCGGTCTTTGAGATCAACCGAAATTTCCGCAACGAGGGCATGGATCTGACGCACAATCCGGAATTTACCAGCATAGAATTCTACTGGGCGTGGCATGATTATAACGACGCGATGAACCTAACCGAGGAGCTATTTAAAGCGCTGTTTAAGAGGCTCGGGCTGGGTGAAATTTTAACCTACGATGAGCGCGAGATAGATTTTTCAAAGCCTTTTGCGCGCATAAAGTATATTGACGCGCTTACTCAGATAGGCGGCATCGAGCCGCAGATCGTAAATGATCGCGAAAAGATCATCGCAAAGCTCAAAGAGGATAAATTTGAAGTCAGTGAAAAGCTCGATCTAGGCCACCTGCAGAGCGAACTTTTTGATAATTACGTAGAAGCTAAGCTCATAAATCCGACCTTCATCGTAGATTTTCCGATCTCGATCAGCCCACTTTCGCGCAGAAGCGATGAAAATCCGCAGATAGCCGAGAGATTTGAGCTTTACATCGCAGGCAAAGAGCTAGCCAACGCCTTTAATGAGCTGAATGATCCGATCGATCAATACGCCAGATTTAAGGCTCAAATCGACGCTAAAAATGCTGGCGACGACGAGGCGCACGAGATGGACGAGGATTACGTTCGCGCGCTTAGCTACGCGATGCCGCCGACTACCGGCTGGGGGCTCGGCATCGATCGCTTGGCGATGATTTTGCTGAATAAAAAATCGATCCGCGACGTGATTTTATTCCCTGCGATGAGGCCGTTAAATTTAGAGAAGGAGTGAATGTGTCAAATTTAGAAAAATTCGATAATGAAATTTTTAGTTTAACCAACAAAGAGCTTGCCCGCCAGTGCGATTATTTGGAGATGATTGCGAGCGAAAATTTTACCTATCCCGAGGTAATGGAGGCGATGGGCTCGGTGCTAACGAACAAATACGCCGAGGGCTATCCCGGCAAGCGCTACTACGGCGGCTGCGAGTTTGTAGACGAGATCGAACAGATCGCGATCGATCGCTGCAAAAAGCTCTTCGGCTGTGAGTTTGCAAACGTCCAGCCAAACAGTGGCAGCCAAGCCAATCAAGGCGTATATGCCGCGTTTTTGAAACCGGGCGATAAAATTTTAGGCATGGCTCTTAGCCACGGCGGGCATTTGACGCACGGCGCGAAGGTCTCAAGCAGCGGAAAGATGTATGAGAGCTTCGAGTACGGCGTGGAGCTTGACGGTCGCATAAACTACGATAAGGTGCTTGAGATCGCTCAGATCGTAAAACCAAAGATGATCGTTTGCGGCGCAAGCGCCTATACGCGCGAGATAGATTTTGCTAAATTTAGACAGATCGCTGATAGCGTGGACGCGTTTCTTTTCGCCGACGTAGCGCATGTCGCAGGGCTCGTCGTCGCGGGCGAACATACTAATCCGTTTCCGCACTGCCACGTCGTAAGCTCGACCACGCACAAGACGCTTCGCGGTCCGCGAGGCGGCATCATAATGACCAACGACGAGGAATTTGCTAAAAAGATCAACTCGGCGATCTTTCCAGGTATCCAAGGCGGCCCGCTAATGCACGTAATCGCTGCAAAGGCGGTGGGCTTTAAACACAATCTAAGCCCTGAGTGGAAGGTCTACGCCAAGCAGGTCAAGGCAAACGCTAGAGTTTTGGGCGAAACGCTGGTCGGGCGCGGCTTTGATCTCGTTAGCGGCGGCACCGATAACCATCTGATTTTAATGAGCTTTTTAAATAGAGATTTTAGCGGCAAGGACGCTAGCGCCGCGCTTGAAAACGCAGGTATTACGACGAATAAAAACACCGTGCCGGGCGAGACGCGCAGCCCGTTCGTCACCAGCGGCATCCGCGTCGGCAGCCCCGCACTTACGGCGCGCGGTATGAAGGAGAAAGAATTTGAGTTTATCGGAAATAAAATCGCTGACGTACTAAGCGACATCTCAAATTCCAAGCTTCAGGCGCAGGTTAAAGAGGAGGTGCGGGATTTGGCGCACCGCTTTATCATCTACGACCGCGCGATGTATTAAATTTAATAAATTCGGGTAAGCTTACCCGAATTATTTATTTCGTAAATTTTGCGTGGTAGAATTTACAAAGCAAATAATAATCTTAGGAGAGAGTATGAACGACAAAAATTTCGATATGAGCAGCATAGACGACATAGTGATCAATAGCGGCAATGTCGATAAGAACGCGAATTTAAAAAAAGGTCTTACCGTCGCAGCCGGCGTCGTAGTTTTATTCTTAATCATTTTAATCATAATGAAGGCTATTAATAAAGACGATATTGATACCAACGCAGGTCTTACTATGCCTAGTGAAGAAGAGCTTGCCAAAGCGGAGCAAAAGCCTGCCGTACAAGTTCAAAAGCCTGAGCCTTCGCAGCCTGAGCCTGTAGAGGTAAAATCAGAACCCAATGCAGCATCTGCAGCTCCAACCAAAGTAGAGATAAAAACCCAGGAACCTAATTCCGAAAGTAAGGTCGTCGCAAGCGCTCAGCCTGAAGCGCAGAAAGTAGAAATCCAAAAGCCCGAAATCAAAGAAGAGCCAAAAAAATCCGAAGTTAAAATAGAAAGTAAAAAGATTGAGCCTAAAGACGAAGCCAAAAAGTCTGAAAAAACAGACGTAAAAAAGTCCGAGCCTAAAAAAGAGTCTGCAAAAGACGAGATAAAAAAAGAACCTTCTAAAACCGAAATTAGAAAAGTCGAGCAGAAAGTGGAGCCTAAAAAAGAACCTGAAAAACAAGCAAAAGCAGAAGTAAAAAAAGAGCTTTCAAAAACGGAAGCTAAAAAGGAACATGCTAAAGCTGAGACCAAGAAAGAGCCCGCTAAGCCCGAGCCTAAAAAAGAAGCTAGCAAACCAGAGTCTAAAAGTGAGAGCGTAAAGGCTGGCGTTGCAGCAAAGAGCACCAGCACCAGCGTGGCAAACGGCAGTTATGTGCAGGTTTTCGCATCCAATGCCTACGATCCAAATGGATCTGATACCAAAAAAATCACTAAAAAAGGCTATAATCCGATCGCTCTGCAAACTCACGTCGGCAGCAAGAGTGTGACTAAAATTTTAGTCGGACCTTTTGAGGGCGAGACGCTACAAAAGGCGCTTAGCGATATGCGCTCAATCAACAGCGGCGCGTATATTTACCGAGTGAAATAGTGGACAGATTCGCGGTTTTCGGCAACCCGATCGCCCACTCTCTCTCGCCGCTACTTCATAATTACGCGATAAAATTTTTGGAGCTGGACGCCTACTATGGGCGAGTTTTGCTGCAACGCGGCGAGGAGCTGCGAGCTAAATTTGAAGCTTTAGAGCTTACGGGCGCGAACGTGACTGTCCCTTTTAAACTTGACGCATTTAAAGCATGCGACATCCTAAGCGAGGCGGCGCAGAAGATCGGCTCGGTAAACACGCTAGTGCTAAAAGGCAACGCGCTGCACGGCTTTAACACCGACGCGCAAGGCTTTTTCTGCGCGATCTTGGGCTTTGGCGAGATTCGCAATGCACTTATTTTAGGTGCGGGCGGCACGACGCGAGCGATCGGCTACGCGCTAGGCGAAAACGGCGTGAAATTTGACATCCTAAACCGCAGCGCAAAAGATTTTGACTTCGGCTGCGAGGAGTTTTTTACCTATGAAAATTTCAAATACAAAGACTACGATCTGATCGTCAATGCCACCGGCGCGGGGCTCAAAGATGACGCGCTGCCTGCGCCCGAGGGGGTAATAGATGAAATCTTATCCCGCGCTAAATTTGCTTTTGACGCCATCTACGGCAAGCAGACTCCGTTTTTACAAGCCGCGCGCGCAAAAAATCTACCAGCAAAAGACGGTAAGGAGATGCTTATAAATCAGGGCGCGCTTGCTTTCAATCTCTTTTTCGGCGGCAAATTTGATCTCCAAGAGATAATTAAGCTTATGAGTTACGCCGCAAATCTTCGCTAAATTTAGAGCCGGATGCGGCGCTAAATTTTATATCGCTCAAACGATTAAAATTTTTGCCTTGCTTTAAATTTACCGCATAAAGCGGGATGACACCGCTAGCTTTATCTTTTACGCCGCCTGAAACGAAGCAAAATTTTAATCTAAAAAGCGGCGAGACCGCTCGGTTTTTGAAAACGCGCGCTATGGCGCGTCGCGGCAGAGTTTGGAATTTTTTCCGAAATAGGATAAAATCAGCGCGAAATTTTTAAAATTTAAAGTTAGATTTTAATTAATTACTATATAATAAAAAATATAAACTAATAATTGCTAAAGGTTAAAATTTAATGTTTTTCGGCAAAATTTTAAAATTTTACGCGCACGGATTTGCTTCTATGAAGCTTGGCAAAACGCTATGGGCAGTGATTTTGATCAAGCTATTTATAATTTTTGTGCTACTTAAATTTTTCATTTTCGACGAAAACTTGGATTCTAAATTTAAAACCGATCAAGAAAAAATCGATTTCATCTATAAAAATTTGACTAAGGAGTAGGAATGCAAGAGCTTGCTAGCGTGGATTGGTCGAGGGCGCAGTTTGCGCTCACGGCGCTTTATCACTTTCTTTTCGTGCCCCTAACGCTGGGGCTTAGCTTTATCGTGGCGTTTATGGAGAGCCTATATGTCGCGACCGGTAAGCAGGAGTGGCTCAAGATCACTAAATTTTGGCTTCGCCTTTTCGGTATAAATTTCGCCATCGGCGTCGCGACGGGCATCATAATGGAGTTTGAGTTCGGCACCAACTGGGCGAATTATAGCTGGTTCGTGGGCGACATCTTCGGTGCGCCGCTTGCGATCGAGGGCTTGCTCGCGTTTTTCTTGGAGGCTACCTTTTTTGCCGTAATGTTCTTCGGCTGGGACCGCGTGAGTAAGAAATTTCACCTTCTCTCGACCTGGCTCGTGGCGATCGGATCAAATTTAAGCGCATATTGGATTCTAATAGCGAACGCCTGGATGCAAAACCCGGTAGGCACGAGCTTTAATCCCGATACGGTGCGTAACGAGATGAGCAATTTTTTAGATATCGCGCTATCTCACTTCGGAGTGGCTAAATTTTTACATACCGTCGGCGGCGGCTACATTACCGCGGCGCTATTCGTGCTTGGAATTTCGGCGTTTTATATGCTAAAAAACAAAGACTTCGCGCTTGCTAAAAAAAGCTTCATCGTGGCGGCAAGCTTCGGTATGCTAAGCTCGCTTTTTGTGCTATTTAGCGGCGACGAGAGCGCCTATCAGGTCGCGCAAAAGCAGCCGATGAAGCTTGCGGCGATGGAGGGTCTGTATAAGGGCGAAGTAAATGCAGGTATCGTCGCGGCGGGAGTTTTAAATCCGAACAAACTTCCCGGAGACGACAAGGAGCCGTTTTTATTTGAGATCAAGGCGCCTTACGCGCTAGGACTGATGGCTACGAGAGGACTTGATAATTTCACTCCGGGCATCGATGATTTGGTATTTGGAAACGAAAAATTTGGCATTGAGGGCGCGGATAAAAAGATCGAAAAAGGCAAAATCGCCCTGCAAGCACTGAAGGATTACAAGCTCGCCAAAGACGCGAATGACACCGCGGCGATGCAGCAGGCGCACGAAATTTTATTCGGCAACCAAAATATGCAAAACCTAGGCTACGGTTACCTTGACGACGCGAAGCAGATCGTCCCTCCCGTGGCGCTTACCTTTTATAGCTTTCACGTGATGGTGGCTCTGGGAAGCTATTTTATCTTGCTATTTTTCGTGACGCTATTTTTGGCGATGCGAAAGAATCTCGCCGAATACAAGAAAATTTTATGGCTTTGCGTATTTAGCATCCCTCTGGGATACGTCGCGTGCGAGGCGGGCTGGATAGTAGCCGAAGTAGGACGCCAGCCGTGGGCTATACAGGATCTTATGCCGGTGGGCATCGCGGCTACTAGCCTGGCGGGGACGAACATAATGATCTCGTTTATGCTCTTTGCGGTTTTATTTACGGTTTTATTCATAGCCGAGATAAAGATCATGCTAAAACAGATAAAGATAGGATTTTAAGATGCACGAAATTTTTCAAATTTATTGGTGGTGCGTGGTTTCGCTTCTGGGCGGAATTTTGGTTTTTATGCTCTTCGTGCAGGGCGGTCAGACGCTGCTTTTTACGCTGGCGAAGAATGAGACCGAGAAAGATTTTATAATAAATTCCATCGGCAAAAAATGGGAGCTTACGTTTACTACGCTCGTGATGTTCGGCGGAGCGTGCTTTGCGGCGTTTCCGCTGTTTTATGCGACCAGCTTCGGCGGGGCGTATTGGGCGTGGATGGCTCTGCTTTTTTGCTTCATAATCCAAGCCGTCGCCTACGAATACAGAAAAAAGCCCGATAATTTCTTGGGTGCTAAAACTTATGAAGCCTTTCTTTTCATAAACGGCTCGCTGGGCACGATCCTGCTTGGTATCATCGTCTCGACGCTTTTTAGCGGCAGCGAGTTTGCGCTGGGGCAGAATAATTTCGTGCAGTGGAAAAACTCCGCTCGCGGGCTTGAAGCGCTAGCAAATCCGTTTAATTACATCTTGGGAATTGCGCTATTTTTCTGCGCTAGGACGGGAGCGAGCTTATATTTGATGAATAATATTGCCGAGCCTGAAATGATCGCCAAGCTCAAAGCCTCGCTTAAATTTAACGCTAGCGCGTTTTTGGTTTTTTTCATCGCGTTTTTGGTATGGGTCTTGCTAAAGCAGGGCTATGCAGTCGGCGCCGACGGCGTAGTAAGCCTTGAGAGCTTTAAGTATCTGCATAACTACCTAAGCCTGCCTGCGGCGCTAGTCTTGCTGCTGCTGGGCGTCGTGCTGGTGCTGGCGGGCATCGTAAAAGGCGCATTTACAAGCAGCGTGCGCGGAGTATTTTTCTACGGCATGGGCGTCGTATGCGCTGTAACGAGCGTATTTTTGATCCTAGGACTAAATCACACGGCGTTTTACCCGTCAAATTTCGACCTGCAAAGCTCGCTTTCGATAAGCAACGCAAGCTCGAGCCTCTATACGCTTAAGACGATGTTTTACGTATCGTTTCTAGTGCCTTTCGTGCTGGGTTATATCAGCTATGTTTGGCGCGCAATGGATGCGAAGAAGCTTGATAAAGAGGAGCTTATAAACGAGCATTATTAGGCGCGCCCGCTCTAGCGCGGCTTCCGCGCGCCGTGTGGCGGCGAGAAGCTGCTTGCGTGCGCGGCACTGCGTGCTTTTGCGCTTGGTTAAATTTCATATCGGTGGCGCTTTTTACGCGCCGCATTTATAAAAAATTTTAAGGATTAAAAATGGTCAAATCTTTAGTTTTCATCGCGATTTGGATGATCTTGCTAATCGCGAGCTATAAATTTATAAAGCTAAACATTACTCATCAAGAAAAAAGAGAGCAGTAAAAGCGTAGAAATTTTAAAAGCTTGCGGCCCGGAATTTCGCTTTAAATTTAAAAAGCGAAATCTAGGGCCGCAAGGTGCGGGCGAAATTTTATCTAGCCCTTGTAGTCGATATTTTTTTCAAACTCTTTAAGTCGCATATGGATTGAGCGGAGCTCCGTGATCGTCGTCCAGTTATTCATAAAAATACTAAAACTTCCGCGCACTTGATTAAAAGCGTTACTTACCTGCACCATAACTCCAAGCGTAATTACCTTAGTAAATAACCCAGGACCCATTATCAAGTAAGGTACGATCATTAGAAACTGCGAAAATGAGTTGAACCACATATCAAAATAGCAGTAATGCAGATACAGTTTAAAATAGTTATATTTGATCTTATCAAATAATAAAAGAATTTTTTCCTCGCTTGCGTAATTTATCTTATCCTCCTCCGCAAAAACAAGTTCTTTTCTAAAGGCCGCCTCGACCTTTTGATTGTTGTATTCCAGTCTCGGTAGATACCAGCCAACCAGCCAAGAAATTATTAGCCCACCGATGCTGATTGCAAGTGCAATCCAAACAAGTGAGCCCGGAATTTTTTTTAGAAATTCAAAAGGAACGTTGCTACTAAGCCCCCATAGCACAGGTATGAATGCAAACAGTGTCATAGCTGCCGAAAGCACTCTCGTACCCATTTCCTCGATAGTTCTTGAGAAGCGAAAGATATCTTCTTGGATACGTTGCGAGCTTCCCTCGATATCTTTACCTACCTTTTTCCAGTATGAAAAATAAGAAAAGGTCATCGCTTCCCGCCATTTAAATGTCCAAATACGAGCTGCATATCGTTCTGAAATCGCAGAGACTACGTAGGGCATCGCTATCCATAAAAAAACTTTCATCTGTGTATAGAAATCATTTAGTGTATGACGATCTATGTTTTGGCACATATCATAAAACGCGCGATACCATTCGTTTATTCGCACATTTAAAGTAGTTTGATACCAATTGATTGCAATTAGAAAAAATATTCCGGAATATGCCCAAAATGCCCATTTTTTGCTTTTAAAAAACGAAGCAAACATCAATGCTCCTTTGGATTTAAGATTGCCGTAAATAGATGCTCGCGAAGCATCTGCGCCGCTTCTTGCACATCCGCGCTTTTTACTGCGTTTATGCTTGCCGCATAGCTTTTTTCGTCATAGAGCGGATAGCCGTAAAGCTCGTGTGCAGTGATATTAGCAAGCCAAAAATCATTCGTCTGCGCAGCTCTTTTGGTCGATAAAATTTGTGCTTTTTTGAAATTTGCCAGCTCGCTATCTTTCGCACCGGAGCTTTCGATCTGTTTTAAAATTTCACTCACGCTTGCTGCAACGGCACGGGCATCTTTCGGCTCGGTAGAAAACGATACGTTCAAGCTCGCTGCGATTTGTGGCTCACGCACATAGGCGCTATGCACCATCGCCGAGTAAATTTGTCCGCGCGCCTCGCGGATCTGCTCGACGATGCGATTGCTTAGCACGCTTTTTAACGCTTGAAATTTATAAGTGTCTGAAAAGTCAAAATTTTGCAGCTCATAGTTTGAAAAAATCATCCGAACTTCGCTTTTATCACTATCGCCGTAATCTTGCACAATCTCGCCGCTAGAAGTATTTAGCATCAAAGTTTTAGGTGTAGCGCTGCTTGTGCCGGACTTTAGATTGCCGATATATTTGGCTAGGATTTGTTTTGCGCGTGCAGGCTCAAAATCGCCACTAAGCACAAAGATAAAATTTCCAGCACCTGAAAAAATTTCATCCGCATCGCGCTGTAAATCGGCAAGATTTGCGCTCTTTACGTCATCTGCGCTAAGCGGCTGCTTGCGAGCCGTATCTCCCGAATATAGAGATTTTAAAATTTGCTCGCCGAATTTAAATTCCACCGTCTCGTCGCGCAGCGCGATCGCCGAAAGCGCGTCGGTTTTGTATTTTGTAAGTGAGCTTGCATGAATTAGCGGCTCGCTAAATCTTGCGTAAAGCTCGCGTGCCATCGCCTCCAGATCCGCTCCTGCGCCTCTAAAACCGCAGTCCGCGTCATCCATCCTAAATCTTAGCTTATAATCAAATTTTGAGGTCAAGCGTCCCGCTTCGTATTCGTTTAGCTCACCTATGGTGCCCGAGTTTAGCAGCGCGGTTAGAATTTCGCCACGAGCTTTGCCGAAATGCGCGTAGCCACCTTTTTTAACGGCTGCGAGGGCAATTTTATTTTTCTCGCTTTTAAGAGGCTTTAAAATTACCTTCGCGCCGTTTTTAAACACCAAAATTTCAGTGCCGCTAGCGCCTTTTTGTGCTTTAAATTCTGTCTCTTTTAGATCTGCTCCCGCAAGCTGCTTGGAAGCAAGCTTCGAAGCAGCGAAATTAAACGGCACCGCTTTTTCGTAGAGCAGCTCCGCATCTTTTTGGCTAATGCCCAAATCCTTTGCTGAGATAATCTCCGTAAATCTCGCTCCATCCGTTATCTTTGAGAAAAATTTATTAACATCTGCTAGCGTTATTTCTTCTAAGGCCTTGAGGCTTAGATCGTGCTCGTCTTGCTTGCTAAGCTTTACATTGCCGTTTTGTACGAAATCAAGTAGTGCCTCTATTTGCGCACTTTGTGTATCGTTCTTAAGTAGATCGGCTTGCACTTGATGTTTAAATTCCGCCTTAACGCTATCAAAATCGTCATTGTTAAATCCGTGTTCGCGTACCCCTTTGATCGCGCTAAAAAGACTACTTAGCGTGGCGTTGGCGTCGAAATTAAAAATATTTGCGCTTATGCTGTATAGTCTGCGGTTTTTAAACAGATCGTCCGAGCCGAAATAGGCTTTAAGCGGAATTTTGGCATTCACATTCATCGCATCGTATCCAAGCTCCATCAGCCTCGATACGTAGGCTTGCAGCCACTCATTTTTAAGCGCACCGTAGCTTCTTAGCGGCTCATATTTGCCTGCGTAAAGCACGCTAGCGACATTGACGCCGAGCTCGGGCTCTACGGTGCTTGCTAGCCCGCCTTCAAATGGGCGTAGGCTAAGATCGCGCGGGATTTTTTCGCCGTGCGCAGAAAGAGAGCTAAAATTTTGCTTGATTAGGTTTTTAATCTGCTCAATGTTTACGTCGCCTACGACTATGATGCTAATGGCGCTAGGAAGGTAGTTGCGCGCATAGAATTTTTTTAGTTGCTCGCCGGTGGCGCCTTTGATGATTTCATTTTGTCCGATCGGAAAGCGTCTTGAAAATATGGAATTAGGGTATAAATATGTGGCGCGCTTTTCGTAAAAGCGCCTCTCAAAGCCTTTTTTTGCTTCTTCTAAGATGACGCCTTTTTCCTTTTGCGTTTCGTTCTCGTCGAATTTCACGCCGCCTGCGTAGTCGCGCAGCACTAAAAATACGTCTTTTAGCGTCTTGTCGCTTACTTGGGCTTGGATGTTGTAGGTGGTGTTTTCAAAGCCTGTTTGCGCATTGAGATCGGCGCCGAATTTTACTCCCAGACGCTGCAAGGTATGGACTAGCTCGTTTTTATCGAAGTGCTCACTGCCGTTGAATGCCATATGCTCGACGAAATGCGCCAAGCCCTGCTCGTCGTCATTTTCATCGACACTACCCGCGGCTACGTTGAGGTAAAAAAGAGCGCTATTTTTCGGCACATCATTTTTGAGGATATAAAATTTCACGCCGTTTGCCAGCTCGCCGTGCACGACGCTAGGATCGAGCTTAAGCGGCGCGTCCGGGTTAGCGTCTGCGGAGTAAAGGCTCAAAGAGCAAAGCAGGGCGGAGATAAAAAATATAAGCTTTTTCATAATTGTCCTTGAATTTAAAAACGCGCGATTGTAACAAAAGCTAGTTTAAAGTATGATTTTGCGAGCTTTGTTATGGGTAAAATTTTACCAAGGATTTGGGATTTTACTTGCGGTTTTGAAATTTTACTTGCAGATTTTCAAGAAACGGAATTTTTGGAATTTTTGGAATTTTTGGAATTTTTGGAATTTTTGGAATTTTTGGAATTCCGCCGCGACTTAAAATTTTGGCAGCGGAATTTAGAAAGCTTTGAGAGCTTTAATAGCCCGCGTAAGGCTAAGCTTAAACTTTACGCGGTTAGAATTTGTACGCCAGCGCGAAGAATTTCACAAATTATAGTTTGCTCGCGTTTTTGTCTAGATACTCTGCGACGCCCTTAGGATCCGCTTTCATCCCTGCATCGCCCTTGTGCCAGCCTGCAGGGCAAACCTCGCCGTACTCGTTTGTAAATAGCATAGTATCGACCATGCGAAGCATCTCATCGATATTGCGGCCGAGCGGTAGGTCGTTGATCACGGCGTGGCGGACGGTACCGTCTTTGTCAAGTAGAAAGCTGCCGCGAAGCGCTACGGCGTTGCCGAACAGCACGTCGAAGCTGCGCGCGATGTCCTTCGTGATGTCTGAGACGAGCGGGAACTGCACTTTGCCGATACCGCCTGCGTTTACGGGAGTATTTTTCCACGCAAGATGGGTGAACTCGCTATCGCAGCTAACGCCGATAACTTCTATGCCCTTGGATTTGAAATCTTGATATCTGTGATCGAATGCGATGATCTCGCTCGGGCAGACGAAGGTAAAATCTTTTGGATAAAAGAATACGACCGCGCCTTTTTCGCCGATATTTTTATAGAGGTTGAAATCCTCGACTATTTCGTTGTTGCCTAAAACCGCAGTTGCCGTAAAATCAACGGCTTTGTTGGTTACTATCATTTGTTTCTCCTTGTTAATAAAATTTATGATGGCGATTATACATTTTAAAACTTTAGATTTGCTGAAATTTGATGAAAATTTTTATATAATAAAATTTATTTGCTTGATAATATTAAATTTTATCATTTTTTAAATTTAGTATGTTATCATCACACTTCATTTTTTGATAAAGGAGAAAAAATGGCTGTAAAAATTACCGATATTTGCATTAGCTGCGGCTCATGCATTGACGAGTGCCCGGTAAATGCGATCGTGGACGATAGCGATAACCCAAGCGGCGAGGATAGCTACTACGTATATGCCGATAAATGCGTCGAGTGTGTAGGCTACAACGACGAGCCGGCTTGCGCTAGCGCCTGTCCGACCGACGGCTGTATCGTCTGGAGCGACATCGTAGCGGGCCAACCTAGCAGGGATAGTATAGGTGCGGATCTACGCAGCGGAGATACCCCGGTATTTGCTTAGCAGGTAAAATTCCGCGATCAAATGCGCGGAATTTTAATTCATTCAATCCTTAAATAAATTTTAACCTATTTTTCGATACAATCCGCCTTTCACTTTAAGGAGATTATATGCAGCAAACGCTTTCTATTATTAAGCCTGATGCCGTTAAAAAGGGCGTTATCGGCAAAATTATTGATCGTTTCGAAAGCCACGGACTAAGAATCGCAGCGGCTAAAAAATTATGCCTAAGCGCCGAAGATGCGGGTAAATTTTATGAAATTCACAAGGATCGCCCTTTTTATAAGGATCTGATTGAGTTTATGACTAGCGGTCCGGTGGTCGTAATGGTGCTAGAAGGCGATGATGCTGTAGCTAAAAATCGCGCGCTAATGGGCGCTACCGATCCGAAAAAAGCGGATAAAGGCACGATCAGAGCAGACTTTGCGGACAGCATCGACGCTAACGCCGTTCACGGTAGTGACAGCCTAGAAAACGCAAAAACCGAGATCGCATTTTTCTTTGCAAAAAGAGAAATTTGTTAAGAGTGCCGCGTGAAGATCTCTTTTGCTAAAATTTCCGCATCGCCCGTGCCGTTTGAAATTTCGAGGGACGGGCTTAAGCTTAGCGGAAATTTAAAACGAAAAGACTCTAAGTTTATCGAGTGTAAGGGCGAAATTAAGGGCAAAATTCCATACATTTGCGACCGCTGCGGCAAAGAATTTGATCTTGACGTAAACGAGAGCGTAAATTTGCTTTTAAGCGAGGGCGTTTTTAACGACGAAAGGCACGAAAGCTTGGACGTTATGGAGTTTTTCGGCGCCGAAGTTGATCTGGATGAAATTTTAAGAAGCGAAACGGAAGCTTTCAAAAGCGACTATTTTTATTGCGAAGAATGCAAGAACTAAATTTATAAAGGAGAAAAAATGGCAGTTCCAAAGCGAAGAGTTAGTAAAACTCGTGCGGCAAAAAGACGCACTCACTACAAAGTGACCCTTCCGATTCCCGTCAAAGATAAAGACGGAAGCTGGAAAATTCCGCATAGAATAAACAAAACTACGGGCGAATATTAATCCGATGATTTCCGTTGCTATAGACGCGATGGGCGGTGATTTCGGCTGCGAGCCGATAATAAACGGAGTTGTAGATGCGCTGCGAGAGCGTAAATTTAATGCGTTTTTGGTAGGCGACGAAGCGCA
Source organism: uncultured Campylobacter sp. (assembly GCF_937980635.1). Lineage (GTDB taxonomy): Bacteria > Campylobacterota > Campylobacteria > Campylobacterales > Campylobacteraceae > Campylobacter_B. The sequence goes on from NZ_CALJPG010000009.1 coordinate 72,162, forward strand.
AATCAAGCCTTTTATTCCACAAGATCAAGGTCTTGAGAAATATATCACTTACGTAGCTGCAAGCGAAGTTTTCGAGATGAAAGAGGGCGCAACCGACGCTCTCAAACGCAAAGAAAGCAGCATCTTTAAAGCGGTCGATCTAGTAAAAGACGGCACTTGCAAAGCCGTGGTATCAGCAGGACATAGCGGCGCTACGATGAGCCTTGCGACGCTTCGCATAGGAAGGCTCAAAGGTATCTTGCGCCCGGCGATTGCTACGCTGATGCCAAATTCCATAGGTGGACGCACGTTGGTGCTTGATGTGGGCGCTTATGTGGATTGTAAGCCAGAGAATTTGTTTCAATTCGCGATTATGGGCGAAGCATATGCCAAGGAGATTATGGGTTTAAATGCGCCACGCATCGGCTTATTATCCAACGGTGAGGAGGATAGTAAAGGCAACGAGGTAACAAAAGAAACCTTTCATATGCTTAAGAAGATGCAAAATTTTATCGGTAATGTAGAAGGCAATCAAATTTTTGACGGCTCGGTAGACGTGGTCGTGTGCGACGGATTTATCGGCAACATTATGCTAAAATCCAGCGAAGGTGTCGCAAGCGCTATCGGCAAACTTATTAAAAACGAAACTAAAAAATCCCCTATCGCCATCGCAGGCTCCATCTTGATGAAGCGTGTCTTTAAAATTATCAAAAAAAGTACGGATTATGACGAATACGGCGGCGCGCCACTTTTAGGCGTCAAAGAATGCGTCATCATAAGCCACGGCAAAAGCACCCCGAAAGCCGTTAAAAACGCGATCTTTCAAGCGCTTAAATTTGCAGATTCTAAAATCAACTCCGCGATAGAAAGCGAAATTTCTACAAACGAGCAAAAATGAAAAAAGCCTCGATGATCTCGATCGCAGCATACGCGCCGAGTCAAATTTTAACTAATTTCGATCTTGAAAAAATGGTTGAAACGACTGATGAATGGATCGTCAAGCGCACAGGCATTCATGAGCGCCGCATCGCGAAGGGCGAGACTACTAGCGATCTGGGCATGAAGGCTGCAGCGCTTGCGATCGAGCGTAGCGGCTTGCAAAAAAACGCGATTGATGCAATAATATGCGCCACGATCTCACCCGATTATTTCTGTATGCCCTCGACCGCGTGCGTCATCGCAAATAAACTGGGTTTGAACTTCGGCATCACGGCGTTTGATATAAATGCCGCCTGTACCGGCTTCATCTATCTTTTAGAGCTTGCAAAATCCCTCATCGAAAGCGGCGCCAAAAAACACGTGTTGATAATCGGCACGGAAAAGTTAAGTTCGATAGTCGATTGGAGCGACCGCGCTACGTGCATACTTTTCGGCGACGGCGCAGGCGCTGCGGTTATCGCGGCGTGTGACGATAACGAAATCATCGACATTCATACTGCTAGCGACGGCAGCAAGGGCGATCTTCTCATCACCGCAGCCCCAGGCAGCGTCAATCCGCTCAGCCAAAAAATCATCGACGAAAAACTAGGCTTCATGCAGATGGCGGGGCGCGAGGTCTTTAAAATTGCGGTACCGACGCTTAGTAACGACGTCGTGGAGATTTTGGAGAAAAATAAAATTTCGCCCGAGCAGGTTGATCTTTTCATCCCGCATCAGGCTAATTTGCGCATTATCGAGGCAGTAAAGGCGAGATTAGAATTTAGCGACGAACAGTGCGTGCTTACGATCGGCAAGTACGGCAATACGAGCTCGGCGTCGATCCCGATGGCGATAAATGACGCTTACGAGAGCGGCAGACTCAAAAACGGCTCGCTCATGCTACTTGATGCGTTCGGTGGCGGCTTTACGTGGGGCAGCGCGCTTTTGAAATTTGGCGGTAAGAGCACAAACTAGCGCTTTTTAAATTTTATTATCTTTGAATTTCGCTATATTTAAGAGTTAAAATTCCAAGCTTATTTACAAAACTAATTTCAAATTTATATTTATTCCGAGTCGGGTTTCAAAATTTTAAAATGAAGTGTTTGCGATTAAAAGCATATTATAATCTTGTGCAGTTTGCATATCGGCTTCTGCGTGAGATAGTAAAACGACGTTAGTCTTAGGTCTGCTGCTTTTTGGTGGCGGGCTTGTAGAATATAAAAGAAATCAAATATGCGATAGCTTAAATGGGTGTTAATTTCAGCCGATTCTGCATTAACGGCTTTTAATTGGCTACAAAGCTCGACAAGTATTTTTACGGCGGCGTATGGTGGATCTTTTGAGTGACCTACACATAGGCTGTAGAATAAAATTCAAATACCAAAACGCTCACAACAGCAAGCATCAAATTGCCTTAGATTTGAAATTTAGCATAAATGCTAGTAAATTTAATTAAATACCGCGAACGAGGCGATAAAGGATCGCTATGCCATGAGTGAAGAAGCGTCGTATCTCTAATATCTATAGGGCGTTAAAAATCTCCAGCTATCTCCCGTTATACAAATATATATTATCTCTATATAGATAGCGGCGAGCAGGAGGGCGCAGCCACGCTATAGCTACAGACTGAAGCGGTCAATGAACTTAGCTTTATTGCGAAAGCTACAGCAGTTTATAGGTTTTGATGGTAGGTCTAGTTCAATGCCATTGTAAGCATTGAAAAATTTCGCACAAAATATCATCTCACAATTATGGACGACAGTTATTAAAGTATATTATTGGGGCAATTTTTTATAAATTTTAAGTTCAAATTCCATTCGGATAAAATTTAGATTTATTTTTTAGAAAGCGATCCGAAATTATTTAAAATTCCTCCGTTAGCTTGGACTATCTAGAGTGTTGCTCGTGTACCCGATTTAAATTTTAAATAACGTAAAATCCCAAATTCTCGTGTTTAAGGATAATTTTTCTGATCTCTTTTAGTAGGCTGAGCGAGGCTTCGATTTCGACGCGGCGGGTGCTTACGCTCTCGATGTTCGCGCCTACGCTCACCCCTTTTGCGAGGGCGTATTTGTAGATGAAATCAAACATCTCCGCGCACAGCGCTGTTGAACTTTGCAAGATATCGACGCTACTTTGCAGCCGTTGCTGCAAAAAATCTGGCACCGAGATACCAAGCCACTTCATAAACTCAAGTGTCTTTAGGCTGCCGCACGGCGTGAAAGTAAAGATTATAGGCACTTTTTTGCACTCCAAAGCGGCGTAATCATCGATAAAATCTTTGGCGTTTTGCACATTATAAACCGCCTGGGTGATAAAAAATTCGCACCCGTCCGCAGTCTTCTCCGCGATTTTTAGGTGCTCGTCGCGGCTCTTTTCATGGCGTTCAGGAATGCAGATGCCGCCTAGACAAAGATGCGGCGCCACGAGTCGCTTGAGCTCATAGGCGTGGCTTAGATGCAGTTTGCATTCTTCGTTTTTAGAGCTCGCCCCCACGAAAACACCCAGCCCGCTTGCGGCATGTCTTAGAATTTCGCAAAATTCTGCCTCGTCGTATTTGCCTACCGCGCGGTAGATGATCGCTTCTTTATCGGTGTGTAGATACTGCGTGTAGTAGCGCGCAGGATCGATCGTATGCACAAAAGGGAAGGTCCGCTCATCTTTCGTGCGCGCGCTTTCATCTTGTAGATCGTAGATGACGATGCCGTCGCATTCACATTCACCTAGGCGTTGCGACCACGCCGTACCTAGGTGCTCGAGCTCGTCTTGAGAGGACGTGATTTTAGGCGGGACGATACCATAGAGTAGAATTCCGCTTTTTCCGTTTCTAATTTTTTCTTTTAACACTTGCCATTCCTTGATTTTTCGCGCATTTTAGCAAATTTAAATTTAAAAATTTAAATGATATAATGCCGAGCAAATTGCAAATTTAAGGAACGCAATGAAAACGCTTCAAGAAAATTTAAAGCTTTTTTATCTAGGGCTTGAAAACGGCGAGCCGTTTTTTTATAAAAACAAGGATCTGACGACGCACGCGCTTATCATCGGAATGACCGGCAGCGGTAAAACGGGACTTGGCATCACGCTGCTAGAGGAAGCCGCGATCGATAATATCCCGTCCATCATCATCGATCCAAAGGGCGATCTGGCAAATTTAGCTCTTACCTTTCCGCAGATGAGGGCTGAGGATTTTGAGCCTTATATCGACGAGGCCGAGGCGCAAAACAAAGGTCTTAGCGTGCGCGAGTACGCCGAACAGACTGCAAATACTTGGCGCGAGGGGATCGAGGGCTCATATCAAGATCTGGCGCGGGTGGAGCTTTTGAAAAACAGCGCCGATTTTAGAATTTATACACCCAAATCAAGCGCAGGGCTCGGCGTTAGCCTGCTAAGCGACTTTGAAGCGCCGCAGGGCTTAAACGAAGAGGATTTGAACAACTACGTAGGCGGCATCGCCACTAGCGTGCTAAGCCTTGCGGGGATTAGTAGCGATAATCTTAGCTCGCCGGAATTTTTACTAATCAGCCAAATTTTAACCTATCATTTCAGCAGGGGCGAGGAGGTGAGCGTGGTGGATCTCATCGCGCAGATCGGCAACCCACCTTTCGATAAGATCGGCGTTTTCGATGTTAATACCTTCTTTCCGAGTGATAAGCGAATGGCGCTTGCGATGAAGATTAACGCGCTCATCGCAAGCCCGAGCTTTAAGCTTTGGTGCGAGGGCGAGCGGCTAAATATCGCCAAGATGCTCTTTGATGAAAACGGCAGGGCGAGGGCGAATATATTTTCCATCGCGCATCTAAACGACGATGAGAGGATGTTTTTCGTCACGCTGCTTTTGGGCGAGATGATCAAATGGATGCGCACCACCAGCGGCACCAGCTCGCTGCGCGCAGTACTTTATATGGATGAAATTTACGGCTTCTTCCCGCCAAACGGTAATCCGCCGAGCAAAACCCCGATGCTTACGCTGCTAAAGCAGGCTCGCGCGTTCGGTCTTGGTTGCGTTCTATCGACGCAAAACCCGGTCGATCTCGATTATAAGGGGCTTAGCAACATCGGTACATGGTTTATCGGGCGCTTGCAAACCGCACAGGATAAGGAGCGCGTCATCAGCGGTCTAAGCGGCATCGGCTCAAATCCGATCGACAAAAGCGTTCTGATGGAGAAAATTTCAAATCTCAAAAAGCGAAGCTTTTTGGTAAAAAACATCAACGAGGACGTGCTGCGAGTGATCGAGACGCGCTTTGCGCTAAGCTATCTAAAAGGCCCTTTAAGTAACGAGCAAATTTCAAATTTAATGAAAGACAAAAAGGCTGAAATTTCGTCCGTGTCGGGCGCCATGCAAGGCGTCAAATCCGCCGGCGCCGCCAAACCCGTAGTTTCTACTGAAATTTCACAGCTTTACAGCTACGGCGCGAGCCTTGAGCTAAGCCCGTATCTGTATGCAAGCGCAAAGATGCGATTTTGCGATAAAGGAGTCGATTTTACGCAGCAGCGCACCTATCTACTCGCGCTTTCGGACGCAAGCGAAATAGATTGGAGCGAGGCGAGCACGCGAGAAGTTGCAAATTTAAGCGGACAGGAGCAGGCGGGCTCGCTCTACGGCGCGCTTCCTAGCTTTATCGCGGGAGCAAAAAATTTAAACGCTCAGCTTAAAAGCTTTAAGGAGTGGATCTACCGCAACGAAAAGCTCGAGCTTTTTAGCGCGCTTGATCTGCTCTCAAAACCGGGCGAGAGCAGGGAGGAATTTTTCGTGCGCCTAGGCGATAAGGCGAACGAAGCTTTAGAGGTCAAAACCGATGAGATCACGGCTAAATTTGAAAAGGAAAAGGCGCGCCTTGAGGATAAAATTTCGCGTGCTAGCGAAAAGTATGAGAAGGAAAAGGGTGACGTGCTAAGTCGCGGCGTGGATGCCGCGCTAAACATAGGCGGCGCGATCTTAGGCGCGTTTTTAGGCCGCTCGCGCAGCGCTAGCAATATCTCTAAAGCGATCAGTGGCGCCAAGAGCGCGCATAAAATTTTAAACGAACGAAGCGAAGCTAAAAATGCCGAAAATAGCCTAAGCGCGCTACAAGAGGAGCTGGAAGTGCTTACGCAGAAATTTGAGGCTGAAGTGGACGCGCTAAAACAGAGCCTGGATCTAAAAAATATTAAACTCGAAACGAAAGAAATTTCGCCGAAGAAAACCGACATCTACGACGAGAAAATTTCGCTACTTTGGAAGAGTTAAAGGGAGAATTTTATGGATAAACTTAGTGAAATTTTAAATATCGTATACGCCGCACTCTGCGATCCTAGCTCAAAATATTTTCTAGGAGATGAGCATGGAATTCTAGGAAGCGGAATTCTTGGAATTTTATATAGGACATTTACGGCGCCGAATTTTTGGTGCTACTTTGCTGCGTATCTGATCGCTGCGATCCCCTTTGGGCTTTTGATCGGCAGATACCTAGGCGGCGTGGATATCAAAAGCGAGGGCAGCGGCTCCATAGGCGCCACCAACGTCCTTCGCGTCTTAAAAACTCGCGATCCGCAAAAAGCAAAAAAACTCGCGATCCTCACGGTCGCCTGCGACGCGCTAAAGGGCGTCCTGCCGATACTGATCGCGCGAGCTTTAGGCTTTGATGAAAACGTGCTGTGGAGCATGGCGGTCTTTGCGGTGCTTGGGCACTGCTTTAGCCCGTATCTGAAATTTAACGGCGGCAAGGGCATTGCGACGGGAGCCGGCGTGCTTGCTTGCTTCATTCCTATCGAGCTTATCATCGCGCTTGCCGTTTGGTTTATAGTCGGCAAGACTGTTAAAATTTCATCCGTAGCCTCGCTCGCAGCGGCGCTTGCACTAGTTATCGCAAGCTACGTGATCCATCCGCAGATGCCGGCGATCAACACTCATGCGCCGATCTTTCTGATAGTTTTCATCGTATTTTACAAGCACGCGCCGAATATCGCCAGGCTGCTTAAGGGCGAGGAAAAGCGCGTAGTATGATTAAAATTTTAATCGAAAAGCTGGAATTCGGCGCGATAATCGGGACGCTGGATTTTGAGCGCAAACGTGAGCAGCGCGTGTGGGTGTGGGCAAAGCTCGGGGCGGAGGAATTTATTGACTACGCGCGGGTTTGCGAATATATCAAAGCGGAGCTTCGCGAGAAAAAATTTCGCCTCGTGGAGGACGCGCTAAGATACTTCGCGCAGGAGTTTCACTCAAAATTTCGATCGATGGATTATTTTTATATGAAAATTTTAAAACCTGAAATTTTACAAGATGCGAGCGTCGGCGCGGAAATAGAGATAAAATTTTAAAATTTCTTTAAAAAATCTTGAAATTTTGCTTAAAATATGTTAAAATCGCCGCAAAATTTTAAGGCAAGGAAATTAAATGAGAATTTTAATAGTCGAGGACGAGGTGACTTTAAACAAGACGATAGCGGAGGGCTTGATGGAGTTCGGCTATCAGACGGATACTTCCGAGAGTTTTAAGGACGCAGAGTATTATATCGGCATTAGAAATTATGATTTGGTGCTAACCGATTGGATGCTAGCTGACGGCAACGGCATCGATCTCATCGCATTAGTTAAGCAAAAATCCGCGCGCACCTCCGTCGTCGTGTTATCTGCAAAAGACGATAAAGAAAGTGAGATCAAAGCGCTTCGCGCGGGTGCGGACGATTTTATCAAAAAACCTTTCGACTTTGATGTTTTAGTAGCACGCCTTGAGGCTAGACTTCGCTTCGGTGGCTCAAATATCATCAAGATCGACGATCTTATCATTGATCCTGATGAGGAAAAAATTACTTACTTGGGTCAAGAGATCGAGCTTAAGGGCAAGCCGTTTGAGGTGCTAACTCACTTGGCGCGCCACAGCGATCAGATCGTAAGCAAAGAGCAGCTGCTAGACGCTATCTGGGAGGAGCCCGAGCTCGTTACGCCAAATGTCATTGAAGTAGCGATCAATCAAATTCGGCAGAAAATGGATAAGCCTCTAAATATCTCTACGATCGAGACCGTTCGCAGACGCGGATATAGATTTTGCTTTCCACAAAAAGCCTAAGAGTCCGCTTTGTAATACAATTAGCATCCGCTTCGTTGATGCTAATTGTCATTTTTTCGGTAATGCTCTATAATTATATGAGAATTACCATCTTTGAAACTCCCGTTCAAAATTTAATCCAAAGAGCGCAAAAAATCGTAGACGCCTCCGTGCCGTCTGAGAAAATTTCATCTTTTTTACAAGACGCATCCGGTGAATACGAAAGCAAAATCATCGAAAACGAAAGTATCAATAAACCTAAATTTATCGAAAGCTTCGAGGATGGCAGGAGCTATTTACAGCTGCACTATCCTTATGGTAAGGATAAAATTTTAAGCATTAAAGCAGACGTGAGCGTCTATGCAAACATCGTAAATCAAATACTCATCGACATAATTTTAGTAAATTTGACTATGATATTTTTGGTGGTGTTTTACGCGATGTTTCTCTCGCGCATGCTGCTGATGCCGATTAAGCTGATTAGCCAAAGGCTTGCTTCGGTGGATGAGAAATTTCTAAAGCCGATCGACGCAGCGGAAATTCCAAGTGAATTTAGCCCGCTTTCAAACAGCATAAACCGCCTGCTTGAGCGCATCGAGACCTTCATTTTGTATCAAAAAGAGCTTTTTATCGGCATCGCGCATGAGCTTAAAACTCCGCTTGCGGTGATGAAAACCAAAAACGAAGTTACGCTAATTAAGCCGCGCGAGAGTGAGAAATATATCGAGGCGCTTAAAAACAATAACGACTCGATCGATAGTATGAATAAGATGATCAGCTCCATCCTAGAGATCGGGCGACAGGAGGGGGCGCAGTTTGAGGCGCCCGAGCAGATCGATATGATCGCCTATCTCAAGGAGCTGTGCGTAAATTTCACGATTTTAGCGCGTACGGCAGGCAAGGACTTGACGATGGATCTTAAGCCTGAACAGCTTGAAATTTCGGTGCAGAAAAGTCTCTTTATGCACGTGATTCAAAATTTTATCCAAAACGCCATAAAATTTTCTCCGGACGGCGAAAAAGTACTGATCGAGAGCGAAATTTCGAACGGAAATTTCATCGTGCAAGTTGCAAACAAAGGCGAGCCGCTTAACGAAGAGATCGATTATTTCGCGCCTTTTAAGCGCTACGGCGGCAAACCGGGAGCTGGGCTTGGGTTATTTTTAGCCAAAAATGCTGCTCAAGCGATGGGTGCGCAAGTGGATCTTAAAAACGACAAAGGGCGCTCGCTAATTGTCGCGATTTTCAAACTTCCGCTAAAAAATTTAAGAAATAGCCCGAAATTCCGCTATTTTAAAACAAAATGAAGCTTTTTATGGTATAAACGCCATAAATTTTTTCGTAAGGTAAAATTATATGTCATTGTTGATTACAAAAGAATGCATCAGTTGCGACGCTTGCCGCGAGGAATGCCCTAATGAAGCTATTTTTGAGGATGAGCCGATATACATCATAGACGCCGATCGATGCTGTGAGTGCGTAGATGATTACTCCGAGCCCGCTTGTATCGTGGTTTGTCCCGTCGAGTGTATCATCACCGATCCCGATAATATCGAGACGGCGGACGAGCTGAAATACAAACACGTCCATATGGAAATTTAAATGCCCAAGCGCGTCGCAGTCATAGATCTGGGCTCAAATTCCGCCAGAGCCGTGATTTTCGAGCGCACGAGTAGGCTCGGATTTTTCATTTTGGCCGAGCACAAGATCAAGATCCGCCTAGGCGAAGGCGCTTACGAAAACGGCGGAATTTTAACTCCCGAAGCGATGCAAAAATGCCTGCTGGCGTTTAAAAAATTTAAAACCCTGGTATGCAATTACAAAGCCAAACGCGTGCTTTGCATCGGTACATCCGCGCTTCGCGATGCACCGAATGGGAGCGAGTTTATAAATCTCGTCCGCAAGCAAACTGGCATTGCGATCCGCAAGATAGACGGGCAGATGGAGGCGTATCTAGGCGCCTATGCGGCGCAAAATTTGCTTAGCGACTTTTCCGAGGGCGTTACGTTAGATATCGGCGGCGGCTCGACCGAGCTTGCTTACATCAAAAACGGCAGGATAGAAAATAAAATTTCTCTAAATTTAGGCACGGTGCGGCTAAAGGAGCTGTTTTTCGACCGCGGCGACACAAAGGGGCTGGAGAAATACATAAACAGCGCGATCTCGCAGGTAGGTGCCGAATTTCGCACGCAAAATTTAATCGTAATGGGCGGCTCCGCGCGAGCGCTCTCGGGCGCCGTGATGAGCCTACAAAACCATCCGCTAAAGATCGTGCATAATTTCAGCTACGATTACGAAAAATACGCGCCGTTTTTTGCCAAGCTGATGAGCGCAAAGACGCTTGATCTGGCGAAATTCCCGATCAAAAAAGACCGCTACGACACGATAAGAGAGGGCGCCATTATCTTTGATAAGATCGTAAGGCGCCTAGGGGCGAAAAAGATCATCACCAGCGGCGTAGGAGTGCGCGAGGGGGCGTTTTTAAGCTCGATTCTGCGCGGCGCAAACCTGCCTAGAGGCTTTAATCCGAGCCTAAGAAGCCTTAAAGATCGCTTCGCTTCCGAGCCGAGCGAGGCTCCGAAGTTTGCGAAAGCACTGTTTTGCGCGCTATTGCCTCTACACGGCTTGGGCGAAAAATATATTAAAATTCTACAAACCGCAGCATCGCTTTGCGAGATCGGGCGGGCGATCGGCTTTTATGCCAAGCACGAAACCAGCGCGGATATGGTGCTCGGCGGGCTGAACTACCGCACGACGCACAAAGAAAAAGCGCTCATAGCCGCGATCATCTCGATGCACGGAAAGCGCGAGCTGGGAGCTACGTTCGCGCCTTTGAGCGCGATTTTGCCCGATGCCGGCAAGCTCGCCTGGCTGAGCTATATTTTGGAGCTTGCGCGCCTCTTAAGCGAAAACGCGCTAAAAAATTTAGAATTTAGCTTTGAAAATTCCACTCTTAAAATCTCCGGCGCGGATAATTTGATAATGCTTAAAGGAAGCCTTAAAAAGCTCGCAAAACCCGCAATTTTTGCGATAAAATTCTTTTAAATGGCGCCCTGCTTGTCGCGTAAGTTTAAGGCGGGCGGAGTTTGTTTAATTTTAGGAGCTTGAAGCGGGCGATAAATCCCTATCAATAGCGCTTTTTAAATTTTAATTCCATTCTTGGCTAAAGAATAGACGCTAAAAAATCCGTAGTCGGTGCGAACGTAAAGGCGCTCGCTCGAGATTTCAATAGCGGCAGTTTTGACGCAGTGCTCGCACTCAAACTCGCCTAAGAGGCGAAAATCCTCCAAGCTGAATGCTTTAAATCCACCGTAAAAATACGTAAGAAAAATTTGATCGTTTGCGGCAAACCTCATCACGCTTCTTGGCAAGGTTTTTGGTACGCTTAGACGCTTTTTGCTTGCGACGTCCCAAAAATACAGCTCATCAAAGCCGTTATTTATGACTAAAATCGCATCATTCTTGATGAGCCCCACGTTTAGGGAGTGGATATAGCCCACGTCGCATTCGATACGGCAAAGCTCGGCGAAGTCTTTTAGGCGGTAGAGCCTGGCGATATTTTTGCCACCTTCACCCCCACAGGCTGCGCAAATTTTATTGCCGAAGCCTATCGTTTTTACCGAAAAATCCGTTTTAAAATTTAGCTTCTTGTCGCTTCCGAAAGCTAAAATTCCGTTCGTGCTACAGGCTAGAATTTCGCCATTGCCGCTTAGAGCAGAGCTAAAGCCTCCTCCTGTGATACCCCAGGCTTCAAAAAGCCTGCTGAATTTTTCTCCGTCAAAAAGAAAGAATTCGTGGTCCAAATCAAGCACTAAAGCTTTTTGGTAGCGGTCATTTTCCACGCTAAAATTTTTGGTAGCTTAATTTGCGCAAGAGTTTTTAGTTCGCCGTCCAGCACGATTAAATAATCGCAGCCATGCTCGTCAAAATTACATTTATAAACGTAGAATTTATCCTCAAACTCGGCAAATCCAAGCGCCCCGCTGTATCCGCCGCCGATATAGGCATGCGCTATTGCTTCGCCGAATTTTGCTTTTTTGTTTTCGTAGATGAAGCCCTTTTTTAGGACATCAACTTGCTTTTTTACGAAAGCTTTTTGCAAGGCATCGCAATTTGCGAATTCTTTAGAGCTCAGCCTTTCTTTGCCGTTTTGTAGAGTCTTTGAAATCAAACTAAGCCCGTGCGTTTGAAGCAGGATCTCTTTCTCGCCGTCGGTAAATTTTTTCATAGCAGCCCCCTAAGTATAAATTTGAAGTCTAATTTTAGAATCTCAAAGCTTAAACTACGGGGCGCGGCAAAGCTGTTTAAAATCTACCGAGCGCTTCTTTGACGTGATCCTCCGCCATGTCGATATTCCACATCGGCTCAAAGACGAGATCAATCTCCACCTCACCGATGCCATCCACGCTCTCGGCACCTGCGCGCACCCATTCCACCATCATCTCATGCAGCGGGCACGACTGAGTCGATAGCGTCATCGTGACTTTGACGTTGTTCGCCTCATCTACCGCTACATCGTAGATGAGCCCTAGCGACACGACGTCAAAGCCCACCTCGGGGTCCACCACGGCGCGAAGCGCCTCGTAAATTTTCTCCTTCGTTACTTTCATTTTTCCTCTCCGAATTTTATGTAGTTAAAGATATTTACGATGTTGATTAGCACCAAAATTATACTTGCCGCTTGCAAGATAACCGCAGGCGTTAGCGCTCCAAAGCCCGCGCACGCAAGCGCTAAGACGTTCGGCACGCAGGCTGCGTAGGCGATCTTTTTGATTATCATATCCTCCAGCATAGGGATTTTGCGCTTGCCGACGAAGGGCGAGACGTAGTGGTACCAGATGAGAAAAGGCGCGATTTTATAAAGGTGCGCGACGATGAAGGCGAATAAAAAGCCGTATAGCAGCCCAAACGCCGCCGCATCTGCGCGACCCATGAGCCAAAATGCCGCGCTAAATCCCAAAGCCGCCAGCGAGATGTAGACGTTTAAATTCCAATAATCGATCGCTTTTCGCACTCGCCTGGCTAGGATGTAGATCGCCTGAGCTGCAAAGCTCGCAAGCGCGGCAAATGCGATGAAAATTCCAAAGTCTTTTAGCAAAAACAGCCCCGCGAGCAGATACAGCGCCAGCGAAGCTTTTGCTAGTGCGAAGCTTAGATCGTGCGCCAGGCTAAACATCGGCAGCAGCACGCACGCAGCGCCTACGATGACGAAAAACACAAAGCCCAGCACGAAGTATATGTGATAGGATAAAATTTCTGAAAAATACACTCCGAAAATCTCCACGCCGCTAAGCGCTAGCACGAGCGCAAAGCCAAGGCTGATCCCTACCGCCAAAAACGCAGCCGAGATCGCAAGTGCTACGGCGGGGAAGCTCCATTTGGGCGTGCCGATGAAGCTTAGCGCGTAGCAGATCGTAAAATAAAATAGACTAAGCAGCAAAACGGCGCCGCCTGCGTGCATCAAAGGGATGCTTGAAAGCAGCAATCCCGCGCTTAGCAGAGCCACGCCCACGCCGTAGGCGAGGAGATTTAAAAACGCAAATTTGACGGTGAAAAATTCCTTTTGGATGATGACGGAGGTGAGCTGATAGAGCGCTCCGATGATTATGCTGATTACAAATCCCAGCAAAAATACGTGAAAAAAGCTCGCCGTCTGCGGCGCCTGGATCGCGCCGAAATCGGCCTTTAAAAAGCTCGCCGCGCTTAGCAGCAAAAAGATAAAGCCGCAGATGAAATAGCCGCCTACGATGCGAAACGGCGGCGAAAAGGTTGTGATATTCATCTAAATTTTAAAGCCCTTTAGCCGTGGCACTTCGCGTCGGTGTCGAAGCCCTCATTGACCGCGCCGGGCTTTAGACTGATGGTGAGCTTGACCGCGTCGCCGTCCAGATCCTCGCGGGCAATGTCAAATTTAGACTCGATCTTCGGGATTAGCCCCATCGGAAATTTATGATTGACCATGATAACCTTTTTGGTTTCGTCTTTTACGAAATTTAGCGCCACCAGCGCATTTACCATCGGCTCGGGCGGGACGCATTTGCGCGAATCAAAGCCGATGTACTCCACGCCGTCTTGCGATTTTTTATAAAATTTCACCGTAGCGCCCGCTGCGTCAAACTCCTGCCAGTCTGTGAAAAAATCCATACTTGATCCTTTTTTAAAATTTCGCGCGATTATATAGCAAATTTTAAAATTTTGAAATGAGGTAGGTCAAGTCCTATTTGGAATTTGTAAATTTAGCCGAATTTTAATACACTACGCGTTAAAATTTTAAATCCGAGGACCATTATGCAGACCATCACGATCATCGATACGTTCGGCTTTTTTTTCAGGCTCTACTACGCTATGAGCGGGCTTAAAACCAAAGACGGCAAACCCAGCGGCATGGTGAGCGGGTTTGCGAGCTTTATCGCAAATCTTTCGAAGGAATTTAAGAGCGATTATATAATTTTCGCTCTGGATAGCAAGGGCAAGACCTTTCGCTCGGATATCGATCCGAACTACAAAACTAACCGCCAAGCCCCGCCGCCTGCGCTTTTGCAGCAGCTGCCCGTCTGCATCGAGATGATCGAAAAGATGGGGCTTTACTCGCTCGGGCGCGAGGGCTACGAGGCGGACGATCTCATCGCAAGCGTCGTTAAAAAGCACGGCGCCACGCATAAAATCAACATCGTTACCTCCGACAAGGACCTGTATCAGCTCATCGGCGAAAACGTTAAAATTTACAGTCACGGCAAAAAGATGCTTTACGGAAGGGATGAGTGTTTGCAGCGCTACGGCGTCTATCCCGAGCAGATCGTGGATTTTTTAGCGATCTGCGGCGACAGCGCCGATAATATCCCGGGCGTGCGCGGCATCGGCGATAAGGGGGCGAAGAAGCTTTTAGACGAATGGGGCTCGCTCGATGAGATCTATTCAAATTTAGACCGCCTGCCGCAAAACAAACAGCGCGAGTATCTGATAGAAGGTAGGCAGAGCGCTTACATAAGCAAGCGCCTGGCCACGCTTTACGACGAGCTGGAAATCCCGCCTTTGGAGGACGCGAAATTTCCGCAGCAAAATCCGCTTTTTAAAATTCGCGAAATTTTAAAAGATTACGCGCTAAATAGGCTTCTTTCGGCATTAAGCTTGCAAGAGCAGAACGGACTTGATCTTTGGGGCGAGGGCAAAGGCACAAGCACAAAAAGCTCCGTTTTAAGCGCGGGTAGAGAAGGCGCGGGCGCAGAGCTGTCTCGCGGTGGCTCTATCTTGGGCGCTGCCGTAGGGGGGCTAGACGGGCAAAATTCTATCCCGGGCGGCTCTGTTTGCGGCGGACAAAGCTGTGAGAGCGCTTTTAAAACGCCCTTTGAGTCTATTTGTATCACCGATGCCGCGGAGCTTGCAAGGCTGTGCGAGGGAGTGGACGCCGAGACCTTAGTGAGCTTCGATACGGAAACTACTAGCATCGACAGCAAAAGCGCCAAGATCGTGGGGTTTTCGTTTGCGTTTAACGAGGAGTGCGCCTACTACGTTCCGCTCGCGCATAGCTATTTGGGCGCTCCTGCTCAAATTTCTTCGGACGCGGCAAAGGCTGCGATCGGCTCGCTGTTTCGCGGATATGTCGTGGGGCAAAATTTAAAATACGATTTTGAGATCGTGAAAAATAATTTTAACATTGAGCCGCCTGCGCGCTTTGCCGATACGATGGTGCTGGCGTGGCTGCTCGATCCCGCAAACGCTGTGGGGATGGACTCTATCTCGCCGCGCTATCTAGGCTATGAGACCGTGCATTTCGGCGACGTCGTCAAAAAGGGCGAGACCTTCGCCTCTGTAGAGCTGGACGCCGCTACAATCTATGCTAGCGAGGATGCGTGGGTGACGCTGAGGCTGTATTTTAAGCTAAAGGAGCTGTTAGAGCACGCGCTTTTTAAGCTCGCGCAGGAGCTTGAGTTCCCATTCGTGCGGGTGCTTTGGCAGATGCAAAGATGCGGCATCAAGATCGACGTAGAGATGATAAAGCGCCTTATCGTGCGTAACGAAAAGTCCCTGCGAGCGCTCACGGATGAAATTTATGAGCTTTGCGGCGAGCAGTTTAATATAAACTCTCCCGCTCAGCTCGGTGCCGTGCTTTTCGAGCGGCTTGGGCTTCCTGCGGCGAAGCGCACGAAGACGGGCTATAGCACCGATGAAAGCGTGCTGAAGGATCTTACGGCGCTGCATCCCGCGGTGGGTAAAATTTTAGACTACCGCGAGCTGTTTAAGCTGCAAAGCACCTACTGCGAGCCGCTGCTGCAGCTTGCCCTGGCCGATGCGCAAAACCGCGTCAGATCGAATTTCTTGCAGACCGGCACGGCCACCGGGCGGCTAGCGAGCAAAAATCCGAACCTTCAAAATATCCCCGCGCGCGGTACGTTTGCGAAGGACGTGCGAGACTGCTTTCTAGCAGACGAAGGCTACTCGCTGATCTCGCTTGATTACTCGCAGATTGAGCTGCGCCTACTAGCGCACTTCTCGCGCGATCCTGCGCTTTTGGCGGCGTTTAGGGCGGATGAGGACATTCACGCGCGCACGGCGATCAGCATCTTCGGCGACGCACAGCCCACGCACCGCACGATCGCAAAGAGCATAAATTTCGGCCTTATCTACGGCATGGGCGCGGGTAAGCTAAGCGATAGCCTAGGTATCGCGCGCGCCGAGGCGAAAGGCTATATCGAGCGCTATTTCGCGGCGTTTTCCACGATCAAGGAGTTTTTGCAAAGCATAAAATCGGACGCGAAAGAAAGCGGCTATGTAAGCACGCTTTTTGGGCGCAGGCGCTACTTCGATTTCGCAAACGCGCGTAACAACATGGTCTATGCGAGCTACGAGCGCGAGGCGGTGAATACGAAATTTCAAGGCTCCGCCGCCGACATCATCAAAAAGGCGATGGTTGAGATTTCGCCGCTGCTAAACGATGAGGTGCGGCTAATTTTGCAGATCCACGATGAGCTGATCTTCGAGGTGCGGGACGATTTGGCGCAGAGCTTCGGCGAGCGCGCGCAGGAGATAATGCAAAGCGCGGCGAGCCTGAACGTGCCGCTTAAGACGAGCCTAAACATCGCAAAGCGCTGGGGCGAGCTGAAGTAGCTCCGCTAAATTTAAAGCGCAGAGAAATTTTACCCTGGATGATTAGTAAAAATTTCAGCGCGATTTAGGTATATTGTGAAAAATTTAAGGTAAAAGATGAAATTTAACGATATTGATTTATCAAACTGGCACGAAAGCGATGTTTGGACGGATGATTTGTGGCTAATCCAAAGCCGCGAAAAAAGCGGAAAACACGAAAATGTCTATCATGGAAATTTTGTGCCGCAAGTAGCGTATCAGTTGATTTCTCGTTATACTAAAAAAGGCGAAACGGTTCTGGATCCGTTTTGCGGTAGTGGAACAAGTCTTTTTGAATGCGAAAAGTTAGGACGAAAGTTCATCGGACTTGATATAAATGAGCAAATTTTAAACTATGTAAAGGCTAAAATGAGCGGTAGTTCGCAAGATTTTTTTGCTTTAAATTTATGCGACAATGCCAGTACCTCAGCTAAAATCTATATACAAAATTCGCTTGATTTCTTAGGGCAAAAGCAAGTGGCATTCGCGATTTTTCATCCGCCGTATCATGATATTGTCAGATTTACCCAAAATCCGGCGGACTTATCAAACTGCAAAAGCATAGATGAGTTTTTGATTGGATTTAGGAAAAGTTGCGAAAATTCTTTAAATTTTCTAGCTAAAGACAGATATTTTGCCGTCATTATCGGTGATATTTATAAAAATAGCGAGGTTGTACTGCTATCGTTTTTATGCCTTGATATGATAAAGAGAAATTTTAAAACTAGATTAAAAGGTGTAATCGTAAAAAATATCGAAGGTAATCGCGGTAAACTCGGAGCGGGCGGAATTTGGCGGTATCGTGCATTAAAAAATGACTATTATATTTTTAAGCATGAGTATATTTTGATTTTTAAAAAGGAGTTTTGATGAGTAAAACTACTAAAACAGAGCTTTTCTTAGAACTTGCAAGGCCAAATAAAAATGGTGTTTCTAGATGGGTGAGCGTAGGCGAGTTCATAGGAATTTATAAAGAATTGCAGCTTGGAAATGGTGGTAGCTGGTGTAGGGCGAATTCAACATTAGCTAAAAATTATATCGTTGAATTTGATAAAAGTCGAACAAGAGGTAACTCAATTGATGCTATTAGATTAAATGGGCTAAATTTAGCCCAAAATTTTAATCAAAATATTAGGCAAGATATAAAGAATTTTTACAAGACAAGAAATTGCGTGATGCTAGGTATAAATGGCACTAGCGAAAATACAAAAATAGAGATAGACCACAAAGACGGCAGAAAAAACGATTGGCGAGTAAGCGATACCGCTACGCAAAGATTAGATGATTTTCAGCCACTTTGTAAAGCTGCAAATGATATAAAGCGTCAAATTTGTAAAAAGTGTAGAGAAACAAATAAACGTTGGAGGGCTAAAAATTTGCTTGGTAATCCTTATGACTTTTATGCGGGAAGTGAAGATTATACGGATGATCTAGGTTGTGTAGGCTGTTATCAGTATGATCCAGTGGCATATCGTAAAGAGTGCGTGAGAAAAATCGCAGATGAAGCAGCCAGGCATACTAGTGAGTTTATTTTTACCAAGCTATATCAAGACGAGCAATGAACTATATTGGCTCAAAATTTTCATTGCTCGGTTTTTTGGATGAGAGTATAAGCTCGGTCGTGGGTGGCGATTTATCTAATTTAACGTTTTGCGATATGTTCGCGGGTACGGGCGTAGTCGGTACATACTTTAAAAATTGTGTTAAAAAGTTAATCGCAAACGATATAGAGCCTTATAGCTACGCTTTAAATAACCACTATATAAAAAATGACTTAGACGAAAACAACTTAGAAAATTTAGTGAATAAATACACTAATTTACCACCTAAAAAAGGTAAAATTTTTGAATTTTATGCACCTGGTGGCGGCAATGGACGACAATATTTTAGTGATGAAAACGCATGCAGAATCGATGCAATTAGACAAGGAATTTCAGAGCTTAAGCCTGACTCAAATGAGTATTTCGCTATGATTGCGAGCTTGCTTGAAAGTGCCGATATGGTGGCGAATACAGCATCCGTTTACGGTGCTTTTTTAAAAATTTTTAAAAAAGCAGCTATAAAACCTCTAAATTTTAGTTTGGCGAAATTTACGCCGTCATTGCGGCAAAATGAAGTGTATATGGCAGATGTAAATAAACTAATCGAGAAAATTTCTGGTGATATTTTATATCTTGACCCGCCGTATAATCATCGCGAATACGGAGCAAATTACCATTTGCTAAATACGATTACGCTCTACGACGACTTCGTGCCGCGCGGTAAAACAGGGCTAAGAGAGTATAAAAAATCGCTTTGGTGTAAGAAGCGAACGGTGATGATGGTATTTGAGGATTTGATCAAAAAAGCAAATTTTAAATATATTTTTTTAAGCTACAACAATGAAGGTCTTATGAGCGAGGTGCAGATTCGAGAAATTTTAAGCAGATATGGCAGATATGATTTAGTAAAGAGGCAGTACCAAAGGTTTCGTGCCGATAAGGAGCAAAATCGCAATCATAAGGCGAACTCTACTCTAGAATACCTACATATTTTAGAGAAATTTTAAAATTTTGGGACGACAAGGTTTTATAAGTTCGGTAAATTTTAATAGTAGAATTCTGCCTCCAAGGAGAATTTGTATGAAATTTTACTTACTCTAAAATTTTAAAGACTAGGCAAAGTTATAAAATTTTTATGTTTTTATAAAAATTTAGCGAGCTTTATAAATTACAATTTCCATTCACGATAGGTGAAAAGCCTAGAATTTTACTTGCCGCAAGCTCAAAATCGAAATTTTAAAATTACAAGCTCACGGTTTTTGGCTTATGCATCCAAAAAATCCTTACTAAGTAAAATTCTAGACAAAGAATATCAAGCTCGCGCTAGCGCAAATTCCGCGAGCTTACGAAAATTTCGCGCCGCCTATTTTTTAGATTTTTCTAACGCGGCGGCAAGGTCCGCTATGAGATCGTCCGCGTTTTCGATGCCTATGGCTAGGCGCAGCAAATTTTGACTGATGCCGATGCGCTCTTGCAGCTCGCGCGGATAGCTCTCGTGCGTCATCGACGCAGGATGGCAGATCAGGCTTTCTACGCCGCCCAGACTAACCGCCAGATCGAATAGCTCAAGGCTGCGCGCAAAGGTTTTATAGTCGTATTGCGGCTTAAGCACCAGCGAGATGACCGCTCCGATGCCGCTAGCTTGGCGATCTTGTATCTTTTTTTCGCTCGTAGAATGTGAGCCTGCGAAATTCACCGCCTCTACCGCGGGATTGCTGCGTAAAAATTCTATTATCTTTAGCGTATTTTCGCTCTGACGGTCGAAGCGCACGCTTAGCGTTTTAAGTCCGCGTATTAGCGAATACGCATCGGTAGGCGATAGCGTCGCGCCCAGAGTGTTTTTCATAAACTGAATTCTTGCAGCAAGCTCATCGTCGTTCGTTGTAACGATGCCGGCGATCAGATCGGCATGTCCGCCTATGTATTTGGTCGCGCTATAAACTACGACGTCTGCGCCGTGCTCTAGCGGGCGCTGATAATACGGGGTTAAAAAGGTATTATCCATCACCACAAGCGCGCCGTTTTTATGCGCGAGCTCGCTGATGCGCTCAATGTCGGTTACGCGCAAAAGCGGATTTGAGGGCGTTTCGATGAAGACCATTTTAACGTCGCTTGGAATTTCGGTGATCAAATTTAGATCATCCACCAAGTCGTAATTGATCCCTTGATTTTTAAAAATCCCGCTTACGTAGCGATAGGTGCCGCCGTAGACGTTGTTATTTAACAGCACGCGATCTCCGCTTTTAAGCAGCGCAAAGGCAGCGCTCGTAGCCGCCATACCCGAGGCTAGCGCGAAGGCGTATTTACTGCCTTCAAATTTTGCAAAAAGCTCTTCAAAGGCGTTGCGCGTAGGATTTGCGCCGCGCGAATAAGCGTATTTGCCGAAATCATCCAGGCTTTCTTGCACGAAGGTGCTGGCTAGATATATCGGCGGAATTACCGCATTGTGGGGGTTGGACTTGGCCTCTATGCCCTTTACGATTAGGGTATCTATTTTCATATTTTCTCCTTAAAATTTAATGGATTTAAAAGCTCATCGCTCCGATAAATTTAGCTATGCGCTCGTCGTTGCTACCGAAGAATTCCTCTGCGTCGCCGTCGAATGCGATAACTCCGCTGTCTAAGAATAAAATTCTATCTGCGATCTTGCGTGCAAAGCCCATATTGTGCGTGACGATGATAAGCGAGCGATCCTCTGCGGCAAGCTCTGCAATAGTCTTTAGCACCTGCGCCTCAAGCTCGGGATCAAGCGCGCTCGTAGGCTCATCCAGCAGCAAAAACTCAGGCTGCATAGCAAGCGCCCGCGCGATCGCTACACGCTGGCTCTGACCGCCGGAGAGGCGAGCCGGATACGCGCCAGCTTTATCTGCCATACCGACTTTTTTTAGCAGCGCCATTGCATTTGCCTCGGCAAGCTCGCGTGGCTGTTTTAGCACGTGTACGGGTGCTTCGATGACGTTTTGCAAGACATTGAGGTGCGGAAAGAGATTGAAGCTTTGAAAAACCATGCCCGTATGAGCGCGGAACGGATGATACTCGCTTGTTTTATGCGGAGCGTCGAAATTTATCTTAAACTCGCCTAGCTGTAGCTCGCCGCCGCTTGGAATTTCGAGCAGATTTATGCAGCGCAGCATCGTGGATTTGCCGGAGCCGGAGCTTCCTAAAATCACCGTCGTTTGCCCGTCGCGAAATTCTAAGCTTAGCCCATTTAGCACGACGTGATCGCCGAAGCGCTTAGTTAAGTTCGTAAATTTTATCATCACACGAACCTTGAAAATCGTCGCTCTAACTTGGATTGTAAGAACGTAAGAAGGGTGCAAACTGCTAGATAAAATAGCGCCGCCAGCACGTATAACGTAAGCGGATCGAATGCCCGTGCGGCGATACGTTGAGCGACCATAAACATATCGACCATCGTAATCGAGGCTACGAGCGAAGTGTCTTTAAGCGTAGAGATAAATATATTTGATAGCGGCGGCAGCGATATGCGCGCTGCTTGCGGAGCGATAATGCGACGCAGAATTTGAGCGTAGCTCATGCCTAGCGAGGTAGCCGCTTCCCATTGCCCCTTTGGCACCGATAGGATCGCAGCTCGCACCGCTTCTGAAGCGTAAGCGCCGATATTTAGGCTAAAGGTAATGATCGCAGCAGCCCAAACATCAAGAGTGATCCCGATGATTGGAAGCCCGAAATACACGATAAAAAGCTGTACCAAAAGCGGAGTGCCGCGAAAAATCCAAATATAAATTTCGCTTAGCTGCTTTAAAATTTTAAAATTTGCGATGCGCGAGACCGCCGTCAGCACCGCAAGCACGAGCCCGAGCAGAAATGAGATTATCGTAAGCGGGATCGTAACTTGCAGCAGGGCTAGCGCCATCGGCTCTAGCGAGCTGCTAACAAGCTCTAAAATTCTGCTTGTTTCGTTCATTCACTCACATCTTTGCCGAAATATTTAAGCGAAATTTCTTTTAGCTTGCCTTCGGCTTTGAGTTCGTTTAAGGCTTTGCTGATTTGATCTGCGAGCTCTTTATTGCCCTTTTGCACGATTGCAGCGCTATAATCGACGTCTTTTAGCTTTGCAGCGATCTTAATCGGAGCGTCCGGGCGCTGCTTTAAAAAGTCGTAAAATACGGTATTATCGCGTACGACGGTATCTACGCGGCGAGCGATCAGTAGCTCCATACTTTTAGCGAAACTATCGACGGTTACGTTTTGCGCGCCGTATTTCTTAGCGACTTGCGCCCAGTTGCTGGTAGCGGAGTCTGCATTTTTCTTGCCTTTTAAATCCTCGAAGCTTTTAATGTCGTTGTTATCTTTATGCACGATGATAGCGCCGTAAACGACGGTGTAGGGCACAGAATACTCATATTTTTTCTTGCGCTCATCAGTGATGCTTACTTGATTAAACACAGCGTCTGCCTTGCCTGCATCAAATGCTGCAAGCATCGCATCCCAAGGCGCGGTTAGAAATTCTATTTTTAGACCAAGCTTTTCGGCGACTGCGCGCGCGACATCTACGTCGTATCCTACGAGCTCATTTTTGTCGTTATAATACGAAAATGGCGAAAAGGTGCCTTCGGTAGCTACTTTAAGCGTACCTTCGCGTAGCGTTTTAGAGTTTGCACCGCATATTAAAAGCGCGCACGCAAGCAAAGTTTTTATTAAATTTTTCATAATTCCTCCAAAATTTTATGAGCGAAATTTAAAATACGAAATCCCGCCCAACCAAGTTTAAAATTCCACGCTTCAACTAAGCGGTCGTAGAATTTACTCCGTAATGTCTTTGCCGAAATATTTAAGTGAAATTTCTTTCAGCACGCCTTTTTGCTTTAGCGATTTTAGCGCGGAATTTATCTGCGCCGTCAGCTCGTCGTCCTTTTTAAGCAGCACAGCTGAATAGATCGGCTCATTGCCTTGAGCTGCGATTTTTAGTGGGGCGTTTGGGCGCTGCTTCATATAGTCGAAAAATGTGATATTGTCGTTGATCGTAGCGTCTGCGCGACGAGCTATGATGAGCTCCACTCCCTTGCTAAATCCGTCTGCCGTAACGACCTCGGCGCCATAGCTGCGCGCCATGTCAGCCCAGTTACTGGTAGCGGAGTGGACGCTTTTTTTGCCTTTAAGATCCGCAAAACTCTTAATCTCCTCGTTATCAGCTCGCACTACCAGCGCAGCGTAAGCTACGGTATAAGGCTCGCTGAAATTATATTTTTTCTTGCGCTCCTGCGTGATGCTTACTTGATTCATCGCTATGTCCGCTTTGCCTGCGTCAAATGCCGCGAGCATCGCATCCCACGGCGCGGTTAAAAATTCCGCCTTTAGCCCTAGCTCTTTTGCTAGTGCGCGAGCGATATCGACATCAAAGCCGGTAAGATTATTTTTCTCGTCATAGAAAGAATACGGCGAGTAAGTCCCCTCCGTGGCTATTACGAGCGTGCCCTCTTTAAGCGTCTTAGCGCCTAAGGTAGCGGTGATCAGCGCTGTTGCGAGCAGGGCTTTAAATATTTTCATTGAATCTCCTTGAAATTTAGCTATCGCTCGCGCTGCGAGCAGATGCGCGATTATATCGTGCGGAATATATAATTTTTATTAAAAATTTTAAATTTTAGTAAGACGTGATACAAAATTTCGCCTGCATGACAAAACTTTAGCTCATATATTTTTAAAATTTTGACAGAGGTGATTTATAAAATTTCAAGTTTATTAGGTAAAAGTATCACAGAGGGAATTCAGCCTGCGATATAAGATAAAATTTGCAAGTATTTTGAGGCGATTTTTTGAGTTAGAAGCTAAAATTTTGCGCAAGCTAGACTTCTGCTTGCAGTTGCGAGCGCAAGAGAAGCAAAATTTCTCTCAAAAGCGCTCGCAAGATGATCCTTTTGAAAAAGACGAGCCGCTAGCGAATTTGCCCGCCTCCGCGGACGACGTATTTATAGGTCGTGAGCTCTCTCACCCCCATCGGCCCTCTGGCGTGCAGCTTTTGCGTGCTGATGCCGATCTCGCCGCCGAATCCAAACTCGCTGCCGTCGCTAAAGCGCGTCGAGGCATTGGCGTAGACGATCGCGCTGCCGACTTCGTTTAAAAACCGCTCGATGTTTGCGTAGTTTTCACTCAAAATTGCGTCCGAATGTCCGCTGGAATGCGCGTTTATAAAGCTGATCGCCTCGTTCGTATCCCGCACGGCGCGTACGGCTAGCACGAGATCCAAAAACTCGGCACCAAAGTCGCTCTCTCCTGCAAGTTTGACGTTTTTAGCACCTCGCAGCTCCGACTCGCACGCATTAAAAAGCTCCGAACTCACGCGAAACTCGACCTCTGGCATTTCGCGCACAAGCTCAGGCAAAATTTCGCCCGCCACGCGCTCATGCAAAAGCACGCACTCAACGGCGTTACAAACGCTTGGACGCTGGGTTTTGGCGTTTTTGATTATCTTTGCCGCCTCGCTCAAATTTGCGCTCTCATCGACAAAGATGTGGCAAACTCCCTCACCCGTCATGATGATCGGTACGGTCGCGTTTTGCGCGATAAAATCTTTTAAGCTCTTGCCGCCGCGCGGTATCAAAACGTCGATATACTCGCTCATTTTCGCCATGTGCGCTACGACTTCGCGTTCGGCGCTCTCCACGAGCTGCACTGCACCCGTCGGTAAGCCGAATTTCGCCCCCGCCTCGTTAAATAAATTTACTAAAAAGATGTTTGAATTTAGCGCACTAGCACTGCCTCGCAGGATCGCTGCATTGCCGCTTTTTAGCGCCAGAGCCGCCGCGTCGATGCTGACGTTTGGACGGCTCTCATAGATGATACCAAGCACCCCCAGCGGCACGCGCACGCGGCTGATTTGCATGCCGTTTGGATGGCTCCAGCCGCCTAGATTCTCGCCCACGACTTCGGCGAAGCCCGCCACCTCGCGCACGCCCTGCGCCATAGCCTCGATGCGGGCGTCGGTTAGCCTTAGGCGGTCCAGCAACGCCGCACTCAAGCCCGATTTCTCGCCGTTTGCAAGGTCTTTGGCGTTTGCCGCTTTTATCGCGTCCTTTTGCGCGAGCAGCTCATCCGCCACGGCGTTTAAAATTTCAAATTTAGCCTTGCTACCAAGCCTCAAAAGCTCGCCGCAAGCGTCTTTTGCGCGCTTACAGATCTCTAAAATTTCGTTCATTTTTGCTCCTTACTCTATAAATCAAATCGCATGCTGCGTATAAAAATGCCGCGAGCGTCGCTTGTATCGCGTCCAAAATTCCTGCGCGTCTTATTTTTATCCGCGCGCGACGGCTTAAATTTAGCGCGCTTTAGGCCATTTTATTTCGGATTTTCTTGCGTCAAAATTTCGCTTACTCGCCCGGCATTATGCCCAACCTTCTCGTTCCAATTCGCGCAGGGCGCTTTTACATAATCCGCCGGCTAATATCCGCACAGTTCAAGAACGTCTAGCTCGCCGTTTTTATCGGCGTCCAGTTCGTTAAATTTCGCCGCCCACGCCGCGCCTTGCGCCGAAAATTTAAACTTAATATTCTTTGGGGCTACCGCTTTCTCCCACTCGGCGCGGTTTAGCGTGCCGCCTTGATCCTCGTCGTTAGCCGCTATAAAAATTATAGAGGGATTTGCCTCTTTGCACGCCCACGCCGCGCCCGTCAAAAGTAGCGCAAAAAATATAATCTTTTTCATCTTCGCCTTCCGTTTGAAATTTTAAACGCACAGAACACGGCTAAAATTTCATTGCAGCGCGATATTATCCGCGTGGATCGCGTCATCGTCGCTTTTGTAGCCTAAAGCCTGCTCTATCTCATCGCTTTTTACGCCCGCTATGCGCGCAAGCTCGCAGCTTGAATAGTTGCTAATACCGTGTGCCAGCAGCTTGCCGTCAGTCGCGCAGACGTTTACGATCTCGCCGCGCTCAAACTCACCGCGCACCTCGGCAATCCCGACCGCAAGCAGGCTTTTGCCCGATTTTATCGCCTCTGCCGCCCCTGCGTCGATAATCACCGCGCCTTTGCTAATCGCGCCGTATGCGAGCCAGTATTTACGCGAACTAAGCCGCGCCGCGCCCGCGCTAAAGAGGGTGCCGACCTCGTCGCCCGCCGCTATTTTAAGCAAAATTCCGTCCGTACGCCCGTTTGCGATGATCAGGCTAGTGCCGATCTGATTTGCCATTTGCGCCGCCGCGATCTTGGTCGCCATGCCGCCCGTGCCGAATTTACTGCCCTCGCCGCCTGCCATTTTGACGACGCGCTCGTCGATTTCTTCAATAAAGCTTAAAAGTTTTGCGTCCGCGTGCTCGCTCGGATTTTTGTCGTACAGCCCGTCGATATCGCTTAAAATCACGAGCAGATCAGCATCGATTAGCCCCGCTACTAGCGCGCTTAGCGTGTCGTTATCGCCCACTTTGAGTTCATCTGCTACGACGGGGTCGTTTTCATTTATGATCGGTACGATGCCGCGCGAGAGCAGCTCCGCGCAGACGTTTCGCACGCTAAGATAGCGCGCCCTGTCGCTAAAATCGCCTCGGCTTAACAGCAGCTGCGCGATAATGCGGTCATGCGCCCAAAACAGCCGCTCGTAAAGATGCATCAGCGCGACCTGCCCGACCGCCGCCAGAGCCTGCTTGCGGCTTAAAATTTTAGGTCTTTGCGCGATGCCTAGCAGCCCCATGCCCGCGCCCACGGCGCCCGAGCTTACCAAAGCCACGCAAAAGCCCGCATCTTTTAGCTTGCAAATTTGCGCGACTAGACTTTTGATGAGCCGCTCATTTAGCGAACCGTCCGCATTGGTAAGCGTCGAAGTACCGATTTTTACGACGATACGTTTTGCGCCGCCCAGAAGCTCTTTTCTACCCATTTTCCGCTCCGAAATTTTTGAAAATTATATCGAAAACGGCTTATTTTAAATTTTATGTTTTGAGCTGAGTAGATGCGAGCTTTTGGTTTAAATTTATTCCCGAGTAATTCTAATAAAGCGTAGAGATAGTCCGTCTACGAAGATCGTAACGGGAGATAAACTCCCGTTATCGCGCGAAATTTTACTGATTTAAAATTTACCGGATCCTTGCTAAAGCGCGGCGTTGAGACTTAGTTGCATCTCCACGTCGTCGCTAACGAGCAAAATTTTCTTCATTTTAGCCTACTTTTTGGTGGCATTGCCTTCTTTATCTTCAGTCTTCACCTCTTTCGGCCCCACATAATCCTCCCCGAAATATGCCTTCTTTATCTCTTCTTTTTTGATTGCGGCTTTCTTTTCGTAGATTTTGTATTCAGGCTTCCAGTAGTTTAGCATATTGTTTAGCCCGCTGTGGCCTACCTCGGCGTGACAGCTAGCGCAGGTTAGTTGCTTATCGGTATTTAGCAAGCTTTGATAGTGAGCGTGCATCTTTTGAGCCTGGGCTGAGGTTAGCTTATTATCCACCAAATTCGTATGGCAACTAACGCAACCGTTATCAAATACGAAGTGCTCTCTTTTCTCTCTATTTTTATGCCAGTCTATAGCCTCCGGGTCTTTGAAGAAATGAATATATCCCTCCATCAATCCGTTTTTAGCTTTAACTAGGACGTATTTGGCTAGGTTGTCGTGAGGTATGTGGCAGTCTACGCATTTAGCCCTTACTCCGCTTTTGCCTTTGCCGCTGTGAACGTCGTTACTATAAGCTATAACCATAGGATCCATCTCGTGGCACACTACGCAAAACTTCTCTCCGCTAGTTTCTTCTAGGGCGTAATGTACGGGCAGTACGACTAAAAACCCTATAATGCCGCTTACTAATATAATAAGCGCTAGTACTTTCTTTGAAATTTTCATGGCGTTACCCCCATCCATTGTGGAACTTCGTGTTCGTGGCACTCCGTGCACATATTGGTTGATTTTTTATGCTCGTTGTGGCACTCGTCGCAGTATAGCGTAGGGCCGTCGTGAACCGAGTTGTGGGGATTTGCTTTTAGCAGATCCATGTATTCTAGTCTTTTAGCTATCTTTTTCTTGTCGCCGTGACAGGATATACAGCCTTTATCGCCGATAGATTTAAATTTACTAGCGTCGTTTCCTTGTCCTTCGTGACAATCAAGACAGGTGAAGCTTAGCTTTTCGTGGTGAGGTTTTAAAGGGTGTTTGGCTCGCAGTTCATCGGTGACGTTAAGATCTACTAAAGACGTTATCTTTGCGCTTGGTGCGCCTGCGCTAAATGCAAAAGAGCATAGCAGCATAGATGCGCACAAGGCGAGAAACGCTTTATGTTTCATGCGAATTTCCTTTCGGATGCCTAGTTTGCAAATTTAACTACAAATTCGGCTTCAAATTTAAAAGTACCGCAAGCCGAATTTGACCTGCGATACGAAATAAGATTTGCAAGTATTTCGAGGCGATTTTTGGGGTTGCGCGGCTAAAATTTTGCGCAGGCTAGACAAAATAGTCTGCCAAGCAAAATTTTAGCAAGCTCCGCAAAAAGCGTCCGAAAGACGCCGCAAATTAGCCTATATTCTCACCGGCTATCATACCAAACGTTAGACAATCTGCGATCGCCACGCTACCTAAGCGGCTAGCTCCGTGTACGCCGCCGGTGATCTCGCCTGCGGCAAATAGTCTTGGGATAGGCATCTCGGTTTGTAGCGAGATAACCTGAGCTTTGGTATTGATATCGATACCGCCCATAGTGTGGTGAAGTTTTGGCGTACCGCGCATAGCGTAGAAAGGCGGTTTAGAGATATCTACGCCGTTTGTAGTGGTTTTATCCATAGGCTTACCGAAGTCTTCGTCTTTGCCTGATTTGACGAAGCTATTATATCTCTCGACGGTCTTTTTTAGCTCTGCGGCAGGGATTTTATAAAAAGCCGCTAGTTCGTCTAGGGTTTCAAATTTCTTTAGTACGCCAGATTCCAGCGGTTTGGTGTAGTGCTCAGGTATGACCATGTTTTTTACGCCCTCAGAATCGCAGAAGTTGATAGGATAGATATCGGCTTTTGCGTCTATTACTTTAAACATAGCTTGAGAGCGCGTGCGGCGGTCTGCTAGCTCGTTCATATAGCGTTTGCCGGTTCTTGGATCAACTGAAATTCCGTAGCGGAAACTTCCGTTTACGTTAAACATAGAGCCTACGCCAAAGCCTTTTTCGTCAGGGCATGCCCATGGACCAAATTGTATCCAGCTAAGTTGCACTGGAGTTGCGCCGATCCTAAACGCCTCTTTCATAGCGCCTGCGGTTGCGCCCGGGTGGTTGGTGCTATCCGTAGTAGGCAAGATAGACGGATCTTGTACCTGTCTAAAAAATACGTCGCGGCAGAATCCGCCTGCTGCTAGTACTACGCCTTTTTTAGCTTTTATAACTTTTTTAGTTCCGGTAGTGTTTTCGGCGTCGTCTTTTTGGCTCTTTGGATCAAATTTATAATCCTCTCTGATGATCACGCCGTCTACGCCGCCATCTTCGCCTAGGACGAATTCGTCAAATTTAGCTCTTTGTCTTAGCTCGCAGCCTTGTAGGTTTTTAAAGTATTCTACCATCGGCTGAACGATACCCGAACCCGAGCCGTTAGCGGTCTGAAGCGATCTAGGTACGCTGTGCCCGCCTGCGTGAGTAACTTTATCTATGTATTTAGCGCCGCATTTTAGAGTTAGTTTATATGCGTCTTGCGCGCGAGTAGCGATGGTGTCGATTAGATCTACGTGGTTTAGGCCGCGACCGGCTTTTAGGCAGTCTTTGATAAATAGCTCGTTGCTATCTTTGATACCTTCGGCTTTTTGTTTGTCGCTATTTGGAACGGCAAATATACCGCCGTTAATTACGGAGTTACCGCCGACGCGTCCCATCTTTTCTAGGATTAGGACTTTATTGCCCTTTTCGGCTGCGGTGATACCGGCCGCAAGTCCTGCAAAACCGGAACCAACGATAACTACGTCCCACTCCTCGTCAAATTTGACGTCTTTAGCGTTAACCGCAGCATTTGCGTTTACGGAGCCGAGCGCTAAAGCACTCGCGCCAACTAGGCTCATTTTGAGCAGATCACGTCTTGAAACGTTTTCCATGATGTCTCCTTTATTTTACCGTTATACGGTTTTTTTGATGCCTAATTTTGGAGTTATTGTACCAAAAGTTAAATAAAAGCAAAATAATATTATTTAAAAATTGTTTTTAAATTTTAAAATCGCCGCCGCTAAAAAGCCGCTTATCGGCTGCCTACTAGCTCTAAATTTAGACAAATTTTAAATTTAAATCTCTACATAAAATTTATGCGCTATGAGAGCGTGTATCCTGCGCTGGATAAAAGACCCGCAAAAGCAGGTCTTTATTTCTCGCAAAGCTTACCGCATGCGTCGGCACGGCATCTGCTGCAGTGAGTCATCTGCGCCATAGAGCCGCCGATTAGCTTGCGCATGCCGCGAATTTCTTCATTCGAGGGCGATTTGATATTTGCAAAAGGGGTATCATGCACGGGGATCATCGCCATGCAGTTCATGATATCGGCCTGCCACTCCTTGGCTTTTTTCGCGATTTCGGGTACGTGAGCCATATTTACGCCGGGGATTACGACCGTATTGATTTTGACGATCATGCGGGCTTCTTTTAGCTTGCGGATCCCTTCCTCTTGGCGCGCCTGAAGAATTCTAGCGCCCTCTTCGCCGCGGTAAATTCTATTTCCGTGGCGTACCCAGTCATAAATTTTGCCGCCCACTTCGGGCGTTACGGCATTGACCGTTACCGTCACGTGGCTCACGCCGATGCGCACGATATCATCCACGTGCTCGGGCAGAGCTAGGCCGTTTGTGGATAGACAAAGCAGGGCGTGAGGGAAGCGGGCTTTGCATTTTTCAAAGGTAGACAAAGTTTTGTCGGCATCGCACATAGGATCTCCGGGCCCTGCGATACCGATGACTGAGATATCTTGTCTAAATTTAAATAGATTTTCCACGTATCTTACGGCCTCATCCGGGCTCTGCACCTTTGCCGTTACGCCGGGGCGATTTTCGTTTGCGCAGTCGTAGATGCGGTTGCAAAAATTGCATTGGATATTGCAATGCGGCGCTACTGGAAGGTGCACGCGCCCGTAGGCGGCGGATGCTTTTTTGCTAAAGCAGGGGTGGTTATCGAAGGAGGGTTTGGCGAAAAAATTCATCAATCTTTTTTCCTTCCGAATTTTATGGCGTCCGCGTGGCAAACGTCCATACAATCTCCGCAGTTCGTGCAGTTCATCTCGTCCGGTCTCGTGCCCATTTCGCATTTGCGCAAACAAGCGTTGCAGTTATCGCAGGCACTCGTTTTATAAACGCGAAATATTGAAATTTTACGCAGCAGCTCCATTATGCCGCCGCTAGGACAGGCGAAGCGACACCATAAATTTGCGACGATCAAGGACGCGGCGATGAGGGCTACGACTACGGCAGTGCGAACCGCCCAGTACCAGTCGGAAAATTTAAAGGACATGATAACGGCGTTGAGATACTCGTCGCTGGTGCGGATAGGGATCATAACGCGGGGGTTGCCGTAGATAAAATACACGCCCGCGCTAAGCAAAACAGCTAAAACCATGCCTATCTGCGCATATCTTAGCTTCCTGTTATTTTTTAGCTTAAGCTTAAAAGCGGCAAATTTGCCGAGCATTTGATTTACGAATCCGCCCGGGCAAAGCCAGCCGCAAAACGCGCGCCCGAGGAAAATAACCAGCACGGGGATAAATAGCCAAAAGCCGAAAAACACGGTCGCGATCCGCCCCCAGCACGTGACGATCGGACAGGATTGGCAGTTTACGAAAGGCACTATAAAAGGGCATCTAAAAATCCCGTAATAAGCCCATTGCCCGATCGCGCCGATAAAAATCAGCTGCACTAAGCGACGAATTTTAGTTAGCCTAGAGACTTTTTTCATCTTTGCCATATTTACTATACTAAACATCTTTTACACCAAACCTTTCTATGAGTTCAAGCCCACGCGCCGAATGGATGGAGGTAAAGCCGTGTCGCTCGAAAATTTCCTGCCCCTCCACGGAGCAGACGAAGTCCGAGAAGTCGTCGGCCAGCTTCTCGTCTTTTACGTATTTCATAATATTTAGCGTAAAGGTAAGCGGCCCCGGCGGGATGAGTTTCTCGTCGATCGGCATATATTCGATTTTGTCTTTAAATCTATCGTGCGTCGTTAGGCGCTTTTCGATTATGGACGCATCGCCCTTGCCATCTACGAGATCGCACATCATCTGGATGACGCATGAGCCGTTGGCGACCATATTTTTCATAACAGACTCGGTAAGACCTGAATTTTTTAAAATTCCCTTTACCGGTCCGCTACCAGGAGGCGATGCCCTTAGCGGCAGCATCACCCTTACGCCTGGCTCTGCCAAATCCTTCAGATCGCGAATGCCCGCGGGATTGCCTTTTGGCACTACTAAAACGTAGTTGGTAAAACATAGCGGTCTAAAGCGGAGGCTAAGCCCAGCCTTACGCAGTTTTTGAGACAGCTCCAAAACGCGAGCGCCGAATACCTCCGTCTTGCTTTGCAAGGCTAGCAACGACTTTCCGAGCGCGCCCGCAAAGGCGCCCGTGTACTGGATATTATGTCCCGTTCTTGACTCATAAATGGCGTTTAGCTCGTTAAATGCTTCGGACAGTCCTCCGCACGACCAAACCTGCAGCGAATCTGGCTTAAACGGCGTATAGCCAGCGAGCATCGTTTCCGGTCCGGCGATGGCGGCTGCCGCCAAAGCTCCTTTTAAAAAGCCGCGACGAGATTCGTCTATCTCCTTAAATTTCATGCAATCTCTCCTTTCTTTGGTTTGTTTTTAAATTTAGAAAATTCTTCATTTTGAAATTTCAAACAGCATCGATTAAAGTAGCTCTATAAAGGCTTCTAAGCGCGTACGAATTTGCCCGACGTCTTGTTTTGAATAATCAGTCTCTAGCGACATATAGTTCGCTCCCGCTTCGCGGCTCGCCTCCTTTATTTTATTCGTTTCGATCGCGTAGGTGTGGCAGCCGCTTAGCACGACGTCGATGACGCCGTCTGCTTGATATTCGCGGATAAATTCCTTGATAATATCGCTTCTAGCGTTGTTTTGATACATCACCGAGCATGGGATTTTGAGGTAGCGCTCGGCGATATTTGCTACCAGATCGCCCTTCGTTTGCACTTGGTTTTGATAGCCTTTGGTGCCGGAGCAGTTTTCAAATGCCACTACGTCCGCGCCAAGATCTTCGATCTGCTTGATAACCTTTTCATACACGCCTCCGCTTGGACAGCCTGTGATAATGATCCGCTTTTTGCGAGTTTTCGGCGGGATCATCTCCTTTGCGGCGGCTATGTAGGCGCGTATCATTTTAAGCTTCTCCTGCTTGTCGTATATGAAGTCGCTCGCAAATGAAATTTGATGAATTTCGCTGCCCGCTACCGGCATAGGATTTAGTTTGCCAAGCTCTAAAAGCTCCAACATAACATCGCGCTCTTCGTTATAAATTTGCACCGCATCTAGCAGCGCTTCATCCGTGATTTTCGTATTAAATTTTTGCTCCAAAACTTTGCGAAATTTCCTAAGCTCATCGGTAAAAAGCTCCAAACTCTTGCCGCCAGTCATATTCGGCAGTTGCAGTACGTGGACGTCCTTATGCTTTGCAAGCAGCTCATACATCTTTTTCTTGCCGTCGCAGGTCGTTTCACCTATGACGAGATCGCTAGCGTTCATATAGGGGCATTTTTTCGTAACCGCGTAGCCGTAGCTTGCTTTGATTAGCGGGCAAAGATTGCGCGGAAGCTCGGCATGAGCGGCATCTATCGGGCTTTCGTCATAGGCGCAAAGCCCAACCGGCACGGCGCCCGCGGCGTAAATAAGCTCCTTCGGCGAATAGGTGCAAAACATCCCAACTACGTGTTTGCCTTGCTCTTTTAGATCGTGCAGAGCCATTGCGTTACGCTTTTTAAGCGCGTCAAAATCCATCTTCATCTCGTCTCCTTTGAAATTTCGTTTGCTTTGCGTGCGCCGATAAGCGAAGCGCCCATCGCGCCGCAGTAGATTGCGTTTTCGTGAGTAAAAATTTCAGCCCCCAGATGCTCGCCTAGAAGCTGTTTAAAGAGCGGCACGTTGCTAAGCCCGCCGCTTAAAAAGTAAATTTGATTTTCCAGCCGTTTGATGAGTGAGGCGACCTTGTGCGCGGAGGAATCCACGATAGCGTAGGCGATCTCGCTAGTTTCAGCCCCATTTGCGCTTAGCGAGACGATCTCGCTTTCTGCAAAAACAGTGCACGTTGAGCTAATTTTAATCGCGGGATTTTTTCGAGCGGTTTTGTAAATTTCGCTTAGCTCAAGCCCTAAGCGACCCGCGCTGATCTCTAAAAATTTGCCCGTGCCCGCCGAGCATTTGTCATTCATGATAAAATCCGCTGGTTTGCCGTTTTCTATTTTGATCGCTTTGGTGTCTTGCCCGCCCACATCGATGACGGTGCAGTCTTGCTCAAATAAAAAGTGTGCCCCAAGCCCGTGGCATAAAATTTCGCTCATGCTCAAATTTGCGTACTCTACGCTCACGCGCCCGTAGCCCGTAGCCGTCACGAAGCCCCCTGCGTAGCCTTTTTGCTCTAAGGCTTGCTTGATCTGGCGCGCGACCTTGACCGCGCTAAAGCCGCTTGGCAGCAAAAATAGCTCGCAAAATTCGCCGCGTTCGTCCATAACGGCGACCTTTGACGAGGTAGAGCCGATGTCGATACCGATAAAATGCATAAAATTTTAAATCCGTCGAAAAATATTTCTACGCCGTAGAACTTTGATTTGAATGTTAGTCTTTTTAAGCTTTTAGACTGCTGAAATTTAGCGTAGGCTTGCGACGCGGATAAAATTTAGCTTTGCGCCGCATTTGAATTGGTTTTAAATTTAGATTTAAATTTAGCGCTCGCGGGCGATTAAAATTCCGCTTAAAATCACCACCGCAATGCCTGCTAGCACGATCGGACCGGGCAGATGATCGCCTAGCATAATGCCGAGTGCCATGCTAAATAGGATGTCGCTGTAGCTGATCGCGGCGACTATGCCCGCTTTGCGTGAAGCGGCGTAGGCGCGCGTCATGTAAATTTGAAAGTAGATACCGCTGACACCCAGAAGCGCCACGAGCACCCAGTCAAAAAGGCTTGGCGGGTTGAAGTAAGCAAGCCTCGCCAAATCCGCCCCGCTGAAAAGCCCTAAAATTTTAGCCTCGCTACCCTCAAGCACCCAGCCCGTTATCATCATCGTAGCACTCAGAAAGGTAGCGGACGAGACGAAAACCAGCACGATGAGGTTTGTGGCGTAGTGTTTGCGGAGCTCGCGCACGCTCGTGTATGCAAGCCCTGCGCACATGCCGCCGAAAATTCCCACTGCGTCGGTTACGCTGATGCCGATGTGCGGGCGCACGACGAGTAAAATTCCGCCAAAGCCCAGCAGTATCGCAAACCAGCCACGCGAGCTTAGCTTTTCGCCTAAGAAAAACGCCGAAAATAGCGCGGTGAAAATGGGCGCCGTTTTTTGGAAGGTAAAAGCGGTGCCAAGATCGATGTGGGCGATATTGTAGAAGGTCGCTAAGATACCGCAGCTGCCGATAAAGCCGCGAAACGCGAGTAGCCACGGCTTGCCGCCCGGGCCCAGATTTTTTACCCGCCTTAGCGAAAACAGCACGATGCCGATGCCTACGACGTTGCGAAAAAACACGATCTCGGCGCTACTCATATGCTCCGCCATGACCTTGGCTAAAGCGCCGTTTAGCGCGAAATAAAAGCTCGCTACTAGCATATAATAAACGCCCAGATGTTTCAACCAAAACGCGGAGTAAAATTTCTGCTTCACGCCGTCCTACTTTCGGTTCGCCACAAGTGTGCCCGCGACGATGATGAG
This sequence comes from uncultured Campylobacter sp., assembly GCF_937980635.1. Classification (GTDB taxonomy): domain Bacteria; phylum Campylobacterota; class Campylobacteria; order Campylobacterales; family Campylobacteraceae; genus Campylobacter_B. Next base: position 108,568 of record NZ_CALJPG010000009.1, read on the forward strand.
TGCCATGCCCGAAAGCGCCATGAAACCGGGCAGGGCGTCGCCTAGCAGCAGCCCAAATAGCGTCGAAAAGATGATGTCTGTGTAGCTGATCGTAGCTACTATGCCCGCTTTGCGCGTCGCGGCGTAGGCCTTGGTGACGTAGGTTTGATAAAATAGCCCCAGCAGCCCCAAAAGCACGGCAAAGAGCCAGCCCTGCGCGTTTGGAATTTTAAATTTGCAAAGCATAAAACTCAGCGCGGGCGCATCTATAAATTCCGCCGCGATCATAAGCGCTGCGGGCATCAGCGTGCCGGCAAGAAGCGCCGAGAGGATGATCGTATCGGAGCTATAGTATTTACGTAGCCCGCGCACGGAGGTAAGCGCCATCGCGGCGAATAATCCGCTTAAAATTCCAAAAATATCGCTCGGCTGCAAGCCAAACTGCGGCTGAATCACCAAAACGATCCCCGCAAATCCGAGGCAGACCGAGAACCATCCCATCGCGCCGAATTTTTCGCCGAGGGTAAAATACGCGATGATCGCCGTCCAAATGGGCGCCGTTTTTTGAAAGGTAAATGCCTCGCCGAGGCTGATGTTAGCGATGTTATAAAAAAACACCATTAGCCCCAAAATCCCGATAATGCCGCGAAACGCGAGCGTAAAAGGATGACCCCCTTTGTTTGCGAAGCACGCCGCGCGGGGACGAGCCTTGATTTTATAAAGCAGGATCAGAAGTCCGGGCAGATTGCGAAAGAGCACGACCTCAAGCGATGAAATTTGCGCACCCAAAATCTTGGCGAAAACGCCCGTAAGAGAGTTGTAAAAGCACGCCATCAGCATATAATACACGCTTAGATGGTGCAGCAAGAAGTTGTTGTATTTCATCGCGACCCTTTAAATTTGCGGAATTATACACGCATAATGATTAAATTTTAATATTTCGCCGTTTTTAATCTCGCCCTCGCCGCTCCGTTGCTTCTATTTCTCGCTGCGCCATCACTTTTAATCTTGCCGCGCCGCCTACTTTTGCGCGCTTGGGTGTGATCGTCCGGTTTTGCATGTTTGAGTACGACGGCTAGTTTTTTTGCACATTGACACTTGCATTTGCGTTTCTCACTCACAGGCGCTAGTTCGCGCTTGGATATTGGGCGCTGCTTTTGCGATTTTTACCGACCCTCTGCTCTGCGCGCCGCCGCTTGCTTGAGCAAAGTAGTAAAATTTGCGCAGCTGCGGGTTTTTATGTTTTCTCGCGGTTGTGCTCGTTCCGCGCCTCAGTTGCTAGTTTTTCGCGCTCAGACTTCGGTTTTAAAATTTTATAAAATTTACGCATCGCCCCAGCTCCGCATCGTCTGCGGCGACGGATCGCAAGCCTTGAGGCCTTTTATTTAAGCGGCGTTACGCTAGTGCCGCGATAAAATTTCGCTAAATTTAGGCGCTCCTTTACGCGAGCGAGCGCGTAGAATTTGGCTTTAATCTATTTTTGGTTATAATCGCGCCAAAAACTACAAGGACGAACGTGAAAAGTTTGATCATCATCGGGCGCCCCAACGTCGGCAAGTCGAGCCTTTTTAACCGCTTAGTGGGCGCTCGCATCGCTATTACCAGCGACGTTGCGGGCACGACGCGCGATACCAATAGAGCCGAAGCCGAAATTTTCGATCGCCGCGTGCGCGTGATCGATTCGGGCGGCTTGGACGACACCTCCGAGCTGTTTGCGCGCGTGCAGACTAAGACGCTAAGCGAGGCAAAGAGCGCGGATTTGATAATCTTTATGACGGACGGCAAGCTGCTTCCGAGCGATGATGAGCGGCGGATATTTTTCTCACTGCAAAAGCTCGGTAAGCCCATCGCCCTAGCGGTCAATAAGATCGACGGCAAGCGCGACGAGGAGCGCAGCTGGGAGTTTAACGAATTCGGCGTTAAATTTTTCCCGATCTCCGTCTCGCACAACAGCGGCATCGACGAGCTGAAAGAGTGGATCTATGGCTTCTTGGACCCTGCGCCCGCGCAGCAGGACGAGGATGAAATTTTTGATGATTTTATAGAGGGCTTTAACGACGAGGGCGAGCCGAAAGAGGCGCGCGACGAGGAATTTTATGCTAGTAAAACCATCGGCGTGGGTATCATCGGGCGGGTAAACGTCGGTAAATCAAGCCTTCTAAACGCGCTTGTGGGCTCGCAGCGCTCGGTCGTGAGCGATTATGCGGGCACGACGATCGATCCGGTGAACGAAAGCACAGAATTTGAGGGACGCACGCTAGAGTTTATCGACACAGCGGGCATTCGCCGTCGCGGTAAGATTGAAGGCATCGAGCGTTTCGCGCTAAATCGTACCGAAAAAATTTTACAAAACTCCGACATCGCGCTTTTGGTGCTTGACGCAAGCGAGCCGCTAAACGAGCTGGACGAGCGCATAGCGGGGCTTGCGGCTAAATTTGAACTCGGGCTCATCATAATTTTAAACAAATGGGATCTTTGCGAGCGCGATTACGACGAGTTTTGCCGCGATCTGCGCGATAGGTTTAAATTTCTTTCCTATGCGCCGATCATCAGCGTCAGCGCGACAGACAGGAAGCGGATCCATAAAATTTACCCGCTCATTTTGGAGGTTTATTCAAATTTCACGCGCAAGCTCGGCACCGCAAGGATCAATGAAGCGGTAGAAGCCGCGATAAAGGCGCATCCGATACCTCGCGAGCGGGGCAAATCGGTTAAAATTTACTACGCCGCGCAGATCGGCTTTGCGCCGCCGAAGATCGCTCTTGTAATGAACCGCCCAAGTGCGCTACATTTTAGCTACAAGCGCTATTTGATGAACAGACTGCGCGCGAGCTTTGCTCTTTCGGGTAGTCCGCTAGTACTGCTACCGCGCAAAAAAGGTGAGGGCGATGAAGAGAGGTAACATCGTGCTCATCGGTTTTATGGGGGTCGGTAAGGGCACGGTAGCACGGGCGCTGGCTGTGCAAAGCGGGATGTTCGCGCTTGATTGCGACGATATGATCGAAAGCTACGCCAATAAAAAGATCGGGCAAATTTTTAAAGAGCAGGGCGAGCAGAGCTTTAGAAAGATGGAAGCGAGCCTTGCGAAATTTTTAGAAAAGTCCGTCCACTGCGCCGTGATATCTACGGGCGGCGGTTTTTACGCCGTGAAAAATTTAAACAAAATCGGCACCGTCGTGTATCTGAAATCAAGCTTTGAGGGGATAATCGAGCGCTTAAAAAACAGCGAGAACGCGGAGAAAAAATTTGCCAAGCGCCCGCTGTTAGCGGATCTGCAAAAGGCCGCAGCGCTGCACGCCCAAAGAGACGGGGCGTATGAAAAAAAGGCCGACATAGTAATTGATGTCGAAAATAAAAGCGTAAAAAAGATCGTAAAAGAAATTTGCTCCGCCTGCGATGGGCTAAATTTAAAGGGGAAAAAGATGTCTAAACAAAAGTGCCCGGGCGGCGGCAAAAATTCCAAGCCGCACGGCAAAGAGGGCAAAGGCGATAAGCTTGAAAAGAAAGAGGCGCTAAAGCAAAAGCTGCGCGAATTGATCGAGGGCTTAGAGCGCGAGCAAATTCCAAAGCGCGTAATCGCGTGGCATTTCGATCTTTACGAGCCTTACGCGCTTGAGCTGGCGGGATCGAGCAGTTATGACGCGGATGACGACGACTGGGCGTGCGAGGACGAGGATGAGTTTTATCCGCAAAGCTCGCGCTTGCAGCTTGAATTTTTAAGCGAGCTTTCGTGGCGGCAGGTTTTAAAAATGCTCGTGCAGGCTTTGCGCGAGCTACGAGAGCAGATGCCAGATGCAAAAATTTTTAAGTGCAAGCACGTTGCCGCGGGCTTCGTAGACGGTGATTTGATTTTGATTTAAAGGAGCAACGATGAGAATTTTAACGGGTCTTCAGCCCAGCGGCAAGCTGCATTTGGGTAACTACTTCGCGAGCATCAAGCAGATGGTAGACGCGCAAAACGCGGGAGAACAGATGTTTATGTTTATCGCAAACTACCATGCGCTCACGTCCGTAAGCGACGGCGCAAAGCTAAAAAATTCCACCTACGAGGCCGCCGCGGCGTTTTTGTCTCTGGGGATCGATCCGAAAAAGACGGTGTTTTGGGTGCAAAGCGACGTAAAAGAGGTGTTGGAGCTTTACTGGATTTTAAGCGGATATACGCCGATGGGGCTACTCGAGCGAGCGCACGCATACAAAGACAAGATCGCCAAGGGCTTTGAGAGCAAGCACGATCTGTTCAGCTACCCCGTGCTGATGGCAGCGGACATCCTGCTATACAGCGCGGAGGTCGTGCCCGTGGGCAAGGATCAGATCCAACACGTCGAGATCGCCCGCGACATCGCGCTTAAATTTAACAACGCCCACGGCGAAATTTTAACTATTCCGCAAGCGCGCGTAAATGATGAAGTGGCGATCGTGCCGGGCACGGACGGCGCGAAGATGAGCAAGAGCTACGGCAATACGATCGATATTTTTGCAGATGCCGCGACGCTAAAGAAGCAAATTTCAAGTATCGTAACGACCTCCGAGCCGCTAGAAGCACCTAAGCAGTGGCGCGGATGTAATGTCTATAACATCGCGAAGCTATTTTTAAACGAAGCGGAGCAGGCGGAGTTGCGGGCTCGCTACGAGCGCGGAGGCGAGGGGCACGGGCACTTCAAGGCGTATCTAAACGAGCTCGTGCAGGGCTACTTCAAAGACGCGCGAGATAAATTCGAATACTATCAAAGTCACCGCGAAATTTTAGACGAGATGCTAAGACAGGGCGCGCAAAGAGCGGCCGCGACGGCTGCTTCATTGATGCAAAAGGTTCGCGCCGCCGTGGGGATTTATCGCTAAGGAGGGTGAGATGACGGATTACGCTAGAGAAATTTTATCTGACGGTAAGCTGCTTCGGCAGAAACTGGAAATTTTCTTGCAAACCCCGAGTAAGGTTGAAATTTACGCACGCGCCTGCGAGAAATTTTTCGCCGCCGGCAAGCAGCGCGAACTAACTTACGTAAGCACGTGGAGTTGGTGGGCCTTTTTTCGGCACGCTGTTCTTTTTTCTGTACCGCAAGGAGTACAAAATTGCCGCAGCCCTATTTGCCGTTGTGGTGACTACCTGCTTCGTTCCGTTTTTGGATGAATATGATAGAAGTATAGGAATGGCGGTTAGTGTCAGTAGTGGAACTATGGCGAAATATTTCGTTTGCTATAGATTTGTCGCGCTATTGGATAAACAGGACGACGAAGCCCTAAGAAAGGGCGGCGGCGTGAATAGATGGGCGATATGGCTCGCGGTAGTATTTTACGCTTTGGTCGCAATCGTGTTTGCGCTGATAATTTCAAACGGCGGCAAAATTCAGTAGTTTTAACGGCTTCCGCGCTCAAAATAGCTAAATAAATTTTAAAAAGGAGTAAGAATGAAAGCGATCGTAACGGTGATCGGCAAGGACAAGGTTGGCATTGTAGCGGGCGTTTCGGCTAAGCTCGCGCAGCTTGGGCTAAACATAGACGACATCAGCCAGACGGTTTTGGACGAGTTTTTTACGATGATGGCGGTGGTTTCCAGCGAGGAAAAGCAGGACTTCACAGCTCTAAGAGAGGAGCTAAACGAGCTAGGCGAAAAGCTAAAAGTTAAAATCAACATCCAAAGCTCGGCGATATTTGACGCCATGCACAACATCTAAGGCGCGCAGATGGACATCAAAAACGTAACCGAAACGATCGCGATGATCGAGGAGCAAAATTTCGACATCCGCACGATCACGATGGGCATCAGTCTGCTTGACTGCATCGATCCAGATATCGACAAAGCGGCGGAGAAAATTTACGCAAAAATCACCGATAAAGCGCGCGATCTAGTAAAGGTCGGCAATGAAATTTCAGCCGAGCTTGGCATCCCGATCGTAAATAAGCGCGTTTGCGTAACGCCTATCGCTATCATCGGCGCTGCGACAAACGCCGCAGACTACGTGCCGCTTGCTAAAGCGATGGACGAAGCTGCCAAAAAGGTCGGTATCGACTTTATCGGCGGCTTTTCGGCGCTCGTGCAAAAGGGCTACGCAAAGGGCGATAAAATTTTAATCGACTCCATTCCCGCCGCGCTCGCCGCGACGCAGAAAGTCTGTGCGTCCGTTAATATCGGCTCGACCAAAACCGGCATAAATATGAGCGCGGTCGCCGATATGGGGCGCGTGATTAAAGAAACCGCGCGGCTTTCGGGTCTTGGTGCCGCAAAGCTAGTCGTATTTGCCAACGCCGTCGAGGACAATCCCTTTATGGCTGGCGCATTTCACGGCGTGGGCGAGGCCGAAGTCGTCATAAATGTGGGCGTTAGCGGCCCAGGCGTCGTTAAGCGCGCGCTTGAGAAGGTGCGCGGGGCGAGCTTTGACATGGTCGCCGAGACCGTGAAAAAGACTGCGTTTAAGATCACGCGCATCGGACAGCTCGTCGGTCAAATGGCATCCGAGCGCCTGGGTGTGAAATTTGGCATCGTCGATCTCTCGCTAGCTCCTACTCCTGCCGTGGGCGATTCGGTCGCGCGCGTGCTTGAGGAGATGGGCCTAGAGCGCGTCGGCACGCACGGCACAACGGCTGCGCTTGCGCTGCTAAACGACGCGGTTAAAAAAGGCGGCGTCATGGCGTGCAACCAAGTAGGCGGGCTTAGCGGCGCGTTTATCCCTGTCTCCGAAGATGAGGGCATGATCGCCGCGGTGCGCGCAGGCTCGTTAAATTTAGAAAAGCTCGAAGCGATGACCGCGATCTGCTCGGTGGGGCTTGATATGATCGCGATCCCGCAGGATACGCCCGAGCAGACGATCGCCGCGATCATAGCTGACGAGGCCGCGATCGGCGTGATAAATCAAAAAACGACCGCCGTGCGCATCATCCCAAAGGGCAAAGAGGGCGACACGCTGGAATTCGGCGGCCTGCTCGGTAGCGCGCCCGTGATGAGCGTAAACAAAAACTCATCCGCAGACTTCATCGCCCGCGGCGGCCAGATCCCCGCGCCTATTCATAGTTTTAAAAACTAAATTTAACCCGCTTAAGGAGGAAAGATGAGAGCGTTTGCGTTATTTGCGGCAGCTTTGCTTTTTAGCGGCTGCTCCATAATCTCGGCATTTTATAGCAAGGAGAAAAAATTTTAGCTGGCGGGCTTGGGGCAAGACGGGGTCTATAGGACTTCGGACGGCAGCGCAGATACGCTAATAAAAATAATGTCCGCCCGCACAAAAGAGGGCGAGCCGTATCGTATAATCCACACGCTGGAAATTCCTAAAAATTCTACCCAGACGGATTTTGATAGCAACGATAAAGAGGTATTTAAAATAGACTGCTCAAAGAATTATTGCGAGCCTAAATACGACGAGGAGTCGAAAAGAATTGCCATTTCTTGGCCTGCGCCGAATGGAGGCGGCGTTTTTGACGGCGTCATATATCTAAAAAATTTACGGCTCGTAAAGGCGTACTAAATTTGCGGATTTAAAAGCGCGCAAAATTCGTAAAACTTAGCGAGTAAAATTTTACGGCTTCGCAATGGAATTTAGCTCTAAATTTTACGCTTGCGGGCGTGGAATTTTGAGTTAGAATTTCATCGTGAAATTTTACGACGCGTTGTCTCTACGGCGAGCTAAATTTTAAAATTTCGCCGTAAGACGCGGCATTAAAATTTCATCGCCGCGCGAGACGGACAGCGGCGGGTCTTTTGAAATTTTAAATTTTAAAACGGCTTGCATTGAAATTTTAAAATTTAAAAGCAACCTGTTTCGTTATCATTGCTCGTCCGCTTAAGAAGCGAGCAGAATTCTATTTCGGCGCGGATTTAAACACAGCGCGCAAAAACGGGCGCGGCATCGAAATTTTAAAAAACGACGCGAAAATATGAGGCGGAAATAAAATGCAAAAAATGGCTTGGAAATTTGGCGAGCTTGAAAAAGTCGCGACGGACGAGGGCTTCATTTGGTACGCGGAGCTGAAGCTAAAAAGCGAAAGCTTCGGTGAGGTACCGTTTTGCCTCGTGTCTGCAGATACGGCGGATGTGGACGATGAGACGATTTTGCTTGCTCGGCGGATCGCCCGAAATATCGATCGGTACGTAAAAGACGCCCTTGCCTTCCTGCGAGACGAGCTTAGGCGCGAGTATCGTTTGAGCGAGGATGAGCTTAGGCTGCTTGACGTGCCCGTTTGCGATCTGCCGTTTGAGCTTCCGCAATGCACGTTTTACGCGCGCGATACGCAGTGGCTGATGAGATTTGCCGAGGGCGCGCTTGATATTTGCGATCCTTTCGGCATCGGGGTGATTTTCGAGGGCGAAAGACCGCTGCGCGTGGAAAATTTGGAGCTTTGCTAACTGCGGTAAAATGCTAAATTTAAAGGCGGACGGGAATTTTAATGCTTTACCGAGTTTGAAATTTTTCGGCTCTTCGCGAATATAACGCGGTAAATTTTAAAATTTAACCGCAAGGTGCGGCATCAAAAAGGCGCGACGCCGAATTTGATATAATCTCTAAAATTTAAACGCTTAAAAGGAGTGAGCCGTGAGCGAAAAATTTCAAGCCGAGATAAAAGAGCTAGACGAAAAATTCGCCGCAATACCGGAGAATTTAAAGAAGCGATACGATAAACATAGGCTAATTAGGTGCTCTAGTATGGTATTTTTAGCGCTTTTGTTCGGCATTGCATCGGTAGCTTCGCGACTTATTTCCTACGTGGATATTCAGATGCCCGAGCCTCTTTTGTTTTGTGTGGCGGTAGTTTTATCCATTTGTTTGACGGCATTTTGTTTAAAGTGCTACAAGACAAAAAAATACAGCAGCTTTTTCATAAAAAATCAAGATACCAGTTTGACGATTTTTACTTTTGAGAATACGGCTAGCTTAGTCTTGGTTTTATTTCCCACTTTGCTATTTCTATCTTCGGCAATGGGAGGTTCGCGAGATGAGTTAAGCGGCGCCGGCACTTTATACGGAATCTTTATAGCCCCGATTTGCATATTAGTTTTTCTTTTATGCTATTTTTTCAACCGAGGCACCTATATTCCAAAAGACGATAAATTCTGCTAAATTTCGATGAGGTGAAAGCTGCGAAACCTTATAAAAGAGCTGCAAAGATGGCGTTAAGCGGCGGGTTTGGACGAATGTTTAAATTTGGCTTATTGTAACTTAGTACCCCTTGTATTTGCATTAAAGTTCTGTTGAGCCAAATTTTTATATACTTACTTAAGGGATCGGCGCTAAAATAAGAATATTTAAATTAAAAGGTCGGTGTGAAAGCAATTAGGAATTTTTATGAATGGCTAAGCATTTGGGATAAGATAAAGATCTGCTTTTGCTTAATATTGGTCGCTTACGCATGGTATTATATAGTCGCTTTGTCTAATCCAAAAAATTTAAGTGATCTCAAAATCACAGATGGCATAATAACAGGTTTTACTAGCGATTCCGCGTTAAGGGGAGGAAGCTGGTGGTTATTGCAATTTTATGATAGCGAAAGAAAAGCCGTAGAGAAGGTTTCCTTGGGACTAAATTATAAAGGGATAGATGAATTTTATATATATGACAAACAAAGAGATATACTACGTTTTGATCTTTTGCAAGATCGCAAAGTTAGGATTTGGTATTCCAAATTCCCCTTTCCGTTTAAAACGAAAACGGCTTATCAAATTCTTATTTTAGACGATAATTTAGGCGAACGAGAAAGCATAAAAGGGCATAGATATTTTATGAGATTTGCGGATAGAGGATATTATATTACACCGAAGAAATGGTTTATGCTAGCAATGTCTCATATGGTTTTAATTTTTATTGTTTTGGATACCATATCAAAATTTAAAAGAGAAAATTGTGACAAGCTTTAATTCATTGACGGATTTATGGTAAGGGCTTGCGCAAATCTAGCGCATAAATTTCGCCCTTAAATCGTGTAAATTTCACACTCTGTTCGACGGAATTTAACGTGTAAATTTCACGCCTTACTTCACGACAAAATTTTACGACGTTTCGGGCCTTGCGATTTACAGCTTCCTAAGTTTTGCGATCTCATCGCGCAGTGCGGCGGCCTTTTCAAACTCCAGAGCCGCTGCGGCTTCGAGCATCTGCTTGCGGAGCTCCTTTACGATCTTGGCGCGCTCGGCGGCAGGCATTTTTTCGAGATTGGCGCCCTTTCTTAAAATTTCGGTTCCGTCCTCGATCTTTAGGCTCTCCTCGATATTACGGCTCGCAGAATGCGGGGTTATGCCGTGAGCGCGGTTGTATTCATCTTGAAATTTGCGGCGCTTTTGGGTGATGTCGATCGCCTCTTGCATCGAAGCGGTGATCTTTTTGCAAAACATCACGACCTGCCCATGCACGTTTCGCGCGGCTCGCCCCATCGTCTGAATGAGGCTCGTGCGCGAGCGCAAAAAGCCCTCCTTGTCGGCATCCATGATTGCTATTAGGCTTACTTCGGGCAGATCGAGCCCCTCGCGGAGCAGATTTATACCGATTAGCATATCGTATTCGCCGCTGCGAAGGCCGCGGATCAGCTCGTTGCGCTCGATCGCATCGATGTCTGAGTGCATATATTTGACCTTAAGCCCAAGCTCCAAATAGTATTTGCTCAACTCCTCCGCCATCTTTTTGGTTAGCACGGTCACTAAGATCCGCTCGCCGCGTGCGATGACCTCCTTTGCCATATCGTGTAAAATTTCGACCTGGTTGTCGCTGTCTTTTAAGATAATCTGCGGATCGAGTAGTCCCGTCGGGCGCAGTATCTGCTCATATACGGCTCCGCGGCTAAGATCCAGCTCGTAATCATTTGGCGTTGCAGAGACGAATAGAAATTTAGCCTTTTTATTGATAAACTCATCAAACATCAGCGGGCGATTGTCAAGTGCTGACGGCAGGCGAAAGCCGTATTCTACGAGCGTTTCTTTACGGCTGCGATCTCCTGCGAACATCCCGCGAAACTGCGGCAGGCTCACGTGGCTTTCATCGACGATGACGAGGTAGTCCTTGCCCTTGCTCTCGTAGTAGTCAAAGAGCGAATAGGGCGTCTCGCCCGGCTTTTGGCCGGTCAGATAGCGCGCGTAGTTTTCGATCCCCTTGCACATCCCCGTAGCGCCCAGCATCTCAAGATCAAACTCCACTCGCCCTTTCAGCCGCTGCGCCTCTACGAGCTTGCCCGCGTCCTCGAAAAATTTCAACCTCTGCTCAAGCTCCTCCTCGATCCCTTTGATCGTCGATTTCAGGCGCTGCTCGCCCACGATGAACTGGCTCGTCGGATAGAGAATAAATTTTTTGACGCTCTGCGTCTTTTTATTTTCGAGCACGTCCAGATGATACATCGCCTCTATCTCATCGCCGAAAAACTCAATCCTAAATGCTTCGTCGTTAAAATACGCGGGGTAGATGTCGATCACGTCGCCGTTTACGCGAAAATTCCCGCGATCAAAAAAATCGTCGTTGCGCTTGTAGCCCATATCGACGAGCTTGCGAAGCAAAAATTTAGTGCTAAATTTTGATCCGATCTCAAAAAACAGCACCATGCCTTTATATTCGGCGGGATCGCCCAGGCCGTAGTTTGCCGAAACCGACGCCACGGTGATGACGTCATCAAAGCTTAGCAAACTCGCCGTGGCGCTTAGCCGCAAGCGCTCGAGCTCTTGGTTTACATCGCTGTCCTTTTCGATGAAAAGATCCTGCCTAGGGATGTAGGCCTCGGGCTGATAGTAATCGTAATAGCTGATGAAATACTCGACGTGATTTTGCGGGAAAAAGCCCTTAAATTCGCTATAAAGCTGCGCCGCGAGAGATTTATTATGCGTCATTACGAGCGCGGGAATTGCAAGGCGCTTGATGATATTTGCCATGGTAAATGTTTTGCCCGAGCCGGTAACGCCGAGAAGAGTTTGGTATTTGTTGCCGCTTTGAAAGCCCGCGACGATGCCTTCGATCGCTTTTTCTTGATCCTCGCTCGGGGAGAATTTGCTCTCGATTTTAAAATTTTGCAAAATTTTTCCTTTTTTAAAGCCAAAATTGGGTAATATTTTCATTTAAATTATATCAGAAAAGGCGAAATAATGGAATCAATCTTTGACGAAGAGAAAAAGGTCGAGGGCTTAAGCAATAAAGTAGCTGAGCTGATTAGACGATATACCGAGGCTAGAGAGGAAAACGAAAAGCTACGTACCGAGCTAGCGACGGTCAAGGCGCAAAACGAGGCTTTGGGAATGCAGCTTGGCACGCTAGAAAATGATCTGGCGTATCGCAAGATGAGCGACGAGGATCTAAGCAAGCAGATCGACGATATTTTGGCAGGCGACAATTTGGGCGAGAAATGAAAGAAATTTCAGTTCAGCTGACGAGTAAGTCTTTGACGAAAAAATACGCGATAAGCCTGGATGATGACTTTGCGAAGGTCTTCGGCAGGGACTGGCGGATTTTAACTCGCGGCAGCGATCATCTGGATGCGGGCGAACTGCTTGAAGCCTATATCCAAAAAAGTTACGAAAATTTCATGCTTAATAAAAAAATAGATGCCTTGGTAAAGGACATCGACGAAGGAGTAAAATGATGAAAATGAGAAAAGGTGCGGCAGTAGGCGGCGGCGTAAGCGGGATAATATTTTTAGCTATTATAATCTTCGTGATAGTAAAAATAATATATCCTAAATTAAGCGGTGCTAAGGATGAGGTTTTAGTAAAAGCTTATGCAGTCGAGCTTGAAGGCGTATTTAAAGATATACAACGCGACTACTTAAATCAAGGTGGCTTTCGCGAGCTAAAGAGCATGACGGGTTCCAGACAGTTTAGTGATAGCGATCTGGCACGTAGCTTAGCAGTCAATCAAAGCTTTACCTATGGCGTAGGACCGAAACTGAAAAATGATATGATCTTTTGCGCGACGATTACCTTGCGTCAAGATAGTGATGGCTATTTCTTCACAACCGAAAACATCAACCGCAACAGGGAGCGCTGCGAAGCATTTCATAAAGATACGACTTATATGAAGCTAAATGGCTTTAGGATAGGCAAATAATTTTTAAAATTTAATTGCGCGACTGCTATGGATTCGTAAAGCATCCGTGTAGCATAAGCGCGATAGTGCTAGTGAAGTGCGTAGCCGTGCGTCGGCTCGCACCTCGTGCCAAAAACATGCTAAGATCTCAAGAATTCATCTTTATAGGCATTTTTGAAATTTAGCTTTAAAATTGGCATTTTTGCATTTGTATTGACAGTTTATCGGCTAAATTTAATCATATTTTAGTTTCTAATTTATATCGGTCATGATTTATGCTATTGCGGTTAAATTTATGAGATGTATGCTTTGAAGCTAGATGCCCCGTACGACAGCGATGTGAGCTGGGGTTTACGAAAAGCGCCTTATAAAACAAGTGCATTAAAGCAAAATATCAAGATCATCTTAAATTTATGAAATTAGCACCCCGAAAACGCGTGGAATTTTATAGGTGCGGGTTTGGGCGTGAGTTTTAAAATCTCTCATAGAATTTTATCGCCTATCGCCGATTTGATCCATCTGCGTAAGTAATCTAGCTGCTGCGGCGTATGAAACCAATGCTCTCCGTTTTTCATAACGCTTAAGTCGCAGTCGAACTTCTGCGCGAAATTTCTAACGATACAAAGAGGCGTGATATCGTCGTTTTCTGCATATAGAATTCTACTGGGCGTTTCCCACTTAGTGATCGGATTATTCAAAACAAAACTCCAATATTCCCAAAAAAGCGGTTGCCCGGCAGGGGTCAAAATCATCCGCTCTTGCTTCAATCGCTCCTCGCTAACGCCAGCTTGGCACATTATATTCGAAATAACGTATTTCATATCAAGTATCGGCGAGACGAAGAGGCAGTCGCTAAGCTTTTCGTCGCGAAAGCTTTGCAGGCCGAGCCATGCCCCTAGGCTAACGGCAAACAGCGCGATCTCGTCCCAGCGCTTCTTTGCATACGATAAGATTTCGCGAAATTCCAAAATAGCGTGTCGCGGATCGCAAGAAGCGGGCTCGCGCCGCCTCTGTCCGTGCCCGGACAGATCAAAGCTAATAACCTGCCAGCCTTGCTCGCAAACGACGGAAGCCAAAAGCTCCGCATCCTCCTTGCTTCCGCCCTGCCCGTGAGCGTAGATATAGGCCTTTTCCGAGCGGTTCCCCCAAACGGCGGCGGGAATGCCGCGTATCTCAATCGCGCTCTTTTGCATTTTTCGTTCCTTTAAATTTTTTGTGTAGATACCCGCATTTGCGGCAATGCTACAAACAAAACCATAAATATTGCTGGAATTTAATAGCACGCCCTGCTAGATTGTCTGCGATCAGCGATAAATTTTAAAATTTTACGCTCGAGTTGCGCCTGCCGCTTTGTTTTAAAATTCTATATCGTAGAAATTTTGCGCCGTCAGACTGCAAAAATTCTTGCTACGAAATTTTATATCGCAACTGCGCGTGCCCTGAAATTTGTGTCTTAAAATTTTCACGCCGTAGAATTCTGCAGACTGCGAAATTTAAAATTTAAGCTCATGCAAATTTTATCGCGACTCGTGCAAAATTTTAATTTTTACGTTTGCTTTATTTGCAGGCTGCGCGGATAAATACCGCTTAAATTTTAAATTCCAAGCGTGCTCGCGCCTCAGAAGTTAAATTTGCACTAATTTCATAAGCCGCGCTCAAGATGCAGTTTCTAAAATTTTTGGTGCTTGATAGAGGCCCGTGCAGCGCTCGCAATCGCGCTGTATTCTCAGTAATCCGCCCAAAAAAAGCTTAAAAAATCAATCCCGCGGCACCGAGCCTGATCCCTAAAGAGATAACTATCAAAACCCCGAGCCCCGCGAAAAAGCCAGCCAGCACGTCATCTAGCATCACGCCGAGCCCGCCCTTTACGTCGCGATCCACGCGCCCGATGATCGAGGGTTTGCGGATGTCAAACGCTCTGAAAAACAGTAGCGCCAAAATCATCGCGACGATCGATATCCTGCTGCTCTCAAAGCCCGCGATCAGCTCCGGCAGCGGCAGCGAAAAGATCTCGCCCGCGGGCGCTGCGACGCACATCGCGATCCACACCCCCACGACCTCGTCGATTACGATCTCGCTGTTATCGTGCGCGCCTACCCGCCTTTCGTAATCGCTTACGATCTTAAGCGAGACGAAAAAAACGAGGCCGGCGCACAAAAACAGCGTCACCTCGCCCGCGAGCATCAAGATTGCAAGCCCCACTATCCAGCCTGCGATGCTGCCCCAGGTGCCGGGCGCGGGCCTTAGCAACCCCGCGCCGAAAAATGTAACGAAAATTTTATCCATAATTGTCCTTTTAAATTTTGCTTTTTAAAATTTTACCGCTTATTTTAATTAGAGCATTCGCTCGCGTGCGAAAATTTTAAATTCGCCCACGCACAGAAATTTTAAATTTTGTTCGTGCATATAGAATTTAAATTTCGCCCGCCTACACGAAATCAGTTCTACTCGCTCGCCACGAATTTTGCTCATTAACGCAGGAATTTTAAAATTCTACTCATTTGCGTAAAAATTTTAAAATTTTGCTCGCCTGCGCGGAGTTTTCAAACCCGTCCGCAAACGCACGGCATTTTGCGCGAGCGAGCAGTCGTTGCGCCTCGCCCAAATTTATGCACTGCGACTTACTGCGAGCATCTGGCTAAATTTAAACTCGCTTGCCGAAAGCTTAAATTTTAGATCCGCTACACTGCTAATTTACGCATATGCCGCGCCTTAAAATTTTAAATCCGTTTCGCCGCATGATTTTATTGCGTCGTTATAAATTTGCTACGTACCCGCGTCTTTAAGATTTAAAACCTCTTTTAGCGCATCGCTTGTTTTAAAAATTTAGCTTCGTTATACCGCAAAATTTTACGCCAAATCTGCGTCCGCCGCTCTTTATTCCTAAAATTTCGCGCAGTTTATTCTTTCCGCACTATGAGATTTGACTTTACGTCTAGCCGCTGTAAATTCTAACGTCGCGAAATTTTACCCTCCGCCTAGATGCCGCAAATTCCGCGTCATTTTTGCGTTGCGCTCTCGGGCACTACGTCTTTAGCGCGCTGGTTTGATACAGCTGCATAAGCTGCTCGTAAAACTCGCTCTCGCCGTGGCTCTGTAAGATCCCGCTGTTTGGAAAAAGCTCGTCGTAGAGCTTTTGTAGATCTGAAAACCGCGCGGGAAAAAGCTCGCTTAAAATCATCGCCGAGATCTCTTTACGCATAAAAATCGCGGGCGGCAAAATCCCCGCGCGCAGCAGTGCCTTGAGATTTTGTGTGCGGTAATGCACGTGATGATGAGCGCCGTGAGGGCAGTTTTTGGTGCTTACGAGCACCTTGCACTTCTCGCAATAGACGTATTCTGGCATCAGCAAAATCTCTATTTCGCCGCGCTTTTGATACTCGTCCAGCACCGAATGCACGCCGCCTCTATCGAAAAACAGCTCCATATTTGCGTGATTTTGCCCGAAAATTATTTTGTTTATACCTAAATTTTTTGCGATCGCGCATTGCAGGGCGGGCTTGTCGTCAAAAATCGCAAGCGAGCCCAGATCGATCATCATGGCGCGTTGCGCGACCAAAAAATTTTGCAGCAAATAGCTTAGCGTTTTTTTGCGTAGTTCGTAGGGCAGGGCATCCGCGCTGCTCGTGCCGGTTAAAAAAATCACCACGAAATCCGCCTTATCGATCATATGCCTAATCAGCCGCTCATGCACGCGGTGGATCGGATCGGCGCAAGTAAAAAACGCTGAAATTTTAGGCGCGGCAAGCGAGCTTGCGACTTTTTTTATGCGCGCGATTTGCTCTGCAAGCTCATTTTTTAGCAGCGTGATGCGCCCTTGCACCGCAGTTTGCTCTGCGTACGCGTTTTGAAACACCGAGTCTGCGACCTCGCTTGCGCTTGGAGCATAAACGTCGCTAACGTCTATGCGCGCGACAAGCTCGCAAGAGGCGGGATTTGCAGTGGAATTTTTGATGAAATTTTCGGTGGAATCTGAGATAAAATTTCTCGCCAAATTTGCTACGGATTTTGCATCTGCGCTACAAACGCGATTGATCGCAGAATTTTCGGTAAAGCTCCGCGCGGAATTTGCCGCAGAATTTTCGCTGGAGCTTTTCGCCAAATCCAAAGCGGCGTTTTTCGCAGATTTTGTATCTGCGCTGCAAGTAAAAGTTTGATCATAGCTCGCGGCAAGACTTTCTATATGGTCTAAGCCCTCGCTTGTGGCGTTTATAGCACTTTTTGCACTTGCAGTGCGCGCGAAATCCGTGCTGCTTTTCGCAAAATTCTGCTCATTTTGCGCCGCAGCAGAAACTCCATCCTGCAAGTTGCGAGGTTCTTTAGCTAGCAAATACGCGCCGCTCTCGCCGCTAAGCGAATTTTTGGCGCGTTCGGCTATGCCGTCCTTGCTAAGATAAAGCTCTAAAATATCGCCCTTTTTTGCGTCCGCGTAGGAAAAAACGAAATTTATACCGCATACGCTTAGCTTGCTTGGGCGCAGTAGCTCGCAGCTCTTGCCGAAAGCGCCGTTTGCGAGCAGGCTCAAGACGTTTAGGTCGGAGCGCGAGATTACTATCTTGCGGATTTGCGTTGCGCTATTATTTGCGCCTTTGCTCTCGCTTCCGGCTTGCTCTGCTTTTAAATTCCATGCTGCGCCCTTAGCTCGCGCCTCGTCTTTTCTGGCATTGCTCGTCTTTGACATTTTTAAATTCCGCATCGTTTTTAAATCACGCTTTGCTTTTGAGTTCTGTGATGCTTTTAAATTTTGCTTCGCTTCTAAATTCTGCGCCGCGTCACTCGAAGCTTTTGTAGCATTTAGAGTTTTTGTGCCGCTTGAAATTCCTTCACTTTCAAGCGGTTTTATTTCGTGCAAATTGTCCGCATCGCGTGAAATTTCTATCTCGCCTGCGATCCGTACCGGATGCGCGCGGCTATTTTTTTCTTGCGATGCCATATTTTTTCCTTTTCTCCCAAAGTGATTTTCTAGAAATCCCGAGTGCCGCCGCCAGATCGGAGTCGAAATACTCGTCTTGGTGCGCTACGATCGTGAGCTTTACGTATTCTTCGATGCTTAAAATTTCACTGCGTTCTTTGCTGCTGCCAAGCGTAATTTCGTCGCTAAAGCCCTTTTGCGCGCCGATGGATCCGACGATTACGCGCATGGATTTGGTTTTGCTTAGAAATTTTTCCTTCTGCGCGCCGCTTAGGCTATCAAAATCTGGTGCGTAAAAAATCTCTGCGCCGCGTTCTAGCAGTTCAGGGCTTTGCGAGGATAGAATTTTAAGGCGCGATTTTAGCGCAAGCGCGATCTTAAATACCGCCGCAGCCCGAGCCGCCGCATCGCCGCGCAAAAGAAGCGGGAATTTTATCTGCGCTAAACGCGCGGGCGGTATTTCGCACGAAAGAGAGATATCTTTAAGCAGTGCTTCGTAGGCTTCGTTTTGCGATTTTAGCGAGCGAAACTGCGCGTAATGCTCGATCTTTTTTATGAGCTCCTCTATCATAAAAGGCTTTTGGATATAATCAGTAGCGCCCGCTTTTACGGGGTTTAACACCGTTTCGCTATCGACGTAGGCGACCATCAAAATTATGATCGAGCGCCTAAATTTCTCGATCAGCGGATAAAAACTCGCGCCGCTCCAGCTCGTAGAGAGCAGCACCGCCTCAAACTCCTCCGCAAGAGCCGCCGCGGTCGCCAAACTCGCCGCGTTAGTGCATTCATGCCCCAGCGCGCCCAGCTTGTTTGCGATACTTTGAGCAAGATAGCTTTCGCTCTCGATTATTAAAATTTTCATACGCCCTGCGCCTTTTCCGCGTGCTTTTGCCAGTCGTAAAATTTTAAGCTTACCGCAGCCTGCGCGGCGATGCCTTCGCTTCTGCCCGTAAATCCCAGCCCTTCGGTCGTGGTTGCTTTGACATTGACGCGCGCGCAGTTTAAAATTTCGCTCAAAACCTCTTGCATCTGCGCTTTGTAAATGCCGATTTTCGGGCGCTGCGCGATGATCGTAATATCGGCATTTACGAGCTCGTAGCCGTAGCCCCTGACGCGCCGCATTACCTTTCGTAACAGCTCCTTGCTGTCCGCGCCTTTAAGCTTGGCGTCGCTGTCGGGGAAGAGCTCGCCGATATCACCCAGCATCGCCGCGCCGCAAATAGCGTCGATTAGGGCGTGGATCGCTACGTCGCCGTCGCTATGCGCGATCAGCGCGAACTCGCATGGAATTTGCACGCCGCCAAGCACGATGCCCGCGCCTTTTTCAAGCGCGTGCACGTCGTAACCCGTGCCGCAAAAAATATCGCGCGAGCAGGGTTTTAAATTTAGCGCCGCTAGATCGCTTGCGCGCGTAATTTTAAGCGCGCCCGCCTCGCCTTTTATAAATTCCAACCGCCCGCCCGCGCTGCCGACTGCCGCGCTGTCGTCGGTAAAAATTTCGCTTCCCTCAAGCACCTTTTTAAGTAGCGCCGTGCGCGAAAGCTGCGGCGTTTGGATGAGGCGCAGCTCCTCTCGCTCCACAATGCGCTCGCCGAGATAGGTCGTGTCGTTTACGCCAAGATAGGGGCTGATACAGTCCGCGTCGCCTAAATTTCGTATCAGCGAGGAGATCAGCTCGGGCGAAATTTGCGCGCGCGCTACGTCGCTTACGAGCACGAGCTCGCTCTCTACGAGCTTTAGCGCGTTTTTTAGCGAGCTTTGGCGATTTGCGCCGCCTGGGACGAAGTGAAATTTTAAATTTGCAGAGCCGCATTCATCTGCGCCGCATTCGACTTGAGCTTTAAAATTTTCCGCGCCCCGCGGCTTGCTTGCGTCGTTTAGATCATCTGCGCCGCATCCGATCCCGCCCCGCTCGCTTTGAAATTTATACTCGCTCGTGCCGCACTCTGCGCTTTTGCCGCGCGCCGAAGCCGAGCTGCACGCATAGAGGCGCTCACAGTAGCCCACATCCTCCTCGTTCATGGCGATTATGATTTTTTTAAATGGGTGCGCCCGCGCGATATTCTGCGCGACGTATTGCCAAAGCGGCAGCTCGCCCACGCGCAGCCACTGCTTTTTGACAGGGAGCTCAAACCTACTCGAATCGCCCGCGGCGAGCAAAATCAGCGATATATCTTTCAAATTTTATCCTTGAAATTTTGTTACGAAATTATACGTATTAAAAATGAAAGCAAAATTAATCGCGGCTTGCGGGCTAAAATATCTTAAGTTTAGGCGTAAATTTACGCAGCGCGGCGGTAAAATTCCAGCCTGCGTTACGAAAATAAACGGCAAAAGAAAAGTAAGGATTAATGAAATTTGTTATATTATACGCGAATTTTTAAGAAGCGAGGCGAAAATGACTGAAAGCTGCGTAACGCAGATCTATTTTGCAAAAAAGGGCGAGCCGACGCCGCAGATGAGAGAGGTCGCGCAAAGCGAGCGTATGGATGTGCGGGCCTTGTGCGATCTGCTCGCGCAAGGAAGAGCGATCATCCCCGCAAACGTTAATCACAAAAGCTTAAAGCCTATCGGTATCGGGCGCGCGCTGCGGTGCAAGATCAACGCCAACATCGGCTCTTCTGGCACGACGAGTGATATCGAGGGCGAGCTGGAAAAGCTTGAGGCTTGCTTAAAGTACGGCGCCGATACGGTGATGGATCTAAGCACGGGCGGCGATTTGGACGAGATCCGCGCCGCGATAATCGAGCGCTCGCCCGTACCCATAGGCACGGTGCCGATCTATCAGACGATCCATGAGCTGGGCGATATTAAAAATTTAAAAACGAGCGCTATTCTTAGTGCGATCGAGAAGCAGGCGCGGCAGGGGGTGGATTATTTCACGATCCATGCGGGCTTTAAGCTAGAGTTTATGCCGCTGCTGTCCCGTCGCAAGATGGGTATCGTAAGCAGAGGCGGCTCGCTGATAGCGTCGTGGATGATGAAATTTCATAAACAAAACCCCTTCTACGAAGCGTTTGATGAAATTTGCGATATCTGCGCCGCCTACGACGTATCGCTATCTCTAGGCGACGGCTTGCGCCCGGGTTGCTTATACGACGCGACCGATAGAGCGCAGCTTAGCGAGCTTGAAATTTTAGGCGAGCTAGCCCTGCGCGCGAATGAAAAAAACGTGCAGGTGATGATCGAGGGGCCGGGACACATTCCGTTTAATGAGATCGAGCTTAATATGCAGCTAGAGCGCAAGCTCTGCCGCGACGCGCCGTTTTACGTGCTGGGGCCGCTTCCGACCGACATCGGCGCGGGCTACGATCACATCAGCTCGGCTATCGGTGGGACGATGGCTGCGTATTGCGGCGCCAGCATGCTCTGCTACGTAACGCCCAAGGAGCATCTGGGGCTTCCCAATGCAAAAGACGTCAGAGAGGGCATCATCGCGCACAAAATCGCCGCTCACGCCGCGGACGTCGCGCTAGGCAAAGCGGGCGCGATAGAGCGCGATCACGAGATGAGCGATGCGAGGTATAATTTTGATTGGAACAGGCAGTTTGAGCTTAGCTTCGATCCTGCGCATGCGCGCGAGCTGCACGACGAGAGCCTGGGCGATGAAATTTACAAAGGCGCGGAGTTTTGCTCGATGTGCGGGCCGAAATTTTGCGCATATAAAATCAGTAGAAATTTAACCGAAAATAAGGAGAAAGAATGAGTAAAGACGAAGTCTTAAATTTGCTTAAAAGCGTGATCTATCCGGGCTTTTCTAAAAGCATCGTGGATTTTGGATTTGTAAAAGAGGTCGAGATTGGCGATAGAATTTTCGTAGGGATCGAAATCCCCAGCGCCAAGCCGGAGATCGCCGCAGAGCTCAGATCGGCGGTGCAAAAGGCACTCGGCGCGGACGTGGAAATTTTAATCAAACAGCCGAAGATCGCCGAGGAAAAGAGCAACTCTCGCAGCGGAAAAAATATCGCGCCGCAGATCAAGCATTTCGTGATGATCAGCAGCGGCAAGGGCGGCGTAGGCAAGAGCACGACGACGCTAAATTTAGCCATCAGCACGGCAAAGCTCGGCAAGAGAGTGGGGATTTTGGATGCCGATATTTACGGGCCGAATTTGCCGCGAATG
Source organism: uncultured Campylobacter sp. (assembly GCF_937980635.1). Classification (GTDB taxonomy): domain Bacteria; phylum Campylobacterota; class Campylobacteria; order Campylobacterales; family Campylobacteraceae; genus Campylobacter_B. The sequence continues at coordinate 130,561 of NZ_CALJPG010000009.1, forward strand.
CTGGGAGAGGATAAGACGCAAGCAAGCGTCGTGGGGCAGAAGCTAAAGCCGATCTTAAGCCACGGCGTGGAGATGATGAGCATGGGCGTGCTGATGGAGGAGGGCGCAAGCCTCATCTGGCGCGGCTCGATGATAATGAAAGCGATCGAGCAGCTGCTAAAAGACGTGGCGTGGAGCGATCTGGACGTACTTTTTTTGGATATGCCTCCGGGTACGGGCGACGCGCAGCTTACGCTCGCTCAGAGCGTGCCGGTGACGGCGGGCGTGTGCGTAACGACGCCGCAGACGGTCGCGCTGGACGATAGCGCGCGCGGGCTTGATATGTTCGAAAAGCTCCATATCCCGATCGCAGGCCTTATCGAGAATATGAGCGGCTTCATCTGCCCAGATAACGGCAAGGAGTACGACATCTTCGGTCGCGGCGGCGCGCAAAAGCTGGCGCAGCGATACAACACCGAAGTAATCGGCGAGATCCCGATCGAGATCGCTATCCGCGAGGGCGGCGACAGCGGCAAGCCGGTAAGCTTCTACGCGCCAGATTCTTTGAGCGCGAAACGCTACGAAGATGCCGCGCGCAAGCTGTGGGAAAAGATCGAAAAGATCGATCGCGAGGAGCTGGCGGACAACTCCGCGATCCAGCCGGTGATGGACGGAAAGAGCGCCTGCTCGAATTAGGATTTTGGCGGGCGCAGCGTCAAATTTCGCGTGGAATTTCTCGTGAATTTTGCAGATTAGAATTTGGCGCGGAATTTCATAGTTTGGAATTTCACGCCTAATTTTGCTGCAAATTTTATAATACTCGCAAAATTTCGGTATGCAATCCGTCATAGAATTTTGCCCGTAAATTTAGCGGGTAAAATTTCACGCGGGTTTTGCGGCTCGGAATTCTGCGTTAAAATTTCGCCATGAAATTTTGAAGTAATTTTACGGCGTCAGTAAAATTTTTGTGTATAGAATTTCGTGTAGAGTTTCGTAGCACGGGATTTCATACTAAATTTTAGAGCTTGAAATTCCGCTTTGATTTTGAGCAAATTTATAACGCTCACAAAATTTGGGCAGACGAAATTTCGTAGTTTGGAATTTCGAGCTAGAATTTTACCTAAGCTTCGTTGCGTGAGGGTTCAGATAAAATTCTAAGCGCAGAATTTAACGGCGAAAATTAAATTCCAAACGCGCAATTCAACGAGGTAAAATTTGCCGTAGAATTCCGCCTTGGAGTTTTAAATGTAAAATTTTAAGCATAAAGCTTTGCCGCAGAATTTTAAAATGTGAAATTTTAGCGCTAAAGCTCTGTTTGAAAATTTTAAGATGGGGCTTTAATATGAATTTTAGGCTTGAAATTTATCGCGCCTAGCTTTTTAGCGGTAGCCGTAGCATTGCACTGGTTTAAATTTTATTTCGCCGGGTTTCATGGCGGTGGAGCTTATCTGCGAAAGCCTCTGTAGAGCTTATTCGGGATGGAATTTTATCCGTAGCGGTCGCGGCAAGGAAATTTCTCGCGCAGCTGAAATTTAAGCAGCTGGAATTTCATTCGTATAGGCTGTGAAGCCAAGGCGGCAAAATCCCTAAGCCTAGGGTTTTTAGGTTTAGGGATTTTACTTTTATACGAAATAAGAAAGGTCGGTAATGAGGTTTTTGATTATTTTGGTGCTTGCATTTGCGGCGTTCGCGCAAGAGAGCAATATGCAAAAATGGGCGAAAGAGATTACCGCGGACGCGCAGATCCCGCAGGATAAGTTTTTGGCGTTTTATCTAAATAAAGATGAGCCTAAGAAGGTGATTTTCTCTGAAAATGTCGATCGCATCAGCGTCAATTACGAAGGAAATTCCTTCCATGAAATTCCATCTCCAAATCTTATGGCGTATTGGGTCGGCGAGTTTAATTTCGACGCAGATGTCGAAAAGATGGTGCTAGGAGATTACGGCTGGTCTACGCTGGTAATTGCCGTGGACGGCACGGATGTGCTAGGCGGGACATCTAGCAATCAAAAGCGCCCGCTTACGTATAAATTTAGCAAGGGCAAGCACAAGATCGAAGCGTGGTTTTTAAATGACGCGCATTCCAGCGAGCTTTTCGTGGATTTTAAAGACGTAGAGCCCTTTTATCGTCAAAAGGACGCCGTAGCCAAGATCCCTGCGGATAAGGACTACGACCTGTGGCTCGGCGCGATCTATGAAAGCGCTCAGATGAACAATCGCGTCAAGCTAAATTTAGCCAAATCAGATAAGCCCATCGTGCTGCTACTTAGCTCATATCGCGCCGTGGAGTGGGAGATCTCAAATCCTCAAAAGAATGAAATTCTAGCCGTGTTAATTTACAACCCCATAAGTAGCGTCCGTGGCGTAAGCGGTGCGCTTTACGTTGAGGACTACAGATATACGGAGGCTGCTGATGGGCTTAAATGCGAGTGCATCTCGGGCAATGTCTTTCACTGCGACGGCAGCGAGATTTATGATATGAACGGGCGCGTAAACGGGATATTTGGCAGAGGACTTGGGGCGTTTGCCGGCAAGCACGCCGTAAATTCCTTAGATTTGCCGGGGCTTGTTATTACTCCAAAAATTTTAGACGAAAGCAAAGCTCGCCTACTCTCGGTAGAAGCTGACCGCAAGAAATGCGAAAGCACGCCGATGGATGATGTGTTTAGGTAGGATGAAATTTAAAATTTGGAGGAAAAATGAAAATTTTAAGAGTATTTTTACTGGCTTTTTGCGTATTTCTTGCTTGTGCAAACGCTAACGACACACAAAAATGGGCGAGTGAGATCACAGCGGGTAAGCAGATTCCGGCGGATAAGTTTTTGGCTTTTTACTTAAATAAAGACGATCCGAAAACCGTCGTTTTCTCGGAAACGGTCGAAAATATAAATTTAAATTTCGCTTACGATAAGTTCCACAAGATACCTTCCGAAAAATTTATTGCCTACTGGGTCGGGATTTTCGACTTCAAGCAGGATACGCAAAAGATGATTTTGGCGGATTTTAGTCGAGCAAATTTGCGTATCGCGATAGACAGCGAGCAGATATATGACTCTGAAAATGCTAGGAACAAAGCCGTCACTCATAAATTTAGCAAAGGGCGTCACAAGATCGAGGTTTGGTTTGTAAATAACTGGCATACGACAGATATTTTAGTGGATTTTAAGGATGAGGTAAAATTTTACGAACAAAGCAAAATAGCCGAGAAGCTAAAAGGTCAAAATTTTGATATCTGGTTAGCCGCCGTTTACGGAAGTAGTGCGCAAGATAGCAAAATAAACGTAACGTTAGAAAAAACGCAAAAACCTCTTGTAGTGATACTAAGTTCATATAGCGCCGTGCGCTGGGAGGTATCAAATCCGCATAATAATAAAATTCTAGCCGTACTCGTTTTTAATCCGGTAAGTAGCATAAATTTGAAAGAAAATATCTATTTTATGGATGATCGCGGATATAGTGGAGATACGGAGATGAAGTGCTATTGTGTTGGCGGCGGATCGGATTTTCATTGCGAGGGCGGTTATATAAGTAGCAAAAATGAGCGCATCAAAAAAGAGTTTGGACAAAATTTAAGCGGCTTTGGCGGTTCGTATAGCTCGGCTGTAATAAATTTACCAAGTATTTTGATAGATGAAAACGTGTTTGCCAAGGACGCTGAGACTAAAAAACAAATCGAAGCTGATCGCGAAAAGTGCCTAAAAAGCGGTAAAATAAACGATATTTTTAATTAATTTTAGGAGTAAGAATGTCTAAAGAATTTAAAACGATAGAGGAGTTGAATGAGCTTATACAGGGCGTGCGAGCAGCCAAAGGCTATCGCGATCCGATCATGTGGGCGGTCGGGCGTGTATTTAAGGGGCGCGCGGAGGGGCATAAAAGCCTAAGCGTGAATTACGCGCACGTAAATTTTAAAGATGGGCTAGTAAGCGCAGCAGTGCTAATCCATGCTCTAACCGAATGCGGCGAGGTCGTGGATTTTAGCGGTAGCGAGTGCGTCCTTCTGCTAACGCACAAAGCCCTAAAAAAGGCGATCGAGGCTTTAAAATTTCTACAGCCAGA
>NZ_CALJPG010000010.1 GCF_937980635.1 uncultured Campylobacter sp.
AAATTTTAAAATATATGAAAGCTCATTACGAAAAGGATTTTGCTAAAGTAAGCGAGCGCGATTTAGCGGCTTTTATCGAGGCAAATGCAGTGCTGGATACCGACCGCAAACTCTCGCTGTATAAAAAGCCGAGCCTTTACGATCCGCATTTTAGCGAGATTATGAAGCTTTACGCAAGCGGCATGCGAGTCTACGATATCTGGAAGACGCTTAAAGCCAAATATCCAGAACTAGCCAAGCTTCAGGCGCCGAGCCTTTATCAGTTCATCGCAAACAACGCCCTTGGCAAAGCCAAATATATGCAAAAAGACTGATATGCCCGCGCTTCTTTCAAATTTTACTTTCAAATTTAAAATTTCGCCGCGATAAAGATCGATGAAAGCCGGTGAAATTTCGATGAAAACCTGCGTCATTCTCTGCGGCGGCAAAAGCTCGCGTTTCGGCAGCGACAAAACGCTGTTTCCATTCCGCGGGCATCCCAGCATGACGCACTTTCTTTTCTCGCGCCTAAGCCGCGAGTTTGAGCGGGTTTTCGCCTGCGCCAAAAGCTCTAAATTTAACCCGCCGCTTCCTATGATATACGACGAATTTGAGGAATTTTCGCCGATGGGCGCGCTGTATTCGGCGCTGAAGCCATTTAGCGGCGAGCGCATTTTTATCATCCCCGCCGATATGCCATTTGTAGAAATTTCCACCATTCGCGCTCTTAGCGAGCAGGAGGGGCAAATTTGCGTGGCGGGCGACGAAGCGCATAGACACAGCCTGTGCGGATTTTTTGATGCGGATCTCGCTCCGCGCGCGCTTGAGCTCTACCGCGCGAAAGAGCATAAGATCGGCGCGCTCATCGGATCTGCAAATTCCAAAGTGCTAAATTTCAAAAACAAAGAGCAGTTTTTAAATATAAATTATCAAAACGATTTAAAGGGCGTAGATGAAATTTAAAGCTTTAGCGTTCGCGCTTTGCGCCATAAGCCTAGCCGCGCAAGATCTCTCCGAGCTATACGCAAAGGCTAGCGAGTACGAGGCCAAGGGCGATTACAAAAACGCGATGATCTATTACAAAAAGATCGCCGCGGCAAGTCTAGCGGAAAGCGGCGAAAAGTCGCGCCGAAATTCAGCAAAAAATTCTACCTCGTCCGCAGAAAACCGCGCTTCGCACGATGATACCGCCGTTTTAAGCTCTGCTGAGTCGCAAAATTCTTTCGCACAAAATTCCGCCGCGCCAAATTCCACTTCGTCAAATTTCGCAGACGCAAACTCGGCTGCGTCAGACTCCGCGTCAAATTTAAAATCATCAAATTCCGCCTCGCTCTCGCAGAATTCCACTGCGTTGGATTCCGCGCCGCAAAGCGAGCAAAATGACCGAAATTTTGGATTTTTAGGGCTTAAATACTACGAGCCGATCTATATGCTCTTTACCCACGATTTTAGCAAAAAGCCCGATCGCAAGGCGGATGAGCTGCATTTTGAGTTTAGCTTCGAGCGGCCGATTGCCTACGACGCGCTGGGGCTTGGAGAGAAAATTTCATTCGCTTACGCGCAAAATTCCTGGTGGCAGATCACGCAGGATAGCGCGCCTTTCCGCGAGAGCAACTATCGCCCCGAGCTCTACGTTAGCGCGCCGGTGCCGTTTGCGGACGAGCTAAAGATAGGCGCCATGCACGAGTCAAACGGCAAGGGCGGCGAGGAATCGCGCTCATGGAATAGGCTCTACGCGCAAAGCACGTGGAGTACGGACGGATTTTCGATCACCCCCAGAGCCTGGTATGCGTTTTGGCTGGACCGCACGAATGAGGACATCGCGGATTATATGGGCTACGGCGATCTGCGCGCGTCATACACCTTCGGCAAGCAGCGACTTAGCGCTCTATGGCGAAATAATCTACATTTTGACGGCAGTAACCGCGGCGCGATCGAGCTGAACTACAGCTTTCCGATCTTTAATAGCGGATTTTACGGCTATCTACGCTACTTTAACGGCTACGGCGAGAGCCTAGCGGACTACAAACGCAGCGTCAATAAGATCGGCATCGGGCTTTCGTTCGTGGAATTTTAATGCCATCTGCACCGAGTTGCGAGCTAAATTTGAACTCACGATTCGTTGTGCGTCTTAAAATCGCATCAAATTTCAACCGCTTTTAAATTTCTTAGAAATTAATATTGTTTTAGCTAAAATCGCAGATTAAATTTTAAACAAAAGGATCAAAAAATGGCACAAATTCAAGAGGCCGAACTCATCTGGAAAGACGGCAAACTAATCCCATGGGCGGAAGCTACTACTCACGTTTTGACGCACTCTTTGCACTACGGAAATGCCGTATTTGAGGGCGTACGCGCCTATAAGACCGACAAAGGCTACGCGATTTTTCGCCTAGACGAGCACACTCGCAGGTTTGAAATTTCGGCAAAACTCTGTCTAATCAAGCTTCCGTTTAGCTTCGAGCAGCTTCGTCAGGCCCAGATCGACGTCGTCGCAAAAAACCGCTTCGATCAGACCGTCTATATCCGCCCGCTAGCGTATTTCGGCTACGGCTCAATGGGCGTTTCGTCCAAGGACTGCTCGGTAAACGTCATCGTCGCAGCGTGGCAATGGGGCGCGTATATGGGCGAAGAGGCGCTACGCAAGGGCATCAAAGCCAAAATTTCATCGTGGATAAAGCCTGCGCAATTTTCGATGATGGCAAAAGCCAAGGCGAGCGCGAATTATTTCAACTCGCAGATGGCAAATTTTGAGGCGGTCGATGCGGGATACGATGAGGCGATACTACTCGATCCGCAGGGCTTCGTCGCGGAGGGTCCGGGCGAGTGCCTATTTATCGTAAAAGAAGGCGTCATTATCACTCCGCCGAACGACACCAGCCTAGAGAGCATCACTCAAAATTCAGTCATAGAAATCGCGCGCAGCCTGGGCTACGAAGTCCGCAGAGAGCGCATCGCTCGCGATCAGCTCTATGCCGCGGACGAGGCGTTTTTTACCGGTACCGCCGCGGAGGTCACGCCGATTAGCAACATCGACGGCAGGATCATCGGCAAGGGCGAGATGGACGAGATCACGAGCCGCTTGCAAAAGGCCTATTTCGCCGTCGTCACGGGCAAAGACCCAAAATTTGAGCACTGGCTCACATATGTTAAATAAGGACACGCATGCCTGCGGATTTAAATGATTATTTTAATAAGAAAAATGGCGACAAAAAAGGCGGGAATTTAAATTTTAAAATTCCTAATTTTGGAGGAATGGGCAAGTTTAGCGGCGTGATTTACGCGATAATCGCGATAATAGCGCTGCTCGTGATCTCAAAACCCTTCGTCACGATCCAATCCGGCGAAGTGGGGATCAAGTCAAATTTAGGCAAATACGATCCGACGCCTCTTGGCGCGGGACTTCACTTTTTCGTGCCGTTCATACAGGACGTATTCGTCGTAGATACTCGCACGCGTATCATAAACTACACTAGCAGCGAAGATATGAGCGCGGGTATCGCTACTAAAAGCGGCACCGCTGGCGGTATCATTAGTAAAAACTCGCTTTCGGTGCTAGACTCGCGAAATTTGCCCGTCAGCATCGACATCACCGTACAATACAGGCTCAATGAAGCCACGGCGCCCAACACGATCGCTGAGTGGGGCTTTTTGTGGGAGGATAAGATCATCGATCCGCGCGTAAAGGACGTCGTGCGCAGCGTCATCGGCAACTATGCCGCCGAGGAGCTGCCTACTAAACGCGACGAGATCGCTAAAGCGATCGACGACGGCATCCGCAAAAATATCGAAGCACTGCCGAATTCGCCCGTAGATCTGCTAGCTGTGCAGCTTAGAGAGATCATCCTGCCGGCGAAGGTAAAGGAGCAGATCGAGAGCGTGCAGATCGCCAAGCAGGAGGCCGAGCGCACCAAATACGAGGTCGAGCGCGCAAACCAAGAAGCGCTTAAAAAGGCGGCTCTTGCCAAAGGTAACGCCGACGCCGTCAAAATCGAAGCTCAAGGTCGCGCCGATGCCGCTAAGATCGAAGCTGACGCGCAAGCTTACGCCAACAAAGAGGTCGCAAAGAGCCTCGATGCAAATCTTTTAAGCCTCAAGCAGATCGAGACGCAAGCTAAATTTAACGAGGCGTTGCGCGAAAACAGCGACGCAAAAATTTTCCTAACGCCGGGCGGCGCGGTGCCTAATATCTGGGTCGATACGAAAGATAAGGCGAAGCAAAGCGCCATCGAGCGGGAAAATTAAAATTTCAGGCGGTTATGCGCCCCGATTTCGCGAACTAAATTTAATAGCGAATTGCTCTGGGCGCATAAGCTTAACTCTCGATTTTGCGAGCTAAACTTAACAGCTAGCGCGAAAGCTCGTGACGAGCAGAACTCGCGCCCGTCGCAGCTTAAACCTAGCGGTCGCTTAAATTTAGCCGCTAGGCTTGTCCTTTAAATTTACGAGGCGCGCCGCTTCGTAAATTCATAACTCAAATTCCGCGTGCGGCGGCTAAATTTAAGGCGCGCGACTTCGCAAACTAAGGATCAAAGATGAAGGTAGATTGGCAAAAATTAGGCGGGCTGCTCCCCGCGATCGTGCAAGATGCGGGCGATGGCGCGGTTTTGATGCTCGCGTATATGAACGAAGAGGCGCTAAGCCTGACGCTGCAAACGGGCTACGCGCACTACTTCTCGCGCAGCAAGGGGCGCATCTGGAAAAAAGGTGAGAGCAGCGGTCACGTTCAGCTCGTAAAATCCGCCTTTTTGGACTGCGACAACGACGCGCTGCTACTTAAAGTCGAGCAGTGCGGCGGATCCGCCTGCCATACGGGCTCGCGAAGCTGCTTTTTCAAAGAGATTTCGCTGCAAAAATGCGGCGAAAATGTGGGGGGCTCGAGTGCTTGCGGCGCGATAAATTTTGCAGAGCACGGCTCTGCAACCTCTCTCATGCAGAAAAATTTCGCTAATTCTCGCACAGAGCAGAATTCCGCTTCCTGCGACGGCTTGCAGAATTTAACGCCCAAAAATTCTACCGATTCCTGCGGTGAGCAAAATTCCGCAATGCAAAGCCCCGCCGCGACGAATTCCGCGTTCATAAATTCCGCCGCAGAGCGCAGCACTCAAAATTTAGACGCCGCCGCGCAAAATTCTATGCTCAAAAACTCCACAGAAAAAAGCCCATGCGGCATTTTGGACGAAATTTATCACGTCTGCTTAGATCGCAAGCTAAACGGCGAGTCCGCGCTCTCCTACGTCGCCTCGCTCTACGCGAAGGGCGAAAACGCCTATCTCAAAAAGATCGCCGAGGAGGCGTGCGAGTTCGCGCTGGCGTGCAAGGACCTCTCGCGCAGCGAGCTTTACGCAGACGTCGCGCGTGAGGGCTTCGGCGAGCACAGAGCGGGAGAGCCGCGATACGACGTGATTTACGAGGGGGCGGATCTTTTATTTCACCTTCTGCTCGCACTTGGGGCGCACAATATCCACCCGGATGCCCTGCTTGACGAGCTAGCACGCAGACAAGGACAAAGCGGCATCGAAGAGAAGCGGCATCGCGAAAAATAATGCGTAAAATTTAATCACAAAAGCACCTTTTCCGCTCGCGCGCTTTGCGCGGCGAGCTCAATTTAAAAAGTCTTGCCGAAATTCTGTGCCGAATTTCAACGACGAAAGTATATTTCAACCGCGCTATTGCCGTAAAATTTAATCGCGCTGCGCGTGCAAATCCGCGCGTAAATTTAAGCGCCTTGCGCAGATCGTAAAATTTCACTAAAATTTTAAAATCAAATTTAAAGGACAGATGATGAGGCAGATCACGATGCAGGAGGCTTTGGACGCGGTTAGCGAGCGCTACTGCAAAGGCCATCACTACGAAAACGTAGCGCTAAGCGATGAGATGGTGCGCCGCATCTGCGAGGTAAAAAGCCTCGTAAATATGGGCTTTATAGGCACAGCGATTACGGATGCGGCGCTGCAGCATCTAGCCACGCTGCCGAAGCTTGCGTATCTGTTTTTACAAGATAGCGATAAGATAAGCGGCGAGGGGTTTAGATACTTTGCGGAACACGCTAAGCTCGAGCACATCGGTATCGAAAACGTCAGCATCACGGACGAGGGGCTAAAAGCGATCGTGCAAATCCCGAAGCTAAAATCGCTGCGCCTGGTCAATTCGCGCGTGAGCTTTGCGGGGCTGCTAGCCGCGGCGGATACCAAAATCCAGTTTTATCTAGACGGCGGGCGCTTTAGCAAGGAGCAGATTGCGGAATTCGAGCAGGCGCAAAGAGACGCCGCAAAGAGTAAAAAGAAGCTTGATCCAGATGACCTGGCGGCGGCGCGGAGTGTGCTTTTAGAATTTTTCGCGGCGATGAGCGAGTGGGAGAAATTTGCCACATCGCGAATTGATGATGCGGACGACGGCGAGGTGCAGCGCAGATGCGACGAGCTCTTTGCGCGCTACTGCACGCCCGTTAGGCGCAGCGGCTTCCGCCCCGAGGGCATTTCGTTTTCGATGATGGAGGGCGGCACCTACGGCGGGTACGAGCTAACGGACGCCGAATGCGAGAGCAAAAATAAAATTTACATCTACGCCAAGGACGAACACGGCTTTGCGCGCCGCTTCCTGCTCGTGCGCAAGGACGGGCGCTGGCTCGTAGACAGATGCCAAGGCATGGACGGCAAAAACCGCGGGCTGTAAATTTGAGCGCAAAATAGGCTTTAAATTTCATTCTCGGCGCGATCGCAGAGATAAAATTTAGCCTGCTGCGGGCACTGTGATAAAATTTCATCGGCGCTGCGAAAACAAATATAAAGAGGGCAAATGGACGGTAAAATTTCTGCGTACGACGCGCACGGCGATCAAAGAAAGGCGCGAATGAAAAGGCGAATTTTCTCCGAGCTGGGCGGCTTCGTGATAAAGGGTCCTCGCGCTGCTAGCGCGCTATCTGGATGAGCACGGGCTTGCGAACGAGGACGTTCTTGCTTATTTTACGCAGACCGAGCACGGGGGCGCGGTCACAAGAGAGGGCATTGCGGTGCCGATATTGGGCGTTCGCAGCGATTATTACGATTTTTCGGTTACTGCGGGCGAGGCGGATGAGGAAATTTTTAATCAAAACGGAGTGAAAATCATCTCTCGCGGCTGGATTTTTCACTCATCAGGCATGCTAAAGATCGCAGGCATCGGCTATTTTAAAGATATGAGCCGCATTAGCGAGCAAAACAGCCTAAGCTTTAAGCTAAAGCGCGGTCGGTACCGCTTGGAAATTTTAGGCGGATACCGAAGCGCAAATTTTAGCTGCTCGCCCGCCTCCTGCGACGATACGCCTATTTTAAGTGATACGCCCGTTTTTCATCTGCGGCTTACGCCTTCTGCCGAGCCTAAATTTAGCGGCGATTTGGAAACGTCATTTTATTTTTAGCCGAATTTATAAAATTTCGCGCAAAATTTCTCTTTTTATGCGCGGCGGACAGGCAAAATTTTATAAATTTAGCCGCATTTAACCGCTGCGCCGAGTAAGATGCTATAATCGGCGCCAAATTACGGGAGGCGAGATGGTTTTTGACGAACTTATAGACGCGCTGGCGCAAAACGGCTGGCAGATACGGAGCAGGGATGAAATTTGCCCGCCGCAAAGCGAATTTTTGGGCGGCAGATTTAAAAATTTAAGCGAAGATTTTTACCGCTTCGTTTGCTCTTTTGAGACTTTGCATGACGCTGCGGACGCCGTTTGGTTCGTATCCGCCAGGGATTATGCGTCGTCAGGCGCAGACGAGGCGGAATTTCACTACGGAGATTTTGAAAAAGACAGCCTGGAGTGCGCGGCTAACGATGCGGAAAGAGCCGCCGTGAGCGCGTTTTGGAGCGGGTGCTTGCCGTTTTTGTTTTCGGTCAGGGGCGAACGCTGCTTCGCGGGCATCCTCACGAAGGGCGCAGACGCGGGCAAGATCGTATTCGGCGCGGAACCGATCTATGAGGATGCCCTGGTCATCGCGCAAAACTTTGAGGAATTTATCGCTCTTTTCCTCGCCGCACTCACGGACAAAAGCGCCGCGAAATATCCGCTTTCTTGTTTTGCGTAGCAGCATGCGATGCGAGTAAAGCGGTACTGCGAGCGCGAGTAAAACAGCGGCGGAGTGCGAGACACAAATTTTAGACTCACGCAAAATCTGCGCCGTAGATCATATCGGAGAGCAAAATTTCGCTCGATATTTAGAGCAAGACGCGGGGAAAAACGGCGCCGCAAATTACACGAACTACGGAAGTCTGCCCGCGTGGCTTTGCCCTTCTATCTCCTTGAGTGCCTCAAGAATATCCTCGCTTTGAAATTTAATGCTTACCGATAGAAACGGACAGTGCTCTACTCGCCCCAAAAGCGGCAGGTCGCTTGCGCAAAGTAGGAATTTTTGCGTATCGTAGCGATACTGTTTGCCGCTAAATTCCACCATTTTACCGCCGCGCAGGCACAAGTATACGCTAGGCTCATAGATCGTCGCGATGAAGTCCGAGGGCTCGCTTTGACGGTAAAAGCTGAGCGCCTCTATAGGCGTCTGAACGTGTCCGTAGGCGGGATATAGCTGATCTGCGATCTTTGCGGCGTCTTTTAAATTTTATCTACTTCGTTCATGCTCTCCTTTAAATTTACTCGGGTTATACTTAAATTTGCACGATTAGGCAAGGAATTTGGACCATCGTGCTACCGCAAAATTTTAAAAAAGGCTATAATTTAGTCAACTTTATTTAAAGGAGAGAAGATGACAGATTTTAGTTTTTGCAACTCCGTGAGGATAGAATTCGGCAAGGATAAAGAAAAGCATATCGGGCAGTACATGAAGGAAGCGGGTGCGAAAAAGGCTCTCGTGCTATACGGTAGCGAACGCGTGCGAAAGAGCGGGCTGATGGACGTGGTGGAGAGCAGCTTAAAGGCAAACGGTATAGAATTTGCGCAGCTTGGCGGCATAAAATCAAATCCCGTGCTAAGCAAGGTAAACGAAGCAATCAAGCTCGCCAAAGAATTTGGCGCCGATAGCGTGCTCGCTGTCGGCGGCGGAAGCGTGCTGGACTCGGCGAAAGCCGTAGCCGCGGGCGCCTGTTACGAGGGCGACGTGTGGGATTTTTTTACCGGCAAAAGCCCGAGCGTCGCGCTTAAAATTTTTGATATCATCACCCTCGCCGCGACGGGCTCAGAGATGAACTGCGGCGGCGTGGTAACCAAGGAGCAGACCAAGCAAAAATACCCGATCAGCGCGCCGTGTCTATACCCGAAAGCCTCGGTCATAAACCCGCAGCTGCAAGCAACCGTCAGCCGCGAGTATCTCGTATATAGCGCGAGCGACATCGTCGCCCACAGCATCGAGGGGTATTTTACCGCTAGCATCCATCCGGACATCGTTCGAGCCTATATCGAAGCCAACATCAAAACCGTCATCCGCACGACCGAAATTCTGCTTGCAGATCCGAGCGATTACGATGCGCGCGCCGAGTTTGCATGGGCTGCTACGATGGCGCTAAACGGACTAACCTACGTGGGCGTGGGCGGCTTCGGCTATCCAAACCATATGATAGAGCACGCGATGAGCGCGGTCGTGGACTGCGCGCATGGAGCCGGTCTTAGCGTGGTAATGCCTGCGTGGATGAGGTGGTATAAGGATAGGAATTTAAGCGCGTTTGAGCGTTTCGCGCTTGAGATTTTCGGCCTTAAAAGCGCGGATGAAGGCACCCTGGCGCTTAAGGCGTGGTTTGATAAGATCGGCACGCCGACTAGCTTGGCACAGCTCGGTATCGAAGGCAAGGTGCTAGACGAGGTCATAGACGTAGCTGCGACAAACGCCAAAGCATGGAATATGGCGGAGCTCTACAGCCGCAAAAATATCGCTAAAATTTTAGATTTTGCAAAATAAGGCGCTAGTGCATAGATAAAATTTTAAACAGAAAGGGCGAGCGATCGCCATTTATTGAAAGAGGCAGACGGCAGTGTGGACGCACTAGTGATCGCCCTTTCTAAAAAAAAAACAAGCGGCTGCGCGGATAGCTAGATGATCATTTGCATCTCTTAAGTCCGCGAGGCTTGCTGTAAGAGGGCAGGGGCGACAAGCGGCGCGTCTAAATTTAAAGCGCGGGCAGCTGCAGATAGAGCGTTAAATTTAGCTATGTTTGGAAGGGTAAATTTTGCCACATAATACTTGCACCGAATTTGATGCGCAAATCTCGCAATAAATTTTACTCCGGCGCGAAGTTTTATCGCGTTTAATGGCTTTGCTTAAACGCTCTTGTCTCGTGCTATTTAAAATTCGCTCGTTAAATTTTAATTTCGGCTTTATATTTGTGATTGCGAAATTTGCTTTTGCGTGCCGTTAGGCACATTTAAATTTACCCCTCGATGCTGAGCAGATCGCCGAAAATTTCTTTACAATACTGCATGAAGCGTTTGGGAATTTTGACTCCGCTGATATCAACGGTGATGACGCTATCTTGGACTTCAAAAACGATAAGCTCGCTAGTGATTTTCACTGCCTTGCAGCCGTTATAGCATACGTCGCCATTGCACTCTGCGTATAAGCCGTTGTGCGGCGCGTCTGCGTCCTCGTATCGCCCGAGCTTGATCGGTCTTTGGAAAAGCAGATAGTTTTTATAGTCGTACCTGTCGTCCGCAAGGCCTATCATATAATAATTCTCGGCGCTGTTTTTGGAGGCGATCGCAATACCTGCTTTAAAATTTAGTCTAAACATAAATTCTGCTTTGGCAAAAAACGGCAAATTTTACCGCTTCAAATTTACACGAGCTGTGCGCCCCCGCCTTTTACGACCTCGCCGATGACGTAGCCGTCGGTATTTGCTAGTACGAAGTCCGCGTTTTGCTTCGGCGCTACGACGATCATGCCTATGCCCATATTAAACGTCCTCATCATCTCTGCGGACTCCACTTTTTGCGCGATGATTTTAAATATCTCAGGCGTGCGAATTGCGGCGCGATCAATCTTTGCGCCAAGCCCCTCCGGAAATACTCGCGGCAGGTTTTCTACTATGCCACCGCCCGTGATATGTGCGAGCGCTTGGATCTTGTCTTTTAAATTTAAAAAGTCGCCGACGTAAATCCTGGTCGGCTCTAAAAGCACGTCGATGAGCGCGCGACCGCCGATTTTCTCGTCAAATTTTAGCCCTAGCTCGGCGATTACTTTGCGCGCGAGCGAGAAGCCGTTTGAGTGCAAGCCGCTGCTAGGAAGCGCGATGAGTACGTCGCCTTCGCGGACAAATTTAGAGCGGTCGATCTCGTCCTCTTCGGCGATACCCACGGCAAAGCCTGCAAGGTCGAAGTCGCCCTTTTCATACATCGAGGGCATCTCAGCCGTTTCGCCGCCGATAAGCGCGCAACGCGCGAGCTTGCAGCCCTCGGCTATGCTTTTTACGACCTCTTTGGCATCCGCGATCTCGAGCTTTGCCGTCGCGTAGTAGTCGAGGAAAAATAGCGGCTCGGCGAAGTTACAGATGAGGTCGTTCACGCACATCGCGACGAGGTCCTGGCCGACGCCGTCAAATTTGCGCGCGTCGATCGCGAGTCGCAGCTTTGTACCCACGCCGTCGGTAGCGCCTAGGATCGCGGGCTTTTTGTAGCCAGCAGGCAGCCTTACCGCACCCGAAAACGATCCGATACCGCCTAAAACGTGCGGAGTTTGCGTCGCTTTTACGAACGGTTTTATTGCGTTTACGAAGTCATTTCCCGCGTCTATATTGACGCCCGCGTCTTTGTAGCTTATCAAATTTTATCCTCCAAGATGGTATAATTTCGCAGATTTTAGCTAAAATCGAATAAAAATGCTATAAAGGCTCACCTTGAAATTTAAACACGCAGTCGTCATCACAGGCAGTATTGGTAGCGGCAAGAGTGCGGTTTGCGAGCTGCTTCGTGATCGCGGATTTGAGATAATCGACGCTGATAAGATCTCACACTTCGTCATTGATCGCTGCGCCGCGCAGGTAGCTGAAATTTTCGGAACGCAATACGTCATGCAAAAAGACGCACAGGCTAGAAATTTGAGTTCGCATGTGGAATTTGACGATAGCAGAGATGAGGAAAATTTGACCGATTCTTGCGCTTTTGTGGACCGCAAAAAACTAGGTGAACTGGTATTTAAAAACCCTGCGGAATTGGCAAAGCTAGAAGCTCTACTGCATCCGAAGATAACGGCTGAAATTTTATCGCAGGCGCAGGCTTTGGAGGCGAAAGGAAAGCTTTATTTCGTTGATATTCCGCTATTTTTTGAGGGCAAGAGGTATGAGTTTTTTGATAAAGTAGCGGTCGTTTATGCGCCTAAAGATACGCTAATTTTGCGCGTGATGAAGCGAAACGGGCTGGATCGCGCCGCTGCAACGCACCGCGTGGAACTGCAAACGGACATAGAGCAAAAGCGCGACATGGCGGACTTTGTGATAGATAATAGCAGAGATCTTGCCGCGCTTAAGGCTGCGGTGGAGAGATTTTTAAAAGAGCTAAAAGATAAAATTTAGCCCTTTACGCGAGAGCTCGTAAAATTTCTACGCGAATTAAGATGAGACTAAAAATAAAGGAGAAGACGATGATGGTCGGTAGCCGCGCCCAAAAGGGCGCTAAATTTCAAAATTTTAAAAGCACACCGCTTAAAGAGCGGTTGAAATTTACGGCGCGAGCGGTTTTGCTCTCTGCGTTGTTTGCGACGGGCGCTACGGCGGAGATCGACGATCTAAGGAAGGGTTGCGCCGCGGGGAGCGAGATGGATTGTAAAAAGCTAGGCCGCGTGATAAATGAGCTGCAGCGCAACTGCGACGCCGGCGGCGAGGAAAACGCGCTAGACTGCGCAAATTTGGGCTATGCATACGACTCAAATAGAAGCTTCAAGCAGGCCGCGCGCTATTACGACAGGGCGTGCAAGCTCGGCGAGCAGAAGGGCTGCGTCTATTTGGGGCTGCTCTACAACGACGGGCAGGGGGTGGCGCAGGATCGCAAGAGGGCGAATGAGCTTTTTAGCGATGCTTGCAAGAAAAACAGCAGCGAGGGGTGCGCGAGCCTTGCATACAACTATAAAAAGGGGCTCGGCGTCTATCCCGACGTGAAAAAGGCGATCGAGCTTTTAATCAAGGCTTGTAAGATGGGGCAGGTAGAGGCGTGCCATAACCTAGGGCTTAGCTACGTTCTTGGCGACGGCGTGAAAAAAGACGCGGACAGGGCTAGGACATTTTTTACGAGGGCTTGCGAGCAAGGACACGCGGATTCGTGCGTAAATTTAGGCGTTACGTATTTTAAGGGCGACGGCGGGCAAAAGGATCACGCGCTTGCTGCGAAGTATTTTAGCGAGGCGTGCGAGAAAAGCGATGAGCCGCTAGCCTGCTCAAATTTAGCGTATCAATACGAAAAGGGCTGGGGCGTAGCGAAAGATAAAAAGAGGGCGCGCGAGCTTTATGAAAAGGCTTGCAAGCTCGGAAGATTTGATGCTTGCGAGCATTTAAAGGCTATAAGGTAGGTTCTAACATCAAGCGCGAAAAACGCATAACAAAATGGGCTCACGAAAGAAAATGCGTTAGTAAATTGAGCCTTAGTAAAGCCTATAAATAAGCGATGCACTTAAATTTAGATAGAAGTAAAATTTTAATAAAGCGTTAGTGAGCGTTAGTAATTTTAAAAATTTGCGAGGTAGATTATGAAAATTTCAAAATATAATGCGAGCGGAAATGATTTCGTAATATTTACGGATTCGGTTAAGGCGGATAGATCCAAGCTAGCGCGTGAGCTATGCGATAGGCGCGATGGAGTAGGCGCCGACGGGCTCATCGTCGTGCTACCGAAATTTAACGGTATCGAGGGGATAAACTTTGAGTGGGAATTTTACAATAGCGACGGCAGTAGCGCCGATATGTGCGGCAATGGCTCGCGCGCGGTATGCATGTATGCGTATGAGAATTTTTTGGCCGCGCAGAGTATGAAATTCCTAAGTGGCGCAGGCGTAATTAGCGGCGAAATTTTCGGTATTTTCGGCGGAAATTTGAGCGAGAGCATGCGCGGCGAGCTACGCAATGTAAGCTTCGGCGAGATTTTCAATCTGCGTCCTAACGCTCACGCGTTAGTAGCTAACGTCGAGGTAATGTTAACTCGTCCTAAACGCCTTGGCGAAAGCTTTGAGGAGGCAGGGCTAACGTGGTATTTTTATAACACAGGAGTGCCGCACTTGGTAACTTTTGTTAGCGATTTAAATGAGTTCAATGCCGCGCTAGCCCGTGATCTGCGCGAAAAGTATAACGCTAACGTTAATTATGCGTTAGTTCAAAGCCGCCTCGCAAGCAAAATTTTAAAAGTGCGCACCTTTGAGCGCGGCGTAGAGGCAGAAACTCTCGCATGCGGTACGGGGATGGCAGCATGCTTCATCGCAGGCGTCGAAAATATAGGGCTAGCTCCCCACATCCGCGTGATACCTGCAAGCGGCGAAATGCTAAATTTGCGCTTAGGAGATGGAGGTAAAATTTACTTTCGCGGCGACGTTAGGCATACTTTCGATGGCGAATTTATCGGATACGTAGAGTAGACAGGGTGAAATTTCGAGCCAGTTTGCGCGAGAATTCGTGAAATTTTTGAGTGCGATTTACTCAAAATTTCGCTTTTCGCTCCGTTTTATAAAATAATAAATTCGCAATACAGCCTTGGAATTTTAAAATTTTATGATGATGAAATTTTGGAATTTACAAGGTATGGTTTGCGTAATAATTTTAATTGCGAAGTAAAATTTGCCGCTTCGCTGCAAAATTTAATTCCTAAATTTCGGAATTTTATGAAATAAAATTTTAAGATTTCAGCGTGCGGAATTTTACTACTAAGTTTGAAATTTTTTGATTGAATTCTGCACTTGTATTGCGCCAATTTAGGCTTCTGCGGAAGTTAAGCGTTATAGCGTTATAAAATTTACGCTCTAACCCGCTCATTTGGTTTATAATTTTTGCTGCCACCGCAAAAAATCCGCCTTGTTCGCACAAGTGAAATTCCGCCACTGATAGCAGAAGGCGCTACATCAAGCGCAAATCCTCGGCGCGGATAAAATCTGTCATTGACGATAAAAGCTAGATTTATCGATACGGCAATTCTTGAAGCGCGGTAGAATTCGCTAACGACGATAAAAGCATAGTGCAGTTACGGTGAAATTTAAAATTTGCACCAGCCGAATTCCGCCGCGCCGTCATTTTGTCGTTTAAATTTTAAATTCCATCCGCGTCGGTTTCGCCGAAGCTAGGCATAAAGCCTGATGATTAACTCTCTAGCGAGCGCTAAAATCACGACGAAGATTGTAAATTTTAATAAAGATTTTTGTTGTATCGTGACGAGCATAGCGATGCCAAATAAAACGAGCGCAATGTCTAAAAATGTATCTTTCATACGCTTAATTGAAATTTAATCAAAATGCTAAGTATGATAAGAAGTATTATAAAGCGCAGGATTGAGCGCATGGAGGATAGGTCGCCGAATTCTTTGTCATATTCCTTTTTTACCTCCCACTCAGCTTTCCAGGCGAACATTTTTACTATAAAATCCAGCATTTTCATCTCCTTTTTTAAGGCTAGTCGCATAAAAAATGAAATTCTATCGCGCTACGTGAAATTAAAGAATTCTATCTAATCGGCGCTTAAAATTTTTAATTTTGGGCTATTTGTCGGCGTTTTGGACGAGAGTTTTTTCGTATTTTTCGATAAAGCTTCGCCCTGCCTCGCATAGGCGGTAGATGAAAATCTTCGACGCCTTGCCTGCATCAAGCCCCGTATCCTTAATGCTTTCGCGCTGCAGATAGCCCCAGTTTTTATGGATGATGTCAAGAGTCGATTTGATCGAGGTGTAGTTGCGCCCACTCGCAGCTGCGAATTCGTTCACGGGCCTCATAAACTCCGCATCGCTTTGCTTATTGCGACACAAAAGCCCATCTTCGCCTTGCGATTCGACCAGTTTTAGCGTTTCATAAATGAGTTTATCTTTTAATTTGATCATCGGCTTTCCCTTATGTAATTGATATGAGTTTACCAAAATTATATCATAAAATTTGTATTTTTATGATATGGGATGTCAATAAATCAGAAGCTAAGCGCGAATTCATGAAACGGCACAACATCGCAGCGGATACCCTCAATCTCGAGCCTACCGGAGTTTGCCATAGACACAACTTTTAGACTTGTGACGCCGAGTTTTTTTAGCACGCTTAAAATTTTGCGGAATTTTAAAAAGATAATGTCTGCGTCGCTGAATGGGATGACGAGAACCCCCATCTTTAGAGCAGGCAGGTAAAAATCCAGCTCTTTTGTGTAAAAAATCGGCGTATTTAGCCCCAAAAGCTCGCAGAAAAGGACGTTGGCAAATTTTTTCGAGAAGTCCTTTTTGCTCGTTAAAATTTCGCGCATATTAAAATGCGAAAAATATAATTTTTTTGCGCGCGCGGGCTCGCCAGCTTTGCTTAAAAATCTGATGAAATTTTCCCGCTCAAGCTTGGCGATAGTGCCGTATACGGCGTCTTTGGAGATCTTGATGCGCGGCTTTAGCGCGGTGTAAATTTTATTTGCACTAAATGCAGTGTGAACGAAGCTTAGGCACTCTTTGAGGATTAAAATCTCCGTGCGGCTAAAGTTTGCCGCAAGCAGCCTCTGCTCGAATTCTAAAATTTCAGCGGGCGCTATGAAGGGGTTTTTTGCGCCGCCACCTTGGGCTAAAAACGCCGAAATCATCGAGTTTATCTCGTTGTGGCGCTTGTCGAAGGCGATAAATTCTTCAAACGAAAGCGGCAAAAGCTCAAGCCGCTCAAAGCCCGGCAGGATCAACTCTTTATCGCGCGTAGAAATTATAAAGCGCTTTAAATTTAGCCCCCCAGCGAAGCTTTGAAGCGATGAAATTTCAAAATCGGCGCTACTAAAATTATCTAAAAAAAGCGATAAAATTTGCTCGTTGGCGGCTAAAAATTCTTTGATCTCGTGGAAGAAATTCTCGCTCCTATTTTTTGCGCTGTAGAACTCCATATTTCTTGCGTTGTTTGAGCCATTTGCGCTTGCGTTTTTTGTATCTGTATTTTTTACGGCGGCGCGATAAAATTTATCTATATCCGAAATATCCGCGCCAAGTGTAGCTTCTCTACTTATTTCATATCCATTTGCTGCGCTAGCCTTTGTATTGTCCGCACTATTTCTAGCCACAAAAATTCCATCATTCGCCACCGCCTCTTCAAGGCGTAGATCGGCTAAATTCAGGTACAAAATTTCATCTTTTTTAAGTTCCGAAATTTCATTTTTCAGCACGGCGCTTTTGCCGGAATTTAGCACTCCGTAGATTATGGTTTTGGGCGAGTCTATACCTCTTTTGCGCGGGATAAAAGCCGTAAATTCCGGCGGATTTTCGTAAAAAAATTTTAGATCATTCATAGTGGATATTTTAAAATTTTCCTTATTAAAAGGAAATAAATCTGAAAAATCCTATGAAATTTTTATATCTATTTTAAATTTATCCAAAATTTTTGTATTGAAAATTTCCGACACTCCAAAAATTTTCGAAATTCTATATATTTTTCCTTATTAAAAGGAAATATTTCCATAAAATTTGGCTATTTTCTTGACAAAGCTGGAGCGCTTTTATATAATGTGCATCTTTTGTTTGAAACAAAGGGTCGCGCGTTGCGACAAGTTCTTTATTAAGGAAAAGTGATGCAAAAAATTAGGTTAAAACTCAAGGCTTATGACCATCGAGTTTTAGATCGCACAGTTTCGGCTATCGTTGAAGCCGTGAAAAGAACAGGTGCGGACGTCAGAGGTCCCGTGCCGATGCCTACGAAGATTAAACGCTACACCGTTTTAAGATCTCCGCACGTAAATAAAGACTCCAGAGAGCAGTTTGAGATGAAAATTCACGCTCGTATGCTAGACATCGTAGCGGCTACGCCAGATACGGTTGATTCGCTAACTAAGCTTGATTTGGCTCCGGAAGTCAACGTCGAAGTTCACGCGATGGGCAAATAAGGGGTAAAACAATGGAATATATTGTAGAAAAAATAGGTATGAGTAGGACGATCGACACGAGCAGCACGCCCGTGACGCTTTTACGACTTATCAATACCAAAATTTGCGAAGTTTGCGATGAGAAAAAAGCTATCGTAGCCTACGCAGAGGGCAAAGCGTATAATAAAGCTATCGCTGGAATTCAAAAGAAATACAGTCTAAGTAAGGAATTTAATAAATTTGCAACTCTAAGCTTAGAAAATGCCGAGCTTGGCGATCAAAATTTAGATGTTTTGAACGAGGCTAAGATCGTCAAAGTAAGCTTTAAATCCAAGGGTAAAGGTTATCAGGGCGTTATTAAGCGCCATGGCTTTGCGGGCGGTCCTGCAGCGCACGGTAGCCGCTTTCACCGAAGACCGGGCTCGATCGGTAACTGCGAGTGGCCGGGTCGCGTTCAGCCTGGCATGAGGATGGCGGGACACACTGGAAATGAAACGATCACTGCCAAAAACGAAGTCGTAAGCTTTGATGCCGAGAATAAAATTTTGGTGCTTAAAGGCTCGGTTCCTGGATTTAACGGCGCAATGGGCAGAATAAGGATAGTAAAATGAGTAAAGTAAGCGTGCTTAACGAAAAACTGGAAAAAGCAAGCGAAATTGAAATCCCTGCGAAATTTTCGGAAGTCAATTCGCACAATCTATATTTGTACGTCAAATCTTACCTTGCTTCGCTTCGTGCAAATACGGCTAACGCTAAAACTCGCGCCGAGGTTAGCGGCGGCGGTAAAAAGCCATGGCGACAAAAGGGCCGCGGTGGCGCACGTGCGGGCTCAACCAGAACTAACGTCTGGGTAGGCGGCGCGGTCGCATTCGGTCCGACTAACGAGCGAAACTATGAGCAGAAGGTCAATAAAAAGCAAAAACGACTTGCGCTGGAATTTGCTATCAATGAGAAGGCAAACGAGGGTAAAATTTTTATCTTTGACGATTTGGAGCTAAAAAGCGGTAAAACCAAAGATGCAGCAAATTTTATTAAGAAACTAGGCGTTAGAGATGCACTGATCGTTAAAAACGAGCTGGACGCGCAAACTCTTTTGGCCTATAGAAATCTTAAGAATTGCTATGTCATCGATGCAAGCGAGGTCAATGCTTATCTAATCGCAGTTTACGGCTCGGTCGTATTCGAAAAAGCGGCATTTGAATCAATAGTGAAAGAGGACTAAAATGGCAGATATAACAGATATCAAAACGATCCTTTATACGGAAAAGTCTCTCGGTCTTCAAGAAAACGGCGTGGTCGTTATCCAAACTAGCCCGTCGGTTACGAAAAACGGACTAAAGAGCGTTTTGAAGAACTATTTCGGGATCACTCCGCTAAAGATAAATTCTTTAAGACAGGACGGCAAAGTAAAAAGATTTAAAGGCAGAACTGGCGCTAGAAACGATGTGAAGAAATTCTACGTCAAACTACCTGAGGGCGCAAGCCTAGAAAGCGTGGAGGCGTAAAATGGCGATTAAAACTTATAAACCGTATACTCCAAGTAGAAGATTTATGACGGGGCTTAGTAGCGAGGATATCACTGCAAAAGCTAGCGTTAGAGGTTTGCTTGTTAAAATTCCTGCCGCAGCCGGAAGGAACAATAACGGTCGCATTACCAGTCGCCATAAACAAGCCGGAGCAGCTAAACTTTATAGAATTATCGATTTTAAGCGAAATAAATTCGGCGTTGCTGGCAAGGTCGAGGCGATTGAATACGATCCGAATCGCAACTGCCGTATTGCGCTGATCTCATACGCAGACGGCGAGAAGCGCTACATTATCAAGCCTAACGATCTTAAAGTGGGCGACGTAGTAGCTGCTGCCGAGGGCGGATTAGATATTAAGCCGGGCAACGCTATGAAGATGAAAAATATCCCTGTAGGTACCATCCTACACAATATCGAGTTAAAACCTGGCAAAGGTGCTCAAATGGCACGTAGCGCAGGAGGCTATGCTCAGCTTATGGGTAAAGAGGAAAAATACGTCATTTTACGTCTGCCTAGCGGTGAGATGAGAAGAGTGCTCGCAGAGTGCATGGCCAGCATCGGCGTAGTGGGTAACGAAGAGTGGGCAAACGTCGTCATCGGTAAAGCCGGACGTAATCGCCATAGAGGTATCCGCCCTCAAACCAGAGGTTCTGCGATGAACCCGGTCGATCACCCGCACGGCGGTGGCGAGGGTAAGAAAAACTCCGGTCGCCATCCGGTAACTCCGTGGGGTAAACCGACGAAGGGCTATAAAACTCGCCATAAAAAAGCGAGCGATAAGCTTATAATTTCAAGAAGGAAAGGAAAATAAAAATGGCTAGATCGCTAAAAAAAGGTCCTTTCGTAGATGATCACGTAATGAAAAAAGTCGTTGCGGCAAAGAAAGCCGGCGATAACAAACCGATCAAGACTTGGTCGAGGCGAAGCACGATCGTGCCTGAGATGATCGGACTTACGTTTAACGTTCATAACGGAAAGAATTTTATCCCGGTTTATGTGACCGAGCATCATATCGGTTATAAATTAGGCGAGTTCGCTCCTACGCGCACTTTCAAGGGCCACAAAGGCTCCGTGCAGAAAAAGATCGGCAAGTAAGGATAGAATATGAGTAAATCAACTATTAAATTTGTTCGTCTTTCGCCGACAAAAGCAAGACTTATCGCGAAGCAAATTCAAGGCATGAATGCGGAATTTGCCCTTGCTACTTTGGAATTTACGCCTAATCGCGGCGCAAAATATATCGCTACGGCGATTTCAAGTGCGGTCGCAAACGGCGGCTTTGAGCCTGAAGAGGTCGTAGTTACCAGCTGCCGAGTGGATGCAGGTCCGGTGCTTAAGAGATTTCGTCCGCGCGCCAGAGGTACGGCTAGCCGTATCCGCAAGCCTACTTCGCACATTATCGTCGAAGTAGCAAAACCAAGTAAGAAGGAAGCGTAAATGGGACAGAAAGTAAATCCGATCGGTTTAAGATTAGGAATTAATCGAAATTGGGAGTCTAGATGGTTTCCTTCTAAAGCGACGCTTTCCGAGAGTATCGGCGAGGATTACAAGATCCGCAAATTTCTAAAAGCTAAGCTTTATTATGCGGGAATTAGCCAAATTCTTATTGAAAGAACGGCTAAGAAAATTCGCGTAACGATCGTAGCCGCAAGACCGGGTATCATCATCGGCAAAAAAGGCGGCGAGGTCGAAAATTTAAGAAGCGAAGTCGTTAAGCTAGTCAATAAAGACATAGCCATCAATATCAAAGAGGAGCGCAAAGTAGGCTCGAACGCACTTTTGGCTGCAGAAAACGTAGCCATGCAGCTAGAGCGCCGCGTTGCATTCCGCCGCGCTATGAAAAAGGTCATCCAAGGTGCTCAAAAAGCAGGCGCAAAGGGAATTAAAATTTGCGTCGCAGGTCGCTTGGGCGGTGCGGAAATGGCTAGAACCGAATGGTATTTGGAGGGACGCGTTCCGCTTCATACTCTAAGGGCTAGGATCGATTACGGCTTTGCCGAAGCGCATACGACCTACGGTAATATCGGCATTAAGGTTTGGATCTTTAAGGGTGAAATTTTACAAAAAGGCATCCAGGCTGAAAAGACCGATGATGCGCCTAAAAAAACACGCAGACCAAGAAGAGGTAAATAGTTATGTTGATGCCAAAAAGAACAAAATACCGCAAGATGATGAAAGGTCGCAATCGCGGCTACGCAACGAGAGGAAATTCCTTGACGTTCGGCGATTTCGGTATCAAAGCGGTAGAGGCGGGTAGGGTAAATTCTCGCCAGATCGAAGCGGCTCGTGTCGCGATGACGCGCTTCGTAAATCGTCAAGCTAAAATTTGGATTAAGGTATTCCCAGATAAACCGCTTACCAAAAAGCCTCTACAAACTCGTATGGGTAAAGGTAAGAGCGGCGTAGAAGAATGGGTAATGAATATAAAACCGGGCAGGATCATTTTCGAGATGACCGGCGTTAGCGAAGAGGTTGCTAAAGAGGCGCTTATGCTTTCGATTCATAAACTACCTTTTAAAACGAAAATCGTAAGTAGGGAAAGCGAAAATGAAATATACTGATTTGAAAGATAAAGATTTGGCTGAGCTAAATTCTATGTTGAAACAAAGTAAGTTGCTTTTATTTACGGCTAGACAAAAGCTAAAAACTATGCAGCTAAGCAATCCTAACGAGATTCGCGCTATCAAAAAAGATATCGCTAGAATCAACACCGCTATTAAAGCGAAATAAGGATAGGTTATGGCATTTAAAAGAGAAATTCAAGGCGTAGTCGTAAAGAAGGCTGGCGATAAAACAGCTACCGTTTTGGTAGAGCGAAGGGTTATGCACCCTAGATATAGAAAGATCGTAAAAAGATTTAAAAAATATCTGATCCACGATGAAAACAACGTCGTAAAGATTGGCGACACCATATCTGCGATCGAGTGCAGACCGCTAAGCGCTAGAAAATCGTTTCGCTTAAAAGCGGTTTTGAAAACAGGAGTTGAATAATGATACAGAGTTTTACCAGACTTGCGGTAGCTGATAATAGCGGCGCAAAAGAACTTATGTGTATTAAAGTTTTGGGCGGCAGCAAAAGAAGATATGCTACAATCGGCGATATCATCGTTTGCTCTGTAAAAAAAGCGCTCCCTAACGGCAAGATTAAGCGCGGTCAAGTAGTAAAAGCCGTAGTCGTTCGTACGACTAAAGAGTTGCACAGAGGCAACGGCTCACTAATTAGATTCGATGAGAACGCAGCCGTTATTTTGGATTCAAAAAAAGAGCCGATCGGCACTCGTATTTTCGGTCCTATCGGTAGAGAGGTCAGATACGGCGGTTTTATGAAGATCGTTTCGCTGGCTCCGGAGGTTTTATAATGGCAGTAAAATTTAAGATTAAAAAGGGCGATCAAGTAAAGATCATTGCAGGTGACGATAAGGGCAAAACAGGCACCGTTAAGGCTGTGTTTCCTAAAAAAGCTCAAGTTATCGTCGAGGGTTGTAAAATGGCTAAAAAGGCTATCAAACCAACCGAGCAAAATCCACAAGGCGGCTTTACGAGCAAAGAGATGCCGATGGATATTTCAAACGTTGCGTTGGTAGAGGGTTGATTATGAGCAGACTAAAAGATAAATACGCTAATTCCATCAGAGCTGCTTTGCAGAAAGAATTTGATATAAAAAATCCTATGCTTATTCCAGCACTTGAAAAAATCGTTATCAGCGTAGGAACGGGCGAATCGAGTAAAGATCAAAAAGTGCTTCAAAATATGGCCGATACTATCTCGCTGATCGCAGGTCAAAAAGCGCTTATCGTCAATGCAAAAAAATCGGTTGCCGGCTTTAAAGTGCGTGAAGGTTTCCCGGTAGGCATAATGGTTACGTTACGAAAGGAGCAGATGTTCGCCTTTCTAGACAAACTGATCTCTATCGCGCTTCCTAGAGTTAAGGATTTCCGAGGACTACCTAGAACGGGCTTTGACGGACGCGGCAATTATAACTTCGGTTTACAAGAGCAGCTGATGTT
The DNA here is from genome assembly GCF_937980635.1 of uncultured Campylobacter sp. Lineage (GTDB taxonomy): Bacteria > Campylobacterota > Campylobacteria > Campylobacterales > Campylobacteraceae > Campylobacter_B. Next base: position 23,471 of record NZ_CALJPG010000010.1, read on the forward strand.
CCCAGAGGTCGAATACGATCAAATTTTAAGAACTCACGGTATGAATATAACCGTCGTAACGACTACAAATAACGATAAAGAGGCATTTAAATTGCTAGAGCTATTCGGCATGCCTTTTGCAAAAGGAAAATGATATGGCAAAAAAATCAATGGTAGCCAAGGCGAAACGCCCTGCTAAATTTAGCACTCGCGCATATACCAGATGTCAAATTTGCGGTCGTCCGCACTCCGTTTATAAGGATTTTGGAATTTGTCGCGTTTGCCTTCGCAAGATGGCAAATGAGGGCTTAATCCCAGGTCTAAAAAAAGCAAGCTGGTAAGGAGAAGAGATGATTAACGATCTTATTTCAGATGGACTAACTCGCATCAGAAATGCTGCGATGCGAAGGCTAGATACAACTAAGCTTTTTCACTCAAACGTCGTTGAGGCTATGCTTAAAATTTTAGCCGAGAAGGGCTATATCGAGAGCTACAACGTAGTAGAGGAAAATAATAAAAAGATCATCAACGTAGTGCTTAAATACGACGAAAAGGGCAAAAGCGTAATAAACGAAGTTAAAAGAATTTCGACTCCGGGTCGCCGCGTCTATCAGGGCAAAGACGAAATCAAGCGCTTCAAAAACGGCTACGGAACCGTCGTCGTTAGCACAAGCAAGGGCGTTATGAGCGGTATCGACGCGCACAAAGCGGGCGTCGGCGGCGAAGTGCTTTGCACGATCTGGTAAGAAGTTTCTACTTTTTATGGCATTGTGGTATCCATTCGTAAAAGTAGACATACCCTAGACAAATAAAAAGGAAAATTATGTCAAGAATTGGTAAAAAACCGATCTCTATTCCAAACGGAGTTGAGGTCAAGATTGACGGCTCGTCGTTAAAATTTAAAAAATCGAATAACGAAAAAGAGCTTGATTTAAAAGGTCATGTCGATGTAAAAATCGAAGACGGAAAGATAGAATTCTCGCCTAAGGGTGAGGATAGACAGAGCAGGGCGTATTGGGGAACATACCGCGCTTTAGCCAATAATATCGTCCTTGGTCTTACCGAGGGCTTTTCAAAACAGCTTGAAATCAACGGCGTCGGCTACAGAGCTGCGATGAAGGGCAAGGTGCTTGAGCTAAATTTGGGCTTTTCGCATCCGATAAATTTTGAATCTCCAAAGGGAATCGAAATTTCTGTAGATAAAAACGTCGTAACCATCAAAGGCGACGACAAGCAGCAAGTAGGTCAAGTAGCAGCCGAGATCAGAGGATTCAGACCACCTGAGCCGTATAAGGGCAAAGGCATCAAGTATCTTGAAGAGCATATCATCCGCAAAGCCGGAAAAACAGCTAAGAAATAAGGGTTGAGAAATGACACAGAACGTATTAAAAAGAAAGATCTCTTTACGAATCAAGAGAAAAAGAAGAATTCGCGCTAAAATTTCAGGCGTCGCATCTTGCCCTAGAATTTCTATTTTCAAATCCAATAGGACAGTTTACGCTCAGGCTATCGACGATGTAGCGAGCGTGACTTTGTGCGCCAGCAGCGGTAAGGTTTTAAATTTAAAGGCAAACAAAGAGGGCGCGGCCAGCCTAGCTAAAGATTTAGCTTCCAAGCTAAAGGATAAGGGCATCTCCGAGGCGCTTTTCGATCGCAACGGCTATTTGTATCACGGCGTGATCGCAAGCTTCGCCGAGTCGCTACGCCAAAACGGCATCAAACTATAACCCAAAGGAATGATTGTGGAAAAGTATAATAGAGAAGAATTCGAAGAGGTAATCGTCAATATCGGTAGGGTTACGAAGGTCGTTAAAGGCGGTAGAAGGTTTAGGTTTACGGCTCTTATCGTAGTAGGCAATAGAAACGGCTTAGTAGGCTTTGGCTTTGGTAAGTCCAAAGAGGTTCCCGACGCGATTAAAAAGGCGGTAGATGATGCGTTTAAAAATATCATCAAGGTAAATTTAAACGGCTCTACTATCACTCACGATATTGAAGTTAAATACAATGCGAGCAAAATTTTACTTAAGCCGGCGAGCGAAGGTACTGGCGTTATCGCGGGCGGCTCCGTGCGCCCGGTTTTAGAGCTTGCGGGTGTTAAAGATATCCTTACTAAATCGCTAGGTTCGAACAACTCCTCAAATGTCGTAAGAGCTACAATGAAAGCTCTTAGTATGTTAAAACACTAACAAGGATAAAAGATGGGATTAGAAAATCTTAAAAAAGCCCCAGGCTCGACTCACGCTACTAAGCGCTTGGGTCGCGGTCAAGGAAGCGGCCTGGGTAAAACTGCAGGTCGCGGCGGCAAGGGTCAGACCGCGCGTACCGGCTCTCACGAAAAAAGAGGCTTCGAAGGCGGTCAACAGCCGATTCAGCGAAGGCTTCCAAAGGTAGGTTTTACTTCTAAATTTGAAAAGCCTTACGTGATCAATGTCGATAAAATCGAAGCTATCAAAGATCTTGGCGAGATCACGATCGAAAGCATCAAATCCGTTCATAAAATTTCAAACTCCGTTAAAAAGATCAAGCTGATCGGCGTAGGCGCAAAAGCGCTCGCAAGCAAGATCAAAGACGAGAACGTAAAGTATAGCGGACAAAAATAATGAATAAATCGCTACGCAACAAAATTCTCATTACTTTGGGCTTTCTTTTTGCCTATAGGTTGCTAGCTTACGTGCCGGTTCCGGGAGTGGACGTTGAGGTTATAAAGCAATTTTTTCAAAGCAATAGCAACAACGCTTTTGGAATGTTTAATATGTTTAGCGGTAACGCGGCGGAGCGATTCAGCGTTATCTCGCTAGGCATTATGCCTTATATTACCGCTTCGATCATTATGGAGCTGCTTGCCGCAACCTTTCCAAATTTAGGCAAACTCAAAAAAGAGCGCGACGGTATGCAGAAATATATGCAGATCATCCGATATGCTACAATCGCAATCGCTATGGTTCAATCCATCGGTGTTAGCATCGGCTTGCAGGGCATCCACGGACAAACCGGAGCGCCTGCGATAATGGCCGAAAATACCAACGAGTTTGTTTTCATCTCGTGCATTTCGATGCTGACAGGCACCATGCTTTTGATGTGGATCGGCGAACAAATTACGCAACGCGGCGTCGGTAACGGCACCAGCCTTATTATCTTTGCAGGTATCGTAAGTGCCATCCCTAGAGCGATCGGAAGTACCGTAAATTTAGTAAATACCGGCGAAATGAACGTTTTAAAGCTAATCGCGATCGTGCTAATTATCCTGGCTACTATCGGAGCAATTTTATATGTGGAGCTAGGTGAACGCAGAATTCCGGTATCGTTTTCGCGCAAAGTATTGATGGCGAATCAAAACAAGCGCATTATGAATTACGTGCCGATCAAGCTAAATTTAAGTGGCGTCATTCCGCCTATTTTTGCAAGCGCGATTTTGATGTTTCCGACTACAATTTTACAGGCAAGCACTAATCCGATCATCCAAAAGATCCACGATTTCCTAAGCCCTAGCAATTACTTCTTTAACTTTTTGACCTTTGTGTTGGTTATATTTTTCGCTTATTTTTATGCGTCAATTGCTTTTAATTCCAAGGACATTAGTGAAAATTTAAAGAAGCAGGGTGGATTTATCCCGGGCATTCGTCCGGGCGAGGGAACGGCGAGCTTCTTAAACGAAGTTGCTAGCCGCCTTACATTCTGGGGCTCGATCTATCTGGGCCTCGTAACCGTCATCCCGTGGCTGCTCGTTAAATTTATGGGTGTGCCGTTTTATTTTGGCGGCACCAGCGTGCTGATCGTCGTCTCCGTTGCTCTTGATACGATGAGACGTATCGAAGCGCAGATCTATATGAACAAATATCAGACCCTAAGTGCGGTCGGGCTTTAAAAATGGCAATTTTGCTTAAAACAAAAAAGGATTTAGAGGGGCTGCGTGCAGCGAATAGGATCGTCGCGCAGGCCCTTGATTATGCAGCTTCATTCATAAAGCCGGGTCTTAGCCTGCTCGAAGTTGATAAGAAGATTGACGATTTCATCACCTCTAAGGGTGCGTACCCGGCTTTTAAAGGGCTATACGGCTTTCCAAACGCCGCCTGCCTCTCGTTAAACGAAGTCATCATCCATGGAATCCCAGACGAAACGATCCTGCAAGAGGGCGATATCTTAGGCGTCGATCTAGGCTCGAAACTAAACGGATATTTCGGCGACAGCGCACGCACTCTGCCTGTCGGTAAAATTTCAAAAGCCGACGAAGAGCTTATCGCATGCAGTAAGGATACGCTGGAGTTTGCCATCAAAACGATCAGGGTAGGGATGCACTTCAAAGAGCTAAGCTTCGAGATCGAGAAATTTATCCGCGCGCGTGGCTTCGTGCCGCTATACGGCTTCTGCGGTCACGGCATCGGCAAGCACCCGCACGAAGAGCCTGAGATCCCAAACTATTTGGAGGGCAACAATCCAAAATCGGGCCCCAAAATCAAAAACGGCATGGTCTTTTGCATCGAGCCGATGATCTGCCAAAAGGACGGCACGCCAGTCATCGCCGAGGATAAGTGGAGCACGAGAAGCAAGGACGGACTTCGTACTAGCCACTACGAGCATTGCATGGCGGTTTTCGATGATAAGGTCGAAGTCCTAAGCGTCGCGTAGATTTCGCACAAAAGGCGACTTGGGCTAGTAAATTTTATACTTTTGTCGGCGCGAAATTTTACCTGCGATCGATCTTTGATAATTTTACATAGCTAGCGTCTTGGAATTTTACCTCAGCCGCTTCACGCATAAATTTTATCGGAAAGAAACCTATCGCGCTAGAAATTTTAAAATCTGTCGCGACGGTTCGTAGCCTAGCCGTAAAATTTTAAGGGTTGAGTTTTAGCTCATGCTTTCTGTTTTTAAAGCCTCGTTTTGTAGTTTCGCTCATAGATCCGCTTTCAATTAAAATTTAGCCTCAAAATTCCGCCATCCAATTCCAAACTCTCCGTATCTTTAAAATTTAGCTGTAAAATTTGAAGCGTAAAGACCGCAAGTAAGCAAGCTCAAAGCTTTAAGCGGCTAAGATTGCGCCTTAATTTTTAACAAAATATGTCGCGCTACGCGGAGTGCGCGTTATCATGTCTTTTGAAAGCTAAGGAAAGTGAAATGAGAGAAAAATTTTATGTAGCACTAGCAAATATAGGCGGGCTTATGGCACGGACGAAAGCGGGCGAGCTCGTGGCGCGCTTGCTTATGCAAATCGACCGCGGTTTTTTTGCTACGCTGCGCGAACGTCCCGTATGGAGAGCGTTTTGGCTTAGCACAGCGCTATGCTTGCTCGCGTGCTGGGCTAAGATACATTATCAGATCAATGGGTATCATTTTTCGCATGTATTTAAAGGCTTTTCTGCGGTGCTCATCATAAATTTACTCATCTTTCACCTCTGCTATCTGCTTAGCGGCCGATTTTTTAAGCTCGTTTCATTCGTGTTACTAGCGCTAATTGCGCTAATTGCGAGCGTGGCTTTATTTTTGATCGTAAATTTCGACTCAAGCTTCAACGTCGTGGCGATCGATGCGCTTGTGCATACCGACGCAGCCGAGACGCGCGAGTTCGTTTCGCAGTTTCTTAACCCCGCAACGATTTTATATCTAGCGGCGCTGCTTGGCTGTATCTTTGCAGCTCTAAGAGCAGGGCGGAGAAAGAGGGAGCAAACGCATAGTCGCCTAAGATTGCTACTAGCGGCGCTTTATCTTATCTACGGGGCGATCTTTTGCACGGATATCGCCGTCAAAGCTTCCCAAGGCAAGCAGGGCTATATAACCAAGCTATCGCAATATGTTCCGCTGGAGTTTGCCTTTACGATAAAAGACTATCTGAGCGATAAGAATTTCATTACCGATATGCGCGAAGTGCAGCTAGGATATGACGAGGCCAAGCGCGCGAACGAAAGCGTTTTAAAAGGCGGTGCAAATTCAGATCCGCAAGGCGGCGCCTTGGATTCCGCGTCTGAAAATTCCGCGCCCGCATCAAGCGCTCAGGTGCAAAATTCCGGCGCAAATTTAAATTCTACATCTGCCTCGGGCGCTATGGCGCAGAGCTCAGGCGAGACTTTAAATTCCTCGCCGCAAAGCCCCAGCGCGATTTCAAATTCCAAAAACCCTGAGACCGCTATAAACCCCGCCTCTCAAAAGTCTCGTGTCAAAAATATCGTCCTAATAATCGGCGAGAGCTTGCAACGCGGTCATATGTCGCTCTACGGCTACGGCGTTAAAAATACGCCGCTTTTAGAGAAACTCGAAGCAAGTGGCAACCTGATAAAATTTAGCGATACAATCTCGCCTTACGGCACGACTAATCAGGTACTGATGCGGCTTTTAAATTTCAGCGATTACGAAAGCGAGCGCAAAAGGGCGTGGTTTCGCAACCTTAGCATCATCGATATGTTTAAGCTAAGTGGCTACCGCACCTTTTGGATTAGCAATCAAGAGGCTTTCGGTGCGCATGCGCTAAGTGCCAAAAGCGCTGCCGATCGCGCGGATTCAGAATCCTTCCTCTCAAAGAGCAATCTTTACGAAACCGTTCGCATCAAGCCTGACGGAGTGCTGCTTCCGCTCATAAATCAGGCGAAAGCGGAGCAGAGCGAGCGAAATTTCTACGTGATCCATCTCATCGGCAGCCATATGGATTACAGCCTGCGATATCCCGAGGGATTTGGCAAGTTTAGCGCGGCGGATGTAAAGGCCAAGCTTACTTCCAAGCAGAAAGATGTCGTCGCATATTATGATAACAGCGTGCTTTACAATGATTTTGTCATAAATGAAATTTTTAAAATTTTCTCCGGCGACGACAGCCTCATCGTCTATCTTAGCGATCACGGCGAAAATTTATACGAAAACGGGCGCCTCGGGCACGGCATGGAGAGCCGCTTTACTTACGAAATCCCGCTGATTTTCATAGCCTCGCGTGAGTTTTTGAGCGATCACGCTAAGCTATGGCAGAGGCTAGCTGCGGCGAAAGATAAGCCTTTTATGAGCGATGATTTAGCGCATCTGCTAGCAGATATCATTGGTGTCGCGCCGCTTGAGTTTGACGAGCACAAAAGCCCGATACGAGCGGATTTTAATGCTTCACGCAAGCGAATTGCTAACGGAGTCGATTATGACGAGAAATTAAAAAGCGCGAAGGGCTATGAGCTCGAGTAATAAATGAGTTTTGCTTTTATTGCGCTACAGCCGCATGAACTAGGAATTGACGCATCCCACTTTTGATCGATTCATCAATTCAGATTAAAATTTGCGTCACTTCAATGGCTACGCTGATAAAAAGACGCGCAACGCTTATTAAATTTGAGATCAAATTTATGCACCGCGGTTAGCTCTCCTTCTTTACCTCATCCATATACGAGTAAATCGTGACTTTCTGCGTCCTAAGCGCCTTTGCAACGAGCTCCACCGCGCCTTTTACCTCAAAAATCCCTTTTTGCGCGAGGAATTTTACGATACGCTTTCGATCCTCTTTCTTCATCCCCTCCACATCCAGATCGTGCGTAGCCGATGCGATAAGGTCTTGGACGATGTCAAGGATATTTTGCTGCGAATCGTTAGAGCTTTGCGTTTCTAAATTTATGCCGTCCTTTAAGCTCGCTCCATCTAATGCCGCGCTATTGCAGCTTCCGTCGGTAAAATTTGCGCCCTGCAACTCCTCGCTATCGAGCTTTGCATTCGGCAGCAGATTTTTTATTACTTTGTATGCCGCCATGGCGTTTGAAGTATCGATATTTACGCACAGCGCGCCTACTACTTTGCCGTCTGCGCCGCGGATTAGCGAAGTCGAGGAGCGTATGAGCTTGCCGTTTTGCGCGGTAAAGTAGTAGTTTGCGGTGCAGTCGTTTTCAAAATTTTTGCTTAACAACACGTCCTTTACCAGATGATCGAAGCTTTGACCGATCCTCCTACCCGTTACGTCGCCGAGGACGAAAACGACGGAGTTTTGCGGCGTGCTCATATCGTGGATGACCACCTCGCAATCGCCGATCGTATTTTTAATAAGGTGTGCGGTCGGTATAAAGGTCTGCAAAAGTTGGTTCAATTCGGGCTCCTGAAATTTCATATAAAAAAATCTATAAATTTAGATTAAATTTTAAAATTTTGCAAATTTATAGAAATACTTATATATTTTTAATAAATTTAGAGTAAAATTATATAAAATTTTATATGCAAAGGAGCTTAAATGAAAGAAATTTACCCAAGCGGTTTCGCGCCGAAAAAGGCGCATTATGCGCCGGGTATCTTAGACGACGACGGTACGCTCTACGTCTCGGGGCAGCTAAGCGTGGATCCGCGCACGGGAGCCGCTCCAGAGGGTCTTGCCGCGCAGGCCGCGCAGGCTCTAAGCAACGTCGCGGCAGTGCTGGCCGCCGCGGGCGCGGATAAAAACGACGTGCGGATGTGCCGCGTCTATACGCCCGACGTCGCGAACTGGGACGTGATCGACGAGCAGTACGCGCTGTTTTTCGGCGCGCACAAGCCCGCTCGCGTCGTGGTGCCGACTACGGCTCTACACTTTGGCTGCCTCGTAGAGATCGAGGCCGTCGCAAAAATCAAAGAGAAAAAATAGGAGCGGCAATGAGCGATTTCATCTGCACGAGCTGCGGCAAGCACGCGCCCATCGATACTCTGCACTATAAATGTGACTGCGGCGGGCTGTATAAGCTAAACTCCGACGCGCCTAAATTTAATCCCGCGCTCGTAGATCAGAGCGAGTTTAGCATCTTTAGATACCGCAGGTTTATGGGTATCGACACGGCTAAATTTAGAGAAATTTCGATGGGCGAGGGGCTTACGGCGAGCGTAAAATTCGGCGAAAATCTCTATCTTAAGCTCGATTACGCGATGCCTACGCTTTCGTTCAAAGATCGCGGCGCGGCGGTTTTGGTGCTGCATGCCAAAAATATCGGCGTAAAAAAGGTGCTGCAAGACTCCAGCGGCAACGCAGGCAACGCCGTGGCGGCGTACTGCGCTCGCGCGGGCATCGAGTGTGAAATTTACGTCCCGAAGGGTACGTCGCCTAAAAAGATCGATATGATCAAAAGCCACGGCGCGCACGTCACTGTATTTGACGGCAGTCGCGACGAGACGGCGGACGCGTGCCGCAAAAAGGCCGCACAGGAGCAGATCTATTACGCCAATCACGTTTATAATCCGATCTTTTACGAGGGCACGAAGAGCTACATTTATGAGATCTACGAGCAGCTGGGCAGGGTGCCGCGCAATATCTTCATCCCCGTGGGCAACGGCACGTTGCTGCTGGGCGCTCAAGCGGCGCTAGGCGAGCTATATGAGGGCGGTCTTATCGAGGCGCTGCCGAAAATTTTCATCGTTCAGAGCGAGCGTTGCGCTCCGCTTTTTGACGCCAAAGGTGCGGCGCGCGCAATAGAGCCGCAGCCGACGCTAGCGGAGGGCATCGCGATCGCAAGACCGATGCGCGCAGCTGAAATTCTCGGCTCTAGCTACGCTGGCGAGCGCGAGGTGATCTTGGCGAGCGAGAGCGACATACTGCCTGCCAGAGCGGCTCTTGCGCGTGGCGGATTTTACGTCGAGCACACGACCGCGGCTACCTACGCGGCGTATCTGCGCTACAAAGAAAGCCGCGATCTGCAGGGAGATAGCATCATCCCGCTTTGCGGCGCGGGGCTGAAGAGCGATCATTAAATTTAAGCGTTCGGTGCGGAATTTGCGCGGCTAGCTAGCGGCGAGGAATTTTAAAATTTTGCAGCTTTAAATTTGGCGGATTTATGAGCCGATGTTTTAGCGGGATGTTTAAAATTTGCGGCGCATAAGTTCTAAATTTAAACCCGTACCGAAGTGCGGGGATGAGCCTTAGCTTTGGTGCGATACGGTTATACGGTATTTTATGAGCGACTTCGCTGCTAGCTGGATTTGTAAAATTTTATCTGTCGATAGCTGGACGGCTGCCATATAAATTTAAATCACGATCAAAATTTTATAAAAACTAATCTGCAATGTGCGGCACTATCTATCAGTTTTTGTTTATAAAATTTAGCCATTTTTATCTCTCTTGGCGAGCGGGCTTCTACGCAGAGGATAAATTTGCGCGGTTACTTTGAATTTTCTTTAGCAATGCGCGTAAGCTTAAGCACAAATTCGCTTTTTGCCGCAGTGTAGGCGTCGCGGTCGAACTCGAACCGCTTGCAAAGCTCTAATTTAAGCGCCTCATACCGCTCGGCGATATCCGCATTCGCTCGCAAAAAATCTCTAAAAAATATCTCGTCCGCATCGCCGAAATTTCGCAGATGCACGTGAAAAACGCGTTCGGCAAATCCCGCTTCGCTGTAGCCCTTATTTAGGCTACAGCGGCTCTCGTTTTCGCTCATTAGCAGATAGCCCGCGTCTATCAGGCGCCGTTTGGCGGCAGCTATATCCGAGCACTCGATCAAAATATCTACGATCGGCTTGGCCCAGATACCGCTTACTGCGGTGCTGCCGATATGGTGGATCTTGATCTCGCCATGATCTCGCAGCAGCCCGCGCAGAATTTCGCGCTCCTGCCTAAAATATTCGCTCCAGCGCGGATCGTGCGGCACGAGACGTATCGGAAAGAGCCGCCACAGCTCCTGCAGGCTCATCGAAAGGAGTTTATTGCTCATCTTAACTCCAAAGTATTGGGTGAAATTTGAATGGATGGCGGGTAGATAGGGATTCGAACCCTAGAAGGCTGACGCCTTACGCGCTTTCGAGGCGCGCTCCTTCGACCGCTCGGACATCTACCCGAATGAAAACGTAATTTAAGCCAAAAATGGCTTAATAACAGATTTAAAAATGAAATTCCGCGTAAAATTTCGCCTGATTTTGCGGACGGAGGTTGAAATTTAACGGCGCAAATTTAGATTTCGTTTTAAATCCACGGCTTAAGGTACGACCCGGCGCGGCTTTGGGCATAAAATTTGCTTTCGTGCGCGTAGTTTTGGGCACGGAATTTTACCGCTTTATGGATGAAATTTCATAAAGTAGTAGCGTTTTACGCTCTGTGCGGCTCTTGCGAGCAAGAAATTTTAGCACCTTGCGGGCAAATTTTATCGCAGCGGCGGCAAAAATTACGAGGAGCTATGCGGCACGGGTATGGTTAAGCGGCAAGAAATTTTAGGCTGGACGGTAAGAAATTTCAAAACACCGCGCAACGACGCAGCCCGTATGCAGGACCGAACGGCGAGCCGCTAAATTAACGAGCCAAATTCGGCGAGCAAAAAGCTTGCGAGAGATTTGCCACCGAAAGGTCTGCGCTACGAGCTAAATTTAACGCGGCTTTTCGCGGCGCGAGGATAATTTGAAAATCCGCTCCTCCTTTGCGCGCTTGGTTAGCTTTGCTAGCCTCGGCAATGAAATTTGAACCCAAAATTTCAAAACCTGTTTTCAAAAACCGACATAGGCTTTTGGAAATTTCCCCTTCAGCGCCAGATCGCAAATCTGGATAAGACGTAGATCCACGCGCTCCTCGCCGAAGCTGTTGCGATACACGGCGGTGAGCTTGCAGTGATGCAGCCATTGCCGTACCGCCTCGCTACCGCCTAGCCAGTTCGCGCACGCCGCGGCTACGTAGGTCCTCGGACCCTCCGTCCAAACTCCGAGCCCTGCCTATCTTTGTGCTTGTGAGCGTCCTTCGTAAGTTTTAAAATTTCTAAAATTTCAGCCTTGCAAGGTATCATCTGATCCCCCGTTAGTGCCGTTACCGCACCGATGAGGGCGGAGTATGAGCCCGTCTTTAGCAGCCTTATGATCTCGCTCGCGTCGTTTTTATACGATCGTCTAAGCATCGCAAGCGCGCACTCGGCGCTGGGCGTGACGGCCTCCTGCGGTAGATTGCGCGCTACGATCTTTTCGATCTCGCCCGAGCCGCGGTGAAACTTATCACGCCTAGCGCTTTTAGCATCTCGCTTTTGACCTCCCACGTACGCGCGTCTTTCAGCTCGCGCAAAAATGCGGCGTAAAGCTGCTTGCCAAGTGCAGTAAGAGCGTGCTTGCGTATGAGTTTCTCCCCTCGGATACGCTGCGCCGAGCGTTTGGCGTTTATCATATCGCAAGCCGTTTTGATAAGCTCCTCGTTTGAAATTTGAGCCATTTTCTCCCTTTAGATTGAAATTTTACGCAAAAGCTCATCGTCGCGGCGGCGAAAAATCACTCGCCGTTTATAAATTTCATGCGCCGCCCTACAAAATCGAGATAAAAATTTTGATCTCGTCTCCACCGTAAAACTCAAAATCTGTTCCAAACGTTCTTTTTAGTTCGCCGGCCTCAAAAAAGCTCCAAATTTTGCCCCAAAACTTTGCTACGTTTTGCGGCTCATTTGGAAAGCTAAAAATGGCGTATTTGCCGCTTTTGATCTCCAAGGCTTTGCTACCGCGGGGCGCTTTGGTACCGATAAAGATATCGTAAAGCCCGTCAGCGCCGTTTTCGTAATCATAATAGACGCCGTAAATCTCGCTCTGCCCGTCATAGCACTCTTTCATAAATTTTGCCCACAGCGCGGGAATTTTACCGCTCCCGTCTAGCTCGTCCGCATTTTTTGTGCGGGCTTTTAACCCGTAAATTTTAAATCCGTCTAAATACGAAATTTTGATTTTTTCGCTCAAATTTTACCCTTTCCGCTACTACTCTAAAAGCTCTTTGGCCTGCTTAGCGATCGCTACGTCGGTAAAGCCGAAAAGCTTAAATAGCTCGCTCGCGTTGCCGCTCTCGCCGAAGCTTTGCATGCCGTGTACCGCGTCTGCAAATTTATACCACTCAAGCGCGCTTGCGGCTTCGACGGCTAAAATTTTGGTTTGCGCCTGCAGGATTTGCGCCAGATAGTCAGCGTCCTGCTCGCACAGAAGCTCGAAGCACGGCGCGCTGACGACGTTTGCGCCGATGCCTTGCTCTTGCAGGATCGCCGCCGCTTTTAGGCAGAGCGAGACCTCGCTACCGCTTGCGATGAGCGTGATCCGCGCCTCTTTGCTCTGCCTTAGCAGATACGCGCCGTTTTGCACGTCGCCTAAAACCGCCTTAGGTAGCGGCTCAAGCCCTTGACGTGAGCAGACGAACGCCGCGGGCGCATTCAGAGCAAGTGCCGTTCGCCAGCATTTTACGTTTTCGTTGCCGTCTGCGGGGCGGAAGGTGTAGAAGTCTGGCATCGCGCGGAAGGTGCTAAGCTGCTCGATAGGCTCGTGCGTCGGCCCGTCTTCGCCTACGCCGATACTGTCGTGCGTGAATACGAAGTAGTGTCGCAAACCCATCAGCGCCGCGAGTCGCGCACCCGTTTTGAGATAGTCGCTAAAGATAAAAAACGTCGCGCTAAACGGGATGAAAAGCCCGTATCTCGCAAAGGCGTTGCCGATCGCCGCCATCGCGTGCTCGCGGATGCCGAAGTGTAAATTTTTGCCGCACGGAAAGTCGCCGCCGCCTTTTAGCTCGGTCTTATTCGATGCCGCCAAATCGGCGCTTCCGCCCAAAAAGCCGGGTACTGCGTTTGCGATGGCGTTTAAAATTTTGCCGTTGCTATCGCGGGTGGCGACTTTAAGCCCGCTAAAATCTGGAAATTCTATCTTGCTAAAATCGGGATTCAAAAGCTCGTTTAGAAGCGCTCTTTTTTCATCGCTTAGCTTGCCGAGCTTCTCCTTCCAAAGCCGCTCCTCCAAATCGCCCCTCTCAACCGCGGCGCGCGTCGCAAAAAGCACATCCTCGCTTACGACGAAGCTTTGGGCTGGATCAAAGCCCAGGCTTTGCTTAGCGCGCGCAAGCAGCTCCTCTCCAAGCGGCGCGCCGTGCGTCTTGGCCGTGCCCTCAAGCTCGAGCGCGCCCTTGCCGATCGTGGTGTTTGCGATGATGAGGTAGGGTTTGGTTTTATTTTTGACCTCGTCAAGGACAAATTCTATCTGATCGAAATTATGCCCGTCGATGCGTGCGACCTCAAAGCCTTGGGCTTCAAATCGCACCTTCACGTCCTCAAACCAGGCGATATCGGTGCTACCGTCGATCGTGATGCCGTTAGAATCATAGATTATCGTGAGATTGTCGAGGTTATGTCTGCCTGCAAGCGCGCACGCTTCGTAGCTGATGCCCTCCTGCAGATCGCCGTCGCCGCAGAAGCAATAGACGCGGTGATCGATGATATCGTTTCCTTCCTCGTTGAGCAGATGTGCGGCGTATTTTGCGGCCATCGCAAATCCGACTGCGTTTGCGACGCCTTGTCCGAGCGGTCCGGTAGCGATCTCGACGCCGGGAGTGGTGATCTCCGGGTGGCCCGGGGTTTTGGAGTGCAGGCGCCTGAAGCTTTTGAGATCGTCCATACTCAAATCATATCCGCTAAGATAGAGGTAGCTATACACGAGCGCGCTTGCGTGTCCGCCCGAGAATACGACGCGGTCGCGGTTCAGCCACGCGGGATTTTTGGGGTTGTGGCGGACCTTACTCATAAAGACGCTCATTACGTCGCTTAGCCCCATCGGCGTGCCGGGATGGCCTGAGTTGGCGCTTTGGATCATATCCGCGCTTAGAAATTTGATCGTATTTGAAATTTTACTTAGCTGCTCGCTCGACATTTTTCATCCTTTCAGGTATTTTTCTATCAAATTTAAAACCAAATCGCGCAGGCTTTCGTCATAGCCGCTCATAGCGTCGCCTACCTCGTCTATTAGGCGCTGCTTGTAGCTCCTTGCGCCCGCAAGACCGAGTAAATTTACGAAGGAATTTTTCGCGCCATCCGCTCCTACGGGCTTGCCTGCGCTTGCCTCGTCGCCCGTAGCGTCGATGATATCATCCTCGATCTGAAATATGAGACCTAGCTTTAGCCCGATTTTATAAAGCTCATGCGCGAGCTCGTCCTTTAGCCCGCCGATTATGGCGCCTAGCTCAAACGCCGCTGCGATCAGCGCGCCCGTTTTGTGCAGATGCAAAAACTCAAGTTCGTTTTGCTTTAACGGGCTGTTTTCAAAACGGCAATCGATCGCCTGACCGAGTACCATGCCGCTACTGCCTGCATTTCGCGCTAGAGTTTTAATGCATTTTATCTTAATCTCGTCGCTTAGGTTTGCGTTCGCGGCGATCAAAAATGCGTCTGTATTTAGCGCATCGCCCACCAAAATCGCCGTGACCTCGTCGTATTTTTTATGCAGGCTCGGCCGTCCGCGGCGCAGATCCGCATCGTCCATCGCGGGCAGATCGTCGTGTATGAGCGAGTAGGTGTGGATCATCTCAAGTGCCATCGCGATCGCCAGCGCGCCCTCAAAGCGCCGCTCATCCACTGCCGAGACGACGCCTAGTAGCAGCTGCGCGCGAAAATGCTTGCCGCCCGCCTGCAGCATGTAATTGAGCGCCTCCTCGAAGTAGGGATGAAAGCTCGGCGCCTTCAGTTCGTTTCGCTTCAAGTAGTCTTTAAATTTTTCTAAAATATCCATCAAATTCCTATCGCATGGTTGGGCTTTAAAGCCGCTTTTTGTGCCCTTGTTCGGCTGCTTTTACCTTGTTTGTATTTATCGGTTTTTACGCTCATTTTACTTGTCGCGCTCGCACTTTTTATTGCCCGTTTTATGACATTTAGCTGCGTCTTGCGTACCGTTTAAATTTTATCTCTTTTGTGTTCGCGCAGAGGCAAACGATCGAAACACGTCACAATCGCCGCTTTTAAATTTTAAACCCTCCGATCGGCTGTTTGGCAAATTCTAAGACTATAAAATTTTAAAATTTTATCCGACCGATCTGTTCAAATTTACCGCCTCAGCCTTTATCGCCAAGTAGATCGCCTAGGCTGCCGAGCCCTCCTAGCATGGACGCTGCTGCGCCTTTCTTTTCGTTTTCGACGAGTTTTATCGCGTCGCCTATCGCGGAAATTAGCAGGATCTGTAAGCTTTCCTTGTCGCTAAAAAGGCTGTCGTCGATGCTTAGATCGAGCACCTCGCCCGCGCCGTTTAGCCTGATAGCGATCATGCCCGCGCCCGATTTTACGGTAAATTCCTTGCGCGCATTCTCCTCCTCGATCTGCTTAGCCTTGGCCTGCATCTGATCGAGCATTTGCCCCATTTTCGAAAAATCCATTCCTTCGAACATCTTTACTCCGTTATTTGGTTTTTTTCGTTTACCTGCACGATTTTAGGCTTAAAGCTTCTTGCTTTTTTGGCGCTCATCTGTGCGTAGGCTACGATGATGACGACGTCGCCGACGCAGACTTTGCGCGCGGCCGCGCCGTTTAGGCAGATCTCGCCCTTTTTCTCGCCGCGGATCACGTAAGTAGCGAAGCGCTCGCCGTTATTGACGTTTAGAATTTCGACTTTTTGAAACTCTCGCAAGCCTGCGGCTGCGATGAGCTCGGGTCCGATCGTGACAGAGCCTACGTAGTTTAGGTTGGCGTCCGTCACGCGCACGCGGTGGATTTTGCTTGATAAAATTTCGATTTTCATCGGCCGTCCTTTAAAATTTAGTCTAAATTTGACTCGCCTCGCACCGCGACGAGCTCGCTTACGACCTGTTTGTCGTTGAAAGGATGCTTCACGCCCTTGATCTCTTGATAGGTCTCGTCGCCTTTGCCCAAAATAGCGATCATCTCGCCGTTTTTGGCAAGATCTAGCGCGCGCGCGATCGCCTCTTTGCGATCCGCGATCTTTAAAATTTTATCTTTTCGGCACATACCGGCGCAAATTTGCTCGATTATTTCGTCGGGATCCTCGCTGCGCGGGTTATCGCTCGTAACGATGCAAATTTTAGCAAAGTGCTCCGCGATAGCGCCCATTTTCGGACGCTTGCCGTGGTCGCGATCGCCTCCTGCGCCAAAAACCGCGATAATCTCGCCGCTTGCGCGTAGCGCGTTTAGCACCTTTTCGATGCCGTCGGGAGTATGAGCGAAATCAACGATTACAAGCGGATTTTTATTTACGATCTGCACGCGACCCTCGACGCCGCCGAAGTTTGTCAGGGCTTTTGCGATCTCCTCGTTCGGCAGCTTGGTTAGAATTTTAACCGCCGCAAACGCCGCTGTAAGGTTGTAGAGATTAAACTCGCCGATAAGATCGCTCTGAAGCTGCGCATTATCGCCGTTTGGAGTGCGCACGAGCGCGTCGATACCGCCCTTTAGCCCGTATCCGCTCACGCCGAAGCTCGCGGCGTTTTTGATGCCGTAGGTAAGGGCGTTTGCGGGGTTAAATTTAATATGTCCGTCATCGGCATTTATGAGCTTTGGCGCGTCGTCGGCGAAAAATGAGCTCTTGACCGCAGCGTATTCTTGCATGCTGCCGTGATAATCGAGATGATCTTGACTTAAATTCGTAAAAATTTTAAGCGCAAATTTTAGCCCTTCTATGCGATTTTGCGCGATCGCATGCGAGCTTACCTCCATGACGAAGTACTCGCAGCCCTGCTTGCCGGCTTCGTAAAGATAGCTCATCGTCTTAAAAACTGAGCTCGTCGTAAGCCCCTTTTCGTCGATCCTGCGCTCATTTATAAAGGCGCCGCGCGTGCCACTTAGACCGCAGCTAAAGCCTAGATCCAGTAGCGTAGAATAGATCGCCGCCGCGGTCGTCGTTTTGCCGTTCGTACCGGTGATGCCTACGATTTTGATGCGCGGATCGATCTTTAAAAGCACCTTTGCTTGCGCGATAGAGATGATCTGCGCACCTTTTTGCGACGCTTCTGGTTCAAATTTAGCGTTCGCGCTCGTGCGCATAAAAAAGCAGCCTGCCTCGCACTCGGCGGAGTTATCGGTGATAAAGCTATTTTCGAGTCGTATTTTCATGATTTTTGATTTTTTGCATTAGCGCTTCGAAGCGTTCATCGCCTGCATACGCGGCAGCCGAGCTCTCGACGTAATTAAGCCCCATTTCGTAGTAGCCGTTTTCTATCAAATTTTCTAAAAATTCTATCATCTCGGTTTTATCTGAAATGGCGATTTTGGAGGAAAAAATGATCGATTCGAAGGCGTCTTTAAAGCCTCTTTGACCTACCGCGCGCATAAAATCGGCATAGGCAATGACTGCAATCTCGTCCTCGGCGCCGGGTTCAGAAGCCGCTTCGTTCGCGATCTTTTCATTGATGGAGTTTAAAATTTTAAAAAGCTCCGCAGTTTGAGTTTTGGGGCTGAGGTTGTAAAAATCAAAGAGCATAAGCGCCTCTTCGCGGTCTGCCAGCGCGGTCTGGCAAAGTTCAAGCAAAAATAGAATTTCCTCCTCGCCGCTTTTCTCGTAGGCGAGCGAAAAATATAGCTTCGCAAGCTCGAATTCTCCGCGCGAAAACGCCTTTAGCCCCAGTTTTTTATAGTTCAAACTCTTCGCCTTCGGGGATGTTTACGACGCTAAGCTCGGGGTGAATATCCATGCGAAGCTGGCGCTCGACGCCGTATTTTAGGGTCTGTGAGCTCGCCGCGCAGCCGTGGCAATGTCCGGTAAGGCGGACATAGACGACGCCGTTTTTTATGCCTAAAAGCTTCATATCGCCGCCGTCGTTTTGCAGCATCGGACGGATCAGCTCCAAGCTATCCTGTACCGGGGCTAGAAGCTCTTCGTCTGTAAATGGTATCATTAAAATTCCTTGTTTTGATTTTGGCGAATTATATCCAAAAGCGATAAAAAAAGGCTTATCGGGGATGAAATTTAATCTGAAATTTTGCGCGAGGACGCGGATTTTGCGTAATGGATCGCAAAGAATTTTATACGCCATGAACGGCGAGCCGCGATTTTAAAATTTTATCCATTCGCAATGACGAAGTATGCAAATCATCGGGCTTGCGTATATTTAAATTTAGACTATTTGCGCTATAAATTTGGGATGAAATTTCAGCCAGACCGAGGGCTAAATTTGAGATGAAATTTTTGAGCGGTAGGTAAAATTTAAGGCGGAACTGTCTAAATTTAATTAAGACAAGCGCCGATACGATTAAATTTTATAAAAACAGACTCCGAGTTTAATCGTAAATTTCACGACTACAAAAGCCCGGGCGGCGAATATTGTTTTGAAGCTCGCAGATGAAATTTACGCTACGTTTTATATCGATCGCGGCTGTGAAATTTTAGCGCAGGCGCGTGCAATCACGGTAAAATTTCTATCGGCGTGCCGATTTTCACGTGTTCAAAAAGCTCGTCCATATCGTCATTGACGAGCGCTATACAGCCCTCCGTCCAGTCGCCGAACGCCGCGATACTCTGCCCTAGGTAGCTGAATTTGTTCGGTAGCCCGTGGATTTTGATATCGCCGCCTGCGCTCTTGCCGAGGGATTTTGCGTGTGCTACGTCGGCTTTATTCGGATAGGAGATGCCTAAATTTAGATGATACGCCGAGTTCGGATTTTTGCCGTTTATGGTGTAGTTGCCCTCAGGGGTTTTGCCGTCGCCTTGAACTTCTTTGTGTCCTTCGGGCTCGCGTCCGAGGGCGATTTTGTAGCTTTTCGCGACGCCTTTTGAGGTTAAAATTTCAAGAATTCGTTTGGATTTATAGACGCGGATTTTAGAAATTTGCTCACCGCCCAATGCCTGCTTTAGCGAAATTTCAGAGTTGATCGTTTCGATGTTTTTATAACTAAGGTAATTATCCAATGCCCACGCCAAGCCCGCAGCGATGATAATAAGCGGAAGTAGAATTTTAAATTTCATAGAAGAAATTTCGGGAGTGATCCCGAAATTTTATTTGCTGATTAGCTCGATATAAGCCATCTCTGCGGCGTCGCCCTTGCGAAGGCGGGTTTTGATGATGCGAGTGTAGCCGCCGTTTACGCCTGCATATTTTGGAGCGATCTCGGTGACCAGCTTATTTGTCGCAGCCTTATCTTGAAGCGCCGCGAAAACAAATCTATGCGCCTCGCTGTCGCCTTTTCGCGCGCGAGTAATCAATTTTTCGGCATAACTTCTTAGCTCTTTTGCCTTAGGAAGCGTAGTTTCGATCTTGCCGCTAGTAACTAAAGCGATGGTTAAATTTTTAAGCAGGGCGGCACGGTGAGACGAAGTGCGCCCTAGCTTCCTATATCCGTGATTATGTCTCATTTATTGTCCTTCATTCTTTTGTCTTTGAGCCTTCAGCTCGTCAAGCTTACGTTTTAGCTGCTCTTTTTTATCGCCGAGCTCTTGGTTGCCGATAGGATAACCGATCTCCTCCATTACGGCTTTGATCTCCTCGAGCGATTTTTTTCCTAAATTTTTAAGGTCTTTAAGCTCGCTCTCTTCCATAATCGCTAGCTCGCCGATAAATCTAATATCCGCGCGATCCAGGCAGTTAAAGCTTCGCGCGCTTAAGCTTAGATTGCTAACGCTCTCAAAAAGCTTTGCAAACTCGGAATTTGCAGGGATCGCTCTACCGAAAGTATCCGCAGCACTGATATTTACGATACCTTTGAAAACCGCCAGCTGCTGATACATCGCCTCAAGTGCGTTTTTAAACGCATCTATCGCGCTGATCTGACCATCGGTAGTGATCGTAAAGACCACCTTTTCGTAGTCAGGATTATCCTCTACAAAGACATTTTCGATGTCGTAAACAGCCTTAGTTACCGGGGTAAAAAACGCATCCAACGCGATGAAATCAGCGTCTAAATTTTCTCTGATCTCTTCGCTTGGGACGTAGCCGATACCCTTTTCGATGATGAGCGTAAATTTAAGATCGGCATCCTCGTTTATCGTAGCTAGATAAGCGCTTGGATTTACGATCTCTACGGCGTCGTTATTTAGGTCGCTGCCGTAAATTTCTTTAGGTCCTTTGAAGCTGTATTCTACGACCTCGCGTAGGGAATCGCCCTTGATTTTAAACCTTAAGCCCTTTAAATTTATGATAAAAGCCGCCATATCCTCGAGCATACCGCGCATGCTGTCGAATTCGTGGCTTACGCCTTCGATTTTAACCGCGGTCGGCGCAAAACCGACCGTGCTCGTATAAAGTAACCTTCGTAAAGGATGAGCTAGAGTGACGGCATATCCCGTTTCAAAGGGATACGCTATGATTTTAGCAACATTTTCGCTGACATTCTCAACCTTTATTTCAGTTGGCATATGAGCTGATGTTGTGATTTTTCTCATATTAGCACCTACTATTTCGAGTAAAGCTCTACGATAAATCTTTCCTCTACAGGAATAACAACTTCTTCTCTCTCTGGAACTCTAGAAAAAATTCCGTATCTTTTCTCTTTTTCTACATCTACCCACGCTACGATGCCGGTCTGTGCCGTAAGATCCAGCGCTCTTGAAATTTGCGGGTTATTTTTGCTCTTTTCGATCACTTCGATCTTTTGTCCTGCGCGGACGGAGTACGAAGGAATATCGACGCGCTTGCCGTCTACTAAGATATGTCCGTGCGTAACGAGTTGGCGCGCAAATCGTCTAGTCGTAGCAAAGCCCATGCGGTAAACGACGTTATCTAGCCTCTGCTCTAAAAGCTGAACCAAAATCGCTCCCGTGTTGCCCTCTCTGCGAGCCGCTTCGGCAAATAGCCTGCGGAACTGCTTCTCGCTTACGCCGTACATAAATTTAGCCTTTTGTTTCTCGCGAAGCTGTGAGCCGTATTCGCTTAGTTTGGCGCGTCTTTGTCCGTGCTGACCCGGAGCGTAAGGGCGTTTTAAAAGCGCGCTCTTGCCCGCAAGCCTTCTCTCGCCTTTCATAAATAGATCGACGCCGAGCCTTCTTTCTAATTTTTCAACCGGTCCTGTATATCTAGCCATAAATTTCTCCTTTTATAATTACACGCGACGTCGTTTAGGCGGTCTGCAACCGTTGTGCGCAAGAGGAGTGATATCTTTGAAATATGTAACTTTAATCCCTTCTACGCTACCTACGCTTTTAACGGCGGTCTCGCGTCCACTTCCCGGACCCTGAACCTTGACGCCTACCTCTTTGATGCCGTGCTCTTTGGCTTTGTTTAACGCGTCCTCGACGGCTTGCTGCGCCGCATAAGGGGTGGATTTTTTGCTGCCTTTAAAATTTAAAGCGCCCGCACTGCTCCACGCGATCGCGTTGCCCATCTCGTCCGTTACGGTAATCATAGTGTTGTTAAACGTAGCGGAGATGTAAACTATGCCTTTGGCGATATTTTTTCTGACGGTTTTTTTCTTAACTACTTTTTTTTGTGCCATATCTCAATCCTTATTTAGCTGCCGCACCGACGGTTTTGCGTTTGCCTTTTCTGGTTCTGGCGTTCGTTTTTGTTTTTTGACCGCGAACAGGAAGGCCCTTTCTGTGTCTTAAGCCGCGATAGCCGCCCAAGTCCATAAGCGCTTTTATATCCATAGCCACTTGTTTGCGAAGATCGCCTTCGACCATATAGTGCTCTTGGATCTCTTTTCTGATAGCGGCGGCTTCATCTTCGCTCAGATCGGCGACTCTTTTATCGTAAGAAATTCCTGCCGCATCGAGAATTTTTCTCGACGTAAATAAACCTATACCGTAGATATAAGTTAGTCCGTATTCAATCCTTTTTTTCTTTGGTAGATCTACACCTGCGATACGAGCCATAACTTATCCTTGTCTTTGTTTATGTTTTGGATTTTCACAAATAACGTGAACAACACCTTTGCGCTTGACAATTTTACATTTGTCGCACATTTTCTTAACGGATGGACGAACTTTCATTCCACTCTCCTAAAATTTTCTCCACTTTAAATGCAAACTGCACCTAGGTTTAATGAAATTTCAAAAGCGAAAGTATCAAACCAACTGTTTTCAAAATAGTGGGGATTTTGAAAACACTTCTTCCTACAGTTTAGTTGCAAAATCGCGAGTATATCTAAATTTAACTTTATCCTTACTTATAGCGGTAAGTGATCCTGCCTTTATCGAGGCTGTAAGGGGTCAGCTCGACTTTTACGCGATCGCCGGGCATTATCTTGATGTAGTGCATCCGCATCTTGCCCGCGATATGGCATAAAATCACGTGTTTGTTGTCCAGCTCGACCTTAAAAGTCGCGTTCGGTAGCGCTTCTATGACGTTGCCGTCGATCTCTATGACGTCGTCTTTTGCCACAAATTCTCCTTTCTTTTAAATTTAAAAAGGGCGATTATATAGAATTTAAAATTTTAAACAGCTTAAAAGAAATTTAAAATAAGCAAAATTTCAGATTTATTTCGCTACGCGCGCAGTATTTTGTAAAAGCAAAACGGCGCTCTTTTTAAAATTTTAGTATAATGGCTCAAAAAATTTTAAAGGAAAAACATGAAATGGCAAGACGGCAGACGAAGCTCAAACGTAGAGGATGACCGCGCAAGCAGCATGCGCACGAGCTCGGGCTCACTTGGGATGCTGATTCCGATCATTAGGTTTTTGCTCGGCTCAAAGATCGGGCGTATAGTGCTCGTAATCGGCGTCGTAGCGTATTTTATGGGCTATAACCCTTTGGCGCTTTTAGACGGAGGCGCCAGCACGCAAAGAGAGCCGACCGATAGCCCGCAGGAGCAAGAGAAGCTCGCCTTCGTCTCGGCGGTGCTAGCCCAAACCGAGGACGTTTGGGGCGAGATATTTAAAAGTGCGGGCGCACGCTACGAGGAGCCCGGGCTTCGGCTTTTCCGCGATCAGATCGCAAGCGGCTGCGGTTTTGCGAGCGCGCAGACGGGGCCTTTTTATTGCCCGAGAGACCGTAAAATTTATCTGGATCTCGGATTTTTCGACGAGCTTGCGAATAAATATAAAGCGGGCGGCGACTTCGCGCAGGCCTACGTCATCGCGCATGAAGTGGGGCATCACGTTCAAAATTTAGTCGGCACGCTGGAGCAGATCGCCACTCTAAAAAGACGCGCTCGCAGCGAAGCCGAGCAAAACGCGCTTCAGGTCAAAGTCGAGCTGCAGGCGGACTGCTACGCTGGGGTCTGGGCGCATTATCTCGCAAAAACAGGGCGCGTGCTGGAGGCGGGCGATATCGACGAGGCGCTAAATGCCGCCAGTGCGATCGGCGACGATACGTTGCAGCGCAAATTTAGCGGTCGCGTCGTGCCCGATTCCTTCACGCACGGCACCTCGGCGCAGCGCAAAGAGTGGTTTAAAAAGGGCTTAGCGGGCGGAAATCTAAAAGCCTGCTCGTTTGAGCCGTAAGGCGCGGGCTTTGAGTTAGCTTGTGGGCTAGATAAGGCGGCTTAAATTTTAAAATTTAACGCCGAGCTTGGAGGCGGAATTTTAGAATTTTAATGATCGGCGATTAAAAAGCTCGGACGGCGCGCTCGGCTAGTGCGACGACGGCTTATTTGAGCGCAGGCTCAACTACGGCATAAGAAACCAAAATAGATACGTTAAAATTTATGGAGGCTAAAATGAATAAAATAACCTGCGTCTGCCTAGGCGTGCGAAGCATGCAAAGGGCGCTGAAATTTTACAGAGACGGCCTAGGATTTAAGACGGATTGTAAAGACGACGACCCGTCGGTATGCTTTTTTAATACGCCGGGGACCAAATTTGAGCTCTATCCGTTAGACGCGCTGGCGCGAGATATCGACGAGAACGATCCGCCCAAGGGCAGCGGATTTGGCGGCATCACGCTAGCCTATAACGTAAAAAACAAAGAGGACGTGGATAGCGTCATAGAGCTAGTAAAAAAGGCGGGCGACACCATCGTCAAGGAGCCCAAAGATACGTTTTGGGGCGGATACCACGCGTATTTTGCCGATCCGGACGGGTACTACTGGGAGGTTGCTTGGGGGGACCCGGTTTTAAATTTGACGAGGACGGGCTGCTCAAATTTTAGATCAAAATTTCTGCGGCCGAGGCTTATTCGGAGGCGCCGAAGCCTTTGCGCAAACATGTAAAATTTAAACTTAAAATTTTATTGCAAATCATCGGGCGGATTTTTGGCTCGTATAATTTGCGGCACCGTTTTTTTCGCGCTTTTCTCTAAACATCAAGCGAAATTTTACTTGCCGATACGATCTGCGGCGCGGATTTTGCGCGAGGATAAAATTTGTGTATCGCACCCCGCCCCGTTTCTTTATCGGCGTTCAGCGACTCTAACCGTACCCGCCGCGCTGTTTTACTCGCGCTCGCAGTACCGCTTTGCTCGCATCACATGCCGCTACGCAAAGCAAGAGAGCGGATATTTTGCGGCGTTTTTGTCCGTGAGCGCGGCGAGGAAAAAGCGATAAGTTCCTAGAAGCTTTGCGCGGCAGCCTCTTTCAAAAACCGCTTGTTTATGAGCGAATTTTCGATGTCGGGGTGAGCTAGAATGATTAAGTTTTTCATATTTTTCCTTTAAAATTTTGGTTTGGGGCGATAAAATTTGCCGCTAAAATCGCGCTTGCAGCTCCGCTTCAAAATTTAATTTTCAAATGAGAAGCAGAATTCTGAGGCAAAATTTCAAAGCCAAATTTTAATGCCGAAGCTTCGACGCTTAAATTTTATGCCGAAATTCCGTAGCAAATTTCAGCGCATAAATTTCATAATTAAAGCTTAGCGCTCAATGCGCCGGAGTTCTGCTTCAAAATACCACTTAGCGCTTTATTTCCCCGCAGCTAGCAGATCCGCGAGTACCTTTGCGGCGTGATCCTTTGCCTTGACGCTTTTATAGACCTTTAAAATTTTACCGTCCGCACCGATCAGAAAGGTTGAGCGCACGATGCCTAGATACTCGCGCCCGTAGTTTTTGCGCACCTGCCACGCGCCGTATAGCTTGGCTACCTCGTGCTGCGGATCGCTCAGCAGGATGTGCTTTAGGCTTTGCTTGGCGATGAAGCCCGCGTGGGATTTGGTGCTGTCGGGACTGATGCCTACGATCACGCAGTCTGCGGCGATGAAATCATCGTACGCGGCGCTAAATTCGCACGCTTCGGTCGTGCAGCCGGGGGTGTTATCCTTGGGGTAAAAATACAGCGCGACCTTTTTTCCCGCAAAGTCCTTTAGCGCGACGCTCGCTCCGTCGGCGTTTTGCAGCGTAAAAGCGGGCGCTACGTCTCCCGCTTGCAGCGTGATTTTGCGCTCGCGATCCTCTGTGCTGAACTCGTCTTCGATCTGTGTTTTTCTCTGCATATCGTGTCCTTTTTTTTGAAATTTTCGGGCTCGTAGCCCAAATCGCGGCTAAATTTTAATCTTTTTTCATAAATTTATCCTTGTTTGGATGAAATTTTGCCCCGCGTCGCAGCTGCGCGCGATCGGGTGGATCGTAAGCAGATCGTTTTAGACAAGAGCGGGCTAGGGGCTTGCTTTGCGACACGCGTAAAAACATTTTGTAGCGCGTGCTTTGAGGTAGTATGTTACGAGAGCGCCTCGTATCTATCGTACCACGCAAATCCAGGTTCCTCACAAGCAAAATAACGCTCGTTTTCACAACTCCTCTTAATCTACTCTTAGCTTTTTAACGATATGATTCTACAAATTTTAACAAAGGATACAACATGAAAACGCTCGTGATCTTATCGCATCCCAATTTCGCCGCCTCGCGCGTGAACAAAGCCCTATCGCAGGTCGCAAAGGGCGCTGCCGGCATGGAGGTGCGTCATTTGGAGGGACTTTACGGCACTGATACTGCGCGTATAGATGCTCGCACAGAGCAAGACGCGCTACGCGGCGCGGATCGCATCGTATTTTTGTACCCGATGTACTGGCTAAACGTGCCGCCTATGCTAAAAGCCTATATCGATATCGTCTTTTCGCACGAGCTGGTGGGCTCCGGCGCGCTTAGGGGCAAGGTCCTGCAGCTCGCGCTAAGCGCTAGTACGCCGCTTAGCGAATACTCCAAACAGGGCGCGATCGGCTATAGCATGGATGAAATTTTAACTCCGCTTAAGATCGCGGCAAACTACTGCGGGATGGAGTTTGTCGTGCCGTTTATCAGCAGCGGGTTTGAGCCCGGCGAGTTTGGCGACGATGCCGTAGAGGCTGCAGCCGCACGCTTCGGCAAACTTTTACGAGGCGAACTAAGCCCCGACGAGTATCAAATTTAGCAAAGCAAATGCCCGCTACCCGCGGCTACGAGCCGAAATTTTACGAGAGTGATTTTATTTGTAGAATCTACATCTACGCCTTTTAACGAGCCGATCGGTTCGATGATCTGTCCGTGCCGCTATCTATCGGTGGGCGCGGTTAGCGCGTGCCGCTATGATCTAGATCAGCTCACTCTTGGTGTGGACATCTACGCGAGGATCGGTCATTACCGAGCAAAGTAGCGCCGTAGCGAGCGTGAAAATATGAAAGCACATTGCTATAAGCGAGCGGGCAGAGTGAAGAGGGGTCTGCGTTTCATAGATATCTCGTGCTAGTGGGGCTTGCGTGCTGCATAGATGCAAAGCCTGCGCGAAACGCGCACTGCGGCAAATAGGGCAAGACTGCTTTTGGTGTGATTGGGGCTGGATGTCGCGCGGGGTGTATCTGCGCGCATGAGAGAAAAGACCGCTTACGGCGCTATTTGAGCTGCTACGAAATTTGATTTATCAAAAAAGATTTTTGAGGAAGGAGTGAAATTTATAAAATTTCATTCCTTGATTTTGCGATGTTTAAAGCGTGCACATCGGTTCGCACAATGCAGGATTATTTTACGCCGACTATGATTTGAGTAGCTTTTATGATCGCGGTTACTTCGTCGCCGACTGCTAGCGCCAAATTTTTAACAGATCTGTTTGTGACGATCGCGCTTAGATTCTCACCGCCTGCGGTTCTGACATCGATTTCAGCATTGATTGCGCCCTCTTTAACGGCGGTAATTTTGCCTTTTAGTTGATTTGCAGCACTTAGGCGAAGATCGTTTTCTCCCTTTGAAATGATGACATTTGGGGCTTTAAATAAGAATACCGCCTCTTTGCCTGCTTTTAAATCCAAAGTTTTTTCAGAATCAACCGTCACGGTCGCTTTTAACACGTCGCCGCCTCTGGTTTTAGCTGTGATTAGCGAATTTACCGCACCTGTTTTTACGTCGCCGATTACGACGTGAAGCTGATTTCTAGCACTGATTGCCATTGTTTCTCCTTGTAAAAAATTACGAGCAATGTTAGCGGCAAATCCTTAAATGAAATTTAAAAATGCTGCGTGTAATAAACTAATTTGATTTGTTGCGAATTTATATTAAGCTCGCTTTTTAAATTCTTAGCTTGCATTATGAAAAATAGCGCTAAAAAATAGATGAAATTCTAAATTTGCATATATTAAATCGGGTCATTTTCCTTGAAATTTTTATTCGCTTTTTATAAAATTCTGCGTTTTTTAGAGTTCTGACGCAAAATTTAGCGTTTGTTTTGCGCATCTGCGAAGTGTACATCCGGATAGAAAATTTATCTCAAATCGCGTCTGGCAAGGCTTTAAGAGCGCTCCGCTTAAGCCTTGTTCGCTGAATTCTATGCCTCGCACATTGGTTTTCCGAGTGGATTGGCGAGCGAGGCGATTTTACATTTGCTTTAAAATACAGTTAGCGGTGCGCTTTGAGCGCAAAATTTCAGCGCACCTTGCTTTGCAGAAAATCGCGCAGAATCATCGCATGGTTGCAGTGCTCGTCTTTTGCAGCGTATAGTAGCGTGACGATCGGCTCGTTTTTAACCTTTTTCAAAAATTCAGCTACGGCGGGATTTTGCTCAAGTTCAGCCAGGTAAAGCTCCTTAAAATGCGCGAAATTCTCAGGCTTATGCGCGAAAAGCTTGCGTATCTCGGTGCTAGGCGTTATATCTTTTGCCCACATATCAAGTTCCAGCGCGTCTTTTTTTACGCCGCGCGGCCACAGTCTGTCGCAAAGTACGCGAAAACCATCCCCTTCCTCTGCGCTCTCATAAACGCGCTTAATCTTAAATTTTGTCATAGTTTACTCCTTTGAATTTGCTAATCTTTGATGAAATAATCGCCGTCGAAGCTTACGAGTGAGTACTTGCGCTCGCTTCCAAGCGCCTCTACGAGATCCGGTACGCTAAGAAACGTGAGGCTGTCGGCGCCTATAAATTTGCAAATTTCATCTGTGCTCATATTTGCGGCGATCAGCTCGCGCACGCTCGGCGTGTCGATGCCGTAGCGCTCGGGGTACTTTAGCTCGGGGCTTGCGATACACATATGCACGCGCGCTGCGCCTGCATGGCGCAGAAGCTCGACGATCTTTTTGCTCGTGGTGCCGCGCACGATGCTGTCATCGATCACCGCGACGCTCTTGCCGTGTAGTGCCGCACCGATCGGATTTAGCTTGAGTTTGACCTTTAAATTTCGCACCTCTTGCGTCGGCTCGATGAAGGTGCGGCCGATGTAGTGGTTGCGCACGATCGCCATCTCAAAGGGGATTTTGCTCTCTTGCGCGAAACCTAGCGCCGCCGGTACGCCGCTATCGGGCACGGGCACGACGAAATCGGCTTTTAAACCCCCGCATTTTCGCGCGAGCGCGCCGCCCAGTTTTTTTCTGACCTCATATACATTTTTGCCCTCTACGACGCTGTCTGGGCGCGCAAAGTAGATGTATTCAAACGCGCAAATTCTAGCCTCCGCGGCTTTTAAAATTTCAAGCGAGCTAAACTCATCCTTGCCCTCTTCGAAGATCACCATCTCGCCGGGCTTCACGTCGCGGACGAATTCGGCTCCTACGAGATCAAACGCGCAGGTTTCGCTCGCGACGATGTAGCCACCGTCTTTGAGTCTGCCGATACTGAGCGGACGCACTCCGTAGCGATCGCGCACGGCAAACATCTTCGAGCGGCTTAAAATCAGAAGCGAATATGCGCCCACGCACTGATTCAGAGCTTCGACGATACGGTCTTTTAGATGCTCCTGCTTGCTGCGTGCGATGAGATGCAAGATGTTTTCGGTGTCCATGCCGGACTGAAAGATCGCCCCCTCGCTTACGAGTTTGCGGCGAATTTCGTCTTTATTAATCAAATTTCCGTTATGAACGATCGAAATTTCGCCTAGCGCGTAGTTGCCCGCAACAGGCTGCGCGTCTTTCAGGCTGTCTGCGCCCGCGGTGCCGTAGCGGTTGTGGCCGATCGCGATGTTGCCCTTTAAAATTTCAAAACTCGCGAGGCTAAAAACCTCCGTCACGAGCCCTGTGGCTTTGATCGTTTTGATGTGATGGTTGAAGCTCGAGCTGATGCCGCTTGCCTCCTGGCCGCGGTGCTGCATGGCAAAAAGCCCGTAATACGCGGTTTTAGCCGCACCTTCGGAATTTATGACTCCCACGATTGCGCACATTTTCTAACCTCTTAAATTTTATTTTTTAGAAATTTATCTATATTTTGTTTTATCATTGACGGCTTGCCGTCCGTCATGTTGCCGGCGCCTCATCAAATAGATCGGCTGAAATTTTAAACCTCTCGGCGATATTCGCTCCGCCTTTGGCGTAGCTACCAAATAGTCCGACTTTGTAAATTCCAAAGCTTTCAAGCTCGGGCTTTAGCTCGCGCAAAAAATTTAAAATTTCATCTTTGGTTGGCATTTTTTCCTCTTAAATTTAGCCGCAAAGGTCTAGATTCCTAAGCAGTCGTCTATGCCGTAAAGCCCGCTATTTTGGGGCGCTAGCCAAACTGCGGCCCTTATCGCGCCTCTAGCAAAGGTTGCGCGCGAAGTTGCCGTATGATTTAGCTCGATAAATTCGCCATCTCCGTAAAATCCCACCGTGTGGCGCCCGACTATATCGCCTCCGCGCAGCGACATCACGGCGATCTCGTCCTTGCCGCGCTCGCCGATGAGCCCGTCGCGACCACTTACGCGCACGTCTTTTAAGCTTAGCTCGCGCTCGCTCGCGGCGCTTTCCGCAAGGCTCATCGCCGTGCCGCTCGGGGCGTCTTTTTTGTGGCGGTGGTGCATCTCTAAAATTTCGCAGTCAAAATCGCGCAGGCTCCTACTAGCAAGCGCTACGAGTTTGTTTAGCACCGCAACGCCCAGGCTCATATTCGTAGCGTGTAGTACGGGCATTTTTGCGCTGCATTCGCGCAGTAGCCGCTCGCCCTCATCGCCCAGAGCCGTTGTGCCGATGCAAAGCGGCTTTGGATGCGAAAGCGCAAATTCCATTAAATTTATTGCGCCGTCTCGGATCGTGAAGTCTATCACGACGTCGCAGCCGCTAAAAAGCTCGTCGTAGCTGCTCGTTACGGCGCAGCTGGGCGTATAATCAAGCGGCGCAATCGTGTAGATTACGCTTGCTCGCGCCTGATCGAAATTTTTCAGGCATTCGTAGATCATCGTGCCCATTCTGCCGCTTCCGCCGTGAATTCCTATATTTATCATCGCCGTTCCTTTAAATTTAGTCCGCTTAGTATAGCCAAATTTTGCTTACACTACCTCTCTACGCTGAGACTTAGCGGGATAAAGCTGTTTTGTTTAAGCTCGGCTTCGCTCGGCTTTTTGATCTCTATGCGAGAGGCGCTTACGCCGCGCTGCACGAGTGCCGCTTGCACGGCAGTCGCCCTGGCAAGGGCTAACTCATCAAGACGCGAACGGGTAAATTTCTGCGCCCCTATCAGCTCCTCCATCGCCTCATCGCCGCCGGATTTGATGCCGTATTTGATCTTAAGCGCCGCTATGGCTTCGTCCGTGGAGAGGCCTTGTTTATTGGACATCAGCGTGAGGGTATTTTGCAGCGAGCGCCTTTTAAACTCGTGAGTATCGAGCTTTTCGTTATACGCAGAGTTTAGAATGATCTTAAGTTCGGGCTTGGCTTTTGCGACCTTGGCTAAATCATCTATTTTAGAGTTTTCGCTGATTAAAATTTCGCTGCTCGCCGCCTCAAAATCGATACTTTCGAGCTTTTTCGTATCTACGCCCGCGATCTTTCCCATAAATCTAAACGGACTTAACACGATATCCGAGAGCAGCTTTTTGATTGCGCCCCAAACCAGCGCGCCGTAGCTAAATTTCGGATCGCTCAGCGTGCCGCTTAGAGGCAGGCTAATATCGATCTGATCGTCGCTGTCCTTTAGGATCGATACCGCTAGCCCGATCGGAAGGCTCAGCGCATCCTTGCTCTGCACCTCTTTGCCGAGCTTGAAGCGGTCTAAATTTAGATCATTGCTTGCGTTTAGCTTGCCATCGTCGATTTTGTAGGCAAGTTTTAAATTTAACTTGCCGCCCGCGATTTCATTGCCGATATATTTGGCGGTATAGGGCGATGCGGGCACAAGCGGAATCTCCTTTAAAACGACGTTTATGTCGCTTTTGCGTTTAAAGTCCAGCGGATAGGCGCGCGCCGTGATGCTCGCTAACCCGCTTCCGCTTACGAGCGAGCTAAGCTTGATATCCGCCGCTCGCTTCGGGCTGATCTCGCTGATGCTTGCTTTCATATCGCTGATGCGCAGTTTAAAGGGTGTTGCTAGACTCTCATCAGTGAAATTTAAACTTCCGCCGCTAAGCGAGATATTTTTTACGCTCCAGGCAAAGTTTGCCTTGCTTTTTGCGGATCTTCTAGGCGCAGCTTGGGCGGGCTTTGCAGTCTGCTTTAGCTGCGCGGCGGGCTTTATCAGTGAAGTTAAATTTAAACGCCTATCTTTATTTAGCGAGATATTTGCCGCGGGCGAGCCAAGAGTGATCTTATTTAGCGTGAGAGAGCTTGGGCTTAGCGTGATTTGCGCGACATTCAGCGACGCAAGGGAGAAAATTTTATCCCTGCCCGAGCTTAGCGCCAAGCCCTTGCCTGAAAGCTTTGCTTCGAGCGATAATGCGTTTGAAAGCTTCAGCTGCCCTTGCATAGCGAGCTCGCCTGCGATGGAGCCCGTGATAAATTCCGCCGCATATTTGTTAAAGACGCCCAAGTTCGGCGCATTTAGGCTGAAGCTCACGCCCGCGTTAAGCGGCGCGATGCTAGCCTTGCCGTCCGCGTTAGCGGTGATTTCGCCCGAGATAAGGCTTGCTTTGATGCCGAAGGGCTCGGCGAAATTTGAGCTTAGCCCGCTTAGCGTGGCGCTGAAATCCTTGATCTCGTGCACGTTGTTTTTAACGATAAAGCTCTCGCCGATCTTAGCCTTTGCGCCCGTTACGGAGGCCTCGCCGATCTTAAATTTTAAAGCGGGGCTTTTGGCGGGCTTTTTAGAATCCGAATTTGCGCCGCTTGCCGTAGAGTTTACATCCGCCGGGTTTGTATCGCCCACGCTCGCCGTTTTTTTAAAGCTCGCGTGATTTTTAGAGATTGCGTTTAAGATCGCCAGATCGTTTATGCTTTTGGCGCCGTTAACGCCCACTTCCGAGTTGAAAAACGGCTCGTTTAGCAAAATTTTATCCACGCCCAGATCGAGATCCGCGACGTTAAATTTCACCCCTTGCACGCCGAAGCTTTCAAATCCGCTAAAAATTCCGTTTTTGTTTGCTATTTTGGAGTTTGAAATTTTAGCAAACTTCAGACTTGCGCCGTTTTGCATGCCCTCTTTGTCGTAGCTAAATGCGCCCAGCTCGGTTGCGGCGACCGAAATTTTATCGCTGCGTGCTAGCGTAATCTGCGTATCCGCGATACTAAAGGCGCCAAAACCCGTATGAAGGGCCGTATCGTTACCTTCGGCGTTAAATTTTAAGAAATTTTCCGTGATTTTAGTATCGTTTGAGACGACCGAAATTTGCGGGTTTGCAAAGCTTGAGCGGTTTAGATCTACGCTTTTTACGGCGGAGTTTAGCCGCAAGTTTGCCCCCGTTTTATTAAAATCCAGCGCAAAATCCGCGACCCGTGCGCCCTCAAAACCCGTGGAAATTTTAGTTTCGTTCATATCGTATTTTGCGCCTGAAACTAGCACTTGCGGGATTACCACTTTGCCTGAAATTTCATTCGAGATGTCCGTATTCAGCTCAAAGCTCGGGATTTTCAGCGAGTCTAGCGAAATTAAGCTTTGATCTTGCAAAATTTCTAGGCTTTGCAGCTCGAGCTTTGAGTTTTCAAGCGCAAATTTTATATTTTCATCGATGCTCAATCGGTAATTCAGCTCGGCGGAAAGGAAGCCGTTTTTAAACCGCACGCCGCTAGGATCGAGGTATGATAGCCAAAACGGATCGATTTTCAGTCGCGAGATATCTACCTTGCCGTGTAGACGAAGAGGCGCCAGGTCGATGGCTCCATCGAAGCTCAGCGCGTCGTATGTACGCGAAACGGCGCTTAAATCGTGCTCGCCGATCGTTTCATCCTTTAAATTTAGTCCGTTGATCTCATAATTTAGCTCGGTCGAAATGAGCGAAAATGGCCTTTTTAGGGAGTTATCGACGTAGCCCAGAGAGCCGCGCTCGATCTTAAAATTATTCAGCGTGACGTTGAAGCTGGAGTTTTCATCCTTGTTTTCGCTCTTTTGCTCTGAAAGTAGCGGCTCAAAATTGAAGGTGCCGTTTTGCTCGCGCTCGACGTGAAATTTAGGGGATTTAAGATGTAAAATTTCTACCGCGAGAGTCTTTTTAAAAAGCTTTGAAAAACCGATTTTTAAATTTATCTCATCGGCGCTAAACAGCGGCTTAAAGGTGCTAAGCTCCGGCTTGGTAACGTTTAGCTCGTAGGTAAAGGGGTTAAATTTAGCATCTTGCACGCTAAAGCTTGCTCTGCCCTCTAAAATTTTAGGCAGCGCCTTTTCGATAAAAAGCGGCACGCCGAAAAAGCCCGCAAGCACGTAAAATAGCGCAAATCCGCCCAAGCCGCAAGCAAACTTACGCCAGTGTTTTATAAAAAAATTTTTCATTTTTCCGCTCATTAATTTTGATAGCGTAAAATTATATCCAAAAATTTCGTGCAAAGGGTTAAATTTTGCTGGTTCACATCTGCTGCTCGGTCGATTGCGATTATTTTTTGCGCCGCTTAAAAGAGCTCACGCAAGAGCCGCTAATAGGCTATTTCTACGATCCAAACATCCACCCCTATGGCGAATATGTTCTTAGAATGCACGACGCGAAGCGGGTTTGCGAGAATTTAGGGATTAAATTTATCCCGGGCGAGTATGATTTACAGGGCTGGCTAGACGGCGCGCGCGGGCTTGAAAATGAGCCCGAGAAAGGCGCGCGCTGCGAGTTTTGCTTTGATTTTCGTATGCAAAAAACGGCCGAGCTCGCGCTAAGTTTGGGCCAGCGTAAAATCACCACGACTCTTCTTATGAGTCCCAAAAAATCGCACTCTCAGCTCTGCGCCTCGCTACAGCGCATTTGCAAGCGCTACGGACTGGAGTTTATCGCGCCCAATTTTCGTAAAAACGGCGGCACGAACGAGCAGTTTGCGCTTGCGAAAAAAGATGCGCTCTATCATCAAAACTACTGTGGTTGCATCTATGCGCTTACGGCACAGCGGAATGAGCAGCGAAAGACCGAGCGGAATTCGGGCGGAATTTTGACGGCGGATTTGAGACGAAATTTAGCCTGCGATGCCGAAATTTACGAGCTAATGTCGCCGATTGATCGGCAAATCTTGCCCGCTTCGGTAGAGGAGAAATTGAAATTTTACAAAAAGCTTTGCTCGCTCGAAAAAAAAGGTGTGAAATTTAACGTGCTGCGCGATCGGTTTTTAAACTACCGCTTGTTGCGCGCATGGATTAAATTCGACGGCGAGGTTGTGCCTTCGTTTGTGCTATTTGGCTCGCATTTTACGCGCGAAAACGTGAAGTTTAACGTGGAGCGGGATTGTGAAATTTTTTGCAGCGGCAAGGGGGAGATTAAAATTTTAAACCTGGCGAAATTTAACGAAATTTCAAGATCAAATTTCAAAAGTGTATCCGAAATGCTAAAAAATCCGCCGAGTCTCGCGCGCCAAAATAAAACTCGCGTCGCCCTGTGCGCTGCGGGCTCGCTCTCGCCGATCATCGTCACGGACGAGATAAGAGCCGCCAAAGTTCAAATTTACGGGCTCTCGCGCATATTTTTAGATGTTAGGGAAATTTTAGTAAGAATTTGATAAGATTCTAAAATTTCTAAAAAAGGCAGATCAATGATAGATATAAACGAAATTCTCTCCATCCTACCTCATCGTTTTCCGTTTTTGCTGATAGATCGCGTCGAAGAGCTCAGCATAGGCGAAAGCATCAAGGCCTATAAAAACGTAACCTACAACGAGCAGATCTTTCAGGGTCACTTCCCAGGCCATCCGATCTATCCGGGCGTAATGATAATCGAGGGCTTAGCGCAGGCAGGCGGCGTGCTGGCGTTTAAGAGCATGGAGAAAGACGGCGCCAATTTAAGCGATAAGGTCGTGTATTTTATGAGTATCGACAACGCTAAATTTAGAAACCCGGTCCGCCCCGGCGACAAGCTTGAGTATCGTATCAGCGTAATCAAACACCGCGGACGCATCTGGGTGCTAAAGGGCGAAGCCTACATCAACAACGGCGCCACATTGGCTGCGCAGGCTGAACTTCAAGCGATGATAATGGATAAATGATGGCTAAAGTTCACCACACGGCGATCATCGAGGACGGCGCCCAGATCGGAGCCGAGGTTGTGATCGAGCCGTATGCTTTCGTAAGCGCGCAGGCCAAAATTGGCGACGGCTGCACGATCAAGCAGGGCGCGCGCATCATCGGAGATACGCAAATCGGCAAGGGCTCTAAAATTTTTTCATACGCTATCGTGGGTGAAATTCCGCAGGATATGAGCTTTGAAGATGGCGAGCGCACGGGGCTAATCATCGGCAAAAACGCTACGATTCACGAGTTTTGCACGATCAGCTCGGGCTCGCATAAGGGCGACGGATTTACGCGCATCGGCGATAATCTATTTATGATGGCGTATTGCCATATCGCGCACGATTGCGTGCTGGGAAGCAACATAATCTTAGCCAACAACGCCACGCTCGCAGGTCACGTCGTAATGGGCGATTATGCCGTTATCGGCGGGCTTACCCCGGTGCATCAGTTCGTCCAAATAGGCGAGAGCTGCATGATCGCAGGGGCTAGCGCGCTTAGTCAGGACGTGGTGCCGTTTTGCCTAGCCGAGGGGAATCGCGCCTATATCCGCGGGCTAAATTTAACGGGCATCCGCCGCCGCTTCGATAAAGAGACGGTCGAGACGATAAATCGGGCGTATAAATTTTTATTCAACCAGGGTGGGGGCTTAAAGGAGCAGGCGCAAATTTTATTAAACGAAACGAGCGATCAAAACGTGCGCAAGATGTGCGAGTTTATAATCAACACAAAACGCGGAATTCCGCTAGATAAGGGTAAAATTTAATGGCAAATAAGTGCAGTTTTTGCGGTGAGACGGACGCGGACGGGCGTCGTATCTATCCTAACGACGACGGTACGGCGGCTATCTGCAGCTATTGTATCGATATGGCATACGCCGCCATCCACGGCAGCGAGGGCCAAAATGAGGCGATACAAAATCAAAATAAAGAGATCGATTTCGAGGCTATCAAGCCAAAGGCGCTGATGGAAGTGCTAAATCGCTACGTCATCGGTCAGGAGCGCGCTAAGAAAATTTTTAGCGTCGGCGTTTACAACCACTATAAAAGAATTTTCAGACAGACCGACGCAAAGGGAGACGATACCGAAATTTCAAAATCAAATATCTTACTTATCGGACCTACCGGCAGCGGTAAGACGCTTATGGCGCAGACCTTGGCGCGATTTTTGGACGTGCCGATTGCCATTAGCGACGCTACGAGCCTAACGGAAGCGGGCTACGTCGGCGAGGACGTAGAAAATATCCTCACCCGCCTTTTGCAGGCCGCGGACGGCGACGTAGAGAAGGCGCAGCGCGGTATCGTATTCGTAGATGAGATCGATAAGATCGCGCGAATGAGCGAAAACCGCAGCATCACGCGCGACGTAAGCGGCGAAGGTGTGCAGCAAGCGCTGCTTAAGATCATCGAAGGAAGCGTCGTAAATATCCCTCCAAAGGGCGGCCGCAAGCACCCAAATCAGGACTTCATCCAGATCGATACTACTAATATCCTATTCGTCTGCGGCGGCGCGTTCGACGGGCTAAACGAGATCATCAACCGCCGCATCGGGCAGAACGTGCTAGGGTTTAACCAAACAAAGCGCAGCAAGAAAGAGAGTTTAAATTTACTAAATATGGTTGAGGCTGACGATCTCGTGCATTACGGCATAATTCCAGAGCTCATCGGGCGTTTGCACGTAGTAGCTACGCTAAATGAGATCGACGAAAAGGCGATGGTCAGAATTTTAACGGAGCCGAAAAACGCGATCTTAAAGCAATATCAAAAGCTCTTTGCGATAGACGGCGCAAATTTAAAATTTGACGACGACGCGCTAAGGGAGGTCGCGAGCCTTGCGATTAAGCGCAAAACCGGCGCGCGCGGGCTTCGCAGCATAATCGAGGAGATCATGATCGATATTATGTTTGATCTGCCTGAGCTTAAAGGCTATGACGTCATCATCTCGAAAGAGGTCGTAGACGGCGTCTCCAAGCCGATACTTGTAAAACAAAATTTAACTGCATAAAGGGGATAAATGTTACTTGATTCGATTCTAGGATTATTTTCCAGAGATATGGGTATTGATCTAGGCACGGCAAACACGCTCGTGCTGCTAAAAGATAAAGGCATCATCATCAACGAACCGAGCGTCGTCGCGGTACAAAACGAACGCTACGGCAAGCAAAGGATCATCGCCGTGGGTGCTGAGGCTAAAGAGATGCTCGGGCGCACTCCGGGCGATATCGAAGCGGTGCGCCCGATGAAGGACGGCGTTATTGCGGATTTTGATATGACGGAGAAGATGATTAGATATTTTATCGAAAAGACCCACAAGCGCCGCTTTTTCGTAAGCCCGCGTATCATCATCTCGGTACCTTACGGGCTAACTCAGGTCGAGCGCAAAGCCGTGCGAGAAAGCGCGATGATAGCGGGCGCACGCGAGGTTTATCTAATCGAAGAGCCGATGGCTGCGGCGATCGGTGCGGGTTTGCCGGTCAATGAAGCGCGCGGCTCGCTGGTCGTGGATATCGGCGGCGGTACCACTGAGATCGGCGTTATCTCTTTAGGCGGTATCATCAGCGCCAAATCCGTTCGCGTCGCGGGCGATAAGATCGACGCTAGCATCGTTAACTACGTCAAGGAAAAATATAGCCTGCTTATTTCGGAGCGTGCGGCCGAGGAGATTAAGATCAAGATCGGTACGGCGGTGCAACAGCAAAAAGATCTTACCTACACGGTCAAAGGAAAAGACCAGATCAGCGGGCTTTTAAGCTCGGTCGATCTTACGAGCGAGGACGTTAGAGAGGCGATCAAAGACTCGATCAGAGAGATTGCAGACGCGTTAAAATTTGTCCTTGAAAGCATTCAGCCGGAAGTCGCCGCCGACATCGTTGAAAACGGCGTCGTGCTAACGGGCGGCGGCGCGCTCATTCGCGGATTAGATAAATATCTAAGCGACACCGTAAAGCTTCCGGTTTTCGTCGCGGACGAGCCGCTGCTTTGCGTCGCAAACGGCACGGGAAAAGCCCTAGAAGAGATCAAATCGCTAAAACAAGCGGCAAATGACTAATCTCAAACTCCTCCTCGTCGCGGTTTTGCTGGTAGCCGTTTCGTTAACGTTCGGCTCGTATATCCACGGCAAGTTCGTAGGCTTTGCGGGAGGAATTTTAGAGGTTTATTACGGCGTGAGCGATCGGGTAAAAAGCGCCGTGAACGAGCATTTTAACCAGGCAGAGACGATCAAAGCTCTACGAGAAGAAAATGCCGAGCTAAAAAAATCGGCGATGCTGCTTAGTACGTTCGCAGGCGAGCTGAATAAAATTTTGATCGACAAAAACAGCTCCGTTTACGAGCCCAAAGTCCAGCTCGTAAAGGCGCTAAGCTACGCGAATCTAAACGACTACAACAAATTCTTCGTAAATTTTGAAAATTTTAACCCAAACAAAATTTACGGCCTCATCAGCGAGGGCAAGACCGCAGGAATTTTAGTAAATAAAGACGGGCGCCCGCTTGCGATCTTACAGCGCGACGAGAAGAGTAATTTCTCTGTTTTCATAGGAGATGCTCAAATTCCTGGCGTCGCAGGCGGCGAGAATAACGAGCTCGTAGTTAGATACATCCCACAATGGCTCGATCCCAAGGTAGGCGATGAGGTATTTACGAGCGGGAAAGATGAAATTTTCTTTGCCGGCGTGCCGGTAGGGAAGGTTAAAGAGATTCAAAACGGAAAGTTATACAAAAGCGCCGTCGTAGAGCCCTACGTGAGCTCCGAGATGCCGGCGTTTTTGTATGTCGTTACAAAGGAAAATTGATGCCCAAAAGAGATGATATTAAGACGATTTTACTGATCGGTAGCGGTCCGATCGTAATCGGTCAGGCGTGCGAGTTCGATTACAGCGGCACGCAGGCTGCCAAGACGCTAAAGAGCCTCGGATATCGCGTAGTGCTAATAAACTCTAATCCCGCCACCATTATGACCGATCCCGATTTTGCCGACGCTACCTATATCGAGCCGATCACCAAAGAGAGCATTTTGCGTATCATAAAGCGTGAGAGCGTCGATGCGATCCTGCCTACGATGGGCGGACAGGTCGCGCTAAACGTCGCGATGGAGGCTTACGAAAGCGGCGAGCTAGCGGGGGTGAAATTTCTAGGCGCCAAGCCTGAAGCGATCAAAAAGGGCGAGGATAGGGTAAAATTTAAAGAGGCGATGATTAAGATCGGAATGGATCTGCCTAAATCCAAATACGCCTACAATATCGAAGAGGCGATGGCTGCGGCGAATGAGATCGGCTTTCCGCTCATTATCCGCGCCAGCTATACTCTAGGCGGCGCAGGTAGCGGCGTAGCGTACAATATCGACGAGTTTAAAGAGGTCGCGCAAAATGGGCTAGACGTGAGCCCGATAAATGAAATTTTGATCGAAGAGAGCCTGCTTGGATGGAAAGAGTTCGAAATGGAGGTGATCCGCGATCATAAGGACAACTGTATCATCGTCTGCTCGATCGAAAATTTCGACCCGATGGGGGTGCATACGGGCGATAGCATCACGGTTGCGCCCGCTCTTACGCTTACCGACAAAGAATATCAAAGGATGCGCGACGCGAGCTTTAAAATTTTACGCGAGATCGGCGTGGATACGGGCGGCTCAAACGTGCAGTTTGCGGTAAATCCGCAAACGGGGCGGATGATCGTCATCGAGATGAACCCGCGCGTAAGCCGTAGCTCGGCTCTCGCGTCCAAAGCTACGGGCTATCCGATCGCTAAGGTCGCTACGATGCTAGCGGTGGGCTTTAGCCTGGACGAGATTAAAAACGACATCACCGGTACGCCTGCGAGCTTTGAGCCGGTGATCGATTATATCGTGACTAAAATTCCGCGCTTTGCGTTTGAAAAATTCCCCGGCGCAAACCCCTATCTCGGCACTGCGATGAAAAGTATCGGCGAGGTAATGGCGATCGGGCGCAGCTTTAAAGAGAGCATTCAAAAGGCGCTGTGCTCGCTGGAGAAGGGCTACTTCGGCTTCGTGGAATTAAATTTGAGCGAAAAAGATCTCATCTTCGGGCTTCGCAACGCGCAGCAAGATAGAGCTTTATACATCGCTCAGGGCTTTAGAGCGGGCATGAGCGTAGATCAAATTTACGAGCTTAGCAAGATCGATCGCTGGTTTTTGAGCCAGATCGAGCAGATCGTAAAATTTGAAGAGCGCATCGATATGGAGATCATCAATGATGCAGCGCTTTTAAGGCAGGCCAAGAGCTGGGGCTTTAGCGATAAGATGATCGCAAATTTGATCAATAAAAAGGACAATCTGGGCCTTACGCAAAACGACATCCATTTTGCCTGCGCCAGACAAGGCATCGGCCTTGAATACAACGAAGTAGATACCTGTGCGGGCGAGTTTGCGGCGCTTACTCCGTATCTGTACTCCAGTACCAACATAACGCCCGCCATCGCAAGCCGTAAAATTTCAAAAGATAATAAAAAGGTCCTCATCATCGGCGGCGGTCCGAACCGCATCGGGCAGGGCATAGAGTTTGACTACTGCTGCGTGCACGCCAGCTACGCTCTGCGCGATATGGGGATCACTACAATAATGTATAACTGCAACCCCGAAACCGTCAGCACCGACTACGACACGAGCGATATTTTATACTTCGAGCCGATCGATTTCGAGCACGTTAGAGCGGTCATCGAGGCCGAGAACCCCGACGGCGTGATCGTGCATTTCGGAGGCCAAACGCCGCTAAAGCTCGCCAAGCGCCTAAGCACCGTGGGAGCCAAGATCATCGGCACGAGCGCGCGCACGATAGACGTAGCGGAGGATCGCAAGAAATTTAGCGAGTTTATAGCAAGTATCGGCGTTAAGCAGCCCAAAAACGATACCGCTATAAGTGAAGCTGAAGCGATCGAAAAGGCTGCTGCGATCGGCTATCCCGTACTCGTGCGCCCTAGCTACGTGCTAGGCGGTCGCGCGATGCGGCGCGTGCACAGCGAAGCCGAGCTTAGGCAGTATATGAGCGAGGCGGTGCGCGTGAGCGATCACTCGCCGGTGCTTATAGATAAATTTTTACTTGACGCGACCGAGCTTGACGTCGATGCGATCTGCGACGGGCGCGACGTATATATCGGCGCGATAATGGAGCATATCGAGGAGGCGGGCGTTCACAGCGGCGATAGCGCGAGCATCCTGCCGCCGCTTAGCCTAAGTGCGGAAATGATCGATCTGGTAAGCCGCCAAACTAAAGAGATCGCGCTAAATCTCGGCGTCGTAGGGCTTATGAATATTCAATTCGCGATTTTTGGAAATGAGCTTTACATCATCGAGGTAAATCCGCGCGCGAGCCGCACCGTGCCGTTTGTAAGCAAGGCGAGCGGAATTCCGATGGCTAAGGTCGCTACTCGCGTGATGTGGCAAGGAGGCTTACGCGAGGCTTTGAAATTTTACGATGAGTTCGGCGTGCTGGTTGAAGAGAAGGGAATTTTAAAGCCGCGTATTAAAAATTATATCTGCGTCAAAGAAAGCGTCTTTCCTTTCAACAAGCTTGCGGGCGCGGATCTGATCCTGGGGCCTGAGATGAAAAGCACCGGCGAGGTGATGGGCATCGGCGAAAATTTCGCCAAAAGTTTCGCTAAATCTCAAATTGGCGCGAGCAACGCGCTTCCAAGCGGCGGCAAGGTATTTTTGTCGCTAGCCGATCATGACAAGCTGCGGGCTGTGGAGCTTGCGCGCGCTCTTACGAGTGCAGGCTTTAGTATCGCCGCTACTAGCGGCACTCACAAGCTGCTGGGCGAAAACGGCGTGGAGTGCGAGTTTGTCTATAAAATCAGCGAGGGTCGCCCAAATATCGAGGACAAGCTCAAAAACGGCGAAATTTCGCTCGTCATCAACACCAGCGATAGCAAATCAAACTCTACCGATGCTGCGAAGATCCGCCAGAGCGTGCTGCGCTTTAGACTGCCGTATTTTACGACGATGAAGGCGGCGATCGCGGCTACGCGCTCGATCTGCTCGATAAAGGACGAATCCGCGCTCGAAGTTAAAACGCTGCAGGAGTATCTAAGCGGCAGATAGCATCTTACAAGAATCATAAATTTAATCATTGAGTATTTTGGCTTAGTGGTTAAATTTTACGATTTAAAATTCTAGGGATATGAATATATAAGTCAAAATAAGTTTTTGTAGTGCATATTAGAAATCAGC
Source organism: uncultured Campylobacter sp. (assembly GCF_937980635.1). Taxonomy (GTDB): domain Bacteria; phylum Campylobacterota; class Campylobacteria; order Campylobacterales; family Campylobacteraceae; genus Campylobacter_B. Next base: position 66,808 of record NZ_CALJPG010000010.1, read on the forward strand.
GCATATATATCAGATATTAAAATCCTCGTCGTCGACACAGCTCATCGTTCATTACTATTGAGAAAAGCATCTCGTTATCGAGATAATATGTCTGATAAATATATTTAATGCCAGCATCTTTTGCTTTCGAGCCATCACTCAAGCTCATATTAAGAATTCTACAGCTCCTATCTACTATATCGTATTTATTTTTGTTGTTATGAAGAAATATACTATATAGCCTTTGCTTATATTTTTCTCTATCTATATTTGGTGCAGTAATATGAAATGTGTATTTGATCGTTATAGTATCACTTTTACAGACTAAAATAGGGAACATAGTAGCAATTTCACCAACCTCTTGTTTTAAATCATAATCACTCATGATCTGAACTGCAATATTTTGATTGCATCCGTCATTAGCAAATGAAATGCTGATCCCCAATAGAAGAAAAAATATTGTTTTACGCATTTTTTGACCCTTCTGTTATTTGCATATATTTTCCACGCTATGGTTACTAAATAAATTTTTAGATAATTCAATAATCATATTTTTTGCAAAAATTGTCATCTACCGTAACTATATAAAAAGGCTCGTTGTTGCCAAAAAAGTATATAAAATTTGCTTTTCGGTTTAAACCTAAATCCTGAAAAGCGTCCAAACCAGGACAGATTGAATCAGCTGCGATTTTATCAAGTTTTCCTTCTACTTTTAAATACGCAGCTTCTTTTTTAGATATTTTTTTAGATCTTTTCAAATCGGTACCGGTCATCATTGTACTATTTTCGCAGAAAAAAGCAGTATATGCTTTTCGTTCTTGTAAGAACGAGTTATTATCTACTAGAAGTTTTTGTACCTCTTTATTATCGCATGCATCATAAGCGAACGAAGCGCCGATCGTCAATATAAGAGAAAATATTATTTTGCGCATAGCGTAAAACCTTAAAATTATTTATCAGCAGAAAATTCGCGCAAGCTCGCTAAAGTTTTACCTCTTTGCTCGTTAAGCTCAACGCATATTTCTAAAACATTGGAGAATTTTTCAAATGCGGTTTTTAGTTTATTTGTATCTTCATTGTTACAAAAAAACGACGTCAATTGCTTATCTCCCATATAGATATCTACTGAATTTTGCGGATATTGTGAATTCTCCATCTTCGTAATTCTTAGTTTTATTCCCTCAGAATATTGGGTGACGATGTTCATAACTTCAGATTTATCCGCTCTTTCTTTGATGATTAGTTTCAAAGTGATCTCCTTATTTAAAATTTAAATTATGATACCCCCCCCCCCTACAAAATGCTTAAATTTAGAAATATTAATTTTAAATTTTTATTGCGTTTGCCAATAATTTTTATATCAAAGCATAGAGTAAATGAGAGTTTTAACGCTTAGATTGGTAGTTAATTCGTAAGCCGGTATTGAAGTAGATATCGGATATAGAAATTTATATAAATCTTGGTAATTAAAGATTTTTCTAAAAGTTTTAAAACCTCAACAAATTATACCGTTATTTACTTACAAACTCGGTAAAATCACTGATTATTATCGCTAGGCACCTTTAAAATTTGAACTTAAATTTCACGTTTTTAGAATTCTTATTAAAACTGAATGCCATTAAGGCTGCTAATTTATATTTTCTCGCGATAGCATATCTTAAAATTCCGATTAAATTTAACGCGGCGGCGGATTTTAAAATTTACTGCCTTTTTTGCACTTTGACTTTTGGAGCGGTTTTTGCGCCTTGCGCTTTTGCCTGTGGACGCTCGATAATGCGGATATTAGCGTTTGAGCGAAGTCTGTCGTTGAACTCGGTGATCGCCTTTTTGCGCTCAGAGGTTACGTAGCCTTCGATCGCCTTGTCTTGCACGCTATCAAAATCAAGTGTACGAAGCCCTTTTTTGTCATTTACATAAAACATCTCATATCCGTTGCGCGTAGGAATGATCGGCGAAAATTTACCCTGCTCGACGTTTGTGACGATGTATTTTAGCCCCTCATCCATTTGATTGGCCTTGAGGGTGCCCTTCATCACATACACGTCGCTTGGGTGGAGCTTCGGATTTGCGCGGATCTTATCGAGCGGAGCCTGAGATTTTGCGATATAGCGGGTGAGCGTGATGCTATCGAAGGTTGTAAACAAAGAGCTATTTTGCGTGTAGAATTTTTTGACATTTTCGGGGGTCGTGCGGTGCTGTACGTCTGCGAATATTGAGCCATAGAGCTTTTCTTCAAGCAGTGTACGGCGGATATTTGCTTTAAAGTCATCGTAGTTTATACCTTGCTTTTGCACGGCGGTTTTGAGCTGGTCTAAGCTAAGCTTATTTTGATCGGCGATCGCTTTGAGTCTCGCGTCGATCTCCGCGTCATTTACCGCGATGCCGCGGCGTTTAATCTCGGATTGTTGCAGCTTTTGCCCGATTAAAATTTCCATCGCAGCTTGCGGCGAAGCGCCCGTTAGTTTTTGAACTTTGGCTAGTTCGTAGCCGGTGATGGGCTCATTATCTACCACGGCGATGACGCCGTTTACTACTTCGGCATTTGCACAAACGGCACATATCATTGCGGAAAAAAGCAGTTTCTTTATCATTTTTAACCTTTATTTAGTCTTTTTGCTTTATAATTACAAGATCGCGATTATAACATTAAATGGTAATTTTTGCAAAGGAATTTTATGATAGTAACTCGTTTTGCGCCGAGTCCTACGGGATATTTACATATCGGCGGACTTAGAACGGCGCTTTTTAGCTACCTCTACGCTAGAGCAAACGGCGGCAAATTCCTGCTGCGTATCGAGGATACCGATCTGAAGCGCAATTCGCAGGAGGCTGCTAAGGCGATCGAGGAAGCTTTTAAGTGGTGCAATCTGGACTATGATGGGCAGATCGTGTATCAAAGCTCACGCTTCGATCTTTACAAACAATACGTCCAAAAGCTGCTAGATGAGGGCAAAGCGTATAGATGCTATATGAGCAAGGATGAGCTAGACGAGCTGCGCGCGCAGCAGGAAGCTCGCAAAGAGCGCCCGCGCTACGATAACCGCTATCGCGACTTTACAGGCACGCCGCCTGCTGGGATCGAGCCTGTAGTGCGTATAAAAGCCCCGCTTAGCGGAACGATAGAATTTAACGACGGCATCAAGGGTGAGATAAAATTTAATGCCGTCGATATTTTGGACGATTTCATCATCGCCAGAAGCGACGGCACGCCTACGTACAACTTCACGGTCGTGATCGACGACGCGCTGATGGGTGTCACGGACGTGATCCGCGGCGACGATCATCTAAGCAACACCCCGAAGCAGATCGTGCTGTATAACGCGCTAGGCTTTAAAATCCCGAAATTTTACCACGTCGCGATGATCAACGGCACAGACGGCAGCAAGCTAAGCAAGCGCCACGGTGCTACCGACGTGATGGAGTACAAACGTATGGGCTATCTACCGCAAGCTCTGCTAAATTTCTTAGTGCGCCTGGGCTGGAGCCACGGGGATGATGAAATTTTTAGCATGGAGGAGATGAAGCGATATTTCGATCCTAACCATATCAGCAAGAGCTCCAGCACCTTCAATCAAACCAAGCTTGAGTGGCTAAACGCGCATTATATTAAAAACTCTGACGACGACGAGCTTGTCTTGCAGCTTGTGGAATTCGGCGTCGATATCCGTTCGCACGCGAAAAAACATCTCATCGCGCAGCAGTACAAACAGCGCGCAAAGACGCTAGTGGAGATGGCTGAGGGCATCAAGGCTCTTCTAAACCGCCCGAGCTGCTACGACGAGAAGGCGTATAAGAAATTTGTAACCGAAAGTTCGCTAAGCTTACTCGCAAAATTTTCGGATACCCTAAGCGCAAATTTAAATGCAAAGGAGTGCGAGGAGGAGACGATGGAGTTTTTGGACGCAAATGGCGCCAAGCTAAAGGATCTTGCCCAGCCGCTGCGCGTTGCGATCACGGGAGGAAGCGTAAGTCCGTCGATTTTTGAAATTTGCGAAATTTTAGGAAGCGACGAAGTTAAAACGAGAATTTCAAATTTAATCAAAAAAGGATTATAAAATGGCTAAAGTAAACGTTGAAGCGGCTTTGAAGTACCACATAGGCGGTAAAATCGGAACGAATGTAAAAACACCCTGCGCTACGGCGGAGGATTTGGCGCTTGCATACACGCCGGGCGTCGCGGAGCCTTGCAAGGTGATCGAAGGTGATCACGAGGCTGCGTTTAAATACACGAATAAAGCCAATCTCGTAGCCGTTATCACTAACGGCACGGCGGTTTTGGGCCTCGGAGATATCGGCGCGATCGCCGGAAAGCCCGTAATGGAGGGCAAGGCGGTTTTGTTTAAAAAATTTGGCGGCGTAGATGCCTTCGATATCGAAATCGATGAAAAAGATCCTAAAAAGATAATTGAAATTTGCAAAGCGCTTGCGCCTACGTTCGGCGGTATAAATTTAGAGGATATCAAAGCTCCCGAGTGCTTCGAGATCGAGCGCGAGCTGCAAAAAGCCGTCGATATCCCCGTCATGCACGACGATCAGCACGGCACCGCGATGATTACGGGCGCAGGGCTAATCAATGCAGCCCTCATCAGCGGCAAAAAGATCGAGGATATGAAGATCGTAGTCAGCGGCTCGGGCGCTGCTGGCATAGCGTGTGCAAAGATGTATCGTAATTTAGGCGCTAAACATATCATAATGCTCGATTCCAAAGGAGTGATCCATAAGGGCCGCACCGATCTTACCGAGCAAAAGAAAGAATTTGCCCTAGATACCGCAGATCGCACGCTAGAGGACGCGATGAAGGGTGCGGATATGTTTTTAGGACTTAGTAAGCCAGGAATTTTAACCAAAGAGATGGTAAAGACTATGGCGCCGCATCCAATCATTTTCGCGCTTGCAAATCCGGTACCCGAAATTTATCCAAGCGAGGTCGAGGAAGTAAGAAACGACGCGATCGTAGGCACGGGCAGAAGCGATTTTGCAAATCAGATCAATAACGTTTTGGGCTTTCCGTATATCTTCCGCGGCGCGCTTGACGTAAGAGCCAAAAAGATCACCGAAAATATGAAGATTGCGGCGGCGCGCGCGATGGCGGATCTTGCTCGCGAAGAGGTTCCTGCGGAAATCCGCAAGATGTTGGGCAAGGATAACTTAAAATTCGGTAAAGACTACGTGATCCCAAATCCTTTCGATCCGCGCGTATTTGCCGTGATCTCGACGGCGGTCGCAAAAGCTGCGGTAGATGACGGCGTCGCTCGCGTCAAAGAGTTCGACGCTGCGGATTATAAAAAGAGCCTGGAAGCCAAAAAGCTATGATTTTTTGCTCCCGCACGAGGCGAGATTAAATTTTAAGAGGCATAAATGAAAGATTTGGCTTTACTTACCGATTTTTATCAGCTTAGCATGATGCAGGGCTATTTTTTTACGAAGTCCGATCAGACGGCGGTTTTTGACGTTTTTTATCGCAAAAACCCAAGCGGCGGCGGTTATGCGATATTTTGTGGCCTAAGCGAGGTCGTGGATTATATCGAAAACTTAAAATTTAGCGAGGACGACATCGCGTATCTAAAAAGTTTAAATTTCTTTAAGCCGGAATTCTTGGAATTTCTAAGAGGCTTTAAATTTAGTGGCGAAATTTACGCCATGGACGAGGGGCAGATCGTATTTCCGCACGAGCCGCTAATTCGCGTCAAGGCAAATATCATGGAAGCGCAGCTCATCGAGACCGCGATCCTAAATACTATAAATTTTCAAACTCTAATCGCTACAAAAAGCTCGCGCATCAATTTTAGCGCTAAGGGTGATTCGGTGATGGAATTTGGCTTGCGCCGCGCGCAGGGGCAAAGTGCCGGCATCTACGGTGCAAAGGCTGCGATTATAGGCGGCTGCAGCGCCACGTCAAACGTACTCGCCGCAAAGAAATTTGACGTCCCTGCGATCGGCACCCACTCGCACTCGTGGATTCAGAGCTTTGATAGCGAGCTGGAGGCATTTCGTGCCTACGCTAAAATTTATCCAAACAGCACGCTTTTGCTCGTCGATACCTACGATACTCTCGCAAGCGGCGTGCCGAATGCGATCAAGGTTTTTAAAGAGCTTCGCGCCAGCGGTCATGAGCCGCTTGGAATCCGCATAGATTCGGGCGATCTGGAGTATTTGACCAAGCAGGCGCGTAAGATGCTCGATGCGGCGGGCTTTGAGAACGCAAAGATCACCGCATCTAACGATCTGGACGAATACGCGATCGATCAGCTTAAGCTCTTCGACGCCAAAATCGACAACTGGGGGATCGGCACGAGGCTCATCACCGGCGGAGATAGTTCGAGTCTCGGCGGTGTGTATAAGCTAAGCGGTATCGAAAAAGATGGCGAGATCATAGCTAAGATCAAAATTTCAAACGATCCGCGCAAAATCAATAATCCCGGCTACAAGCAGGTCTTTAGACTCTACGACAAAGATAACGGCATGGCGCTTGCCGATCTGATCGCGCTTGATGAAGAGAGCATAGACGAGAGCGCGCCGCTTGAAATTTTCCATCCGCTTTACACCTACAAGCGTAAAATTTTAACGAATTTCAGCGCGCATAAGCTCTTACGTCCCGTTTTCAAGGAGGGCAAATTCGTAGGCGTGCGCCGCACGGTAAGCGAGATCGCGCGTTTTAGCAAGGAGCAAAAGAGCAAATTTTGGCTCGAGCACCTTCGCAACGTCCATCCGCAAAGCTACAAAGTGGATCTCTCTCAAAAGCTTTGGGATATCCGAAAATCACTCATCAACGAGTGTAACCTAAATTTAAAGGAGAAATATGTTTAAAGTTCTATCGTGCGCCGCTTTGGCGTTAGTTTTGCTAGGATGCGGCTCAAACCAGCTCCGCCAATCCCCGGATAGCGCTATGAATAAGCAAGCACAGAGCGAAAAAACAATAACTCAAGAGAACGCAAAGACCTTCTATTTCGTCGATGACAAGGGTAAAAAGCTTTCGCTTAGCTCAAACGACGATTTCAATACCGCCGTGTTAAAGGACGATAGCGGCAAGAGCTACGATCTTAAGCGCGACCGCGCCGCCGACGGCATTTATATGGATAACAAAGACGGAGTGAGCATTCACTTCAAAAAAGGTGAGGGTATAGTGGAGTTTAGCAAATACAAATCCATCCCGATCACCGAGGTCAAATAAATCCTGAAATTTTTGGTTAAATTCCGATTTAGCGCCGGAATTTAACCTCTTTTCCTGCGCTAAATTCGGAGAAAGTTATGTTATTAGGCAAAATCGATTATCTAAATTTGCTCCCATTTCACGTATTTTTAAAATCACTTCCGCTACCGTCTTATGTTAAAAAATCGATAGAATTTAAAAAAGGGGTGCCGAGCAAACTCTGCGCCGATCTTTATAATTGCAGGATAGACGCCGCGGTAATCTCCAGCATCGAAAGCCGCCGCGCAAAATATCGCAAACTGCCTTTGGGAATCGTCGCAAAGCGCGAAGTACTAAGCGTACTCGTGCGCAAAAACTCGTCGCCTAGGCTTGATCCCGCGTCGATGAGCTCAAATATGCTAGCTCGCGTGCTGGATCTTAGCGGCGAAGTGCTAATCGGCGATAATGCTCTAAAGGCACTGCTTTCGCAGGGCAAGAATAAATTTTACGATCTGGGCGAAATTTGGCAGCAGCGCACGGGCTTGCCCTTTGTTTTTGGGCGGCTGTGCTGCGTGAAAAACGATAAGGCTTACGCGCGCCTAGCGACGAAATTTTTACGTTCGCGTATTAAAATTCCAAGATATATCCTGCAAAGCTACGCCCTTTCGCGCGGCATAAAAGAGCGCGAAATTTTAAATTATCTGAAATTTATTGGTTATAAGATCGGCGTCCGCGAGGAGCTGGCGCTGAAAAAATTTATCGCCAAAGCCAAAAAATTAAAATTTAATCCGGTTCAAAAGGAGGAACTATGAAATCTTACATCGACGGCTTGCTGCTAAATTTAAAGCGTGCCAATCCCGGTCAGGAGGTCTTTATCCAGGCATCGACCGAAATTTTATACTCGCTCATACCGCTTCTAAAGCGCGATGAGAGGTATGTGAAAAATAAAATTTTAGAGCGCATTTTGGCGCCCGAGCGCACGATGATGTTTCGCGTCGTCTATATGAGCGACGGCGGCGAGCCTTGCGTGCATACGGGATATCGCATAGAGTTCAACTCCGCTCTGGGCCCTTACAAAGGCGGCCTGCGCTTTCATCCGAGCGTAAATTTGGGCGTTTTAAAATTTTTAGGGTTTGAGCAAATTTTTAAAAATTCCCTCACAGGTCTTAATATCGGCGGCGCAAAAGGCGGCGCAAATTTCGATCCCAAGGGCAAGAGCGACGGCGAGATTATGAGATTTTGCCAAGCTTTTATGTTAGAACTTCACCGCCTAATCAGCTCCAATACCGACGTGCCCGCAGGCGACATCGGTGTGGGCGGTCGCGAGATCGGTTATATGTACGGCGCATATAAAAAGCTCACCCGCAGATTCGACGGCGCGCTTACGGGCAAGGGGCTAAGCTGGGGCGGCAGCCTCGCGCGCACTGAGGCTACAGGCTACGGCTCGGTCTATTTTGCAAACGAGATGCTCGCTACCAGAGGCGATTCGCTGCACGGCAAAATTTGCACGATCTCGGGCGCCGGCAATGTCGCGATCTACACAGCCGAAAAGCTCTATCAAATGCAGGCTAAGCCCGTCACCGTAAGTGATTCTACGGGCTTTATCTATGATGCCGAGGGAATTGACGTGGCGCTTCTTAAAAAGCTAAAAGAGCAGCTGCGCGTAGGGCTTTGCGAATATATTAAAGAGCGTCCTAACGCAAAATTTATCCCCGTAAGCGCCTATCCCGCGGGTCGCAACGGCGTGTGGAGCGTGCCGTGCGACGCCGCGTTTCCGAGCGCTACGCAAAACGAGCTTAATCTGCAAGACGTAAAGACTCTCTATGCCAACGGATGTCGCATGGTTTGCGAGGGCGCGAATATGCCAAGTACGCTTGAAGCGATAGATTTTATGCTCGCGCAAAAAGACTTTCTTTTCGGCCCTGCGAAAGCGGCGAATGCTGGCGGCGTGGCTACAAGCGGGCTTGAGATGGCGCAAAACGCGCAGATGGCGTCGTGGAGCTTCGAGGAGGTCGACGGCAAGCTGCGCGAGATCATGTGTCACATATTTCGCACCAGCTACGAGACCTCGAAGGAATTCGGCGCGGAGGGCAATCTCGTGCTAGGCTCGAATATCGCGGGCTTTCGCCGCGTAGCCGATGCGATGCTGGATCAAGGTCTGGTTTAAGCTCAACTCGCTTTATTTTGTAAAAAGCGGTAGCTCGCTTTTAAATTTAGCTCTTTAAATTTGCGGCGAGCTTTTTGGCTGCTTTGATAAAATTCCAATCGTTTGCGCGGAGGATAGGATATGCGAGCTTCTCGACATAATTCGCTCTGCGCGGCTTGCGCTGGCATCGTTCGCTGCGTAAATTTAAATAGCGCCAAGCAGTGCGGTTTTAAAATTTTAGCTCGTCGTAGCGATGCTTTTAAATTTTAGTCGCAAGCACGACAAAGACCGACGCATCCTAATTTCATCTTTAAATTGGCAGGTAAATTCCGCCCGTTAAATTTAGCTTTGAAATTTTGTGTTTAAAATTTAACCTAAAATTTTATTTTAAATCGTCCACGCAGTGCGTAAATTTAAGCCGAGCACGGGCTGAGCGTTTACCGCAGTTTGGCATAATGGCGCAAATTTTATCCAAAGGTTGCAATATGAAAAAATTTATGGTTTTACTCGCCGCTGCGTCGCTGTCGCTTGCGCATGCGGACGTGACGGATATTCTAAAGCAGGGCGCGGACGTGCTCGGTGCGACTCGGAGCGGAAACTACAAAGAGCTGCTCGCTTCCGCTACGAACCGCGCCGTAGCCGAGCTCGCCAAGGGCTACATCCACAGCAAGACCGCTAAAATCGAGCTTCCTCCTTCGCTTAAGGCGGCTGCGAAGCTTGCGAGAAAGGTGGGCGGCGATAAATGGGAACGTGAGCTCGTCGTGAGTATGAACGATGCCGCTACCAAGGCGGTTAGCGGTGCGAGCAAGATATTTTTGCAAGATATGAAATCGATGAGCGATGCCGACGTTAAAAAGCTCATCGGCGGCGGCGACACGGCGCTTAGCGAGTATCTGCAGAGCAAATCGGGCGCGAAGCTGCGGGCGGTTTTTAGGCCGATCGTAAGCGATATGATGAGCAAAAACAGCTTCGCAACGGCGTATAACGGGCTAAATTCCTTCGCGCAAAGCAAGATTGCGGGCAATGAAGCGGTGCAAAACATCGCGCGCGGGCTGGGTGCGAGCGAGTATCTGCCTAAGCAGGGCGAGGATTTGAACGATTACATCACGAAAAAGACGCTGGATGGGCTATTTGCGGTGATGAGGGAAAAAGAAAGCGCGCTTCGCGGTAGCGCCGTCGGCAAAGGTGCTGGGATTTTAGGCAAGGTGCTTCAATAAAGCTCGCGGCGAGGCTTTGGCGTAAATTTCGCCGTATAGCTAGCTGCTTCCTGTTGCTTCGCGCTGCCGCCCGCGTAGTCTAAAGCTGCGCGCAAAGTGCCCGCTCGCGCGAAGCGGCTGCTTGCGGCAAATCATCGGGCGCGCGGCGAAATTTAGAAGTTCGTTTGTCGCGCGCTTACGGTAGGTTTGCTTTAGACGATAATCTTAGCGCGGAGTTTAATCCGCGAAATTTGAAACTGTAAAATTTAGAAATTTAGCAAGACGCAAAGGATTTGAAATTTTAAAATTTCACGCGGAGTTTTAGAAATTCGTGCGGCAATTGAATGCGCGTATATCTAGCGTCTGAAATTTTACAAAGCGACGGAGTATCGGAAAGTATGGCGGTAGCCGATAAAAGAGCAAGGGTAAAGAAAGAAAGCCGTCTTGTAAATTTCGCTTCTTTCATATCTCTCTTTATGTTCCACAAAACCCGGTTTACTCATTAGTCCTATTATTTTCCGATTCCATTTTTCTTAATTCCTTAAGCGTTCTATTATGGACATTAGCTTTCTTGTAAGCTCACCTTCAGCAGCAATATATCTTACTAAATTTATACCTTTCATATCTGTTACTATCAATAGTTTGCTCAAAAGCCTTTCCTTTTATTTTTAAATTTTAATCTCTTTCGCTTAATTTTTATAAAATTTTCCAGTTGCTTATCGGTAAAATTTAAAATTTCTTTTCGATTTTGCAAATTTACGTAGGTGTGCCTTATATCGCAGCACTTATAAAAAATATATTTCCAATTTTTAATTAGCCAGTCCGTATCAATGGCGCTTTTATCTGTTTTAAATAAAAACGGCAAAACCCATAAACCCGCCTTGTAGCCGCTAATTACGATCAATTTTATAAAATTTGCTCCATCATCGTCTTTTGCTTTTACTACGATAAAGCTTACATTTTTCTCGTATGGATAGCAGGATTTTCCACATTCGATAATATCTCCAACCTCGATCTTTCCGCGAAATTTCAAGAGAGGAATACTAAGCTTTTCTATCAAATTTGTCTTTATGCGTCTATTGCGTCCGAATTTATCCCTAGGTTTTATCAGTCTGAAACCAGGGATTGTTTCGTCGCAATCTTCTTTGTAATCTTTGAGTTCATCGCTACTAAGGTAATTATCGGAGCATATAAATACCTCCTGGGGGCTCGCATTGATACCGAAATTTGCTAAATTACGAATCAATTGCTCCTTGTCCACGACAAACCCCGCTTTGCTTGATAGCATCTCATCCGAAAGCTCAAAATATCTGGTATCTTTTAAATTTAAAAGGCAAGGATTTTCTGTCCAGAAACAGCGCTCATCGCAGACCATAAGCTCATCGTCGTTAAATTTTATAATATCGCCTCTTTGTAAATCATTGTCGAAGGTTGATATTGGTAAGATAGTCATTCAAAGTCCTTTTTTGCTTGCTAGATTAAACATGTTCATAATAAATTTTCGTTATTTGTAATCGCTAAATTATGCCTCTATAACCACATCTTTATACTTTTCATAAAGCCTCGGCTTTAAAATTTTATCACGATACTCTTTGCCCGCCTTAGTCATACACATCCAGTGGCTAAATCTACTCCAGGTATCAGGATTTTTCCAAGTTATCTCTGATTTGGGAGTTATGTTCTCCTCCTCTAAAAATTTATATCCAAAAAAGAAGTTATCTCTAAAATAGATCCACTTCTCATAAAGCGACATACCTAGATCGATCTTGGATAAATTCGTATCAAAGTCAGCCCATTCCTGTCTTAAATTTTCGCCCTCTACGCCGAAGTCTATCATACCCCCTAAAAACAGCTGACCCATTACTCCGAAATACTCTCCCGCATATGTCGGATAGGCTGAAATTTCAGGGTTATCTTCGTCCGCTAGCATATAGTCGCTTCGGATAATCCCATATAGTTCAAACCATTCGTACCAATCAAAGATTTCATATTCAAGGTAATCCAAAATATCTTTTTTTCTGGTACCGGGAATTTGAGCTAATATGCGAATAAACGAATCCATCCAGCAATCAAATCCTAAAGCCTTATAAAGTTCTTCATCTTTGTTAAAAACCCAGCCGTATAGTTCATTCGGTTTCAAAATTTTAAATTTCATAGTATCTCCTTTTTAAATTTAATCGGTTGCCGATAGAATTTACCTCATCGATCCGTTTGGTTGATCTCATAAACTCGTTAATATAAAAATTATTTGATTCCGAGAGCTTGGGCATACTTTTTATTATTTCATCTAAATCGACGCTCTTTATTTCGGCGCAATTTTTTATATCGCCGCAGATACCGATAAAAATAAGATCGCCTCTGTTTTTGCCTATAAATTTACCCTTTGCGTAATAACCGCCTTCGAATCTTTCATAGGACATACAATATAATATTTGCTTTAAAATTTCACTTTGATCCAGCTTGAAATAGGTGCAGAATTCCACGCCCTCTATATCTTGCGATATGTTGGTGGCGCCTAAGGAGCTTTTTTCATATTTTTTAAGATCTATTTTTCGGATATTGTTTTCATCTCCTTCGCCGATTGCTCCAAGCACGCGGAAATCCCTATCTATCTCGCCGTAAATATCAAAAAACAGATAGCTGCCCTTAAAGCTTTTATAGGCGAATTCCTTTACGGCATCCTTAACAATTTCGATATTTGCAAGCGTAACTTCGGTCTTTTTGCAAGATTCGTTTTTTATCTCGACTTCGATCATCTAAGCTCCTTTATTTGTCTTGCTAAATTTTAATCCGTTAGCCATTTTACCACATGCTCCAATAATTCCTCTAAATTTTCGGCTCCGCAACTTCCTTTGAGTTCGTTTTCCGTGGCATTGATGAAAAACCAATCCTCGTCATCTCTATCGATATTTATTTTGATCGGCTTTTTCCCGCTCTCGCCATCGATTTTAATCAACCAGCCGGGATTATCGACCGTCTCCAGCGTAAGTCCGTATTGATGCTCCCATTCTCCGTCGCATTTGGAAGCATACCAGTTTTGTATGAGTTTTAGATTATTCATTGCTACTCCTTTAATTTTATAAATTTTAAAATTCTCGATTTGTTAGGCTTTGATATTGCAATTGAAGCAGGGCTTCTTTGCTATTTAAATTTAATCGCTTATTAAAAATTTCTTTTCCAAGCCATCTTTATTTACGGTGATTATCTTCGAGTTCGGAATATTTAAAAATTTTATAGCTTTTTCGTCCAGCTCTGACAATGGCTCCTCAAGATTAAATTTAGTTTTATAGTAATATAGCGAAAGATCTCTTTTGTTGCCCTGCTCCATAAGTTGCATTATGCACCTATCGTTTGAATCACCGGTTATATGGCGGTTTATCATCATAAACGCCTCGCAGCTTTTATGAAACGGAAAGCGACCGAAGTTAAAAAGATTGCCGACGAGCTCAAATACAAGGACAAAAAACAGAAATAAAATGAATAGCTTGATCATTCTGCGTTTCATTGCGGCATTTCCTAAATTTTGAAATCAAAGATTCGTTTGTGTTTTAAATACATAAACGGTATTTGCGCTCAAGTCACGGGCGCACCCAAGCGCTAGTAGCAGCGGTCGGGCGCAAAATTACGACGCTATCTCGCTTTTTGCCGCGCTGGTTGCGGCGGATTCGCTTTCGTCCATGATGATGAGCTGTTTTGCGCGCTTAATCTTGGCATCGTCGCGAAACGCCGCGCGCACCTTGTCCATGCCGGTGTAAAATTCTTTCATCAAAACAAGGCACAAATACGCGCCGAATTCCGTCGTGCGGATAATCTCGCCCTCGATCCGCACGGCTCCTGCAAGCCTTAGCAGGCTAAGCTCTCTGCCCAGTTCGCGGCGCAGGTTTAGATCGTTTGCGGAGTTAAATTTAGCGATATCGATCTCGCCGTTGAAAAGCTCGGTCAAAAAGAGGTATTTCGCGCGCTCGGATCTGCTAAAATCGCAAGTGGCGATGACGGTACTTTCGTTTTTGCGCACTCTGCTTGCGTAGTCTTCGAGATTAAACGCATTTACGAGCAGTCTGCCGCCTAAGAAACTAAACGCGCCGCTTCCGATGCCTACGTATTCGTGATTCGTGCCTACATACTCGTCGCTCATATTTGATTTTTCGCGAGCGAAGGCCCATGCGTTGCTGCGGTGCCAGCTTGCAAATTCCTTGCAGATGATGGAGTAAAACTCCTCCTCGTGATCTACATTGCTAACGCCGAGGCTCCGTGCTATTTGATCGCGCATCAAAGGCGATTTCATCAGCGGATACAGCGTGATCTGTTCGGGCTTCACCGCTTTTGCCGCTTCAATGTCGCGAAGTAAAATTTCGCGCGTTTGAAACGGAAAGTTAAAGATCAGATCCAGGCTTAAAATCGGCAAAATTCCGACCGCTCGGGATAGCTTTTCTTGCAAAATTTCGCCCGAGCCGAATTTGTCATAGCGTGAAGCTTTGCGTAAAATATCATCATCAAAGCTCTGCACCCCCACGCTTAGGCGGTCTATTAGCCCGCGAAATCGCAGCAAACTCTCAGGCTCGATGTGGTTGGGATCGCTTTCGCACGAGACCTCTTTGATGCTAAAAAGCGACTTGGCAAGCTCTAGCGTGCGTGCTAGCTCATCCTCGTCGATGAGCGTCGTGCCGCCGCCTACATAAAGCGTCTCAAAGTCGTAGCCTGCGTCCTTCGTGCGCTGCATCTCGGTGCGCAGCGCGCTGAAATACGCCTTGCACGCGCCGCGCTCGTAGGCGTATTTATGAAAGGAGCAGTACGGGCAAAACGTGTGGCAAAAGGGCACGTGCATGTAGAGCATATATTTTTTATCGGGGTTTGGAATTTTAGCGATATTTTCCTGCGTGATGTCGATTCTAAGGGAGTTGTATAGGGATTTTTGCATAGTTTCGGCGGCGTATTTTTTAGCGAAATTATGCACCACTTGACTTATAAAATTCATAAAACTTTAACCTTTTTTAAACTTAAAAATTAACTCTTAAAGTTTATCGAAAACTAACTTATAAATTTATCAATAATTCAATAAAAAGCGTAGCGCCGCCATATAACTTAGCGTAGGAAGCGCTATCGTAACGAGGGAATTGCGAAATTTAGCATGCACGACAAACGCCATAATCAGGCAAAGTAGCAGCGCCGCCGTTTGCAGCACGTCCGCGCTAAAAGTCCGCTCGCCCGAAAAGCTAGGCAGCATCGTCTTAAGCGCATAGATCGTCAAAACGACCATTATCAAAAGTCCGGAGTTTTTCTGCAGATACGCCAGATTTGGACTCGCAGTCTTTTTCTTAAAAAGAAGCAGCGGCAAAAATCGCGTCAAAATCGTAGCGATCGAGGCTAGAAAGATATAGGGCAAAATTTCCACTATCTGCTCCTTTTTAGGAACTTTCGCAGCCTGCGTCCCGCGTGCGAAGGTCGCTCGAAGTATTTGCGAAAGAGCAGCAATACCGCTGTGCCGAAAATCAGAGTGCCGAATAAAAAGTATTTTGTAGGAAAGATAAAAAGCCCCGCAAATGCGCAGGCAAATCCTAGCAATAGCACTTTGTATTGCGGGTTTGCTTTAAAAACCTTATAGGTTAGCATCGCAAAAAGCGCCGTCAGACTAAACTCGATCCCGCTAAAATCAAGTTTTAAGCTTGCTCCCAAAACAGCCCCCGCAACGACGCCCGCAACCCAGTAGGAATGATTTAAGACCGCGGTTAGATTATAAAGCAGATCAAGCTCTTTTAGCCTTTGCGGCGTTACGGGCTGTTCGCCGCTAAGCTCCTCGGGGCGCAAAAACGCACGCGCTTTTAGCAGCGCAAAGGTTTCATCCGTAAGGGCATATACGGCGTAAATTTTATGGCGCACGAAGCGCAGCTCGTCCAACAGCGACATCGTATAGAAAAAATGGCGGAAATTTAGCAAAAACGCCACGACGAAGGTATCTACGAGCGAGGCGTGGGTTACGATGAAGGCGATCAACACAAACTCCACGCTGCCTGCGTAGATCAGCAGCGAGGTTAGCGCCAGCGCCCATACGGGCAGGTCTTGGCTGATACCGTAGATACCAAACGCTAGCCCTAGCGGCACGTAGCCCATCATCACGGCGAGGGTGGATCTAAAAATTTCAAATTTACTCATATTTTTCCTAAATTTAAAAGCGCGATTGTAGCTAAAATTTTATTAAATTTTACAGGGCATACGGGCGAATCTGTGCCGTCGCTAGCGAGTTTTGCGCTGTCATTCGCCGCAAGAGGAGTTGCAAAATTTACTCGCTTAGACGCCGTGAAATTTTAAAATTTAGCTTGCGTAGAAATTCGCGAAATTTTAAAATTCCGGGGAGCAGATTTTTAAATTTAGCCTAAAATACGTGGCGCAAAAGTACGAATGCAAACGCCGAAAGCAGCGCCGAGACGGGCAGGGTGATGATCCACGCTAGCCCGATCGGCTTCATCAGCGACCAGTTCGTGCTGTGATTTACCAAGCCGATTCCCAAAATCGCGCCTATTAGCACGTGCGTCGAGGAGATCGGAAGCCCCAGCACCGACGCCGCCATTACGACGACGGCGCTTGCGAGCTCGGCACTAAAGCCAGAGGCTGGGTGGATTTTCGTAAGATTGGTGCCTACGGTGGCGATTACCTCTTTGCCGATGAACCAAAGCCCCGCTATGAGGGCTACTGCGAACATTATCATAATCTGCTGCGGCACGGGAGTGGAAGGATTGATACTATTCGTAGCCATCGTATCGATGATGGCGGCAAACGGACCCACGGCGTTTGCGATGTCGTTGCTGCCGTGCGAAAAGGCAAAGCCGCTAGCGGTGAGCACCTGCAGCCAGCTAAACATCAAAAACGCGGATTTGTTTAAATTTGAGCGGCGCAGGGTTTTAGCGAAAATAAACATCAAAAGCCAGGTAATCAGCGTCGACATACCGATGATGAGGTAGTTGTAAAAATTCGTAAGCCCGAAATTTAGATTATGCAGCCCCTTAAATATCAGCATCGCCGAGATCACGAAGGCGCCGATACCCGCTACGGCAGGAATCCCGTACTCTAGGGCCTTGTGGGATTTGAGCTTCTCTTTTTTCGCGTCAAGCTCGATCACCTTTTTATAATACTCGCTATCCAGCTCGCTTGGGTCGAAATCTGGATCGCGCATCGCGTAAATATCGTGATTTAGCGCCTCTGCATAGGCGATCTTTTGAATGTCGTCCAGGGTCTCGAAGGTCTTTTTATGCAGCTTGCGGAGGGATTTTTTTTCGCGCTTTATGCGGTCGATCTTTATTTGAGCGTAGCGGTTGTAATCCAAAATATAATGTTTGATGAGCCAGAAAATTCCAAAGGAGATCACTCCGCCCAAAATCGGCGAGAGCACCCAAGAGATCGCTATTTTGCCGATCTTATCCCACTGCACGAGCCACAATGCGGAAGTCTCTGCGGTATTAAGCAGGGCGCCTAGCGTAAGCCCCGAGCCCACGATACCGCCGATGATCGCATGAGTAGTGGATACGGGCAGCCCCTTTCTGCTGGCAAAAAGCAGCCATGCGCCCGCCGCAAAAAGCGCACTCATCATTACGTAGATAAAGTCTCTTGGATGCACGTCCATTTTGCTAAGATCAATTATACCGCTTCTGATCGTCGAGGTTACTTCGCCGCCTGCGATTACCGCGCCGCTTGCTTCAAATACCGCCGCGATGCAAAGGGCTTGCGCGATGCTAAGAGTGCCGCTTCCGACGCTGGTGCCGAAGGAATTTGCCACGTCGTTTCCGCCGATATTAAAGGCCATAAAGATGCCCAAAAATACCGAAACCAAAAATAGCATTTTATCGCCGCTTCCTATAAAACCGAATCCCCAGATAAGAAAATAGATTGTTACGCCGCAGAATATGCCGTAGAAAATGAGACTTATCTTGCTAGATTTCATAGCTCTCCCTTAAAATCCGCGAAATTTTACCACACGTGCCTTAATCCCCACTAAATCGCACGGGCGAGGTATATTAAATTTTACTTTTAAAAGCGAATTTAGTGGCGCGCGCTAAGCTTTATTAAATCAATACTTCGTTACAATCCACATTAAATTTTAAAACCGAGGCGAAAAATGTCTAGAATTCCGCTGCAAAGCCCGTATTTCGGAATATTCGTAATGCTAATCCTAGCCTTTTGCGTCTTTTCGCTCATCGTTAAACTATCCTCTTTGGTAGGCTCGCGTTTGGCAGATAGACGCGACGAGCGGCTAAAGGGTGAAATTTATGAAAGCGGCCCCGAAGCCGTCAAACAGCCCAACCGAATGAACTCCCACTTTTTTTTAATAGCCGTGCTTTTCATACTTTTTGACGTCGAGATTATCTTTATGTTTCCGTGGGCGGTAAATTTTAAAATTTTAGGCGTGTTCGGGCTTGTAGAGATGGCGTTTTTCATTGTATTATTAGGCGTCGGTTTCATCTACGCCTGGAAAAAAGGAGCGCTAAATTGGCAGAGCATAAGATAAACTACGCGCGCGAAAACGGGCTTCCCGTAGTGCTAACGACCGTCGATAAACTGATCGCGTGGGGCAGGAGCAACTCCTTGTGGGCGATGACGTACGGACTTGCGTGCTGTGCGATCGAGATGATGGCGGCGGGCGCGGGCAGATTTGACTTTGACCGCTTCGGCACGATATTTCGCGCAAGCGCCAAGCAATCGGACGTGATGATAATCGCAGGCACGCTTAGCAAAAAGCACGCCGAGTTTACGCGCCGCCTATACGACGCGATGCCCGAGCCCAAATGGGTCATCAGCATGGGCAGCTGCGCCAATACCGGGGGGATGTTTAATACCTACGCTACGGTGCAGGGCTGCGACCGCATAGTGCCTGTGGATATCTATCTGCCCGGATGCGCGCCGCGCCCTGAGACGCTGCAGTTTGCGATGATGGTGCTACAAAAAAAGATCCGCACTCAAACTCCGCGCCGCGCACAAAAGGCAAAAAGGCTGATCTGATGAGAAAATTTAATCCCAAAGGCGATCAGAGTAAAAAAAATTACTACAAAGACAGATTTTTCATTCCCGAGGAAACGCCTAAATCCAGCGCAAACGAGAGCGATTTTGAAGACGATCTGGACGCGCTTGGGGGCGTTCAAATTTTAAACTCATACGTGGAATTTAGCACTCTCGTGCTCTACGTGGAGCCCGCGCAAAATTTAGCGGCGCTGCGTGCGCTTAAGAGCGCGGGATATGAAATTTTGTGCGAGCTAAGCGGCGTGGATTTTATCGAGGCTCGCGGCGGCATCGAGGTTTTCTATCAGCTTTTGGATATCAAAAGAGCGCGCCGCGCACGGCTAAAGTGCTTCGTGCCGAATGAGAGCTTTTTGCAAAGCGCTGCGGGTATCTACAAAAGCGCGAACTGGGCGGAGCGCGAGCTATACGATATGATGGGCGTTTGGATAGAGGCTCATCCGAACTTAGCGCGCCTAATAATGCCCGATGATTGGTTCGGACACCCGCTTTTAAAGTCCTATCCGCTGCAAGGAGACGAGTTTGCCAAGTGGTACGAGGTGGATAAAATTTTTGGGGTTGGCGCGCGCGAGCGGATCGGCGAAGAAAACCGAAATTCCGCATTCGTAGATGAAAAGGATACCTTTAACTTTGCGCGGCTCTATCATGAGGGCGCTAGAGGCGAGCCGCGCCCGCAAGAGAAAATTTTACAAGAATACCAAGAAGAGGGCGGCGTGCGCTTCGTAAAACGCGCTAAACGCGGAATTTACAAGATCATCACAAAGAGAAAATAATGCAAAATCCAAGCAAGCTAAGACCGTTTTTCGAAAACATCGAGTACGAGCGCGAGGGCGCGAATATGATCTTAAATTTCGGTCCGCAGCATCCAAGCGCGCACGGCCAACTAAAGCTCGTGCTGGAGCTTGACGGCGAGCGCATCGTGCGCGCCCGCCCGGGCGTGGGCTATATGCACCGAGGCATCGAAAAGATGGCAGAAAATATGATCTACGCGGAGTTCGTCCCCGTAACAGACCGCATCGATTACGTCGCATCGGGCTCGAACAACTACGGCTTTTGCGCCGCGGTCGAGAAGCTATGCGGCATCGAAGTGCCGCGCCGCGCGCAGATCATCCGCACGATCTTATTGGAGCTTAATCGCATCAGCTCGCACCTTCTGTTTTTGGGTACGCACGCGCTTGATATCGGCGCGATGACGGTATTTCTCTACTGCTTTCGTTCGCGCGAATACATACTCGATCTCATAGAAAAATACTGCGGCGCGCGCCTTACGCACAATAATATCAAAATCGGCGGCGTATTTTTGGACCTGCCTGCGGGCTGGTTAGAGGAGATGTTGAAATTTTGCGACGAATTCCCGAGCGATATTAAAGAATTTGAAGATATGCTCGATACGAATAGAATTTGGCTGATGCGAACCGAGGGGGTAGGCGTGATCTCGCACGAAGCAGCTCTTAGCTGCGGCTGTAGCGGCGTGAGCCTGCGCGCTAGCGGGCATGCTTGGGATATTCGAAAAGAGGAGCCCTATCTCATCTACGACGAGCTTGATTTCGACGTGCCGTATGCGAGCGAGGGCGACTGTTACGCGCGCTATAAGTGCTATATGGCGGAGATGCGCGAGAGCCTTAAAATTTTGCGCCAGTGCGCGAAACACTATCCGCTAAGCGATCCGCAAATTTTAGCGATCGATCCGCGCTTCGTAAATCCTAGCAAAGAGCAGATCATGACGCAAAACTACTCGCTGATGCAGCATTTTGTGCTGGTTACGCAGGGCCTGCGCCCGCCGGTGGGCGAAATTTACGCCGCGAGCGAGAGCCCTAAGGGCGAGCTTGGATTTTATATCCGCTCGATGGGCGAAAGCCGCCCGTACCGCCTTAAGATCCGCACGCCGAGCTTTTGGCATTGCGCGGTCTATGAGGAAATTTTACCCGGGCAGTATCTTGCCGACGCCGCGGCGATCATCGGCAGCACGAATATTATCTTAGGCGAGGTGGATCGATGAAACGCTACGATTTGAGGCATCTGGGCGATAAATTTTTAAACCGCATGGGCGAAATTTTAAAAAATTCCGCTCGCGGCGAGACAATGATCTTTATGTTTGAGATGGGTGATTTTAGCGCGGTTCAAAAGAGCGCCGATCTGGTGGAGGGGCTAAATTCTACGCTTTTAAGCTTGATCCGTTATAACCAAGTCGATTGGATGGTCGTCGCCAAAAAGGGGAGAGGATGAAAATTTTAAATTTTGCGTCGCTGCTTAGCTTGCAAAATCCCGCGCTTGCAGAAGGTTTTAAGAGCGCTGAAATTTTAAGCGTATCGCCGCTGCAAGACCCGCATCTTCCGGGCGAGCTGATAAAATGCGAGATCGGCGCGCAAAGCTTCGTGCTGGCGCTAATCTGCGCTGGTTTTTGCGACGAGCAATATTTTGTGGATCTGGATCTGGAGTATCTAAGCGGTGAAAGCAGCGTGGGCGAGGAGGAGATCGAGCAGATCGCGGAGTTTCTCCAAAACGGCTGCGACGCGCTTTTGATCGACGATGCGCTCATTAAAACTCATCCGGACACCGAAAATATCAAAGTCTTTCTATCTCTCATAGCGGCAAAATTCGGGGTTAAAATTTTAAGCTTACGCGGCGAGCAAGCGGATTTGGGCGCACAAGAGCGGGCAAATTTAAGCCCTCTAAAAGAGCCTGAGAATTTCGACGGCGCCGTGGTTTTCAAACACGATGCGGACGATAAACTAATCGGCGGAAGGTATTTTAGCATGGTTGCAAAGATCAAGGGCGGCGATCGCGTCCGCATCAAAACGCCGCACCTAAATTTGGAAAAAGAATTTATTTTGGATGAGGAGCTAAAGGGCACGATCGCGCTTTTGGGCTCGGGCGGGCAGGGCTTTGGCGGTTATAATTTCGAACTCGCAGAAATTTCTAAGGTTTAAAATGGCAAAGATCACGATCGACGGTAAAGCTTGCGAGTGCGACGAGGGCGAGTATATCTTGCAGGTCGCACGTCGCTGCGGCGTTTTTATCCCTGCGCTTTGTTATCTAAGCGGCGGTACGCCGACGCTCGCATGCAGGCTTTGTATGGTCGAAGCGGACGGCAAGCGCGTCTATAGCTGCAACGCCAAGACCAAGGACGGCATGGTCGTTTACAGCCGCAGCCCCGAGATTGACGCCGAGCGCGAGGCGATCACGCAGGTTTATTGCATCAACCATCCGATGGCGTGCGGGGTTTGCGATCAAAGCGGCGAGTGTGAGCTTCAAAATTTAGCCCATCTGATGCGCACAAATACCCAAAGCTACGCTATCCGCGATACGGCGCGCGAGGTGCAGGATTGGGGATATTTGAGTTACGATCCTAGCCTTTGTATCGTCTGTGAGCGCTGTATTACCGCCGCGAAGGACCGCTTGGGCGTAGATGCGTTTAAGCTCGTCCCGCGCGGCGGAGACGCGCTTAGTAAGGAGCAAAAGGACGCGATGCCCAAAGACGCCTACGCCGTGTGGAATAAGCTACAAAAAAGTCTAATCGCGCGGGTTAACGATGAGGATGATTGCGTAAACTACGGCGAGAGCGCGGCGGTCTGCCCGACGGGGGCTTTGGTAGAGAGCGCGTTTAAATACGTTTCAAACGCCTGGGAGCTGCGTCAAATACCCGCTTCCAACCCGCACAGCAGCGATTGCGAGCTACTTTATTACGAGATCAAGCGCCGCGGCATAGGCGACCCGCGTGAAAAAATTTATCGCGTTGGCAGCGACATAAATTTTAGCGTCCTGCACGCCGCAGCGCGCTTTGGCTGGGATTTTTCAAACGAGCGGGCGAGCAAAAACGAAGCGGTTTTTAGCCGTATCGTGCGCGGCATCGAGGACGGCGAGATCAAAAATATTAAATTTAATAGTTTCATCACCAATGAAGAAGCTCGGATTTTAGAGCTTTTGCGGCAAAAATTTAAACTCGCTTTGATCAACGACGAAGCGCTTGTGTATCAAAGATTCCTGCGCGAATTTTCAAAATTTAGTGGCACGAAATTTTATAATGCGGATTCTCAGACGATTAAAAATAGCGATTTCATCGTCGTTTGCGGCACATTTTTGCGCAGTGACGCTCCAAATCTGGGCTATGCGGTAAACAGCGCCTGCAAGCTAAATAAGGCAAGCGGAATCTATTTTCATCCGTTTTGCGACGAGGGCATTAAGGGCTTTAGTAAAAATTTCATCCATCAGCCGCACGCCGCGGGGTTGGAGGCGCAGATCCTACTTTGGATCTTGCAGAAATTCGGGCGCGATCTGCCTGAGTGGCTGGATGCGAAACTCGCGGCGGAATTTAAAATTTCGCGCGCCGCGGCGAAGGAAAATTTAGATGAGAAATCCGTGGATTTGCAAAATCCTGAGAATTCTACGGAGGCAAATGGCGTCGGGAATGTTGCGAGTGCCAGCGGTGCTGAAAATCCCGCAAGCGCGGATGGCGCTGAAAATCCCGCAAAAAATTCCGCGCAGAATTCCGAAAATCCTGCGGAAAGTAAAATTTCAAATTTTGCCCGCGCGCTAGGTCTGGACGAGCAAAAAATAGATGAAATTTTGGCTAAAAAGGAGAGTTTTTCGCTCATCATCGGCGAGGATTTTATCCGCACGCCAAATAGCGCCATGCTCGCGCGCCTGACCGGTTTGGTGCAGCGCTACACGCCGCTAAAAGTGCTAGTGGTGCCGCCGCGCACGAATAGCCTTGGCGTCGCGCTCATCTGTAAACTTAGCGCGCAAATGAGCGCGGGCGAGACGCTAGGCTACAACGAAGCGGGCGATATAAGCTTCGGCGTGCTGGAAGCCGATCTGGACGCGCCTAGCTTGGTGCAGCAAGAGGGTACATTTACGAACTACGACAAGCGCGTAGTGCCTACCAATGCGGCGCTTGATTACGGCGGATACGAGCTAAACGACATCGCCTGTGCGCTGGGAGTTTGCGCGGAACACGCGATCAGCTATACGTCAAGCTTGGGCGCAGATTTTGAGCAGGTTAAATTTGACGATTTAGAAAATTTTTACGACAATGGCGGCGCAAATCACCGCGGATATGAGCTGCGAAATGAGGAGTTTGTCGCTAGCGAGGAGGAGTTTGAAATTTCTCCTTCCGCGCCGCTTAGAGCAGGCGAGGGCGAAATTTTAATCTATGAGGCGAATCCGTTGCATCAATTCAATAAATTTAGCGGCGCAAGCAGCGGACTGGGCGAAGCGGGCACACTATATCTAAGCTCCGGCATCGCCGAAAGCTTGGGCGTGAGCGCGGGCGACGTAGTTAAAATTTACAAATCGGACGGCGTGAGCAATGATGAAAAAACTAGCGGCGCTAATGATAAAAGCGGTGCCGGTCGTGCGAAAAAAACGGATCGCGCAAGCGACGCGCACAAAGCCGGTGGCGCCGGTGATGAAAATAGCGAAAATAGCGAAAGCGGCGCGACTGAGTTCGTAAGCTTAAACCGCGAAATCGTCGCTAGCGTAAAGATCGATCCGGGCTTTAGCGGAGCGTATCTGCCGTATTTTGACGAGAAGCTTCGCGGCGAGATATTTTTCAAAACCTCGCGCTACGCCAGCGTGAAAATCAAGAAAATTTCAAATTCCAAAGGAGAGGGCAGATGAGCGATAGTGCATTTTATTTCGTAGCTACCGTCTTAAAGGCGCTCGTGATTTTAGCCGTCATCGCGCTGCTCTCGGGGCTTGCGACCTACGCCGAGCGCAAGGTGCTTGCCTTTATGCAGCGCAGGATCGGACCCTCTATGGTCGGGCCTGCGGGGCTTTTGCAGGTGGGCGCGGATATGATAAAGCTTTTTACTAAAGAGGACGCGATCCCTGCGCGAGCGAATAAGCTTCTTTTTAAAATCGCGCCGATAATATCGGCTACGGGCGCTTTCGTGGCGCTTTCGGTAGTGCCGCTGCTGCCGGAGTTTACGATCGGCGGGCGAACCATCCAGCCGATTTTAAGCGATATAAATGTGGGAATTTTATTTTTGCTCGGAGCTAGCGGCACCTGCGTTTATGGTCTACTGATCGGAGGGCTTGCGAGCTACAATAAATGGGGCACGATAGGCGCGTTTCGCGCGTTTTTGCAGATCACCTGCTTTGAGGTGATAAACGGCCTTAGCCTGATCCCTATCGTGATGATCACGGGCTCGCTCTCGCTCATCGACATCGTAAGCGCGCAAAGCGGCGGCATAGATAAGTGGTTTATCTGGAAAGAGCCCGTTTGCTTCGCGCTATTTCTCATCGCAGCCTTTGTAGAGTGCAACCGCACGCCGCTGTGTCTTACCGAAAACGAAACCGAGATCGTAGCAGGCGCGGGTACGGCATATTCGGGTATGCGCTGGGGTATGTTTTTTATCGGCGAATACGCCAATATCATAACATACTCCGTCGTTACGACGCTGCTGTTTTTGGGCGGATTTAACGCGTTTTGGTTTATCCCTGGCGGCGTTATGATGGTATTAAAATCAAGCCTCGTGTTTTTCTGCTTCCTATGGGCTCGCGCGGCGTGGCCGCATCTGCGCCCCGATCAGCTGATGGGGCTTTGCTGGAAAGTCTGCATGCCGCTAGCTCTTGCTTGCGTGCTAATTACTGCGCTAGCGATCGTTTAAGGAGGGTACGATGGCAAGATACGCCCAGATCGATAAACGAGGCCCTATTAAATCCGGCGGCGATAAGCTTCGCAGATTCCTAGCCCGCACCTTTAACGGCGAGCTTTTCGTGGGGCTGTGGGTGGTGCTAAAAAATATGTTTAAGCGCGGCGGCTCGCATACGCTTCGGTATCCTATGGAAAAATTTGTCATGCCGCCTAGATACCGCGGCGTGCACAAGCTTATGCGCCTGCTTGAAAGCGGCAGCGAACGCTGCATCGGATGTGGCTTGTGCGAGAAGATCTGCGTGGCGAACTGCATCGCGATGGAGACCAGCCTCGGCAGCGACGGCCGCAAAAAGGTAGATAACTACTCGATAAATTTAGGGCGCTGCGTCTATTGCGGGCTTTGCGCGGACGTTTGCCCCGAGATCGCTATCGTGCACGGCTGCGAATATGAGCTTGCTAGCGAACAGCGAGCCTACTACGGCTTCAAAGAGGATCTTTTGATTCGCGGCGAAAATTTATGTTTAAACGGCGCGGCGCAGGAGTTTGCAGGCTATGGCAGCCTGGATGAAAACGCAGGCGCTCGGATCAAGGTGACGCCGAACGCTTATATAAAAAGCGACGCCGCAAGCGATGAGCTAAGCTTAAAGAGCGCGGATTCAAATTTAAAAAATAGCGCCGCGGAAAGCTCTAAAAAAGAGGGTGCTGCTAACGATAAAATTTTATTTTCAAAGGGTGCTGGCTTAAGCGGCGAAATTTTAGCCGAGCGACAAAATACCAAGCTGGCGAGCTTAAAGGAAAGCTCCGCCGCGGACACTGAAAATTCTAAAGAAAATTCCGCTAGGGACGCTCGAAATTCCACGCTTGATTCGCAGCGAAATTCTAAAGAAAATTCCGCCTCGCAAAGCGCAGAAGACTCCGCCGCGCAGGGGGATGAGCAATGATACAAACGCTTGCATTTTATTTTTTCAGCGCGGTTTGCCTGGCGCTTTTCGGCATCAGCGTTTTTAGCAAAAACGTCCTTTACGCCCTTAGCGCGCTGGCCGGCGGCATGGTTTTTATGAGCGGATTTTTCTTCTTGCTGGATGCGGAGTTTTTAGGCGTAGTGCAGATCATAGTTTACACGGGCGCCGTGATCGTGCTTTACGGCTTCGCGCTGATGTTTTTGGGGGCGAATAAAAATGTAAGCGAGCCGAAAAAGGGCGCAAGGCTATTTTTCGCGCTTAGCGGCGTGATCGCATTTTTGCTCGTGATTATCGTGCTTGGCGCGGTGGTTGCGAACAACGTAGAAACGCTTAAAATTTTAAACACCGACGATACCGAGGCGCTTGGGATGATTATTTTTACGAAATATCTGGCGATTTTCGAGCTTGCAGCCGTGATGCTGCTCGTGGCGATGATCTGCGCTATCGTGCTTGCGCATAAGCAGATGGATGCGAGCTTGACATACGAAGAGAGCGAGGGATAAAATGGGTCTAAATCACTATCTAATCGTTGCTACGATGATGTTTGGGCTCGGGCTTGCGGGTATGATGAAGCGAAGAAATTTGATCATGCTCTTTTTTTCGAGCGAAATTTTATTAAACGCCGCAAATTTAGCTCTTGTCGCCGTGGCGAAATTTTACGACAACATAAACGGCGAAATTTTTGCGCTTTTCATCGTCGCGATTGCCGCGAGCGAGATGGCCGTGGGTCTTGGGCTACTCATCTTGTGGTATAAGAAGACGGGCAGCATCGAACTTGACAGCTTCGTAAATTTTAAAAATCCTTCCAAGGATGGACCGGATGCTTGATACCGTTTTTGTGTGGCTTTTAATCGCCCTTTTCGCACCGCTTGCCTCGGCGATCTTCGCAGGCGTTTTCATTCGCGCCAAAGATAAGATGTTTATCGGCGTAATCTGCTCGGCGCTGGTGATTTTAAGCACTATCGCGTCGCTTGCTTTGATGGAGCTCGTCTCTGACAACCGCCTAATCAGCGTAAGCTTAGCCGATTTCATAAGCACGGGATTTTTGGACGCAAAATTTAGCTTTCTCATAGATAGCGTAAGTGCGGTGATGATGGTGGTCGTAGGCATCGTTTCCAGCGTCGTGCACGTGTATTCGATCTACTATATGTGGGATGATGAAAACTTCTCTAAATTTTTCAGCTTCCTGGGGCTTTTCGTATTTTCGATGCTGGTTTTGGTAACGAGCGATAATTTTTTAGGGCTTTTCATCGGCTGGGAGGGGGTCGGACTCTGCTCGTGGCTGCTGATCGGCTTTTGGTATGATAGGAGCAATTACAGCTGGTGCGCCAACGAGGCTTTCATAATGAACCGCATCGCAGATCTTGGGATGCTGCTTGGAATTTTCTTGATCTATTTAAATTTCGGCTCGCTGCGCTACGAAGTTGTATTTGCGAACGCAGCGGGCTTGGAGCCTGAAATTTTAACTCTGATCGCCGCGCTTTTATTTATCGGTGCGATAGGCAAAAGCGCGCAGTTTCCATTCCATACCTGGCTGGCAGACGCGATGGCGGGTCCAACGCCCGTGTCTGCGCTCATTCACGCAGCGACGATGGTTACGGCGGGCGTTTATCTAGTGATCCGCGCAAACTCTATTTTCGCGCTCGCGCCAGAAGTAAGCGGCTTTATCGTCTGCTTGGGCGCCTTCGTAGCGGTCTTTGCGGCGTCGATGGCGCTAGTTCATAACGATCTTAAAAAGATCATCGCTTACTCCACGCTTTCGCAGCTTGGCTATATGTTCGTAGCCGCGGGGCTCGGGGCGTATTGGATCGCGCTATTTCATCTGGCGACGCATGCGTTTTTCAAGGCACTTCTATTTTTGGGCGCGGGCAACGTAATGCACGCGATGAAGGATGATCTAAATATCCAAAATATGGGCGGATTATATAAGTTTATGCGGCCTACGGCGATTTTAATGTGCATAGGCTCGCTTGCGCTTTGCGGATTTTATCCGTTCGCGGGCTTTTTCTCAAAAGATAAAATTTTGGAAGCGGCGTGGAGCGCGGACGCGTATTTTATCTGGGCGCTGCTGTTTGCGGGCGCCGCGATGACGACGTTTTACAGCGTGCGGCTGATAATGCTCGTGTTCTTCGGTAAGCAAAAATTTACCCACCATTCGCACGAGGCGAAAGGCTTTGCTCTCGTCGCGATGGGCGTGTTAGCCGTGCCTGCAGTGATCGCGGGCTTTTTCGAGCACGATTTTGCGGAGTTCGTGCTTAACATACTACCGGGCTTTAAAGCTTCGATCCCGCACGGCATAGAAGTAATTTTGATCGCCCTAACGCTAGCGATGATAAGCGCGGTGGCGATCGGAACGATTTGGACATACGGCAAGGGTAAATTTAGCCTGAATTTAAAGAATTGCAAATTTTATAAAATTTTGATCGCGCAGTATTTTATCCCGCAAATTTACGAGCGCGTGATCGTGCGCGGATACGAAAGGCTTAGCGAGATCTGCGCTAAATGCGACGACGCGATCATAGACGCCAGCGTCGATCTGATCGCTCGCATCGCGGTAAAAAGCGGCGAGGGTGCGGATCGCGTAAGCAATAGCGGAGATTTGAGCGCAAATTTAAGGTGGATGGTTTTGGGATCTTTCATTTTGCTGATTTTGGCGTTTGCGCTGTGAGGTGGGCATGGAATACTTTTTAAGTTTGGTTATATTTTTCCCAGCAGTAGCTGCGGTTTTGGGCTTTTTGATCGACGAAGCGAGCATCAAGACCTACGCCGTTACGATGAGCTTTATAGAGTTCGTGCTTTCGCTCGTTTTGTGGATACTTTACGAGCCGGTGGACGGCATCGCGTTTAGTGTGCTACACCCTTTCATAAGCGAATACGGCATCAACTACTTTATCGGTGTGGATGGAATTTCGCTGTTTTTAGTGATCCTAAGCACGCTGGTTACATTTTTGGCGCTGCTTAGCCTAAGCATTAAAGAGCGCGCCAAAAATTTAATCATCTGCATTCTATTTTTAGAGATGACGATGGTGGGCGTTTTCGTGGCGCTGGATGCGATTTTGTTTTACATCTTTTGGGAGCTTTCGCTCATTCCGATGCTCTATATTATCGGCGCGTGGGGCAGCGGCAAGAGGATTTACGCTGCGGTAAAATTTTTCATATACACCTTCCTGGGTTCGATGTTTCTACTTGTAGGACTCGTAGCGATGAGCTACTTATACCACGAGGCTACGGGCGAGTATAGCTTTAATATCCTAGACTGGCAGAGCCTATCGCTGCCGCTTAGCACGCAAATTCCTCTGTTTTTGGCATTTTCGGTAGCTTTTGCGATCAAGACGCCTTGCTTTCCTTTTCATACCTGGCTTCCGTACGCGCACGGGCAGGCTCCTACGATAGGCTCGGTTCTGCTTGCCGCGGTGCTTCTTAAGATGGGCACATACGGCTTCGTGCGATTTTCGCTACCGCTGTTTCCGGATGCGAGCGTCTATTTTAGCGGGATGATGTGCGCCGTAGCGATCGTTATGATCATCTACGCGAGCTTCATCGCCTTTGCGCAAAAGGACATCAAACAGGTAATCGCGTATAGCTCGATCGCGCATATGGGCGTCATAATGCTTGGAATTTTTTCAATGAGCCGCGAAGGAATGAGCGGTGCGGTATTTTTGATGATCAGCCACGGTATCGTAAGCGGTGGGCTTTTTATGCTCGTGGGCTTTTTGTACGACCGCAGGCACACGAAGCTTTTCAGCGAGTTCGGCGGGCTTACGCGGGTGATGCCGCTTTATGCGTTTTGTTTTTGCGTCGTGCTACTAGGCTCGATAGGTCTTCCGCTTACGATCGGCTTCGTGGGAGAATTCCTAAGCCTCGCGGGGATTTTTAAAATCAGCTTTAGCTACGCGCTTTTGGGCGGACTCGGCATCATAATGGGCGCGATCTATTCGATGAATCTTTATAAAAAGACCTTCTTCGGCGCGCTCGTGTATGAGGAGAATAAAAAGCTAAGCGATCTAAACAGGACCGAGCTTTGCTCTATCGTCCCGATCTGCGTGCTGGTGGTAGTGCTGGGCGTCGCGCCGAATCTGATGTTAAAGAGTATCGAGCCTAGCGTTACGCAAAGCCTTGAGCTGATGTTTAATAAAGCCTCTCAGACCGCGACTCGCGCCTATATGGAAAAAGCAAATTTTAAGGTAAGAAGCGATGCAAAATAATCTTTTAAATTTAGCCTCGATCGCGCCTATGGCGATACTTGGAGGATTTGCCCTGCTGATGCTCGCGGTTTCGCTTTTTGCGCGCACGCTATCGTATAAATTTTACGCCGTTATCACGATACTAGCACTAGCTCTCGGCTTCGGGCTCGTTTTTGGTTACAACAGCGGCATACGCGGGCTTTTCGACGTGATGCTGGTGGATGGAATCGCGACGCTATCGATGCTTATCATGCTCGCAGGTTCGATATTTTTCATCTTTCTGTCTTTGGGCGCAAGAAGCGCGCACGAGTACCACACGGCGGAGTTTTTCGTGCTGTTTTTATTCGTGCTCGTGGGGTATGAGTTTATGGTCGCGAGCGAAAGCTTAATGATGATCCTCGTGGGGCTTGAGACGGGTTCGCTGGCGCTTTATACGCTAATCGCTCTTCATAACCGCGCCAGATCAATCGAAGCGGCGCTAAAATACTTCATAATGGGCGCGCTGGGATCGGGCTTTTTCGCATTCGGTGCGGCGATGTTTTTTCTATCGACCGGCTCTATGGAAATTTCAAATATCGCGCAGATCGCCAAGAGTTCAAATTTACAAACCAGCGTCCTGCTTTTCGCCGCCTGCTCATTTATGATCGTCTCGATAGGATTTAAGCTCTCGCTGATCCCGTTTCACACCTGGACGCCCGACGTTTACGAAGGTGCGAGTTCTGCCATGGCAGGCTTTATGTCCGTAGTGCCTAAGATCGCGGGCTTTGTCGTGGCGATCAGGCTGTTTGAGGCGCTGGGAAGTATCGGCGTGCAGTGGCTAAACATCGTGCTCTACGCCGTAGCGGTGGTTACGATGAGCTTAGCGAACCTCATGGCGCTCGTGCAGCGCGACGTCAAGCGGATGCTCGCTTTCAGCTCCGTTTCGCACGCAGGCTTCGTACTCTGCGCGATCGTGATCGGCTCGACGCAGGCAAATGCGGCGCTTTTCACCTACTGGATTCTATACGCCGTGGCAAATCTCGGGGCGTTTGCGTTCATCTGGTGCGTACGGCAAAGGCGCGCACGCTCGTTAAATTTAAAATTTAAAACCGAAAGCCCCGCTTTAAATTTAAATACAAACGGCAACGAGGATGAGAGGAATTTTATCTCAAACGCAAAGCTTTCTTTTTCGCAAGATTACGAGTCAGGCGCTATCGGCGAGTTAAATTTAGGCGAGAACGGACAAAATTTAGCTTGCGGCGAGCAGAATTCCAAAGAAAACGAGCAAAATTTTAAAGCGAGCAAGCCCGGCGCCGAAGCGACCCTTTTTGGCACTAAAACTTGCGAGCCAGGCACCGAAATTTGCGAGCAAAGCTCTAAATTTACAGCTCGCTTCGAGCATCCTTTTGAGAAATTTGACGGGCTGATCCGCACCCATCCGCTCTTTGCGCTATGCGCGGCGATCTTTATGCTCTCGCTTGCGGGCATTCCGCCATTCAGCGTGTTTTGGGGCAAGATGTATCTACTAAGCGCCGCGGTCAATTCGGGCTACTTCGCCCTCGCCGTCATCATGGCGGTAAATAGCGCGCTCGCGCTGTATTACTACCTGCGCCTCATCGTGCGTATGTTTTTGCACGAGCCGCGAAAGGACGCGGAGCTTGATGGCTCACTGAGCGCGGTCTCGGTGCAGATAAAATTTGCCGTCGTGCTAGCTAGCGTAGCATGCGTGCTGGCGCCGTTTTTAGTGAAATTTCTAACCGGAGCGGTAAATAATTTCGTCTTTTTAAGCGGGTATTGAGCTGAAATTTTAAGCGCGAGCTGAACTCGCCGCGCTTTGTTAGCAAAGGAGAGATATGTTTTTGGGCGAGCTAAGTGCTGACGGCTACGGTTTTGCGCTGCTTGATGTGCGCGATTTGAGTGAGTTTTTAAAGGAGCGAAAATGCAGAGCAAAAAAAGCTTCTAAGCTACTGGGACGCGCACAAGCAGCTGTTTTATGACGCCGTAAAGGGCGCTAAAGCTTTACCCTTCTACCCGCTTACGGTGCGCAGCTATGAGATCTTCGTTTGCATGGACGAGGAGTTTGCGCCGCCTGCGGGCTACGAAGTAGCTTTCAAGCGCGATAAGCTGTATTTCGCCCCGCAAAGCGACTCCGCGATCCTAGCGAGCTTCGATGCTTTGCAGTATCGTTTCGATAAGCTAAAAAGCGGCGAACTCGAGCTAGGCTATGAGTGCCAAAGCGGCGCTGCGGGCAAGATACGAAAATTTAATTCCACGCTCAAACTTGGCTTGCAAAGCGGCACTTACGAGCTTTGCGTCGTTGGGCTAAAAAACAGCTCGCAGCACCCCGAGAAATACGGTTACGCCTTTATTTTCAAGCGCAATGCAAGTGCGGAAAATCAAAATTTCAGTAGGCTTGACAACGATAAATTTAGCTTTGATATTTGCGAAGGCGATTAAATTTAATCGAAATTCCGCGCCGCACGAGACCTTGGCGCGACCCGCAAAATTTTAAAGACGCGATTCAGCGCGGTAAATTAAATCTAAATTTTACTCCCTTTACCCCACTGCCTCCTAGCAAACACACAAATTTTGATAAATTTCGATTTTAAATCTCGCGGCGAAGAAATTTTAAAATTTCACGCTCCAGCTCTTGTGGCGGCGCCGAAATTTTATCCGCAAACTGCGAGCGGTTGAAGGTGCGTTGGCGCTTTGCAAGCTGTATCGTGTGCAGGCTTACGAGCTGCCCGCACTGCGCCCGCGAGATCTGCCCGCGCAAAAGCTGCCCGCACTCCTTTAGCCCGATGCAGCCTAATGCCCTACATTCCGCGCCGTAGCGAGCGAATAAAAACTCCGCCTCCTCTAAAAGCCCGCGCTCAAACATCGCTTTCGTGCGCGCTTCGATGCGCTGCGCAAGCCACTGCTTAGGCGCGTCGATCTCAAAAATTTTAATATCAGAAATCACGGGCGGGGCGGTGTTCTCGCGCAAAAATTTACTCGGAGCCTCGCCGCAAAATTTATAGATGCTTAGCCATTTTCTTAACCGAAAGCTGTCCGCCGCGCTAAATTTCGCGGCAAATTGCGGATCGATCCGCTGCGCTAGGGCGTAAATTTCATCGTTTGAAATTTCGCTTTTAAAATCGGGAACCTTCGGCGCCAGCCCGCTTAACATCGCTTTGAGATAAAACCCGCTGCCGCCCGTGATTATCAAAGGCACGCCGCTACGCCCCGCAAAAGCCCGCGCTGCTGCGTATTCTTTAATAAACTCGCCGACGCTGAAGTACTCGTTTGGGTAGATTAAATTTACGCCGAAGTGCCTGATCTCGCTCAGCTGCTCCTCGCTTGGCTTAGCGCTTGCGATGTCGATCTGCCGGTAAATGCAGAGCGAATCGAGGCTCAAAATCACGGCGTCCATCTCGCGCGCGATACTTAGCGCAAGATCACTTTTGCCGCTTGCAGTAGTGCCGATGATCGCGATCTGCGGGCTTGCGTGCGAGTTTTGATTTTGGCTCAAGGCGTTTCCTTTCGTAAATTTTTCGTTCAAATTATATCAAATTTAGAGCTATTCTTACTTTTTTTTGATACAATGGTGCCCAAAATAAGGGGCAAAATGGCTAAATTTAAAGAAATTTTATCCGACATCAACGAATTAATAGTTTTTAAACACTCGGTTTTCGCGTTGCCGTTTATCTTTACGGCGATGATTACCGCGAGCAAGCTGCAAAGCGGCTCGGTATGGTTCGGCTGGAAGTTGCTTTTTTTGGGGATTTTATGTGCGGTAAGTGCGAGAAGTTTCGCAATGGCGCTAAATCGCTACTTAGACGAGGATATCGACCGCGCCAATCCGCGTTGCGCTTCGCGCCCTAGCGTGGACGGGCGGATCGGACGTGGGAATTTGCTGCTTTTCATCATCGCAAACGCGGTGGTTTTCATAGCGGTTTCGGCGTTTATAAATCCTTTGGCGCTTAAGCTTTCAGTACCTATTTTAGCGGCATTGGGTGGGTATTCGTATTTTAAGCGCTTTAGCGAGACTGCGCATTTGATGCTCGGCTTTTGCTTAGGGCTTGCGCCGATTGCGGGAGCGATCGCCGTTAGCGGCGGAATTCCGCTATGGTCGGTGCTGCTGTGCTTTGGAGTAGTATTTTGGGTAGGCGGCTTTGACGTGTTGTATTCGCTTCAAGATATGGAATTTGACCGCACGGCTGGGCTTTACAGCATCCCTGCGCTTTACGGCAGGGAAGCTTCGATGTTTATCTCCAAAATTTTTCACGCCGTGGCGGTGCTTTTTTGGCTACTGTTTTGCGCGGCGGCAAATTTAGGCTTTTTTGCCTATCTGGGCGTGGCTGCGTGCGCGACGATTTTGTACTTCGAGCATAAGATCGTACGTAGTGATTTTAGTAAGATCGATCGCGCCTTTTTTACGCTCAACGGTTACTTGGGCATTGCGTTTTTCGCTTTTGTTTTTGTAAATTTATTTTAAGGAACCCCTATGGATCTTAACACTATCATCATTTTAGGACTTTGCGTCGTTATATTTTTGATGTTTTTCGTCATATATTTTAAGGATAAGCAAGCGGATAAAAAATTCGAGCGCTTCGATCAGGTGCTAACCGACGCTATGCAAGAAAACTATCTGCTTAAAAAGAAGGTCGAGGAGCTAAAAGAGATGATCGATTCGGGCGGTAAAGTCGCTCCTAATATCGATATAAACGCGATCGCCGACGTAATCGACGAGACGATAGAGCAGAGACTAGACGTAGTGCCTACGATGATCGACGAGCGGGTAGAAAAGCAGATCAGACCGCTTCTGGATCAGCTTAAAGAGCTCATCGGCTCGGTAAGAAAATAGCCAGAGCAATATAAAAATAAAATTTTGCAAAATCGCTTTGTTTTTTATATAATCGCCGCAAATTGATATTAAGGCAAAATATGCTAATTGATAAATTTGGACGAACGATCGATTATTTGCGCATTTCAGTTACGCAGCGGTGTAATTTCAGATGCAGATATTGCATGCCTGCTACGCCGTTTAACTGGGTGCCGCGAGAGAATATTTTAAGCTTTGAGGAGATGTTTTTATTCGTCAAGGTTGCGATCGACGGCGGCGTAAAAAAGATCCGTATAACCGGCGGCGAACCGCTGGTGCGAAAGGGGATCGAAGATTTTATAAAGATGATCGCGGATTATGCCCCGGACATCGATCTTGCGCTTACTACCAACGGATATTATCTCAAAAACTACGCGCGCGCCTTGAAAAATGCGGGGCTAAAGCGCATCAATATGTCGCTTGACTCTCTGCGTCCGGAGCGGGCTAAATTTATAGCTCAGCGCGGAGTGCTTTATAACGTATTAGAAGGCCTTGACGCCGCGCTTGAAGCGGGACTAAAGGTCAAGCTAAACACTGTCGCGCTAAAAGGCATCAACGACGACGAGCTTATTTATTTGCTGGAATTTGCCCGCGAGAAGGATTGTCAGATCCGCTTCATAGAATTTATGGAAAACACCCATGCCGGCGACCTTACAGGCTTAAAATCAAACGAAATTTTAGATATTTTAAGGCGTAAATTTATCTTTACCGCTCTGCCGAAATCGCAAAGCTCGCCCGCGTCGCTTTACGCGCTCGGGGACGGCTACACCTTCGGTATCATCGATCCGCACAAGCACGATTTTTGCGAGAGCTGCAACCGCATCAGACTAAGCGCCGAGGGGCTTTTGATCCCGTGTCTTTACTTCGAGGACGCGCTAAGTATCAAAAAGGCGGTCAAAGAGGGCGACATCGCCGCAGCCGCCGAAATTTTGGCTAAAATTTTAGCGAATAAGCCCGAAAAAAATCGTTGGCAAACTGACGCTTCGAATGAAATTTCAAGCCGCGCATTTTACGAGACGGGCGGATGAGGCTTGTTGAGAGCTTTTTAAGTATCCAAGGCGAGGGCAAATACGCAGGCAGGCTCGCATTTTTCTTTCGCTTTGCGGGCTGCAATCTGCGCTGTGCGGGCTTCGGCAGTACGCGTATTTCGCCAAAGACCGGCGAGATCTTGCACGGCTGTGATACGATCCGCGCGGTTTTTACAAAACACTTCGAGCATGAAGAAATTTTAAATTTAGCGCAGCTTTTAAATAAAATTCCAAATTTATCCGATCTCTCTTACTCCGCACCTGCGCGCCCTGTACCAGGTTTTTGCGGCGCAGAGTCTTTTTCCGAAAGCGATACGTTAAATTCCGCCGCGCAAACGCCTCCCTGCCTAAACGGTAACGCAGAAAAATCTTTAAATTTAACGAGCGAAAATTCTTTAAATTTCGCGGCGCAAAATTCTTCAAATTTAAATCCGCAAAGCTCCGTCTTGCCGCGGAGCGCTAAGCTTTATCAAAAGCCGATCGTCGTTATTACCGGCGGCGAGCCGCTACTGCACCATAAAGAGGCGCTATTTTACGAGTTCGTCTGCGAGCTGCTAGCACGCGGATACGCGGTGCATTTCGAAACCAACGGCACGATTTTAGTGGATTTTGAAAATTTTCCCGCCTACAAAAACTGCGTCTTTGCGATATCTCCTAAGCTCTCAAACTCCGCCGAGCCGCGTGAACGCAGGCTGAGTTTCGCCGCGCTACGAAGCTTAAAACAAAACGCAAAGGATAGCTTTTACAAGTTCGTGATCTCGCCAGAATTTGACGCGCAGCCTGAGATCGCTGAAATTTTAGCGGCGTGCGGCGGCGAAGTTTATTGTATGCCGTGCGGTGCAGATCGTCGCGAGCTGGAAAGCGCCGCGCAATTTTGCGTGGATTTTTGCCTAAAAAACGGCTATAATTACTCCGATCGCCTGCACATTAGAATTTGGGGCGAGAAGGACGGGGTATGATAATCAGGAAATTATACGAATTCGAAAACGCTCACATCGTGCGCCTGTGCGGCTCTAAGCGGTGTCGCACGAGCATCCACGGCCACTCCTACAAATGCGAAATTTTGCTTAGCTCAAATTTTTTGGATGAAGCGGGGATGGTATATGATTTCGGCTACATGAAGCTCGGTATTCGCGAGCTTATCGATAGTTTCGACCACGCTACGACGATCTATGCGCGCGATGATGCGGGCTATATCGCGGATCTAAAAAAACACAGCGCGCGCTGGGTGCAGATACCGCTAAATCCGAGCGCGGAGCAGTTTTGTAGAATTTTTTTCGTTCTAATTGACCGACTTTTGAGCTTAACTCAGATGCAAAACGGCGAGCGCGAAGTAAAGCTTCACAGCGTCATCGTGCACGAAACGGCCACCGGCTACGCGCAGTGCTTCCGCGAGGATGCTTACAACGCGCAGATGGGCGAGATCGCGCTGGATGAGATAGAATTTTCGCCCGCCGTGCGCGAGGAGTGGAGGCAGCCGGAGCTTTGGCAAAAGCTGCTGCGCGGCGAAAAAATCATCTATCCAAAGGACTGCTGATGAGAAATTTCTTTAAATTTGGCGCGGGGTTTGTGCGCGTTTTTGCCGCGTGCGCGATCTTTGTCTGCGCGCTTGCTTTGGGCGGTTGCGACGATGAGAAAAAGGACACCTTGCAAAAGCCGCCGGTGGATAGCGAGGTGCCAAAGGACGTGCCTATCGCGCCTAGCGAGCCCAAAGTCGATATAAATGCCGATATGCCGCCGCTTCCGGTGACCGAATAGGACGGAGCTTTGAAAAATCGGCGGCTAAATTTGAAAATTTTTAAAATTTGTGTTGTTTGTATGCGGCGCGCAAGCGCGATTTTAGTATCTTTTTTGCCCGTGCGATCTACGCAGATAAATTTTAAATTTTATAAAGCTTTATCTGCAAAATTTCATTCTTGGCACGAGAAATACGGCATGGAACCGCAATTAAAATATGCGCTAAATTTTAACGCAACAAATAGCCGCAGCCGCTTTGAAGAGTTTTTAAAATTTCAAAGGCGCGGAGCAGGTCTGCTTTATCTCGCGCTGAAAAAATTTGCGCTGAAATTCGGTCGTTTCGGCTCTAGCCGCACAAAATTTTATACTGCAAATTTAACCCACTGGTGGAAGTGATGGATTATCTGTATCAAAGCGCCCTGGGTTTTCATAAGTTTTTCGCGCTAGCTGCGGCGATTTTAACGATAATTTATCTGATTTTTACCCAGCTTAAGATCGATGTGGCAGCGGAATTTCGCCCTCGCAGCGAGGCTTTAAATTCCGCCGCCTCCACGCCGCAAGCTGAAAATTTAAAGCAAAAGAGCAGATCTGGGCTTAGATTTCTTAGGCGCATCAGGCTGTTTTTGCCGACCTATTATTCGTGTATCGCGGCGCTGATAATTAGCGGAAGCGTGATGCTACCGGTGTTGCGCTTCGATTTGAGCTTTAGAATTTACTTCATGGCGGCCGCAGCGCTAGCGATGATCATACTTAGCGCGGCGTCGTACAAGCGGCTAAAAATCGCGTATCTGAGCCAAAACTTTGCGCCGTATCAGCGCAAAATGCGGGTGATTTTGGGGCTAAGCTTAGTGATAATTTTGATAGCGAGTGTTATTTGATGGTATATTTTTACGATAAGCTTGCAGGCGAACAGAGCCTGATTTTGCAGAATGATCAGTTTTTGCACCTAAAGGCTAGGAGAGCAAGGGCGGGCGAACGCATAGACGTGCGCAACCTAAAGGACGGGGCGAGTTATCTATATGAGATCGCCGAAATTTCGCGCAAAGGCGCGGCTTTGAATTTAGTTTTTAAAAGCTCCGTTTTTACGCCGCCGCACGATTTTTGCGTCGCTTGGGCAGTCGTCGAGAGCGCCGTGATCGAAAAGAGCCTGCCTGCGCTAAACGAGATGGGCGTCGGGCGGCTTGTTTTGGTCTATGCCGATCTGTCGCAGAAAAACGTGCGGCTCGATCTGCAGAGGATGGAGCGGATTTTGATCAACTCATCTCAGCAATGCGGGCGAAATTCCATCATGCAGATCGAGGTTTTGGGCGGCTCGGACGAGCTCGCGCAAAGGTATGAAAACGTAAGCCTGATTGATTTTGGCGGCAAGAATATCGACATTTTTGGCGGCGATGAGGTCGCTTTCATCGGCCCGGAGGGTGGGTTTTCGCCGCGCGAAAGGGAGAAATTTAAAAACGCCTATGCGCTTAATAGCCCTTATATTTTGCGCTCAAACACCGCGCTGATCGCAACTTGCGCGAAGTTGATGTTTTAAGCGCTCGGCAAATTTTAAAATTTAAAAGTCGGGCGCTTAAAATTTTGGAATTTAAAATTTGCTCTGCGCGATCCGCTATGTTTATCGGCGGCTTGACGCACTGTGCGTATTTGCCGCGGCGTATATTCGCGCGCTGTATTTTGCACGCCGCAGTAGGCCGCGGTGAAATAAAATTTTACCGACGAAGCGGACTAAATTTTAAAATTTTCGCGTCCAAAAAGCTCGCTCGAAAGAAAATCCGCCGCTTCGCCGAGAGATTTTTAAAACCCTTTAAATTTGCTTTTTAGATAAAAAAGTTGTATAATCGCAACCTTTTAAAATCATCAAAAAGGATCAAAAATGAAAAAAGATATCCATCCAAACTTTGTCGAAACGACCGTTACCTGCGCTTGCGGAAACACTTTTAAAACGCGCTCGAACAAGGCCGAGATCCGCGTCGATATCTGCTCCAATTGCCATCCGTTTTTCACGGGCAGCGAGAAGATCGTAGATAGCGCGGGCCGCGTCGAGAAATTTAAGCAAAAATATGGAATGAAATAGTTGCTATATCTCATTCCTACGCCGATAGGAAATCTAAGCGATATCTCGAGCCGCGCGCTTGAGGTATTGCAAAGCTGCGAAATCCTAATCTGCGAGGATACGAGGGTTTCAAAAAAACTTCTAAACTTATTATCCGATAAATTTCAAATCTCATTTAAAATTTCACAGTTTTACTCTCTGCACACGCACAACGAAGCGGAGTTTTTCGCGAGCTTTAACGCGGCGCTTTTGCGCGAAAAAGCTTGCGCATACGTAAGCGACGCAGGCATGCCCTGCATCAGCGATCCTGGGATTGCGCTCGTAAAATTTGCGCAGCGAAGCGACGTGCCTTACGAGGTGCTTAGCGGCGCAAACGCTCTGCTGCTCGCAGCCGCCGCAAGCGGGCTAGTGGAGAAAGAATTTAGCTTTTTAGGCTTTTTGAATAATGACGGTGCGCAGCGCAAAGCTCAGATCCTAAATTTAATGCAAAGCCCCTATCCGTGCGTACTCTATGAATCTCCCAAGCGCGTGGTAAAGCTAATAGAGCAGATCGCGGGGATCGATGCACAGCGTAAAATTTTTGTGATCAAAGAAGCTACCAAAAAATTTGAAAAAAAATTTTTTGGTAGCGCCGCAGAGGTCCTGCTAGAGCTAAAAAGCGCAAATTTAAACGGCGAATGGTGCGTCGTGATTGACGGCGCAGGCGAGAAAAGCTTTGAAAAAATCACGCAAGAAGATATTCTCTCGCTTGAGATCGCGCCGAAAATAAAAGCGAAACTACTCTCAAAAATAAACGGCGAACCCGCCAAAGAAATATATAAAAATTTGATACGCTAAGTCATATTTTAACCGTTTTTCGCTAAAATCCCAAAATGATTATTTACGGCAAGCAGCTGTTTTTGCACCTTTTAAACCGGCATCCGCAGAAATTTATCCGCATCATCCTTGCCAAGGAGTGCGAGAAAGAAATTTTTAAAAATATCGCCGCGACCGGCGTAAAGATTGAGCGCGCCGATGCAAAAAAAGCTCAAGCCCTCGCTCGCGGCGGCAACCATCAAGGCTTCTTAGCCGAGGTGGAGGAGTTTAGCTTCGGCGATCTAGCTAGCGTCAAAGACGATAAATTCGTGCCGATCCTTTATGGGCTTACCGACGTCGGAAACATCGGCGCGATAATGCGTAGCGCCTATGCTTTGGGCGCGGACAGCGTGATCGTCGTCGCAAATAATCTAAATATGGCGGGCGTAGTGCGCGCAAGCTCGGGCGCGGCGTATGAGCTAAACGTCGTTAAGGCCGCAGACGGACTTAGCGTGCTAAACGAGCTTAAACAAAGCGGCTTTGAAATTTACGCCGCGAGTGCGGGCGGGACGAGCTTTAAGGAGTTAGGGCTCGGCGCGAAAAACGCACTCGTAATGGGGAAAGAAGAAGAGGGGATACCCGCTAGGGCGCTTAAAAAATGCGACCGCGCGGTATCAATAAAGATGCGCGAAGGCTGGGACTCGCTTAATGTAAGCGCGGCATTTGCGATACTATGCGATGGAATTTTAAATGGAAGAAATAAAAGAGAAGTTAAATAATACGGACGAGCAGGCGGAACAAACCGAGAAGCCGGAGCAAACGCAGCAACCAAAAAGCAGCGATCTAGATAAATTAAAATCTATGGATCTGATAGAGATAGCGCGCACGACGCGCATCAACGCGCAAAATTTAGAATACATCATCAACAAAGACTTCGAGAAGCTAGCAAATTTTAACGTGAAGGGCTACATTAAAATTTTAGAGCGCGAGTTCGGGCTGGATCTATCGGACTGGCTTAGCGAGTTTGAGGTCGCGAAGGAGAGCTTTGCGCCCGTTAAAAAGGCCAAAGTCGAGCAGGTTTATGGTCAAAGAGTTAGCCCTAACAAAAGCGGCAGCGGTTGGCTTTTATGGCTGCTTGCGATGGTGCTAATCATAGGCGCAATCTTTTATTTCGGACTTTATAAAAGCTTCGGCGAGTTTTTGGGCTCGCTTTTATGGGAGCAAAACAAAACCACCTACTCGGACGCCCCGATTGTAAACAATACTCAAAAAAAGCTTGAAAACATCGGTATCGACGTCGTTTCGCACAACGCTACAGATGAAAAATTCGCATTAAAGTCAGATGCCAATGCAACCGCTGCTGCGGATGAAAATTTAAGCTCGCTAAATGCGCTGGACCGCTCTATCAGGATCGAGCGCGCGAGCATTAAGACTGAGGAAAATTCTACCGACGAAAACGCTACTCAAAGCGCGCCCGTGCCTAGCAAAGATATCGTGCTTAGCCCGCGCGGTAAGATGTGGATCGGCATCATCGATCTAAAAAGTGGCAAGAAGCGCGAGATGGTCATTAATGCCCCTTACATCGTCGCTTCGCAAGGAGATGAGGAGCTGCTAATCTCTACCGGTCATGGGATGTTTGAGCTTGGTAAAGCCGATGGCAACGTAACTTTCAGCGAAAGAAACACTCAAAAATTTCACGTCAAAGATGGCAATATTACTAAAATTTCAGCCGATGAGTTTCTGCGCCTAAACAAGGGCAAAAAGTGGTAAAATCCTCGCTCTCGCGCGGTTTTTCACTCGTAGGGCTTCGCCGACGCTGAGGGTAAAATTTCGGCTTTCTGCGGCGAGTGCGACCTAAATTAAACCTAGGAGCGTAAATTTAAAGAGTTTTAAAATGCGCCGCTTTGAATAAAATTTTTAAGCGGCGTAGGTAAAATTTAATGATGCGGATAAAATTTTAAGTGGTGCGGGCGCTTGCAGTAGAGCACTAAATTTAAGATGCGTCGTCCATGGCGCCTTGCAAAATGAAGGCCTCGATCGTTTCGATCGGACGTAAATTTAAACAGCGCCACAAAGGACCGCGACGCGCTAAATTTAAACGATCAATGCCTCCGCGGTTTTAAAATTTTAGCGAGGTAAAGGTTTAAACCGCCCAAGTGTTGCAAAAGCGCCGCCGCATCGCCGCTAAGGCTTGAAATTTTGCCTCCGTGCGGTACGAGCAGATCGCGGCGTTTAAGGCGCTAAATTTCAAATAGGGTTTGAAAATTACTTTAAGATAAGAGGTTTGAGATGTTTGACGAAATCCGTTTTTCAAAAATCGAGCGTTTGCCCAATTACGTTTTTGCCGAGGTCAATGCCATAAAAATGGCGGCGCGCAGAGCCGGCGAGGATATAATCGATTTTTCGATGGGCAATCCCGACGGCAGGACGCCGCAGCATATAATCGACAAGCTTTGCGAAAGCGCGCAAAAGGACAAAACGCACGGCTACTCCGTAAGTCAGGGCATCTACAAGCTGCGACTTGCGTGCGCAAATTGGTACAAGCGCAAATACGGCGTGATCTTGGATCCGGAAAGCGAGATCGTCGCGGTGATGGGCTCCAAAGAGGGCTTCGTGCATCTAACTAGCGCGATCGTAAATCCTGGCGATGTCGCGGTGGTGCCCGATCCTGCCTATCCGATCCACACTCA
Organism: uncultured Campylobacter sp.; assembly: GCF_937980635.1. Lineage (GTDB taxonomy): Bacteria > Campylobacterota > Campylobacteria > Campylobacterales > Campylobacteraceae > Campylobacter_B. The sequence continues at coordinate 111,151 of NZ_CALJPG010000010.1, forward strand.
AGCCTTCATCATCGCAGGCGGCAACGTCGTTAAAATCCCGCTTGCCTATGATGAAAATTTAAATTTTAATGAGAATAAATTTTTCATCGATCTGCAAAAAACTTTCGACGAGAGCATTCCGCGTCCAAAATACGTCGTCGTAAATTTCCCGCACAACCCCACCACCGTCGTCGTGCAAAAGAGCTTCTACGAGCGGCTCGTGGCGATGGCGCGGCAGGAGCGGTTTTATATCATCAGCGATATCGCTTACGCAGAGATCGCTTTTGACGATTACAAAACGCCGTCGATCTTTGAGGTCCAGGGCGCAAAGGACGTCGCGGTTGAGGCGTACACTCTCTCTAAAACCTACAATATGGCGGGCTGGCGCGTGGGTTTTGTTAGCGGCAACAAAAAGCTCGTAGCCGCGCTTAAAAAGATCAAGTCGTGGTTTGATTACGGCATGTTTACGCCGATCCAAGTAGCCGCCACGATCGCGCTGGACGGACCGCAGGAGTGCGTAGAGCAGATCCGCACGAGCTATGAGAAGCGTAGAAATTTTTTGATTGACGCTTTTGCGGATGCGGGCTGGCAGATTGCAAAACCTAGCGCGTCGATGTTTGCATGGGCGAAATTACCGCCCGCGGCGGCTCATCTAAGGAGTATGGAGTTTTCCAAGCAGCTTCTTACCAAGGCGCGCGTCGCCGTAAGCCCGGGCGTGGGCTTTGGTGCGGCGGGGGATGATTACGTGCGGATCGCTTTTATCGAAAACGAAAACAGGACCCGCCAGGCCGCTAGAAATATAAAAAAATATTTGAAAGAGATCTGATGAAAGTAGCGATTTTAGGCGTCGGCACCGTAGGTAGCGAAGTTGCAAACATTTTGATCAAAAACAAAGATATCATCCTTGCGCGCGCAGGTGTTAGCATAGAACCCGTAATCGGGCTCGTGCGCGATACGAGCAAAAAAAAGGGCGTGCAAATTCCGCTTAGCAGCGACGCGCAAAGTATCATCGAGCGCGACGACATCGACGTTTTTGTAGAGCTTATGGGCGGAATAGAAAAGCCCTACGAGATCGTAAGTGAAATTTTAAAGCGCAAAAAGGCAGTTGTTACCGCAAATAAGGCGCTTTTGGCTTATCATCGCTACAAGCTCCAGGCTTTGGCGGGCGATACGCCTTTTGGATTTGAAGCGAGCGTGGCGGGCGGAATTCCGATCATAAAAACCCTACGCGAGGGGCTAAGCGCCAATCGTATCGAAAAGATAATCGGCATCGTAAACGGCACGAGCAACTTTATCCTTACGAATATGATGCAAAAAAACGAGAAATTTGAAGACGCGCTAAAGCGAGCTCAAGAGCTCGGTTACGCCGAAGCCGATCCAAGCTTCGATATCGACGGGTTCGATGCGGCACATAAGCTTTTGATCTTAGCTAGCATCGCATACGGCGTGCACGGCGATCCGGAAGACATCCTAATCGAGGGGATTGAGGAGATCACACAGGAGGATATCTATTTTGCGCGCGAATTTGACTTCATAATCAAGCTGCTTGCGGTAGCCAAGCGCGCGTGCGACAACAAAGTCGAGCTGCGCGTCCATCCCGCTCTTATTTCAAAAGATCAAATGCTTTCAAAAGTAGACGGCGTGATGAACGGCGTGAGCATCTACGGAGATTGCGTCGGCGAGAGTATGTATTATGGCCCTGGCGCGGGCGGAAGCGCTACGGCAAGTGCGGTTATAAGCGATCTCATCGACATTGCGCGCGATAATAAAAACCCGATGCTCGGATATAAAATTTTGCCGAGTGAAAATTTTATGCAAATTCTGCCGAGCGAACAGATCCGCACGAAGTATTATTTTAGACTGCGCGTGCGCGATGAAAAGGGCGTACTTGCGAAGCTTACAAACATTATGAGCTTAAACGATCTTTCGATCGACAGCTTTTTGCAAAAGCCGAAGCTCAAAACGGATGAGGAGGTAACGCTGTTTTTTACGACGCATACGTGCTGTGAGAAGGATATCAAGCGCGCAATAAGCGTGATTAGCGGCGAAAATTTCATCACGCAAAAGCCTTTTATGATCAGGATAGAAAGCTAAGTTGGGCTTAAAAGAATATCTTTTCGGCTTTGCTTGCGAGGACCGTGCGGCAGAATTTCTACGCGGCGAAGGGTTTGAAATTTTAAAGCGAAATTTCCGCTGCCGCTTCGGCGAGATCGACATAATCGCGCGCAAAGACGGGATTTTACACTTCGTAGAAGTAAAAGCCACTAGCGGCGATTACGACGCCGCGGAGCGCGTGACGGGAGCCAAGATGGCTAAAATTTTAAAGACGGCGGAATTTTATCTGATGAGCTGTGATACGGACGAGCCGTGGCAGATCAACGTCGTGGAAGTTTATCCAAAGCAGATAAAATTTATCGCCAACATATCTTTTTAAATTAGAATTTTTATTATTTATTTAAGATAATGAACTATAATCCGCGCAATTTTAACACAAGGAGAACATTATGGGAAAGTATATAGAGCTTACTTCGGAGAATTTCGATGTTACTAAAGAGGGTGTCGCACTAGTCGATTTCTGGGCGCCTTGGTGCGGACCGTGCCGTATGATTGCCCCGATCATCGAGGAGCTTGCGAACGATTACGACGGCAAGGCTAAAATTTGCAAGGTTAATACCGACGAAGCGCAGGATCTTGCGGTGCAGTTCGGCGTGCGCTCGATCCCAACGATACTATTTTTCAAAGACGGCGAGCTAAAAGCTCAGCTCATCGGCGCGCAATCCAAGCAGATCATAGCCGACAAGCTAAACTCGCTTCTGTAAATTTTAAAAGGGCGGCTTTCGCCCTTTCTCCTCTCACTCATCGTTTTATTAATTAAATTCGTAAATTTAACGCTCGCGGCTTTACTTAATAAAATAATTAAGGAGAAAAAATGTTAGATTTAGCAATTATCGGCGGCGGTCCTGCGGGGCTAGCGGCGGGGCTTTATGCTACAAGAGGCGGTTTAAAGGATGTCGTGATGTTTGAGATGGGGATGCCCGGCGGGCAGATCACCTCAAGCTCCGAGATGGAAAACTACCCGGGCGTCGCCGCGGTGACTGATGGGATGAGCTTTATGGCGCCTTGGCAGGAGCAATGCTTCCGCTTCGGGCTGAAGCACGAGATGGTGCGCGTGTTGCGCGTCACAAAAGACGGCGACGGAAATTTTACGATCTATCTCGAGGGCGATCAAACACGTCGCGCACGCGCCGTTATCGTGGCTACCGGCTCTACTCCGCGCCGCGCGGGGATCGAGGGCGAGGATGAGTTCTTCGGTCGCGGCGTCAGTACCTGCGCGACCTGCGACGGATTTTTTTACAAGGGAAAAGAGGTTGCCGTCCTCGGCGGCGGCGATACGGCGCTAGAAGAATCGTTGTATCTAGCTAAAATTTGCTCTAAAGTCTATCTGATCCACCGCAGGGACGAGTTTCGCGCCGCGCCTTCGACCGTGCAAAAGGTGCGCGAAAGTAAAAATATCGAGCTCATCACAAACGCGCTCGTAGAGCAGATCAAGGGTGATGCAAGCGGCGTAACTAGCGTCGTAGTCAAGGATAAAACAAGCGGCGCCACGCGCGAGCTGCAGCTGCCTGGGATCTTCGTATTCGTGGGGCTTGACGTGCGAAATGAGGTGCTAAAAGACGAAAGCGGCAAATTCATCTGCGACGTCACGCCGGGCGGACAGGTCGCGGTAAATTTAAAGATGCAAACAAGCGTACACGGGCTATTTGCGGCGGGCGATATGAGGCAGGATGCGCCTAAACAGGTCGTTTGCGCGGCAGGCGACGGCGCGGTTGCCGCTCTTAGCGCGATCGCGTATCTGCAAGGACACGATAAATAGGCCTATCTTCGGCGTAAAATTTCACGGCGCGGCGGGCGAAACTGCTTCCGCCCCGCTTTAAATTTAAAATCACACCTGAAATTTTGAATGAAATTTCGATATAAAAAAGCGGCTAAATTTTAAAATTTCATAAAATTTGGCCGCGAGATAGGGCGCTTATTGCCTTTCGTAGAAGCCTGCTATGACATCTTTTGACTTCATTTTATTTACGGGATCTTCTTTACCATTCGTGATAAGTTTAAATTTATCAGACAGATTTACGCTTTTACCCTCATTTACGATAAAATTTAGCTCGATAGCAAGCTTTGATGATCCGCCTTCTTTATGTCCGAAGCTCGCGTCCAATTGTTCTGCGGTTATTTGCGAGTAATAAATGGCTGCTTTTAAGCACTCCATAATAGAGTCTATGTAGATTTCGGTATCGCTTCCTTTTAGTATCTCCCCTTTTAATTTGTCGTCGCAATCGACCGACTTCCATTCCTCCTCAAAAATTCTATTTTGCCTTTGGTTTTTAAGCGTTTCTTGAAATTTAGCTTCGTTTAATTTACAGTGTTCTTTTGCTAGCTTGAGCAGACTCTGCGCGTCATAAGCCTTACCCTCATAAAAAGTCATAACCCTTTTTAAAGATGAGTCTAACATCTCTTGTTTATATGATTTAAGCCTATGCTCTACATCCACGTCGCAGACCATTTTAACCGTCTTTAATCCGCCGTTTTCCTCTTTGCTCCACGTGACATTTTTGCAGAGTTTCGAGTCCTCGATCGCCGTGCCAATACTCATCGACTTGAAATCAGGCAAAGTGTAGTCTTTCACGAGCTGTATCTCATCCGCCCCGCATCCTATTAAAATCAACGTAGCAAGCGCAGCGCCTAATGCGTATTTCATACTCGCTCCTTCAAGAAAAGTTAACAAGCAATGCTATCCATCTCTGTTTAATAACGGATAAATTTAGAGCCGAAATTTGAGATAAATTCGCGAAGTACGTGGCTAAAAGTGTGAAAGATAAAATTTAAAGATGGAATTTTTAAAAGAATTTGGCGAGAGAGGGAGGGAATCGAACCCCCCGGAAAACGGTCAACCGCCCTCCTATCGGATTTGAAGTCCGCAGACGCCACCAGGTCGCCATCCTCTCCAAACGGCGCAATTATAGCGAGATAAAATTTATTTAGCTTTAAAGAGACTAAATTTCAAACCCTTTCGGCTCATTATTAGCGACGGCAGGATTATGAGCGCGCCTAAAAGAAGCAGGCTCATCACCAGACATATTAACATACCGAAGTAGATCGTAGGCCAGAAATTACTCATCATCATCACGCTAAAGCCCAAAATGATCGCAAACGACGTATAATACATCGCGTATCCGATACTTGCGTGGCTTGCGCGGATCGCCGTGGCCTCGTCGCCAAGGCGCGCAAACTCCCGCTTGTAGCGATAGATATAGTGGATGACATCGTCCACGCCGATGCCGATGCTAATCGCCGCTATCGTGATACTCATGATATCCAGCGGAATGCCCGCAACGCCCATGATGCCGAAGCAGGCGCAAAGCGGGATTAAATTTACGACGATCGCGATAAGCGCGTATGAAAGCGAGCGAAAGATGATCACAAAAAGCACGAAAAGCACGAGCACGGTGATACCCAGGGTGTCTATCTGCGAGCTCATCAGGCTTTGAAGCATATTGTTATAAAGCACCATTATGCCGCTGATCTGCGCGCTTGCCTGCTCGCCTTCGAGCAAAGAATTTAGCCCGCTTTGCAGATCTTTTAGGAATTTTGCTCTGCGTAAGCGCGGATCGCTGTCTATCGTGCGGACGCTAAAGTGCGCCTCGTTCGCTTCGATATTCACAAAGGGCGAAAGCACCATCTCGCGGTAGTTTGCCGGCATTTCAGAGTAGATTAGAGCAAGGCTCAGATCGTCCAGATCGCGCCCCTGATTAATCTGCTTGCCTAGCTTCAAAAGCGATGCTAGCGAGCTTACGTTGCCGATAAACTCATGCCCCGTAACGTTTTTATCCTTCAAAAAATCATCTATTTTACTGATGATGCGCATCTTTTCGGAGGTGAACCAATACTGCGGCTTGTTTTCGTTGGCGGCGTATTCGGCTTCAAAATCGCCAAAATCGTCGCTCGCAGTGGAATTTTGCTCTAAATTTGCGGCATGGGTTTGATCTAAATTTACGGCGCCGCTTGGTTGCGATGTCGTGACGGAGCTTTGCTCGGTAAAATTTTGATCATTTAAATTTTGCGCCGCGGCAACGGAACTTTGAGGTATGGAATTTCCTGCAATAGAATTTTGCACCGCGGCGGTAGAATTCTGCGCGATAGAATTTTGCTGAGTAGAATTTGCCGCAAAATTTCGCCCTGCGGGATTGGAATTTTCGCCGTTCTTAGAATTCGCGCTACCGCTCGCGGAATTTTCACTCTCGCTAGCGAGATCTGCGCTGCCTGCGCTTTTAAATTTAACTACGATATCAAGCGGGATCGTTCCGCCGAGATTTGTGTCGATGACCTCCATACCTGCGCGGATGTCGGTGCTTTTTTTGAAGTAGCCGATGAAGCTATTTTCGACGCGCAGCTGAAAGATACCGTACAGCCCAAAGATCACCGCTGCAGCACACACGCCGTAGACCGCGCCTCTGCTGCGTAGCGCCGTTTCGGCGCACCAAATGGTAAATTTAAAGTGCTGCTCGAAGCTGCGATTATTGTGTGTACGCGGCAGAAGCGACATAACCGCGCCGAATACTCCAAACGCCGTAACTAGCGAGATACTGATGCCTACGCTCATCATAATTCCCAGAGAAATTACGGGTTTTATATCGCAAAAAATTAGCGACATAAAGCCGATAACGGTCGTAAAGATTGCGAAAAAGCAGGGCATCGCGCGCTCGCGAAGCACTGCGTAAACGAGCTGACGCTGCGAAAAGGCGTGAAAGCGCGCGCTAAACTCGCGGTATGCGACGATTAAGTGGATACAGACCGAAACCGTGATGATGAGCTGAAGTGCTATGAAATTTGAGCTAATCACCGTGACCTCAAAGCTCAAAAAGCCGAATAATCCCGCTGCGAGCACGACCGAATACGCGCAGATGATGAGCGGCAGTAGGATAAATTTTGCCTGTCTAAAAAAGAGCCAAAAGCAAGCTAACAGAAGCACCAAAGCGCCGAGTCCGTAGGTCGCCAGATCCGAGCGGACGTAACCCACCATATCGTCGGCGATCATATTCAGTCCGCCTAGAAACAATCGGTCGCCCGTAAATTCCTTCTCAAAACCCGCGATCAGCGCCCGCAAAGCCATAATATCTCGGTGATCCTTTTCGCGCAGCTCGTCGCGGTAGGATTTAAAATTTTGCTCCGCAACTTTAAGCGCGCTTTTGAGCTCTGAAATTTGAGCCCCTGAGCGGTTACCCTCATGCTCTGCTTGCTCTAGAGCGCTTTTGGCTCCGTCTCTTAGGCGCAAAAGCTCCTCGTAGCAGCTCTGCGGCTTTAAATTTATCAAAATTGCGGTAGTGTGAAAATCGGCGCTTACTAAATTTGACGCATAAAAAGGGCTTGTGGCAAACTCGCGCCTAGCCGCGGTTAAATTTACGTCCGCGTCGGTAAGGGTGGGTATGTGTTTAAGCAGCTCGCTCATGCCGCCACCTTTGTTTAGCAAAAGCGGCACATTCGTGATGTCCGTGACGCTAGCGACGAAATCAAGCTTGGAAAAAGCCGCGTCCATCTGCGCTATTTTGCGGATCGTCTCGGGTGCTAAAAGATCGCCTGCGGGAGTGTATGCAAGCACCAAGAAATTCGGCGTTTCGTAGCGTTTGGATACTTCGCGCCAAATTTGAAGGTCTTTGTCATTATCTAGTAGAAGCGTCTGGCTCGAAGCATCGATCTCAAGCTTTGTGGAGTAATATCCGAAAAACAGCGCCAGCGCCGTAAACAGCGCGAGCGTGATTTTCGGAAACGCTACGATTAAGCGAAAAATTTTTTTCAAATACCGCTCTTTTTGAGTGCGCCGCTATTCGCCGCTATTGATGACAGTGGAATTTAGCCGCTTTATAAGCTCGTCAAAGCCCAAGCTTTGCGTTACGTCGCCTAGCTGCGAGCGGTAGGTCTGAATTAAGCTGACGCCCACGATATCGACGTCGTAGATACGCCAATCAGCGCCGTTAGGATAAAATTTAAAATCTATGTCGTAGTTTTTCTGCTCGCCGATGACCTGCGTTTTCAGCACGCGGCGCTTATCGCTCGGGCTTTGTTTACTTAGCACCTTCATATCTTGATCGGTATAAAGCGAAAGCTTTTCGATAAAGGAGCGCTTTAGATGCGCCTCGAAGGCCTTATCAAATTCTGCGATCTGCGCCGGGCTAAGGCTAGCGTAATGCTTCGCAAGGGAGAGCTTTGCCATCATTTTATAATCAAAATAGCCGTCAAAAAGTGCAAAAATTTTTGCGGGCTTTGCGTCTTTTGGAGTACTGCTTCGCATAATATTTACGGCCTCGGCAACCTTTTGGCTCATCACCGGCTCGATATCCGCATCGCTAATAGCGTGCGCCGAAATCAAAAGCGCTCCGCAAAGCGCTAGAACTTTTAAAATTTTCATTTTTATTCCTTTATTAATTTCTCGCGATTTTGCTCGTAAGCATCGCGCAAAAACGGATATAGATCCACTGCATCTTTGGTCATTTTTTCATAAAATTTCGGATCGCGCGAGTAGTCGTTAAATATTCTAAATCCATTGACGGAGTTTCGCACCGTGCCATCTTTAATATAATTTATCGGGTTTGAAAAATAATCTCCGACAAGTCCTGCTGTATCGCGGAGATTGCTCTGCCCCAAAATCGGCCAGACGATGTGCGGACCTGCCGGCACACCCCAGTATCCTAGCGTCTGCCCGAAATCCTCGTCGTGGCGCGGAATTCCGTAGTATTTGCCCGCCATATCGTTAAGCCCGCCGAAGCCCACAGTCGAGTTGATCAAAAACCGCTTCGTCTCGTCCCAAGAATTTTCAAATTTACCCTGCAATAGGTTGTTTACGAGCCTCATCGGATATAAAATATTATAGAAAAAATTTGAAAACGCGCCCTGGATCGGATCGGGCATTACGTAATCGTAGCCGCTGGCTACGGGGGTTAATATGTATGAGTAAAATACGTCGTTAAAGCTCGTCATAACGCGGTTATAGCCGCTAAGCGGATCGAAAACCTCGCGCTTGGCAAACTCCTCGTCAAAACCATCTGTATCGCCAGGCGCTATGTCTTGCTTTTGCGAGCAACCGCAAAGTGCCAATGCCGCGGCTAAGAATAGAATTTTTATAAATTTCAAATGCGACCCTTCTTTATAAATCAAAGTGGCGATTTTACAAATTTAAAGAAATTTTGTCAATAAGGGTAAAATTTCGTATAGAATTTTCCTCTTTATATCGCAGAATAAAGCCCGTAGCTGTTTAAGAAATATATCAGAGGATATATTATAAAATCACGCGAAAGTAAATAAGAAAGGATGAAAATGGACGCAAAATTTGCTTTGGAATTTCTGCTTGGCAACGAAGCATCGCTTTTAGCCAAGCACATTAAGCTACTTAAAGCTGTGGACGAAACTAAAAGTATTACAAAGGCCGCAGAGATCGTAGGAGTGTCGTATAAAAACGGCTGGGATGCGCTAAATTTAATCAACAACGCGAGCAAAAAACCCCTCATCGTCCGCACTCAAGGCACTAAGAAAAATAGCGGCTCCGAGCTTACCCCTTACGCTCACAAACTAATTCGCGCTTATGATGCTATCAGCCACGCGGGCGAGACGTTTTTGAGTGAAATTTTAAAGCTTGACGAGATCACCGAAGAGAGCCTTCTAAGCTTAGAGAAGATCGGTATGAAGCTTTCTGCGCGAAATCAGCTAAGTGTTGAGATTACGGATGTTCAAACGGGCGCTGTAAATTCTCAAATCACGGCTAAACTCGCAGGTGGCGAAATTTTATGCGCGACAGTAACCGTAGAAAGCGAAAAGAATTTAGGGCTAAAGGCTGGCAAGGACGTGCTGTTTTTATTCAAGGCTCCAAGCGTCATCATCGCTAAAGGAGGCTCGGAGAAGCTGAAACTTAGCACAACGAATCAGATCAAGGGCACGATTAGCGAGGTTAAAATCGGCGCGGTAAACGCAGAGATCTGCCTAGGCACGAGCTCGCACCAAAACATTACCGCGATCATCACGCGAGAATCTGCCACCGCGATGGCTCTAGGAGTAGGGGATGAAGTAACGGCGATCATCGAGCCTAGCGAGATCATTATTGGCGCGTAATAGGGTGAAATTGGGCGCACAAAATTTTAAAATTTAAGGCGTAAATTTAAAATTTTAGATACAATTCAATTCTCGGCGAGAGCCGAAACGAAAGGCATAAAATGAAGTTAAAAGCAGTGCTTTTAGGAATTTTAACCGCAAGCGCGCTTAGCGCAGGCGAGGTCAGCATCGCAGCCGCTGCGAACACGACGTATGCGTTCGACGAGATCAAGGCGGAATTTGCCAAGCTACATCCGCAAACCACGCTAAACGTGAGCTTGGGTGCGAGCGGTGCGCTTAGCACGCAGATCAAAAACGGCGCGCCGTTTGATATTTTTATGGCGGCGGATATGAAATTTGCAGACGATCTGCATAAAGAGGGCTTTGCGATGGCACCTGCCAAAACCTACGCAAAGGGCAAGGTCGCGATGTTTAGCGTGCGCGGCGTAGATCTTAGCAAGGGGCTTGAAGCTTTAAAAGACCCTAGCGTCAAAACGATTTCGATAGCAAATCCAAAGACCGCTCCTTACGGCACTGCAAGCGTGGAAGCTTTCAAAAAAGCGGGAATTTACGAGGATATCAAAGGCAAAATCGTAGAAGCAAAATCGATTGGCGAGGCTCTTTCGCAAGCGCTTAAAGCGTCCGACGTCGGCTTTATCGCGGCCAGCGCGATGTATGCACCTAAGATGGCAAAGGACGGCTGCAACGACAAACCGTGCAAAGAGGGTGAAAATTTCGTCTTAGTCGACACCAAGCTGTACGAGCCGATAGCTCAAGGTATGGTCGTGCTAAACCGCGCCAAAGACAATGCTGAAGCCAAGGCGTTTTATGATTTTATCCTAAGCGATAAGGGTAAGGCGATCTTTGCTAAATACGGATACGAGTTTTAATGATTAGAGCGAGAATCAACGAAATTTTACAAAAAGACGGCATCCATTCAGTAGGATTTATCGCAGGCGGCATCAAGCTGCGTGGCGTATTTTTGCAGCTAAGTAGCGAGCTTAAGGTGGGCAGTGAAGTTTACGTGGGCTTTAAAAGCACCGATGTGCTTCTAGCCCGCGAAGCCTTAAACGGTATATCTAGCGAAAACGAAATTCACGGCAAGATTACGAGCCTAAGCTTGGGCGAAATTCTATGTACGCTCAGGTTTGAAGGCAAGATAAGCTTTGATGTGCTCGTTAGCGCGCATTCTGCGCAGGAGCTTGCTTTACGCGAGGGCGACGAGGTTTTCGCATACATTAGCGCCACTGCGATATATATAGAAAAATATGATAACGATTGATTGTAAGAAAAAAATCAGTGATGATTTCTCGATTGATGCTCGCTTAGAGATTAACAAAGGCTCGTTTGTGTGCCTATATGGGCGCAGCGGCAGCGGTAAGACTACACTGCTGCGCATTTTGGCTGGATTTTTGCGCGCAGATAGTGGTAGCATAAAAGACGGCGATCGTGTGCTGCAAGAAGGCAATGAATTCTTAAGTGCGGGCAAGCGCAGGATCGGCTTTTTGTTTCAAGACTACGCACTTTTTGAGAATATGAGTGTGACGGGCAATCTACTTTTTGCCAGAAACGATCCGCAAAAAGCTGCGATGCTGCTTGAAATTTTAGAGCTTAGCGAGTTTGCAAAATCCGGTGTCGAGGGTCTTAGCGGCGGACAGAAGCAGCGCGTGGCACTTGCCCGCGCATTGATGCAAGAACCTGAAATTTTGCTACTTGACGAGCCGCTTTCGGCGCTTGATTTTACGATGCGTGAAAAAATCCAAGAGTATTTGCTAAAGATCCACGAGCAGTTTCATCAGACCGTGATTTTGGTAAGCCACGACGTAAGCGAGATTTATAGGCTTTGCAAGCGGGTTTATGAGATGAAGGACGGCAGGATCGTCCGCACCGGTACGCCGGAGGAAATTTTTCTCAAAACTAGCGGCTCACAGAAGTTTTCTTTCGCGGGCAAGGTTGTCGATTTGCAAGCACGCGACGGGGTCAAAGTGGCTGTCGTAGCGATCGGCAGCCAGCTGTGCGAAGTGGTGCTAAGCAATGCAGAAGCCGATGGCTTGCAAGTAGGCGATGAGGTCAAAGCGGGTGCCAAAGCCTTTAATATCACTCTGCGTAAAATTTAAACTTGCAGACAAGCTTTTAGGTGCGCCTAAGTAGGAAACTTCAACTAGATTAGAGATTTAAATACAGGCTTTTATGGAATTTAGACGAGGGATTTTGCGAAATTTTAGCTAGATTTGCCCGCAAAATACGGTGAGATTTTAAAATTTCATTCGCATCGCGTTTAGATTTTCATGAAACACAAAATTTAAACGTAGGCTAGAGTAAAACCGCAACGCTAGACTAGATAGCGTGTGGAAATTAAGCTTTAAATTTTAGATTTCGCGCGGGCAGGCGCCGTTAAATTTCTTCTTTTTTATTAATTGGCGGCGGTCGGTTTATCTTTAAATTTAGCGACTTTTGACTTACTTTTTTGGCAGGAGTTGCGCGAATTCTATCATGCGATTTTGGTAAAAAATTTAATGTGAAGCTTCGCGCAAATTTAAAATTTTCAGATTTAGAATTTTACCTGGATTTTGTGGCTTTGAAATTTTAAAAGCTCTAACGGCTTGAAGCTTGCGTGCTAAACTCGCTTAATAAGAGCTGCGGCAAAATTTCATTAACCGGGTCTTTTGGGTTTATGCGAAATTTTAAAATTTTGTTTTGTCAGGCTCAATGTAATCCCATTAAGTTGTTCAGAGAATGCCGTTTGGCTATATCTTGCGTGAAATTTGCGCTCAGATAAATCCTGCCCGCTTAAGTTTTAAAGCCTAGTGAAGCTTTTTGAAATTTAGCTCAGCAAAATTCGTGGCCTTAAAAATTTGCCAGCTTGGTAGAGAGCTTAAAGATTCGGCAGGATTTGCACGCTTGAAGGAATTTATTAGCCAAGCACTTTTATAAATTGCGCTCGCTTTAGCTTGTACGAAATTTTTAAAATTTCATTTCGCTAAAGCTCTTGCGCAGCTAGGTCTGCGCAGAATTTTTCAAAATTCTATTATGCAAAGCCTTATGGCTGTGTCGTTTGTGCAAATTCTATCTAGCTTTGCCTCTAAATTTTAAAGCGGAGCTAGGCTTTTAAAATTTTATAGTTTGGGCCTAGCGGCTCGGCTCGGAGGATAAATGTTTGAAATTCTAAAGGGGCTTGATTACACGCCGTTTCTCGTCTCATTAAAGCTTGCGAGCTTAACGACATTTGCGTTGTTTATCATCTGCGTGCCGCTTGCATTTTTTATGGCGAGAAAAAATTTCCGCGGCAAAAGCGTGATCGAATCGATCATCTCGCTTCCGCTCGTGCTGCCGCCTTCGGTGCTGGGGTTTTACCTGCTCGTTTTTCTCTCGCCGTATTCGGTGCTGGGCGAGTTTTTCGACAAACACTTCGGGCTTAGGCTCGTATTTAATTTCAGCGGGCTCGTGATCGCGAGCTGTATCTACTCGCTGCCGTTTATGTTTTCGCCGCTGGTTTCGGGCTTTCGCTCGCTTCCGCGCTCACTTTTTTGGGCGTGCGATTCGCTGGATAAGAGCTATTTCTCCAAGCTTTTTCGCGTCGCTTTGCCTGCGATTCGTCACTCGTTGCTTAGTGCGCTGGTAATCTGCTTTGCGCATACTATGGGTGAGTTCGGCGTCGTACTGATGATCGGCGGCAGCGTGAGCGAGCAGACCAAGGTCGCCTCCATCGCGATCTACGAAGCGACCGAAACGCTCGATTTTGCGCAGGCTCACGCATATTCGGCGCTGATGCTTATCTTTAGCTTTGCGGTGCTTTTGATCATGCATTTTTTGGGTGCGCGCGGTGCAAAAATCGAAGCTTAAATAGGCTTTAAAACGAAATTTGCTAAAATCCTGCAAAATTTGGAATTTGGCATGAAAAACAAAAAAGACTTCGTTACCGAAAGATTTAACGCCGCCTTGATTCTAGGCGCTGCGCTACTTACACTTGTAGTAGTTTGCGAGATTAGCTTTTTGCGCACTAGGATCGCTACGCAGCTTGATTTGCGGACGCGCACGGCGATTACTTTACTTAAAAATACCGACGAGTCGCTTTTTAGCGAGCTTGAAATTCTAAAAGAAACTATCCTTTCTTTGGACGCAAGGCACGAAGCTGCACAAAGCGAGCTTTACGCGGATTTGATCCGTAATGTCGTAAAATCTTCTCATAGATTTGACGCTATTTTTTATCTGCGCGCCCGCGGCGCGGAGCAGGAGAGCTTAGCACATTTTTCATCGGATGCGCGCATTTCGGATCTTGGCGAGATACGGCTTGCGGATATCGCAAGCGAGCTAAAAAAGGATGAATGGGTATCGCGCTATATGATGATGGATGGGGCGTGGCGGTATTTTTTGATCAAGCGCGTAAACGCTGATTCATATCTGCTAGGCTTTGCCAACACCGCTAGGCCGATTGCCAGGCTCTCTTCGCTGGGTGATATTTTGGTCTTTAACGCCGAAGGTAAATTTTTTAACGCTCCTGGCAGTGTAACCGATATATTAGGGCAGGATTTTGATTTTTCGCGTCTAGGCGAAGTGGTAAGCTTCGAAGACGAATCTGGGCTAAGCTTTGCCTATCTTGCAAAATTTGGAGATAATTTCGTAATGGCTCGCGAACGAGCCGGCTATTTTTTAGGCGCAGACGATTTTATCGTTGTAGCGCTAGCAGCGGCGATTTTAGCTTATTTAATCCTTCTAATTTCAAATTTTACGTTTTTAAAAAAGCGCGTTTTCATCCCGCTTGCAGCAGTTCAAAACGCTCTGCGCCAAGGGGATTATCACTCCAAAATTCGCGATATAGAAGCGCTAAATCCACTAAGCTCCGTCTTAGAAATTTCTAAATCCATAGACGAGGTTTTGAAGTCTAATCTGCGCCACGGCGATTTTAGCCTCAGCTTTAAAGATGCGCTAAAATATAGCTCCCTTTCGGTGCTTAGCATCGATAATGTCGCAGGCACGATCGAAAGCGCTAGCAACGGCGCACGCGAGCTTTATGGCGATGACGTCGTGGGGCGGAATATCTTCGCGCTGCAAGCAGGCTCGTTTTACGATCACGCCTATCAGACCCAGCGCGCAAATTATGTCAAAGAAAACTATGTCGTAACCCGCCAAGAAACCAAAAATGGCGTCAAAGACCTCTATGTTAAAAAATCTTATATTCGCGACGGAAGTAAAATTTCAACCCTTTTTGTGGTGCTGGATGCGTCAAAATATCGCAGATTTTACGATGAGACTAAGCAAAAATATGAGTATTTAAATCACGCGCCTATCGTTACGCTCGTGTTTGACTACACTTCGGGCAAGATCGTGGATGCTAGCAAAAATATAAAAGAGCTTTGGGGTTACGAAGCGGCGCAGTTTTTAAGCGGCGAGATAAGGCTATGGGATTTGCTGGATGAAAAGGATGCGAATGAGGCTAAAAATGAAATTTTAAACCGCTTAGCTGATATGCCCTCAGAAGAGCTAAGTTTTTCTCAAAGCTATAAAATTCGCCACAACGACAATATCCGCTATAGCTACGAAGTGAGTATCTATGTCAAAAAGTCCGCCGCCAGGGCTGCGTTTTATTTTCAAAATATCGATGACGATGTTAAGGCGATCCGCGGCTTGCAGGAGGATTTGGACTTTTACCGCACCGTAATCGAGACTAGGAATTTTTGTACCTGTTTAATCGATCTTAACGCGCAGACGCTATCGTTTGATAAAAATTACTTTAAAATTTTAAAATATCGCGGCAAAAGGCTAAACACTGCGATGAGCTTTGGGGAGTTTAGTTATGAAATTTACTTCGCGGATTTAGAGAATTTCAATAAAATGATCCGCGAATGCACCGCCGGGCTTAGAAGCGATTTTAGCTGCGAATTCCGTCTGCGAAATGCCGCTAATGCCTATACTTGGATCAGTATGCAAGGCTACGTCACCGAAAAGCACGGCTCTCGCTCTCGCCTTGTAAAAACTACGCTTGAAGATATCAGCTCGCGCAAGCAGACTGAGCTGGAGCTAAATTTAAATGCCAACGTCTTTTCGCGCTCGCTAGAGGCGATCTTAATCACAGATGAGAGCGGTCGAGTGCTGCGCGCTAATAACGCCTTTTATGAAATCACCGGCTATAGCGAAAGCCAAACTATCGGCAAAATTCCAAATTTCTTCGCTCCTACGGAGGGCGGAGCAGACGTGATGGAGAGGATTAGAAAAAATCTCGTCGGCAAACAGACCTCTTACAAAGATGAAATTTACGGACTAAAAAGAGGCGGCGGCACCTTTCCTGCGCTATTTACGGCAATTGCGATAAAGGATGATTTTTCGCTTACCTCAAATTTCATCTTGATGTTTACCGAAATTTCGCAGATCAAACAAAAGGAGAGCGAGCTAGCCAAGATCGCCCACCACGACGCGCTTACCGGGCTTCCAAATAGGGTGTATTTTATGAAGGCTGCGCAGAGATTTACCGCAAACTCGGGCGAAAATTCCAAGCTTATGGCGGTGCTTTTCATCGATTTTGACGGCTTTAAGGCGATCAATGACACCTACGGGCACGAGGTCGGCGATATGTTTTTACAAGCGATCTCAAAGGCGATGAGCGGGCTACTGCGTAAGGGAGATATTTTGGCGCGCTTAGGCGGCGATGAGTTTGGCGCCATCATAGGTGATCTGCAAAGCAAGGATGCCGCGCATGTGCTATTAGATCGCCTGCTTGGAATTTCAAAGATGAAATTTAACCTCAAAGGCAATGAGATCAGCGCAAGCATCAGTGTTGGCGCAGCGTTTTACGACGGCAGCGAAAAGATCGATTTTCCAGGACTTTTATCGCGCGCGGATAGAGCGATGTATCGCGCTAAAACGAGTGGCAAAAACCGCTACTGCATCTTTGAGCGCGCCGAAGCAGACGAACCTAGCGAGGAAGGGATTGCTGCAGCGATCGAAGAGGGGGAGTTTTTCGTGTTATATCAGCCGATCATTAGCGGCGCGCAGATTTACGGATATGAGCTGCTTTTACGCTGGGATCGCGGAAAGCACGGAATTCTTGCCCCGCAGGATTTTGCGCAGATATTAAGCGAGCCTCGATTTGAGTTGCTAATCTCAAAATTTGCGTTTTCAAAGATGATGGAATTTAACGCTCAAACGGGCGCAAACTGCTCTATAAACGTAAGTCTAGCCGTGCTTACAAACGACGAATTTTACGATTTCGTAGCTCATAGCTTGCGAGACAGGACTAATGCAAAAGGCGAGTTGATGTTTGAGATAACCGATTTTAGCGAGCAAAATTTTAAGGAATTCGCCCCTGCGCGTGGGCGTTATGCAGATCTTGGGATTAAATTTGCTCTTAATAGCGCAAATAAAAGCAATGTCCCGCTCTTGAATGCCCAGCCTTTCGATATCGTTAAAATCGACCGCGAGCTCTGCCTTGACATAGGCAAGAAAAAAAATGCTATCCGAACGATGGTGGAGATCACGGGTAAGCTAAAGCGGGAGTTTGGATTCGCTCTGGGCGCTCAAGGGGTCGAAAATGCGCTGTCGCTGCGACTTTTAAATAATCTAAAATTTAACTATCTGCAGGGAAATTTTATCGCAAAAGCGCTGGATCGCAAAGAGATAGACGCTTTCATCGCGCGATTTAAAGATACGCCCAAGCTCGCAGCCATCGACAAAGATGAGTTTATCAGCTTTTTAAACGCGCTTGATTACAAAGAGCTTGCTTTAAGCTTCGTTTCGCGTGCCGATGCGGGCGATCTGAGCCCCGGAGAGTTTGAAGGCTTCAAAACGAAATTCGGCGAAATTTTAAACAAAACTCAAAGCGCGGGCAGCGAAAAATTTGCGTTAACTACAGAAATACGTAAGCAAATTTTAGATATTCTTTCGCTTGATTACCGCGTTTTGGTAAGCTTCATTCAGAGCTTTAAAACGCGGTTGAATCAGTTCATAAGCGATTTGGAGGCAGCATGATAGATAGCGTTAGCGCCGATTTCGATCACGAGATACCTAACGGCTCGAGGCTGTATTTCGGAAAGAGCGCGCAGCTCAAGCGCGAGCTGGAAAATAAAGCGAGCGAAATCCTCGTTAAAAACGGCTTTAGCGAAATTTTAACGCCATATTTTTCATATCATCAGCACCTAAGCGTCGCGCCGCAAAAGCTTCTTAAGCTCTCCGATCCCACAAATCATGAGCTCGCGCTTCGCGCAGACAGCACTGTGGACGTCGTGCGTATCGTGCGCAAGCGGCTGAAAGACGATAAGCTAAGGCGGCTATTTTACGTGCAGCCTACTTTCAAATACCCAAGCGACGAGTTTTATCAGATCGGCGCGGAGCTGATCGGAGAGAAAAATTTGCCCCTTGCGATTAAAATCGCGCAGGAATTTTTTAAAGAATTTGATCTTATGCCCGCGCTTCAGCTAAGCAATATCGAAATTCCGAAAAGAATTTGCGAAATTTTAAATTTGCCGCTTGAAATTTTTGAAAAGGGCAAGATTGAGACGTTGCTTGAGCAAAATTTGCCTTGGCTGGACGCTACGGCTCGCGCCGTGTCGCTAAAGGACGTACAGGTTCTGCGCGCGCAGGTGCCTGAAGAGCTAAAGCCCTGCTTGGATGAAATTTTAAGCCTGGGCGTGGATTACGAGCGTATCTGCGTTTCGCTGCTGTATTACTCCAAAATGCGCTACTACGACGCGCTATTTTTTAGATTTTTAGACGCGGGCGCGGTGTATTGTAACGGCGGAAATTACGAGATTGACGGGCTAAAATCCAGCGGCTTTGCGCTGCTAGTGGATGCTTTGATAGAAAAAATTATGCAAAAGGATGAAAAATGAGTAAAGTTGACGTAGTCATCGGCGCCCAGTGGGGCGATGAGGGCAAGGGTAAGATCGTAGATATGATAAGCGCGAATTACGATTTCGTATGCCGCAGCAGCGGCGGGCACAACGCGGGCCATACCATCGTCATAAACGGCGAGAAATTTGCGCTGCATCTAGTTCCTAGCGGCGTGCTTCACAAAAATATCATCAACATCATCGGAAACGGCGTCGTGATCAACCCCGACGTGCTGATTACCGAGATGGCGCAGTTTGAAAATTTAAAGGGCAGATTTTTCATAAGCGAGAAGGCGTTTTTAAATTTACAGTATCACTCACTGATCGATCAGGCACGCGAAAAGAGCAAGGGCGAGCTTGCGATCGGCACTACCGGCAAGGGCATAGGACCTGCGTATGCCGATAAGATCGCGCGCACGGGACACCGCGTAGTGGAGCTTTTAGAGCCTGAAAGGCTTGCCGAGGCGCTATCGCGCGATTTTGCTTCGCATGAGAGCGTTTTTGAAAAAGCGGGGGTTAAAATTCCCAGCAAGCTTGAAATTTACGATGAGCTAAAGCGCTATAAAAGCGCGCTCGAGCCATACATCGCCGATACCACGCACATGCTGTGGAAGGCACTTGATTACGATAAACGCGTACTCGTAGAGGGGGCGCAAGGAAGCTTGCTTGATATCGATCACGGCACCTATCCTTACGTCACGAGCTCGACTACCATCGCGGGCGGGGCTTGCAGCGGGCTCGGGCTCGCGCCGAAAGATATCGGCACGGTGATGGGAATTTTAAAAGCCTACACCACCCGCGTGGGCAACGGCGCGTTTCCTACCGAGGATAAGGGTCCGCAAGGCGAGGCGATGCGCGAGATCGGCAAAGAGTACGGCACCACGACGGGACGGGCGCGCCGCTGCGGCTGGTTCGACGGAGTGGCTACGAAATACGCCGTGCGCCTTAGCGGCATCGACAAGCTCGCGCTTATGAAGCTTGACGTCCTAGACGGCTTTGAGAGCATTAAAATTTGCCGCGCATATCGCTACAAGGGTGAGGAGATCGATTATTTCCCGATCGATTTGGAAGCTGCCGAGCCGGTTTATGAGCAGATGCCCGGCTGGGACAGCGTCAAAGGAATTTCAAAATTTGAGGATCTGCCGCAAAACGCGCAAAATTATATCCGCAAAATAGAGGAGCTAAGCGGCGCGAAGGTGGGCTTTATCTCTACCAGTCCCGAAAGAAGCGACACGATAATTTTATAAAATCGGGCGGAATTTTAAGAATTTTAAAATTCCGCCGTTTGCAAACGCGGGCGGCGCGACCGCTCATAGAACTGAATTTAAAGGAACGATCATGCGAATACGACTACCACACGTGCCATATATCGCGCATAAAATAGCGCTGGATCTGCTAAACTCGGGCTGCGTTACGCTTAGTGCAGGCATAGAGCCCGTCGCCAAGGAAGCCGACGAGATCATAAGGGGCGATCTGCAAAAAGAAAGAGCGATAGACGAGCGCGCAAATGAGCTGATAGATGAGCGCATAAGCGAGCTAGATGAGATGAGCGTGAATAAAAAAGATATGTTTTGGCTCATCAAACGCCACATCGCAAACGACGAGGATTTCGAGCTAAATTTCGAGGATCGCTATGGCACCATATCGCATAAAATTTTAGAAACCGTTTGGAAGAAAAATTTGATCGATTACAAAGTCTCGGAAAACAGGCTAAAGACGATAATTTATAACGCGATCGACGAATATCTTAAAAATTATCAAAAGATTGAGGATGTGGTCTATGAAAAGATCGAGGGCTACAAGCAAAAACTGATCCCGGGAACCGAAGAATACGAGCTGGTGTTTGAAAAGCTCTACGAAGAGGAGCTAAGAAAACGGGGCATGCTGTGATGAACGCGTATATCTACATAGAAAACGGCATCTATCTGCAAGCCAAGGCGTTCGGCAAGGGCGGTAGCGCATTCGGCGAGCTCGTGTTTAACACCTCCGCCACCGGCTACGAGGAGATCATCTCCGATCCTAGCTACGCGGGGCAGTTTATTATTTTCACTATGCCTGAAATCGGTATCGTAGGTATCAACGAAAACGACAAAGAAAGCTCTAAAATCCACGCCAGCGGAATTTTCGTAAGAAATTTTAACAACGAGCCTTCAAATTTCCGCTCACAGATGAGCCTAGAAGATTATTTTCTGCAAAACGGAAAATTCGGCGTTTACGACATCGACACTAGATTTTTAACCAAGATGCTGCGCGATCAGGGCAGTCTGCGCGCCTTCGTCTCTACCGAGATCAGCGATAAGGCGGCTCTTAAAAAGGCTCTTGGCGAGTCTGCGCGCATAGAGGAGATCAACTACGTAAGCATTGTAAGCACGAAGGCGCCGTATAAGCACACTTCGGGTCGCTGGGATGCCGAGCGCGGAAGCTACACTCAGCCCGCAAGCTGCGGCAAAAAGATAGCCGTGATCGATTACGGCGTCAAGCGAAATATCCTAAACGAGCTTTGCGATCTAGGGCTCGGAGTAGAGGTTTTTCCGCACGATGTTAAAGCGGAGAGCTTGATCGCTAAGCTTAAAGAGGGGCAGATCGACGGTGTGTTTTTATCAAACGGTCCGGGCGAGCCTCGTATGCTTAAAGAGGAGATCGCACAGATCAAAAAGATGGTCGAAGCGCGCGTGCCGATTTTTGGAATTTGCCTAGGTCATCAACTGCTAAGCAACGCGATGGGATATGAGACCTACAAGCTGAAATTCGGCCAGCACGGTGCAAACCACCCCGTACAAAACCTGCGCACCAAATCGATCGAGATCACCGCGCAAAACCACAACTACAACGTCCCAGAAACGATCGCGCAGATCTGCGAGATCACGCACCGCAATCTTTTCGACGGCACGATCGAGGGGGTGCGATACAAAGACTATCCCGTATTTTCGGTGCAGCACCACCCCGAAGCCAGCGCGGGGCCTACCGAGAGCAAATATATATTCAAAGAATTTCTTGAAATTTTATGATTTTTGAAATTTTGCCTGCATGAAATTTTACCGCGGCCCTGCGGTAAAATTTTAAATTTACGACAAGCTTTAAATTTTAATGCGGTCTTTGCGTCGTAAATTTAAAGCCTGTCGCAGCCTGGATAATTGCAGGCTAGAGTAGCGTGTAAAGCACGCTTTTACGGACTTAGGATTGCCGCGGTGATTTTGGATTAAGCAGCTTTTTGGATGAAACGGATCTGCGCTAGTCGCGATTTTAAATTTAAACTGGCTGCGCGCCGTAACTTCTCATTTGTGCGATTTTGCTTCCACATAGCTTTTAAGCGCACGCGCGGCTAAATTTCATGCGTTTTAAATTTAAAAATTGGACTTGGTGCACTTAGCCCTTTCAAAACAGATCCTGCGGTACATTTCGCGCAGTCTTAAGCCATTTAAATTTGAGAAGTCGTCTTGTTGCCGTCAAAGTTATGCCAATAAACGCTTTGCTGCCCGTAAAATTTTATCTAGCGCCATTTATCCACTAAAATCTTATCAGCGCTGTTTCATTTCCCTCTAAAAGCCATTTGCCTAAAATAAAATTCCACTCCGCCGCGTAGTGAAATTTTACCTGCGCCAGCTTTGAAATTTTACTTTCAACCCCTTTTAAATCTCTTTCACACCGATAAGATTTAGCTCGCGTTACTTTAAATTTTTGCTCCATTCCTAGGCTACAGTTTTTACTCACGCCTGTTTTTTAATCCCGCCCATATTTGCACCTAAAATAAGAGTTGTGTTACTTTATGAAATTAAATTTTTAACTTAACATTATTTTAAGCTCAATAAAAGAGAAAATTTGAAAGAATTTCGTTTGAAATTTCGCCTTGAGGGGTCTGCTATGAGCTGCGCTTTAAAAGAGCTGGACGTCTTGCTAGTCGAGGATGATACTAAATTACTAGCCTCGCTGCATAAGGCGTTTGAGGGTATTTTTAACAACGTTTACAATGCCCAAAACGGGCTTGAAGGTGTAAAAAAATTCAAAAAATTTAGCCCTAATCTCGTCATTACCGACATTCTAATGCCGATTGAAGATGGGCTAGCGATGATACGTCAGATTAAGCAGATCTTTCCGCATGCCCCTATCGTGGTGCTTAGCGGCTTCAGTAGGGAGGAGCAGCTAAAAGGCGTTATGGAGATTGGCGTCGAGCGGTATTACTTTAAGCCGGTAGATATCGCCGCATTTGTGCTAGAGATAAGTGCACTGATGAAGTCTAAGCTGGACTCTGTGCGAGTCGTAAATATGGGCGCAGGCTACGTATTTGACGGGCTTCGCCGTATTTTGCTGAAGGATGGCGAGCAGATCGTGCTTACTAAAAAGGAGCTTTCTTTTGTCTCGCTGCTAGCCAGTCGCGTGGGCGAGCTGGTGCTTTACGAGGAGATCAAGCGTTACGTCTGGACCGAAGGAGCCGTGAGTGATACGGCGCTTCGTACCTTCGTCAAGCGTATCCGCGATAAAGTGGGTGGCGAAATCATAAAAAACGTCCCAAGCCTGGGATACAAGATCGAGCTTGAGCCTGCTTAAATTTGATCGCGTTTTTGCCGCTTTGTAATTTAAGGAATTTTATTCGTAAAATTTTGCGTTTAAATTATGCCGCGATTAATGCGGAGCGAGGTAGAATTCCGCGCCAAAGCGCCATAGATTAAAATTTTACGCTCGTCCAATTTGCTAAATTTGACTTGATAAAATTTAGCCTCTCAAGCTTTTTAAAAACTTCTTTGCTTAAAAGGCGAAACTAAAATTTTCTTGCTAAAATATCGCAAAATTCCGCGTTCTGCGAATCGCCCATAAAGGATTTGTTTTGAAAAATTTGCCCTCTAAAAATCTCTTTGTCTACACCAGCTCGCGTGCGCTACGCGCGGCACTACAAAGCGAGAGTGGCGGCGTGCTGGCGCCAAGGATTACGTTGGCGGAATTCTACGAAAAGGCGCTTTTTGTGCCGGATCTTGTCGCTTGCGGCGAGATAGATCGCGCGCTTTTTATGAAGCAGGCGGTGAGCGAGAGCAAGCGCGCGGGCGAAAGGCTGAAATTCCCTAGCGAGCTTTACGAGTTTATGCGCAACCGCGAGTATCTTTTCGGCTTTTTCAAGGAGCTTGCGACGGAGCGCGTAAGTATCGATGCGCTCGATCTTAGCGACACCTACGCGTGGTACGCCGAGCATTTTGAAATTCTTCGAGAGCTAGCGGGGGCGTATGCAAGGATTTTGCGCGAGCATGGATTTTACGACGAGATCACGCTGCCCGCGCTTTATGAGCTAAACGAATCCTATCTGCGCGGATTTGAGCGGATAGAAATTAACATCGACGGCAATCCTAGCGCATTTGAGTTCGAGGTTTTTAAGCGCGCTGCGGAGCTTAGCGAGGTTGTATTGAACTTTAGAGCCACGACTTTAAATTCCAAGCCCGTGCGCGCGGTGGAGGAGCTTTGCGGCATAAGTCTAGAGCCAGGTTTTGCATACCGCGTAAATCTTAGTACGGGTGAAATTTTAAGCCGCGAGCCGCTAGGCGTGGGCGGAGCGGTTGTGTGTAGAGGCTTTGAGCTACGAAGCTTGCAGGCGAGCTACGTTTTTGAAAAAATTTCATCCTTTGTGCGCGCGGGCATCGCGCCGGAGAGCATCGCGGTGATTTTGCCCGACGAGAGCTTTGCCGGCACGCTGCGGCTTTATGACGAGCGCATCGCAAAGGCTCGCGGCTCGCACCGCATGCTAAATTTCGCGATGGGCGAGAAGCTTAAAGATAGCCTATTTTACGTAACGCTAGAGAAAATTTCACAGTGCTTAAAAGAAGCGCTCATGCCGAAATTTGGCGTAGATTACCGCGCATTCAAAAGCCCGGACGGAGAATTTTTGGATACGGGGGATTCCGCGATACAGCAAAATTTAGCGCTTGGGAATTTTGCTTCGGAGAATTCTATTTCGCAAAATTTAGCACAGCAAAATTTCGAGCTTGATTGCGAAATTTTTTCAAATTCTAAAGCGGATTTAAATTTTATGTCTGCAGGGGCGTTTGAAAATACGGAAAATTTTGAAATTCTGCGCGAAATTTCGGCGGAACGCACGGATGGCGCGTACGGGCAAAGCTTTTCTTTGGATGTTGCAGAGTTGCAAGAGCCTTTGGAGTGTGCGCAGCAGCACGATTATTCGGCTCGTGCAAAACAAAAAAAGTTTTTAAAGCAGCAAGAGAGCCCAAAATACTCTATGCAGCGGGAGCATATAGAGCTTGAGGAAGAAGATTGGCATTCAAAAAGCCCTGAGCGGCGCGATCGCTTTAGGTGCTCTAAAATGCGCGAGGGCGCAGATGAGTATCCGCAGCGCTCAAACCCGCAGGAGCTTGATCTGTTTTTTGCGAGTGTGGGCGTGGATGAGGCGCTTTTTGGCGAGTTCGCACGCGATTTTGCAAAGCAAGTAAGCTTCGAGCATTTCGAAGCGCTAATTGCCAAGCTTGCCTGTTTACCTAAAATTAGCGACGCGCTGTTGCAAGAAAAGCTAAAAGAGACGCTATATCTAATTAAAATTTTGCTTCGAAAATTTAAGGACGAAAACCTAAGCTTAGGCAATCTGATCGATCTTTTTTTGTTAGAAATTTCGCGCATCAAGCTCGACGATGTTCGTGGCGGAAAGGTCACGGTAATGGGGCTTTTAGAGAGCCGCGGACTGCAATTTGACGGCGTGATAATTCCTGATTTTAACGATGATCTGGTGCCTAAGCGCAGTAGCGGAGAGATGTTTTTAAACTCCGCTTTGCGCGCTAGAGCAGGGCTCATCAGCCACGCAGACCGCGAAAATTTACAAAGATTTTACTACGACGGCTTGCTAAGAGGCGCTAAAAAAAGCGCGATTTGCTATCTGCAAAGCGTCGAGAAATTGCTTTCGCGGTTTTTGAAAAGCTTTGAAGTACAACAAGACGCGGAATTTTCGCAGGAGGATTATTTGCGACTTTTTGGGAGAGAGGAATTTAAGCCCGCCTTATGCGGACAAGAAGATCCCGTGGCTCGCCATGATTTTTTTGCCGAGGAGCTATCGTTTTCGCGGCTGGATACGTTTTTAGAATGCAAGAGGAAGTATTATTACCGCTACGTTTTTGGGCTGAGGGAGGGGCTAAAATTTGGCGAGGACAATGCGCTTTTAGGCAAAATTTTACATACAAGTTTTCAGCGTTTATATGAGCGAGCGGGGATGAAATTTAGTATGGAAAAATTTCGCTATATTTATTCGCAGCTTGCGCGAGAAGCAGGCATCGCGCGCTTTGATGCGGAGCTTGAGCTAAAAGCTGTAGAAAAGCTAGCTAGGCTTTTAGAAGGGCATGAGCAAATTTGGAGCTTTAGCGGTAGTGAAGTATCGCTAAAAGGCGAGCTTGACGGAGTGCGGCTGAGCGGGCGGATCGACCGCATCGACGAAGATAAGGCAGGGCGGAAGTTCATCATCGATTACAAACGCGGTTCAGCTAAAAAGCATATGGAAAAATTTCAGCTTACGTTTTATCGCGCGCTTTTAGCCCAAGAGTGCGAATGTGCCTATCTGTCGCTAAAAGATTGCGCGTTTGCGGCTCCTAGCGATAAAACGCCTAGCTTAGAAAATCTGCGCGAGACGCTAAGCTCTATCGGCAAGGAATTTGCAAGCGAGGTCGCTTTTATGCGCACGGAAGCGGTGCAAAGTTGCGAATACTGCGATTATAAAATCATTTGCAAGGGGCAGATTGATGGCAAAATTTGAAAATTATCTGGCGCTTGAAGCAAGCGCAGGCAGCGGCAAGACCTTCAATCTCGCAGTAAGGTTCATCGAGCTGGTGCTAAAAGGCGAGCCGATCAATGAAATTTTAGCGCTTACCTTTACTAAAAAAGCGGCTGCTGAGATGAAAACGCGTATCGTGGAGAAATTTCAAAATTTGCTGCTTTTTCAGGATGGCTCGCTAAAGCCTAGCGCCGAGCTGGAGCAAATTTGCGCTGATTTAGGGCTAAGCGTGGATGAAGTTATGGCAGCTCAAGAGCGACTGAGCCCGAAATTTTTAAGCGAGAGCCTAAACGTCTTTACCTTTGATGCGTTTTTTGCAAAGGCTCTGCGCTCCTTTGCGTTAAACAGCGGCATTGATCCAAGCTTTGAAAACGATGAAGGGATTTTGGGCGTGCAGCAGGCGGCGTTTTTAGGCGCGATTTGTAAAAACGAAGCGCTATTAAGAGAGGTCGTGGACTACGTAAGCGACTCAGGAATGACAAAGAGCGAGTTTTTAAATAGCTTACAAAGCATTTGGAGAGGCGATATAAGCATAAATCCGCCCACACTTCCCGTAAGCTCCGCGCTGGCAGAGATAAATGAAATTTTATCCCGCTTGCAAAAAGCGGCGAGAAATGCGGGCGTAAGCGCTGGAGCCGTAAATGGGCTAAGCCCTGTTAGCGATCTGTCAAAATTATCCTCGGGTTTTATTCTTTCGGCTCTTGCCAACGGCAGTTTCGATTATTCGCGCTCGCAGCTTAAAAAAATTTCGCATCTTGACGGCGAGCTAGCAAGGCTAAAAGACGCCATAGCTCGCGAAATAGCGTGGATGGATGCGGCATATGCGGCTAAGCTGGCAGGACTAATTAAAATTTATGCCGAAGCGCTTAAATCAGTGCAGCGCAAAAGTGGCAAGCTTACGTTCGGTGATGTCACCGCAGCCGTGCACTCGCTGTTAAATCCAAGCGCAGAGGCATTGCAGAGCAACCGCGAGCTTTTGTATTTCAGGCTCGATTCTAAAATCAC